>NZ_JAPJEA010000010.1:0-15806 GCF_030737935.1 Alishewanella sp. SMS8
GGGCATAGTTCCAATTGGTAGAACAGCGGTCTCCAAAACCGATGGTTGGGGGTTCGAATCCCTCTGCCCCTGCCACTATTTTCAAGCTCGGATATGCCGTCCGTGCTGTTATGTTTGTTATGAGAACAACATAAGTAAGCCTATTAAGTGAGTGAAGCATGAGTGCAACAAGCGAAACCCCAAAAAGCGGATTAGATCTGGTTAAATGGTTGTTAGTACTAGTGATCCTATCATTAGTCGTGGTTGGTAATTATCTTTACGAGTTATCTAGTCTGGAAAAGGCTATTGCCATTGTTGTATTAGTTGCCGCTGCGGGCTTTGTAGCTGCACAGACTTACAAAGGCAAAACTTTCCTTAATTTCGCCAAAGAGTCACGTACTGAAATCCGGAAAGTGGTTTGGCCAACTCGTCAAGAGACCATGCAGACCACTATTATCGTTCTTATTGCCACTGTTATTATGGGGCTTATTTTGTGGGGCCTCGATGCTATTTTATTACGCGTCGTCTCCTTCTTTACCGGACTAGGGGGTTAACTTATGGCAGGAAAAATGCGTTGGTATGTAGTGCAGGCCTTTTCAGGTTTCGAACAGCGAGTTGCCACCTCACTACGTGAACATATTAAAATTCATCAAATGGAAGAAAAGTTTGGTGAAGTATTAGTACCCACTGAAGAAGTTGTGGAAATGCGTGCCGGTCAGAAACGTAAATCTGAGCGTAAGTTTTTCCCTGGTTACGTATTAGTACAAATGGAAATGTGCGAAGAAGCTTGGCACTTAGTGAAAAGTGTGCCGCGTGTGCTGGGTTTTATCGGTGGTACTTCTGACCGTCCAGCACCTATTTCTGAAAAAGAAGCACTGACCATTTTGAATCGTCTACAAGACAATATTGATAAGCCGAAGCCGAAAACCTTGTTTGAAGCCGGTGAAGTGGTTCGTGTAACAGAGGGACCTTTCGCAGACTTTAACGGTGTAGTCGAAGAAGTTGACTATGAAAAGAGCCGCGTAAAAGTCTCGGTACTCATTTTTGGTCGTGCAACTCCGGTTGAGTTAGAATTCGGTCAAGTCGAAAAAGCGTAATTTACAGCTTGTAACGGGGCGCTGATTAAAATATAATCTGCGCCCTTTTTATCGTATGGGAAGCCGTTTGAGTAAGTGTCCTCGCATTTACGAGGCTAAGACCCAATCACAGAGGTGAAACATGGCAAAGAAAGTCACTGCACTCATTAAATTGCAGGTAAAAGCCGGTATGGCAAACCCGTCACCACCAGTTGGTCCGGCGTTAGGTCAACACGGTGTTAACATCATGGAATTCTGTAAAGGCTTCAACGCTCGTACAGAAAGTCTTGAAAAAGGCATGCCAATTCCTGTTGTTATTACAGTATATAGCGATCGTTCTTTCACGTTCGAAACTCGTACCCCACCAGCGTCTTTCTTATTATTGAAAGCAGCCGGTTTAAAAGGTGGTTCAGGTCGTCCTAATACCCAGAAAGTCGGTAAGATTACAGCTGCACAGGTTGATGAAATCGTTAAGATCAAACAACCTGATTTAACAGCTGCAGATCATGCTGCTGCGGTGCGTACCATTGAAGGTACTGCTCGTTCTATGGGCTTAGTGGTGGAGGGCTAATCGATGGCTAAATTAACAAAACGCGCTAAGTTAATCCGCTCTAAAGTAGATTCTACTCGCGAATATGACATCAACGAAGCAGTTGCTTTGTTAAAAGAATTATCTGCCGGCAAGTTCCTTGAGAGCGTTGACGTTGCAGTAAACCTGGGTATCGACGCTCGTAAGTCTGATCAAAACGTTCGTGGTGCAACAGTGTTGCCACACGGTACGGGTCGTACTGTTCGCGTTGCCGTATTTACACAAGGTGCTAACGCCGAAGCTGCTAAAGCCGCTGGTGCTGACATCGTAGGTATGGAAGACTTAGCTGATCAAGTTAAGAAAGGCGTAATGGATTTTGACGTTGTTATCGCGTCTCCAGATGCTATGCGTGTTGTCGGTATGTTAGGTCAAATTTTAGGCCCTCGTGGTTTAATGCCTAACCCGAAAACTGGCACTGTTACACCAAACGTAGCTGAAGCAGTTAAGAACGCCAAAGCGGGTCAAATCCGTTACCGTAATGATAAGAATGGTATTATCCATTCTACTATCGGTAAAATCGATTTTGACGCTGACAAGTTGAAAGAAAACTTAGAGTCGTTACTGGTTGCTCTGAAGCGTGCTAAGCCTTCAGTTGCTAAAGGTATCTACATCAAAAAAGTAACGCTTTCTTCTACTCACGGTGCTGGTTTAACATTAAACCAAGCATCTTTAAGCGCCACTGTCTAAGCGCTTTACACCAGGGCGTGGTTAATTTATAATCTCGCCCTCGTTTTTAGGGTAGAAGCCAGACTTCATTGAAGTACTGGCTTCCGTCCAAGACCGTAGGTGTCACAAGTTTCTTTTGAAAGGCGTGACTTAAAAAAACAACCTACGCAGACGGTGTAGGCCCCAGAAAGAATTAAATTCGTTCTGGTCTCACCGTAAATCGCGCGTTGGCATATTGTCAACGTTGTGTAGGAAACCGGACATAAAGTCCGGATGAACCAGGAGTTAAGAGCCAATGGCTATAAAGCTTGATGACAAAAAAGCAATTGTTGCTGAAGTCCAGGAAGCTGCCAAAGGTGCTTTATCTGCGGTAGTCGCAGACGCTCGTGGTGTCACTGTAGGCAAGATCACTGCTCTGCGTAAGCAAGCACGTGAAGCTGGTGTTTGGGTCAAAGTGGTCCGTAACACCCTAGCTCGCCGCGCAGTAGATGGCACCGAATTTGAGTGTCTGAAAGAGGTATTCGTAGGCCCGACATTAGTTGCGTTTTCTAAAGAGCACCCAGGTGCTGCAGCGCGTATCTTCAAAGATTTCGCGAAAGAAAACAAAAACTTCGAGCTTAAAGGTGCAGCTTTCAACGGTACCACAGTGAACATCGACGTGTTAGCATCGTTACCAACATACGACGAAGCTATTGCACGCTTGATGAGCACCATGAAAGAGGCAGCTGCCGGCAAACTTGTACGTACAATTGCCGCGGTTCGCGACCAAAAACAAGAGCAAGCCGCGTAATTATACGTTTGGTTTTGTAGAGTTTAATTCGGGCCAAGGCCCATAATTTAGGAATCTGCGCAATGTCAGTGACTAAAGATCAAATCTTAGATGCAATCGCAGCAATGTCTGTAATGGAAGTTGTTGAATTAGTATCTGCAATGGAAGAAAAATTCGGTGTTTCAGCTGCTGCTGCAGTAGCTGTTGCAGCTGGTCCAGCTGCCGCTGTTGAAGAACAAACTGAATTCAACGTAGTATTGGCTGCTGTTGGCGCAAACAAAGTATCTGTTATCAAAGCAGTACGTGGCGCAACAGGTTTAGGCCTGAAAGAAGCGAAAGACTTGGTTGAAAGCGCTCCAGCTGCAATCAAAGAAGGCGTTTCTAAAGCAGAAGCAGAAGCTCTCAAGAAAGATCTTGAAGAAGCTGGTGCATCTGTTGAAATCAAATAATCTGGTTAATACCAGATTAGCTGCCTGAATTTCAGGCCGGGCTGGTGATGAATTAATCACCGGCCTTTTTGCGCTGTGGGACAATGATTTCCCCACCCCTGCTGTTACCAGGTCTGGTAACATAAGCCACCGATAAGGTGGTTGGGAAAAAAATCAGCAAGCTGAGGAACCCCATGACTTACTCTTATTCTGAGAAGAAACGTATCCGTAAGGACTTCGGCAAACGTCCGGAAGTATTGGATGTGCCATACCTGTTGTCGATTCAAATCGAATCATTCAGCAAATTTATCGAGCCAGATCCTGAAGGTGGATACGGTTTAGAAGCCGCTTTCCGCTCTGTTTTTCCAATCAAAAGCTATTCAGGCAGTGCGGAATTGCAGTATGTTAGCTACCGTATCGGGGAACCTGTTTTTGACGTTAAAGAATGTCAAATCCGTGGTGTAACCTATTCGGCACCTTTACGGGTTAAGCTGCGGATGGTGCTGTTTGACAAAGAAGCGCCAGGCACAATCAAAGATATCCGTGAACAAGAAGTCTATATGGGTGAAATCCCGTTGATGACCGAAAATGGTACCTTTGTTATTAATGGTACTGAGCGCGTTATCGTTTCTCAGTTACACCGTAGTCCAGGTGTGTTCTTCGACCACGACCGTGGTAAGACGCACTCGTCTGGTAAAGTCTTATATAATGCTCGCGTGATCCCATACCGTGGGTCATGGTTAGACTTTGAATTTGACGCTAAAGATAACTTGTTCGTGCGTATCGATCGTCGCCGTAAATTACCAGCGACTATCCTATTACGTGCACTTGAACTGAGCACAGAAGAAATTCTGGCTACTTTCTTTGAAAATACCCGTTTTGATATCAAAGACGGCAAAATTCTGATGGAAGTAGTAGCCAACCGTTTACGCGGTGAAACAGCTGCATTTGATATTAAAGATAACGATGGCGAAGTGATCGTAGAACATGGTCGTCGTATTACTGCCCGTCATGTGCGTCAGCTGGAAAAAACCGGTATGACCATGATGGAAGTACCACATGAATATGTGGTAGGTCGTGTCCTAGCGAAAAATTACGCTGACCGTTCAACCGGAGAGATTATTGCCGAGGCGAACGCAGAGCTCACATTAGAGCTGTTAGCAAAACTAGCAAAAGCAGGCTACGAAAGTTTCGAAACCTTATACATCAACGATTTGGATCAGGGTTCTTATGTCTCAGAAACTATCCGTATCGATCCTAGCAGCAACCGGATGGAAGCCCTGGTAGAAATTTACCGGATGATGCGTCCTGGTGAACCGCCAACGCGCGAAGCTGCAGATACTTTATTTGAAAATTTATTCTTCTCAGAAGATCGTTACGACTTATCAACAGTCGGTCGGATGAAATTCAACCGTCGTGTTGGTTTCGAAGATGGCACAGGTACCGGTGTACTGAGCAAAGAAGATATTTTAGCGGTAATGAAAGTCTTAATTGATATCCGTAACGGTAATGGCGAAGTTGATGACATCGACCATTTAGGTAACCGTCGGATCCGTTCTGTTGGCGAAATGGCGGAAAACCAATTCCGTGTTGGTTTAGTTCGTGTTGAGCGTGCTGTGAAAGAGCGTCTGTCTTTAGGCGATCTGGATGCGGTTATGCCACAAGACTTAATTAACGCTAAGCCTATTTCTGCTGCTGTAAAAGAGTTCTTTGGTTCAAGCCAACTTTCTCAATTTATGGATCAGAACAACCCATTGTCAGAAGTGACGCACAAACGTCGTATTTCAGCACTTGGCCCTGGCGGTCTTACACGTGAACGTGCTGGTTTCGAAGTTCGTGACGTACACCCAACGCACTATGGTCGGGTATGTCCAATCGAAACGCCAGAAGGTCCAAACATCGGTTTGATTAACTCGTTATCGATTTTTGCGCAAACTAACGAATATGGTTTCTTAGAAACCCCTTACCGTCGTATTGAAAACGGTATTGTGACTGATGAAGTCGATTTCTTATCTGCAATTGAAGAAGGTAACTTTGTTATCGCTCAGGCCAACGCTGAGTTAGATGCAGACAACCGTTTAGTTGATGCTTTAGTACCGTGTCGTTTTAAAAACGAATTCACGTTAATGGCCTCAGCTGAAGTGCAGTATATGGACGTGGCACCACAACAGATTGTGTCTGTTGCAGCAGCCTTAATTCCGTTCTTAGAGCACGATGATGCTAACCGTGCATTGATGGGTTCGAACATGCAACGTCAAGCAGTACCTACCTTACGGGCTGATAAGCCGTTAGTAGGTACAGGTATTGAGCGCGTTGTAGCGAAAGACTCAGGTGTAACTGTGGTAGCGAAACGTGGTGGTGTTATCGATTACGTCGATGCCAGCCGTATTGTTATTAAGGTTAATGAAGATGAAATGGTTGCTGGCGAAGCCGGTATCGATATCTACAACTTAACCAAATACACCCGTTCTAACCAAAATACTTGTATTAACCAACGTCCATGTGTCAACCACGGTGAGCCAATTGAACGTGGTGATGTCTTGGCTGATGGTCCTTCTACTGATTTAGGCGAACTTGCATTAGGCCAAAACTTACGCGTGGCTTTCATGCCATGGAACGGTTACAACTTCGAAGATTCGATTTTGTTATCTGAGCGTTTAGTACAAGAAGATCGTTTAACCACTATCCATATCCAGGAATTAAGCTGTATTGCTCGTGATACTAAGCTTGGGCCTGAAGAAATCACGGGTGATATTCCTAACGTAGGCGAATCTGCGCTGTCTAAACTAGACGAAGCCGGTATTGTTTACATTGGCGCCGAAGTGAAAGGTGGTGACATTCTGGTGGGTAAAGTCACCCCGAAAGGTGAAAGCCAGCTTACACCAGAAGAAAAACTACTTCGTGCTATTTTTGGTGAGAAAGCGTCTGACGTTAAAGATACGTCTTTACGTGTACCAAACTCAGTGACCGGTACGGTTATTGATGTCCAAGTCTTTACTCGTGACGGCGTTGAAAAAGATAAACGCGCTCGCGAAATCGAAGAGATGGAAGTCAAACAAGCGAAGAAAGATCTGAATGAAGAGTTCCGTATTCTTGAAGCAGGTATCTTCGACCGTGCACGTAACTTGTTAGAGCAAAGTGGTTTAGATCGCGCCAAGCTGAATACGTTGAAAGGTGATGCGTTATTTAATCAAAGCTTAAGTGACGAAGATAAGCAGAACGATCTTGAGCAATTAGCAACGCAATACGAAGAAATCCGTGTTGAGTACGACAAGAAGTTCGAAGCTAAGCGTCGCAAGATTGTTCAAGGTGATGATTTAGCACCAGGCGTACTGAAAATCGTTAAAGTTTACCTTGCGGTAAAACGTCGTATCCAGCCAGGTGATAAAATGGCCGGCCGTCACGGTAACAAGGGTGTAATCTCTACTATCGTGCCAGTTGAAGATATGCCATACGATGATAAAGGTCAGCCGGTTGATATCGTACTTAACCCATTGGGTGTACCTTCGCGGATGAACATCGGTCAGATCTTAGAAACGCACTTAGGCTTAGCCGCTCGTGGTATCGGTGACAAGATTGACGGCATGATCAAAGAACAGAAAGAAACGGCGGAAATCCGTGACTTCCTGAAAAAGGTTTATGCTTTAGGTGAATCACGTCAGAACGTTGATATTGAAAGCTTCACTGATGATGAAGTGCGTCGTTTGGCTCAGAACTTACGCAAAGGTCTGCCAGTCGCTACGCCAGTTTTCGATGGTGCGAAAGAATCTGAAATCAAGCAATTGCTTGAGTTAGGTGACTTACCTGCCAGCGGTCAAATCGCGTTATATGATGGTCGTACCGGTAATACTTTCGAACGGAAGGTTACTGTCGGTTACATGTACATGCTGAAACTGAACCACTTGGTTGATGATAAGATGCACGCGCGTTCTACTGGCTCTTACAGCCTGGTTACTCAGCAGCCGCTGGGTGGTAAGGCACAGTTCGGTGGTCAGCGCTTCGGTGAGATGGAAGTATGGGCATTAGAAGCATATGGTGCGGCTTATACCCTACAAGAAATGCTTACCGTTAAGTCTGATGACGTCAACGGTCGTACCAAGATGTATAAAAACATCGTTGACGGCGACCACAGAATGGAACCTGGCATGCCAGAATCTTTCAACGTATTAATGAAAGAAATCCGTTCGCTCGGTATTAATATCGAATTGGAAGAGGAATAAACCGACCTTGTGTTGGGGGGCAGTCAGTAAGCTGCCCCATTCCGGTTTACCTCTTACAGGAGAGCAAAGGTGAAAGACTTATTAAAGTTTCTGAAACAACAAACTAAGACTGAAGAGTTTGATGTTATTCGTATCGGCTTATCTTCGCCAGACATGATCCGTTCATGGTCGTTTGGTGAAGTGAAAAAGCCCGAGACGATCAATTACCGTACCTTTAAACCAGAGCGTGACGGTTTATTCTGTGCCCGTATCTTTGGCCCAGTAAAAGACTACGAGTGTTTGTGTGGTAAGTACAAACGTTTGAAGCACCGCGGCGTAATATGTGAAAAATGCGGCGTAGAAGTGACCTTAACAAAAGTACGTCGTGAGCGTATGGGTCATATCGAGTTGGCTAGCCCAACCGCGCACATTTGGTTTTTAAAGTCGCTGCCCAGCCGTATCGGTTTACTGTTAGATATGACCTTGCGTGATATCGAACGTGTATTATATTTCGAAAGCTATGTTGTTACCGAGCCGGGTATGACTTCTTTAGAGCGTCGTCAGATGTTAACTGAAGAAGAATATCTAGACGTGTTAGAAGAACATGGTGATGAGTTCGAAGCCAAGATGGGTGCAGAAGCGATTCTGGATATTCTGAAAGGTATTGAACTGCCAACTGAAATCAAACAAATGCGTGAAGAGTTACCTACGATTAACTCTGAAACCAAGCGTAAGAAGATCAGTAAGCGTCTTAAGTTAATGGAATCATTCCACACCTCTGGCAATAAGCCTGAGTGGATGATCATGACTGTTTTACCGGTATTACCGCCAGATTTACGTCCATTAGTTCCATTGGATGGTGGCCGTTTTGCCACGTCAGATCTTAACGATTTATACCGTCGTGTGATTAACCGTAACAACCGTTTGAAGCGTTTATTAGATTTGTCTGCACCAGACATTATCGTACGCAACGAAAAACGTATGTTACAAGAAGCGGTTGATGCGCTATTAGATAACGGTCGTCGTGGTCGTGCTATTACCGGTTCTAACAAGCGTCCATTAAAATCGTTAGCTGACATGATCAAAGGTAAGCAAGGTCGCTTCCGTCAGAACTTGTTAGGTAAGCGTGTTGACTATTCTGGTCGTTCGGTTATCACCGTAGGTCCTACATTGCGTTTACACCAGTGTGGTTTACCGAAGAAAATGGCTCTTGAGCTGTTCAAACCTTTTATTTACGGCAAGCTTGAAGCGCGTGGTTTAGCCACCACCATTAAAGCGGCTAAGAAAATGGTTGAGCGCGAAGAAGGCGCGGTATGGGATGTGTTAGACGAAGTTATTCGTGAACACCCTGTATTGTTAAACCGTGCACCAACACTGCACCGTTTAGGTATTCAAGCTTTCGAACCTGTGCTGATTGAAGGTAAAGCGATTCAACTGCACCCATTAGTGTGTGCGGCTTATAACGCCGACTTCGATGGTGACCAAATGGCGGTACACGTACCGTTAACTATCGAAGCGCAGTTAGAAGCGCGTGCGTTGATGATGTCAACGAATAACGTACTGTCACCCGCCAATGGTGAGCCAATCATTGTTCCTTCACAGGACGTTGTATTAGGTCTGTATTACATGACTCGCCAAGCGGTTAACGCGAAAGGCGAAGGCATGTTGTTCAAGAGCGCGAAAGAAGCTGAAAAAGCCTTCCGTGCAGACTGTGCAAGCTTACATGCTAAAGTTAAAGTGCGTATCACTGAAGTTGAATTTGCTGAAGATGGTAGCCGTACTGAAACAACGGAAGTGAAAGATACAACAGTAGGTCGTGCAATTCTGTATTCAATCCTGCCGGAAGGTATGAGTTTTGAATCAGTTAACCAAGCCATGGGCAAGAAACAAATTTCTCGCTTATTGAATGGTGCTTATCGCCGTATCGGTTTGAAGAAAACCGTTATTTTGGCTGACCAAATCATGTATACCGGTTTCCATTATGCGATGTTATCAGGTGTTTCTGTTGGTATTGATGACATGGTCATCCCTGACTCGAAAACTAAGATCATCGATGATGCTGAAAATGAAGTAGCCGAAATTCAAGACCAGTTCCAGCAAGGTTTGGTAACAGCCGGTGAAAAATACAACAAAGTTATCGATATTTGGTCAAATGCCAACGAAAGCTTATCTAAAGCGATGATGGACAACCTCTCGAAAGAGAATGTGGTTGACCGTGATGGTAATACTGTTGAGCAACAATCATTTAACTCTGTTTATATGATGGCTGACTCAGGCGCTCGGGGTTCTCCGGCGCAGATCCGTCAGTTAGCCGCAATGCGTGGTCTGATGGCAAAACCAGATGGTTCAATCATCGAAACGCCCATTACCGCAAACTTCCGCGAAGGTCTGAGTGTATTACAGTACTTCATTTCAACGCACGGTGCGCGTAAAGGTCTTGCCGATACTGCATTGAAGACAGCTAACTCGGGTTACTTAACGCGTCGTTTAGTCGATGTAGCACAAGATTTAGTGGTGACTGAGCAAGACTGTGGTTCTGAGCAAGGTATTATCATGAAGCCGCTGATTGAAGGTGGTGACGTGGTTGAAGGTCTACGTGAGCGAGTACTGGGTCGTGTGGTTATCGGTGATATTTTATCGCCAACTACCGAAGAAGTTCTTGTCGCTGACGGCACCATGCTTGATGAACAGCTGTGTGACATTATTGAACAGAACTCGATTGATGAAGTACATGTGCGTTCAGTAATTACCTGTCAAACTGACTTTGGTGTGTGTGCTAAGTGTTATGGTCGCGACCTAGCACGTGGTCACTTAATCAATGCTGGTGAAGCTGTAGGTGTTATTGCTGCGCAATCAATCGGTGAGCCTGGTACACAGTTAACCATGCGTACATTCCACATCGGTGGTGCTGCATCGCGTTCTTCTGCTGAAAACAGCGTACAGGTTAAAAATGCCGGTATGCTTAAACTGCAGAATGCGAAGTTTGTACGTAACGCGGATAACAAGATTGTTATTACCTCTCGTTCAGCTGAAGTGACCGTATTTGATGACTTAGGCCGCGAGAAAGAGCGTTATAAACTGCCATACGGTTCGATCATGGCCACTGACGACAACGCGAAAATCGTTGCTGGTCAGGTTGTAGCGAACTGGGATCCGCATTCACACCCAATCATTCTTGAGCGTGGCGCTAAGGTTTCTTTCAGTGATGTTGATGATACCAACACTGAAGTACAACAAGACGAGTTAACCGGTTTAACTCGAACGGTTGTTAAAGATTTAGCTAAAGCCAATGCGAAAGAGCCAAAACTGATCCTGGCAACAGATGATGGTGGTTTACAAGAGATCCGTTTACCTAGCTTTACAACTATCGAAGTTACCGACGGTGACACAGTAGTAACAGGTACCGTGTTAGCACGTATTCCGCAAGAAAGCTCGAAGACACGTGACATCACCGGTGGTCTGCCTCGCGTAGCTGATTTATTTGAAGCACGTAAGCCGAAAGATCCAGCTATTTTGGCTGAAATCTCTGGTGTGATTAGCTTCGGTAAAGAAACTAAAGGCAAACGTCGCCTCATCATTACCCCTGAACAGGGTGATGCACATGAAGAAATGATTCAGAAGTGGCGCCAAGTCAATGTGTTCGAAGGTGAACGCATTGAGAAAGGTGAAGTTATTTCAGAAGGCCCTGAATCAGCTCACGATATCCTGCGTTTACGTGGTATTCACCAGGTTGCCAGCTATATCGTTAACGAAGTTCAGGATGTATATCGCTTACAGGGCGTTAAAATCAACGATAAGCACATTGAAACGATTATTCGTCAAATGTTGCGTAAGTGTATTATTACCCACCCTGGTGATAGCGAATTCTTGGAAGGTGAACAAGCAGAAGTGGCGCGCGTTAATATCGCAAACCGTGATTTGGAAGCCGCGGGCAAAATGCCAGCACAGTATGAACGTTCATTACTGGGTATCACCAAAGCGTCTCTGTCGACTGACTCGTTCATTTCTGCAGCGTCGTTCCAAGAAACAACCCGTGTTCTCACCGAAGCTGCTGTTGCAGGTAAGATTGATGAATTACGTGGTTTGAAAGAGAACGTTATTGTTGGCCGTTTGATCCCAGCCGGTACTGGTTTTGCTTATCACCAGAATCGCGCTCGTCAACGTGCTGGCAACAATGAAGTTGTTGAACCGACAAGAAGTGCAGAGTCTGCCGAACAGGCATTGACCGATGCATTAAACATGAACTTATCGGGCAACGACGAGTAAACAAGCAAGATGCCGTTTGCCGGTGATTAAAATGCCGGCAAATTGCATTGTAACTTGACAGGTCAAAGCTTGACCATTAGAATTCCGCGACCCTAATTTCGGGGGCGGAATTTTCACGTTTATTGGGTATTTATTAACCAGGAGTATTTAATGGCAACAATCAACCAGCTAGTGCGTAAGCCGCGCAGCCAGAAGGTAGCCAAGAGCACCGTTCCGGCGCTTGAAGCTTGCCCGCAGAAGCGTGGTGTTTGTACCCGTGTATACACCACTACACCTAAGAAGCCTAACTCAGCATTACGTAAAGTATGCCGTGTTCGTTTAACTAACGGATTCGAAGTGTCTTCTTATATTGGTGGTGAAGGCCACAACCTGCAGGAACACAGCGTAGTGCTGATCCGCGGTGGCCGGGTAAAAGACCTTCCAGGTGTGCGTTACCACACCGTACGTGGCACATTAGACTGTGCAGGCGTAAAAGATCGTAGACAAGGCCGTTCTAAATACGGCGCCAAGCGGCCTAAGAAATAACGGTACTCCGTTAGTAAGGCCAAACTAAACAACTTTTTTTCTTTAATGTATTAAAAGTTTTGGAATCACCTGAAGCAATCGGAGTTTCGAATGCCTAGAAGACGCGTCATAGGTCAACGTAAAATCCTTCCAGATCCTAAGTTCGGAAGTGAATTGTTGGCAAAGTTTGTAAACGTCGTAATGGTCGACGGTAAAAAATCTACAGCCGAATCAATTGTATACGGCGGACTTGAAATTGCAGCTGCAAAGTCTAAAAAAGAACACATCGATTTATTCGAAGTGGCTTTAGACAACATTCGTCCTACAGTCGAAGTTAAATCACGTCGTGTTGGTGGTTCGACCTACCAAGTGCCGTGTGAAGTTCGTCAAGTACGTCGTAACGCTTTAGCTATGCGTTGGTTAGTGGAAGCTGCCCGTAAACGTGGTGAAAAGTCTATGGCTCAGCGTCTTGCTGGTGAGATGCTTGATGCAATCGAAAATAAAGGTTCTGCGGTTAAGAAACGTGAAGACGTGCACCGTATGGCCGAAGCGAATAAAGCGTTCGCACACTTCCGCTGGTAAGAATTTCTTAACTAAGAGGAATGTAGAGTGGCACGTACAACTCCAATAGAACGTTACCGTAACATTGGTATCTGTGCTCACGTTGATGCCGGCAAAACTACGACATCTGAGCGGATCCTGTTTTATACAGGCCGCTCTCACAAAATTGGTGAAGTTCATGATGGCGCAGCCACTATGGATTGGATGGAGCAGGAGCAGGAACGCGGTATTACTATTACTTCTGCGGCTACCACGACCTTTTGGTCTGGTATGCAGCAGCAGTTTGATATGCACCGTATTAACTTGATTGATACCCCAGGTCACGTAGATTTCACTATCGAAGTAGAGCGTTCTTTGCGCGTGCTAGATGGTGCCGTCGTCGTATTGTGCGGGTCATCAGGTGTACAGCCTCAAACTGAAACAGTTTGGCGTCAAGCAAATAAGTACGAAGTTCCTAGAATGATCTTCGTGAATAAAATGGATCGTACCGGTGCGAACTTCCTGCGGGTTGTAAAGCAAGCGAACGACCGTTTAAATTCACGTTGCGTACCTATTCAGTTGCCAATCGGGGCAGAAGATAACTTCAGAGGCGTAGTTGATCTCGTCAAAATGAAGGCTATTAACTGGAACGAAGAAGATCAGGGTATGACCTTCACTTATGAAGAGATCCCAGCAGAAATGCTGGAAGAATGTCATGAGTGGCGCCAAAACCTGATGGAAGCAGCGGCTGATGCTAACGAATCCATGATGGAACGCTATCTTGAAGGTGAAGAATTCACTGAAGATGAGTTGCGTCAAGCATTACGTGATTTAACGTTACGTAATGAAATAGTGCTAGTGCAAGTAGGTTCTGCCTTTAAGAATAAAGGCGTGCAGGCCATGTTGGATAACGTTATTTACTATCTGCCTTCACCGACAGAAGTAAAAGCAATCAACGGTATTCTGCCTGATGAAACTGAAGGCTTTCGTAAATCGGCTGATTCGGAACCTTTTGCGGCGCTAGCATTCAAAATTGCTACAGACCCGTTTGTTGGTACTCTTACTTTTTTCCGTGTTTACTCGGGTATTGTTGAGTCAGGCTCAGCAGTATACAACTCAGTAAAAATGAAGAAAGAGCGTATTGGCCGCATCGTACAGATGCATGCTAACGCGCGCGAGGAAATCAAGGCTGTTTGCGCCGGCGATATTGCTGCTGCGATTGGTCTCAAAGATACGACAACGGGCGATACCTTATGTGATATGGATCATCCGATTATTTTGGAACGCATGGTGTTTCCTGAGCCGGTTATTTCTGTTGCTGTTGAGCCTAGAACACAGGCTGATCAGGAAAAGATGGGAATAGCGTTAAGCAAGCTGGCAGCAGAAGATCCGTCATTCCGAGTACATACTGACGAAGAAACCGCGCAAACCATTATTTCTGGTATGGGTGAATTACACCTCGACATCATTGTTGATCGCATGCGTCGTGAATTTAAGGTCGAGGCCAATGTGGGTAAACCACAGGTGTCTTACCGTGAAACATTGCGTGGCAAAACAGAAGTTGAAGGTAAGTTTGTACGTCAGTCAGGCGGTCGTGGCCAATTTGGTCATTGCTGGTTGCGGATTGAGCCGTTACCTGAGGGTGAAGGTTATAAGTTCGAGAACGCAGTAATTGGCGGGGCGATTCCAAAAGAATTTATCCCTGCTATTGATAAGGGCGTTCAGGAACAAATGAAAAACGGTGTATTAGCGGGTTATCCGGTAATCGACGTGAAAGTTACTGTATTCGATGGTTCCTACCACGATGTTGACTCGAACGAAATGGCGTTCAAAATCGCTGCGTCTATGGGCTTCAAAAAAGGAGCTCTTCAGGCTAAGCCGGTTGTCCTCGAGCCTATTATGAAGGTTGAGGTAGTTACGCCAGATGACTTCATGGGTGATATCGTTGGTGATTTAAACCGTCGTCGCGGTATCATCAACGGTATGGAAGATGCGCCTGGCGGGATTAAGATAATCGACGCCAATGTACCGTTATCTGAAATGTTTGGCTATGCAACTAATATGCGTTCTTTGAGTCAGGGCCGTGCCTCTTACTCTATGGAACCGCTGAATTATCAGGAAGCACCAAGCAATGTTACTGAAGCAATTATTGCTTCTCGTAGAGCTTACGATTAACGATTAAACAGTCCCGATTTAACGGGTCTTAAATTTGACTAAGAAGGGTCTATAAATGGCTAAGGCTAAATTTGAACGCGTAAAACCGCACGTAAACGTAGGTACTATCGGCCACGTTGACCACGGTAAAACTACTCTGACAGCTGCTATCACTAACGTATTAGCAAAGACATACGGCGGTCAGGCATTTGCTTTCGATCAAATCGATAAAGCACCAGAAGAAAAAGCTCGTGGTATCACCATCAACACGTCACACGTTGAATACGATACACCAACACGTCACTATGCACACGTAGACTGTCCAGGTCACGCTGACTATGTTAAAAACATGATCACTGGTGCGGCACAGATGGACGGTGCTATTCTGGTAGTAGCGGCGACTGACGGCCCAATGCCACAAACGCGTGAGCACATCCTGTTATCACGTCAGGTTGGTGTACCTTACATCATCGTGTTCATGAACAAGTGTGACATGGTAGATGACGAAGAGTTATTAGAATTAGTAGAAATGGAAGTGCGTGAGCTTCTTTCAGACTACGACTTCCCAGGTGATGACTTACCAGTAATCCGTGGTTCAGCCTTAAAAGGTCTGGAAGGCGATGCTGAGTGGGAAAA
>NZ_JAPJEA010000011.1:0-3434 GCF_030737935.1 Alishewanella sp. SMS8
AATGAGGTGCCTGGCGGTGTACTACTCTCGCATGGCGAATGCCACACTACCATCGTCGCAGCTGCGTTTCACTTCTGAGTTCGGAATGGAGTCAGGTGGTTCCACAGCGCTATTGCCACCAGGCAAAAACTTGTAGGGAACAAGTTTTAACGCACTTTAGTGCGGCCCGTTAGGGTCAAATCCATGGAAGGATTTGATAAAAACGTGTTCCAATATTCGGCAATCTGATAAGTAAATTCACACTGTATTCTTTTCTTAAAACATCTTGGGCGTTGTATGGTTAAGCCTCTCGGGCAATTAGTATGAGTTAGCTTAACGTGTCACCACGCTTCCACACCTCACCTATCAACGTTGTGGTCTTCAACGACCCTTTAGTAGACTCGAAGTCTAAGGGATGACTCATCTTGTGGCCGGCTTCCCGCTTAGATGCTTTCAGCGGTTATCCGTTCCGAACGTAGCTACCGGGCAATGCCATTGGCATGACAACCCGAACACCAGCGGTTCGTTCACTCCGGTCCTCTCGTACTAGGAGCAACTCCACTCAATCATCCAACGCCCACGGCAGATAGGGACCGAACTGTCTCACGACGTTCTAAACCCAGCTCGCGTACCACTTTAAATGGCGAACAGCCATACCCTTGGGACCGACTTCAGCCCCAGGATGTGATGAGCCGACATCGAGGTGCCAAACACCGCCGTCGATATGAACTCTTGGGCGGTATCAGCCTGTTATCCCCGGAGTACCTTTTATCCGTTGAGCGATGGCCCTTCCATACAGAACCACCGGATCACTATGACCTACTTTCGTACCTGCTCGACGTGTCTGTCTCGCAGTTAAGCTGGCTTCTACCATTACACTAACCGTACGATGTCCGACCGTACTTAGCCAACCTTCGTGCTCCTCCGTTACTCTTTAGGAGGAGACCGCCCCAGTCAAACTACCCACCAGACACTGTCCGCAATCCCGATTCAGGGACCTACGTTAGAACATCAAACATACAAGGGTGGTATTTCAAGGACGGCTCCATCAGAACTAGCGTTCCAACTTCAAAGCCTCCCACCTATCCTACACATGTAGGGTCAATGTTCAGTGCCAAGCTATAGTAAAGGTTCACGGGGTCTTTCCGTCTAGCCGCGGGTATACGGCATCTTCACCGCAATTTCAATTTCACTGAGTCTCGGCTGGAGACAGCCTGGCCATCATTACACCATTCGTGCAGGTCGGAACTTACCCGACAAGGAATTTCGCTACCTTAGGACCGTTATAGTTACGGCCGCCGTTTACCGGGGCTTCGATCAAGAGCTTCGCTTGCGCTAACCCCATCAATTAACCTTCCGGCACCGGGCAGGTGTCACACCCTATACGTCCACTTACGTGTTTGCAGAGTGCTGTGTTTTTAATAAACAGTTGCAGCCAGCTGGTCACTGCGACTCTCCAATGCTTACACCGCAAGGGCTTCACATCAAAGAGCGTACCTTCTCCCGAAGTTACGGTACTATTTTGCCTAGTTCCTTCAGCCGAGTTCTCTCAAGCGCCTTGGTATGCTCTACCTGACCACCTGTGTCGGTTTAGGGTACGGTCACCAATACCTGAAGCTTAGAGGCTTTTCCTGGAAGCATAGCGTTAGCAACTTCATCACCTTAGTGACTCGTCTCGTGTCTCAGTCTTAAGAAACCGGATTTTCCTAGTCTCTCAACCTACACACTTTCACGCGGACTACCAACGCCGCGCTTGCCTAGCTTTCTCCGTCCCCCCATCGCAGTATTGGCCGGTACAGGAATATTAACCTGTTTCCCATCGACTACGCCTTTCAGCCTCGCCTTAGGAGCCGACTCACCCTACCCTGATTAGCATGGGATAGGAACCCTTGGTCTTTCGGCGGGGAAGTTTTTCACTCCCCTTATCGTTACTCATGTCAGCATTCGCACTTCTGATACCTCCAGCATCCTTCTCAAGACACCTTCGCAGGCTTACAGAACGCTCCTCTACCACTTGCACATAATGCAAGTCCGCAGCTTCGGTGAATGATTTTAGCCCCGTTACATCTTCCGCGCAGGCCGACTCGACTAGTGAGCTATTACGCTTTCTTTAAAGGGTGGCTGCTTCTAAGCCAACCTCCTAGCTGTCTATGCCTTCCCACATCGTTTTCCACTTAATCATTACTTTGGGACCTTAGCTGGCGGTCTGGGTTGTTTCCCTTTTCACGACGGACGTTAGCACCCGCCGTGTGTCTCCCGAGTAGTACTCATTGGTATTCGGAGTTTGCATGGGGTTGGTAAGTCGGGATGACCCCCTAGCCCAAACAGTGCTCTACCCCCAATGGTATTCGCTCGAGGCGCTACCTAAATAGCTTTCGAGGAGAACCAGATATCTCCGAGCTTGATTAGCCTTTCACTCCGATCCACAAGTCATCCCCTAATTTTTCAACATTAGTGGGTTCGGTCCTCCAGTTAGTGTTACCCAACCTTCAACCTGCTCATGGATAGATCGCCCGGTTTCGGGTCTACACCCTGCAACTATTCGCCCAGTTAAGACTCGGTTTCCCTACGGCTCCCCTATTCGGTTAACCTCGCTACAGAATGTAAGTCGCTGACCCATTATACAAAAGGTACGCAGTCACACCACGAAGGTGCTCCCACTGCTTGTACGTACACGGTTTCAGGTTCTATTTCACTCCCCTTACAGGGGTTCTTTTCGCCTTTCCCTCACGGTACTGGTTCACTATCGGTCAGTCAGGAGTATTTAGCCTTGGAGGATGGTCCCCCCATGTTCAAACAGGATACCACGTGTCCCGTCCTACTCGTTTTCACTATAAAAGCATTGTCGTGTACGGGGCTATCACCCTGTATCGCTACCCTTTCCAGAGTATTCCACTAACACCAATATAGCTTAAGGGCTACTCCGCGTTCGCTCGCCGCTACTAACGGAATCTCGGTTGATTTCTTTTCCTCGGGGTACTTAGATGTTTCAGTTCTCCCGGTTTGCCTCGCTACACTATGTATTCATGTAGCGATAGTGAGTAAACTCACTGGGTTTCCCCATTCGGATATCTACGGATATAATGCCTCTTACCGGCTCCCCGTAGCTTTTCGCAGGTTAGTACGTCCTTCATCGCCTCTGACTGCCAAGGCATCCACCGTGTACGCTTAGTCACTTAACCATACAACCCCAAAATGTCTTGAAGTGTACAGTGTGAATAAGGTATACAATTAAATGTAACCTTAGTTTTTTTACTTTTTACATCAGCTTGCCAAATTGTTAAAGAGCAGTTTGAGATTAAACTCAAATATAAACACTTATAGACTAAGCACTTATATTTGAATTCCTAGAGCCGGTTTAAAACCAGAAGTGGTGGAGTTAAGCGGGATCGAACCGCTGACCTCCTGCGTGCAAGGCAGGCGCTCTCCCAGCTGAGCTATAACCCCAATCTGGT
>NZ_JAPJEA010000012.1:0-5178 GCF_030737935.1 Alishewanella sp. SMS8
ACAAGGCGCACCATTCGCTCCCTTCGGTCGCTGGGATGCCAACCGCGATGCGGTCGTCACCCATGTGCTTTGCGTTATAAGCTAGAGGAGTACTGATGTCATTCTTGAAGACTCTCGGTAAAGGTTTAAAGGGAGCTGCGGCAGCTTTAAAAGTTGACCAATATACAGTCAATGGTGTAAACGCGAAGTGCATCCATTGCGGACATCAGCATTTTGAAACTGGAGAAGCGCAATTAAATACCGCAGGTCTGACATTTATAAATTTAGATTGGGCAAATAGAAGTGCGTCAGTTCTTATTTGTAAAAAATGTACATTCATTATGTGGTTTTTAGAGGAGCCCAAAAGAATTGTTAGGTGATGCTTATAACAAACGCCAGCACAACGCGCCTTTGGCGCTCGACTCGCAACAAGTTGCTCGCGTGTGTGGCGGGCGTTATACGTTTTTGGGATGAATTAGGGAATCATGGAAGTTTTAAATACTGCTTTACTGATCAATATCACCACAATTGGGTTTATCCTTGTTGCAGCCTTTGTTGCTTCAAAGTCTTCAGGACTTTCCAAAAAATATTTTTTGTTCGGATTGCTGGTTATGTTAATAAATTCCTTAGTTGCAATACCGCTCACAGTTTATGGTCTACAAGTATTTGATAGTGAAAATGGGTTATTTATTATTAGTAACATCAGTGGTGCATTTTTCGGTATTGGGGTGCTTATTTGCGCTTATGCTTTCAAGGTTAAATAAAGACACGTATAACAAGTTAAATCATCGGAAAACCACTCGCTGGCTGCGCCAAAACGCTCGCGTTTTCCGCTGTTTAAAGCGTTATACGGACTTAATATGATCGAGCCGACAAAACCACCATCGTTTATTTATAAACAAGCGATCTTAATAGCCGTATGCATGCTGTATTTGCTAGGGGTATTCGGCTTGGCTTTGAAGTACCCCAATTACAACTCTATCTTCATATTGTCATTTGCTTTTGTAGCGGCACTACAACACTGGATATTGCCTAACATTCTGTACAACAGAGAAGAGAAATTATATTTGAAGGCCAAAAAGACATATGACGCAAAACAGAGTGAGCAAAAAGTTGCTCTAGCTCACAAGTTGCAGAATGGCGATGTGAATAAAAATATCGACAACTACTTAAAAAGAAAATAGGAATTGGATTTTGGTCTGTATAACAAATTGCTTAATTTCGTTCCGGCCACAAAAAGCGTGGCCTCCACTGGATTGCCTACGCTGCGCTGCGGCAACCAATTAGCAAGGCGTTAGGCAGCTGTCGGAGCAAAAGTGAGACTCACAAAAGAATTGTCGCGGCAGCGTTGGAGTGAGATGAGGGATTTATGGTGCGAATGGGATCCGATCGGTGTCATGTCGCAAGATGAATGGCCAAGGGATGAATACGATTCATATCTGGGTCCAACACTCCGGTTACTTGAGGCTGACGCAAGTGCGGATGAAATCATAAAGTATCTTGCCTTTGTTGAGATCGAATACATAGGGATGTCGGATACCGTTTCGGCTTCAATTCAGAGACAAGAGTTTGCTCAAAAATTACAAAACTGGTACGCAACGAAATGGCACGACACAATTTCATAATCATGCCTAACAAACGCCAGCACAACGCGCCTTCGGCGCTCGACTCGCAACAAGTTGCTCGCGTGTGTGGCGGGCGTTAGGTGTTTCTGTGATCTCTGAGTATTTTGATGATTGGGAAGTAAAGGAAGAGTTTTCTAAGGAGTTCATTTCCTTATGGGGTGGTTGACTCGGTCGAGAAGAGTGTTACAAGCTATATGAAGTAACAGAATCTGAATGGAATAGGTTTAATCAATTAGTGAGGTTGCTACATTCAGAATATGAATTGTACGCGGTTAATTTAGAAAACGAGACCATTGATAAACTTGAAGACCTGGATAAATATTTGCCCACCTACGAAGAAGATATGAATAGAGGGCAAATGAATTTCACGACTATTATTATTCCTTCGTTAA
Organism: Alishewanella sp. SMS8; assembly: GCF_030737935.1. Taxonomy (NCBI): domain Bacteria; kingdom Pseudomonadati; phylum Pseudomonadota; class Gammaproteobacteria; order Alteromonadales; family Alteromonadaceae; genus Alishewanella; species Alishewanella sp. SMS8. The sequence continues at coordinate 1,997 of NZ_JAPJEA010000012.1, forward strand.
ATGCAGTATTAGCAGAAACGTGGGATTTCACTTATATCCTTTATCATAAAAATAATGGTGCAGTTGAAACTCTTAAACCTCTAATAAAAAAGAGTAATTTGTTTAGTTTTAGTGACTAAACACCTAACAAGAATTTAAAGCGGGACTGCTAACAGTTTGCTCGGTTTCGCTTCGCTTCACATTTTAGCAAACAGTTATCAGCCCCTTAAATGGGCGTTAAATTCAGAGTGGTCTTGAGAAAGATTTTAATGTTCAAATTAATTAAAGGATTAAATTTATGATGGGTGGGATAAGTATTTGGCATTTGTTACTCATAATGGTTTTGCCATTGATTCATGTAATTCTGTCAAGCCGTTCACACGGTGGTGCAAAGTTTGGTTGGTCTTTAGCAGTCGTATTTTTTCCGATACTTGGGTATATCATTTACTTGATAGTTACTCAGCCTGCAAAGAAAGTGCTACAGAGCTAATTGAATTTAACAAGGCCAGTCAGCAACGCTTCCTTTGGTCGCTGGACCTCAAACCCGCTGTGCGGTTTTTCGGCCGCTGCTGGCTGCGTTATGTTGCAAGGTGAATCATGGAGCTAGCTGAAAGATGGCGTCTTATCGAGGCTGAATTGATGGCAGCTTTCGAATTACTACCAAGCAATACTATAGAATCTGATAATGGATATAGAAAAGGGGATTTCTTGGACTATATCAATGCAAATGAGCTGCTTTTGGCAATGGAAGAGCTAGATGGGGTAATCGAAGATAACCCAAGCCCATCTACGAAGTTTTGGATGCATTTAATTAGCGCTTCTAAATTGATGGGTGACAAGCATCTAACTAAGTACGAGTCCATTTTAAATGCAACATAACAAGGCCAGTCAGCATCGCTCACTTTGTTCGCTGGACCTCGTTTCACTCGGCCGCTGCTGGCGGCGTTAGCAGGTGTTCGGGTTTTAAGGGTTTCAGTCTGTAGTTTTATTCGGCATTGCTCGCGTTTCGTTTTCTTAGCGGTAACGCCAAAAGTTAAAGTTCGCCAGTTTGCGGGTTAGTCGCAAACGGTGGCGGCGGAAGCGTTGTTCTTTGCGGCTTCGCTTAATTGTTTTACAGGTTCCAGCCTGCTCGTTGTATCGCTGTTGGCTGGTTAAGTTTTTAAATTTGCACAGTGGTGCATTTGTTCAGCTTCGCCAGTGCGGCAGTGCCGCGCGGGTTTTAATTCAAGCTGCTAACAAGGCGCATCACTCGCGGCCTGCGGCCGCTGGGATGCCAACCGCTACGCGGTCGTCACCCGTGTGCTTTGCGTTATACGTTTTCAGATTTATGGAGTAATCGATGAGAAAAACATGGAGCTTTAAAGTAAAAGGCCATTCAATCAAAGTTGTTAACACTTGGTTTCATGGTATGAAGCTTTATATCGATGGTAATTTAAGGGATCATGACAGCAGTTTTTTAGCCTTTGGAAATGAAGTTTTGATGTCTGCTAATTTGGGTGAGGAAGGCATAATTGAAATTATACCTCGCGCTTTTTTAACAGTTGAGGTTGATGCTTTTCTTTCTAAAGACGATGAAAGCGTCCCCGTATTCAGTTCAACAAACCGATTATCGCTGAGTCAGCAGAGAGAGAGTCGTTAAATACGTATAACAAACAAATTTTATCGCCAGCAAAAAGCGCTGGCTGCGACGTCAACCCGCTGCGCGGCTTTCCGCGCTAAATTTGGGCGTTAGAAATACTATGAAATGTCCAGAATGTGGTTTCAATAAAATAAAGTATTGGGATGTGATAAATAATGGAGGTATTAAAAAAACGTTGAGGTGTCCTCAATGTAATACAAGCATTGGAACACATTCACTCATTTGGTTAATTTTTGCATTTGGTTTTGCTCTTCCTAGCTTGTTATTGGTGTATTTACCTAAGTGCCATTTTTTACTTGTAGATAACTTGTTTTTTTACTCTATAGCTCTAGGAACTTTTATTAGTTATTTTTTGTTGTGGACATTGCCGCTATTAAATACAAATAAAATATTTTATAAAGTACAAGAGATTATATTCTGGATTATTGTTGTATTTTGTTTGTTCTTTGGTTTTGGTGGTTATAAGTATTTCTAACAAGCAAATAAACAGGGACAAATAACCGTTGGCTTTGTCGCTGCGCTCCAATTTTAGCCAACGAACATTTGCCCATTATTTGGGCGTTATGCAAAAGTAACCGATGAAATTTAGCGCAAGTAGGAAAAAAATTGCTTTCGTTTGGCTTGTCAGCGGTCTGATATTTTCAGTGCTGGCATCTTTAGCATCAATGTTTTACTGGGATTATACCTATCTTCCAGAGCCAAACGTAGAGTGGCAGCCCATAAATGATCTCGTCGGCATGGTGATTTTATTGCCATTTGGCTTGTTACTTTCAGTGGCTATGCCTTGGGGCTGGGTTAGTCTTGTAGGTTTACTCGCTGCGCTTTGGCTCAAAGATATCAGGCCAATTGCTTTTTCATTACTGGGGTCTATATATTTCGGCTTTGAATGGCCAAAATGGTTCGTCGGTTTAATGGGTATTTAAATGCATAACAAGGCTGTAAACCTGACCCAAATTACTACGCGATTTTGTGCAATACGCTGCGCGCATTTTCGCACAAAACTTCTCCATAATTTGGGCAGGTTACAGCAGCGTTAGGTAAGTATAATGCAGTCATCTAGTAAAAAAGAATTCATCCAAACGATTGGTTATTCACCGTGGTTTTTGGCGATATTTATAGTCATTTTTTTGGTTTTGAGTTTTTTTGAGAGACCAATTTACTTCTTACTATTTTTAAGTATTCCTTATGGTCTTTATACCGCTCTTGTATTACCGTTTTTGTGGCGTAGGAATAATGATTGGTTAGGTGGTTTTTTGACGGTGATGCCAATTGTGTTTTTCATAAGTTCGTATGGCAACCACTTTACGGCAGTTCAGGCCGTCTGTGCCGCTGCGGCGTTTACTTGCCTTATATGGCTATTGTTCAAAAATAAGTTCATCTGCTATGTTTCAAACAATACCTAACAAGTTACTAAATTTCGTTCCGGCCACAAAAAGCTTGGCCTCCACGGGACTGCCTACGCTGCGCTGCGGCAGCCCATTAGTAATGCGTTAACTGCATGGATTAGCATGGTCAAGTTTCTGAAAGTATTTGCATATGTTCTTATTGGAGGAGTGGTCATAGT
>NZ_JAPJEA010000013.1:0-3616 GCF_030737935.1 Alishewanella sp. SMS8
ATATACAACTTAACGCAAGCAGAGCCGAAAAGTAAAACAGATTTTGAAACTAAACCATCTCGACAGCCGGCTAACGCCCAATTAACGGGCAAAAAATTGTTTGCTAAAATGTTGAGGAACGAAACAGCAAACTGTTTTTTGTCCCTGTTGAATTGCTTGTTATATTTTCAATTTTACATGACATTACAATGCGACACTTTGTATTTACCTAACTCGGTTTTGTTTAACTCAACAATCATTATTGTTGGAATATTTTCACCTTTAAACATTAACGCTTTCTTATTATCTATTTCATCAGATTTTTGAAAAGGACTGCCAAGTTCTTTGATAAGTTCTGATTCGAACATTCCGATCTCTACTTGACTGCATGGCTCTATGTCAGCTTCGCTACATCCAACCAACGTTAAGAAAGCTAAAATACTAATTATACGCATGGACTTCCCTGAAAATATAACGCCCATTTAAGGGGCTGAAAACAGTTTGCTAAAATGTGTAGCGAAGCGAAACCGAGCAAACTGTTAGCAGTCCCGCTTTAAATTCTTGTTAGAATTCACTGGCTCGAATTTGGAAAATATTGCCCTCTGGATCATGAGCATCACACACTCTATTGCCTTGAAATAGCCATTCACGTTCTGGCTCATTTAATTTGCCACCTAGCTGCTCAGCTATTTTTCGGGTAGTGACAAGATTTTTAACGGGAAAACAAATTTTAATCGCTGTGTTTTCTCTGCGTTCTGGTGGTGATGAGATTGCAATTTTAGCTGCGATTGCGGGTGCTAGAGCTACCACCGTTAATTGAAAGCTTGGTGACTCAAGTAGCACATAGTCAGGTTCTTTATGAGTTACTGGTAGACCAGCAAGCTCAGAATAAAACTGGCTCACTCGCTGAATGTCTTTTGCGTAGATAACTGCTCCCGCGACGAATTGTCCTTTCATTCGATCCTCCTTGAAGCCGCTGGGGCAACTGTGTGAGCTCTAACGCTTTGAATATGGGGATTTTAGAAGCGCTTTGGCCGAAGGCCAGCGAGTAAAATTCCCAGTGAGTTTACGAACGACATAATTCACTTGTTAGGTTACCTTTTCAAACAATACAAGCCACATTCGTTTGCCCATTTTTCAATTTGCACTTCATGCTCTGTATTACGTAAATAAAAAACATTAGTGTCATCCCAACTTTCAAAATATACAGCTTCAAGTTCAGGCAAGACGATTTTATAGAAGTGACTACTATCTACATTATGCTGCGTACACATAAGGTAGTTTTCTTTAGCTGTACTTGAAGTAAATTTGCGAAATTGCGGTAAAGCGTTACCCCAACGACCTTTAAACGTAAAATTAAGCACTTCAGTATTGTTAATTAACTTTCCAGCAAATTTAATGAACTTTGAATCTCTGATCTGCTGCTCTTCCTTTGAGACATCAGATAAATACTTTATTGAGTCTACTTCACCCAACCAACGATCAAATACTGAAACAGCCATATAGGTATAAGCATTTGTGTCTTCGACAGCTAATAACTTATCTAGATCTGGAAAACGTTTACGAAGATCTATTTGAGTTTTCTTATCCAATGCTAAAAATTTACGCATGTCTTCCTTGGTAACCTAACGCTTTGCTAATGGGCTGCCGCAGCGAAGCGTAGGCAGTCCCGTGGAGGCCACGCTCTTTGTGGCCGGAACGAAATTAAGCAACTTGTTAGGTACGCTTACTTACTAAAATATGTTTTGCTTCGCTCCAATGTAGTATCAGGTTTTTCATCACTAATTAAAACTTCAGGGTCAAGAGTTGCTAAGACAAACAGTGTTTGATCTTCTGTCCAGATATAATACCCAGAGAATTCCTGTGGCCCAGTTTGTTCAACTATGCTATCTGACTGCACATACTTTTTATAATCGAGATTATTGCACTTTCTTACGGGGCCGATTTCTTTAACAATGTCTAGTTTCTCTTTTGGAGAGGAATACGACTCGTCAATAACGTGGAATGAAATAACTTCGTTAAAAATAATTCTTAGACATTGACTTTGCTTCACTACGTTGACAGGGAAGTAAGGCCCAATTGGGTTATCAGTGTCAGATAAAACCATCTCTGGCTCGCCTGACTTCACCCCTTCAACTAACTTAATACTAAGTACGTCTGGGTATGAAAATTCTAGCTTTTCGAAAAACCAAGTATCAACTTTAGGAATATTCATAAGTACCTAACGTTTGGTTAAGGGGCGGGCTTTAGCCCGTCCCAGTGAGCGAAGCGAACGATTTGAACCATTTGTTATACGTTTATGATGCGTTGTAACCAAACTTGATTGTCTGCAGTTTTTGTTTCCACAGGTTTTCGCGTTGTATGACTTCTTCAGGCACAAGTGATTTTGAAAGCACTTCTAGTATTGTAAATTTGAAATGCTCTTCAAAATATTCCTTGGAATGAATGGTGTAAAGCTCTTTGAGTTCTTTGTTATTTCCATGGCAGCCATGAATGTAATCGGCCCATCTTCCCCAAATGCCTTGATATCCATAAGCGGAGCCGACGTAATGCTTTCCAGTTTTTTGATCTGTTAGTAGGTAAACGCCATAAACACTACTCAAGGCAACTTTCCAATCATTTAATTCATTTTTTATTACTATGCTCATGGACTCAAAGCTATGATTGATTCTATCGTACGATATGAATCTCTCCCCTTGATATTTGTGCTGTGATATTGATGAGATGGTTGAGTAAGAGAAAATATAATCAGGGTTAAAGACTGTGCCTCTAGTGTTGTCGCCACGATAATCAATTGTTAATCGACCAATCAGGTCCGTATGGTTAGGGTCCAGTTCAACTTCGTAATTTGAGTTGCTTCGGTTGGTTATATTAAAAATACCACCAAATAAGAATTTGGAGCCTGATATTTGGGCGAAAGAAACTATTTTATCTCGTATAAAACGCTCTTTCTTCTTGCCCCGGTATACCTGCCATTCAGTCCATTCTTCAAAGCTTCTAGCCAAAACATCTATTGGTCGTGTGCCTTCAGGTTCTTGCTTTGCTAAATGAAATCTGTAAATGGAATTGTTATTCAGTTCAGGGAATATTAACTCTAATTTCATTGGTTACTCGAAATCTAGTAAGCGTATAACGCCCCACTTAGGGGCACAAATACGTTGGCTACAATACCGAGCGAAGCGAAGGGAGCCAACGTATTTGTGTCCCAACGAGCGCATGCGAGTGACTACAGTGGTTTGTTAGGTAACTTTCTCTATTGAAACAATAAATGCCTGATGATTCGTTGCTTCTTCTCTAATAAACTCTATTGCCAACATATTGTTTTTCAAACCATTTCCCTTTAACCAATCTTTAGCATCCCAGATGCAATCTAAACGCGACTCAAAACCTGGCGAATGCCAAATGCCACCTTCGATCCGATTTACCCTAATATTTTGCTTTGTAGCAAGTTGGCAAACGTTGACGGCAGCATTCGCAGTCAACTTCATCACCGAAGTGCCATTAAGTTTAAAAAACAACTCGGCATCTTTGTAAACAATGCTACGGTCTACCATGAGTTACCTAACGCAAAGCACATGGGTGACGACCGCATCGCGGTTGGCATCCCAGCGACCGAAGGGAGCGAATGGTGCGCCTT
>NZ_JAPJEA010000014.1:0-3588 GCF_030737935.1 Alishewanella sp. SMS8
GGAAGGATTCGAACCTTCGAAGGCAGTGCCGGCAGATTTACAGTCTGATCCCTTTGGCCACTCGGGAACCCCTCCACTAATGGTGCCGCTTATCCGAGTCGAACGGATGACCTACTGATTACAAGTCAGTTGCTCTACCAACTGAGCTAAAGCGGCACTACGTCAGTGGGTGCGAATTCTAGTAGAATGGTGGGGATGGCGCAACAAGAAAAACAGAAAAAAGCATAAATTATTAGCTGAACGGCTAATTGTTGTGCGATCCCGCGTTTAAGTTGCAATATATCGCGCTATGCCGCGAAAAATCAGTAAAGGATCCAGTTGTACCGGCAAGTCAGACAGATATTGAGCCAACTTTGGTGCATCACCACCCGTGAGGAAGATAACGTCGGTTGGTTTTAACTGCCAACCAGCACGAATAGCACCACATAATGCTGCAAGAGCACCATTTTTAACGCAATCTTGTGTATTAACGCCTAAGATTAATTCTTGACTATCATCTGGAGTACTGCCTACTCTTGCCGTATTTTTTATTACCGCTTCTTGTTGCAAGCGAAGACCAGGAATAATCCAACCGCCTTGGTGTTGCTGTGACATATCTAACCAATCAATAGTTAAAGCCGTACCGGCATCGACTATCATTAGATTTTTCGCCTGCAACAAGCTATCAGCACCTAAAATAGCTAACCAACGATCAACCCCTAATCGCTCAGGTGTGGCATAGCGATTAACCACGCCAAAAGCAGCTGTTTGGCTGACTAATCTGTACCAAGGCAAATGCGTTAAGCCCAGTGTATACTGTAACTGCTCAACATGTTCATCAAAACCCACGCAAGCAACGTATACAGCAATGAAGCGATAAGGTGCTATTGATTGCAGGTTTAAATCAGACAGTAGCGTAAACTTACCATTTTCATAAATTACGGCTTTTGTGCGTGAGTTACCAATATCTAACAGTAAATACATCAAGTCGCCGCTCTTAAACTAACTTCACCACCAAAGTAAGCGACAATTTGTCCCGCATGCTCTAACAAAATCGCCCCCTGATTATCAACCCCCTTGCAAACACCGGTTGCGCTTGCACTTCCTGATAAAGTCACTGTTTGCTGAGCGTATAAATTCAACTGATTAAAAGATTCCTGAAACGGTGCAAAACCTGTTTGCTGGAACTGTTTTAAGGCATAGGTTAAGGCACTTTGTAAATGCACGACTAATTCATTGCGATTAATAGCATGATCAGTCGCGGTAGCAAGATCAGCATAGGGTTGATCAATATGCTGCAAAGCTTGTAGTGGTAATTGCACGTTAATACCAATCCCTATTACTACATGGCAAGCGCCATCAGCCTGCCCCACTAATTCAACTAATATTCCAGCCACTTTTCGATTATCGATGTAGATATCGTTTGGCCATTTCATCTTGGTCGAGATCTGATAATGACGTTGTAAAACCTGACATAAGGCACAACCAGCAACAATACTTAAACCCATAGCAGCTTGGATACCCTGCTCAAGCTTCCAGTAATAACTAAAATATAAATTACTGCCAAAAGGTGAATACCAGCTACGCCCGCGTCGTCCACGTCCTGCCGTTTGTGCTTCAGCCACAATGACACTGGCGCTGGCAAGGTCTTTATTACTTTGTAAGGCCTGCATCAACTGTAAGTTAGTAGAGTCAGTGATATGCTGGACTAATACCGGCGCACTTTGAGCAGGTTGAAGTTGGCGGATAATGGCCGCATCGAGCAAGACTATCGGTTTGGTTAAAGCATAGCCTTTACCTTTCACTTTATATATGTCTAAACCGACCAACTCTAACTCTGCGATGTAATTCGCAATTGCCGTACGACTGATGCCAAAATGATTGGCAAGTATCTGACCGGAATGAAATTTGCCATCAGCTAATACGCTGAGTAATTGCCGCTGTACTTGTAGATTAGCTTTGGACATAAGCCCTGCCATCTTTATTTAACATGCGAACTTCAGGCTCAAGCAAAATAGCATAGCGATCTTTAACTTTACCGATGATCATATTTACTAACGCTAATAATGCCTCTGCAGTCCCATTACCATAGTTAACTAAAACTAACGGCTGACGCTCATAACAACCGACATCATTTAAACGATAACCTTTGAATCCTAATTGGTCGATCAACCAAGCTGCTGGCACCTTGACGTTATCGGAGACAATATAACCTGGGATTTTTGGAAATTGCTGCTGGAGTAAATGATAAGCATGCAAAGAAATTATGGGATTCTTAAAAAAGCTGCCACAATTAGCCAACTTTGTATAATCAGGAAGCTTATTCTGTCTTGTAGCAATGACTTGGGCATATATTTCTTGTAAAGACGCGCTATCAGATAAGGTATCTAAACCCGCATAATTAAAAACACGTTTCGGTTTTTTCTGTAGGGTGATACCTACGGCAATGACCAATCCCTTACTAGTTAAACTTTGTTTAAATAGACTGTCTCGATAACCAAATAGACACTCATCTGCCGGGAGTCGATGTACGGATTGGTCAGCCCATGAGTAAAAATCGACATAATCACAGACATCCGCAAACTCAACACCATAAGCACCAATATTTTGGATAGGTGCTGCACCAACAGATCCTGGTATTAATGCCAGATTCTCTATACCCCATAGCTTTGAGTCTACTGCCCAACTAACTAATTGATGCCAATTGTGACCAGCTTCTACATGAAGATTTACAGTATCAAGCGTCTCATTCAATATCGTTCGTTGAGACGAAGTAAAACGTAATATAGGACGTGATTGCTCAGTTAGAAAAATGGTATTGCTGCCCTCGCCTAAAATAATAGGAGCAGAATCGATGTTAATCGTATTAAGTTCGTTAACATCTTGCACTTCTATTACTTGCTGCAACGATGTTTTTAAACGAAATGTAGAGTAAGCCTCAGCAGCTTGATTCTGTAAGAAAAGCATAGCAAACACCGATAAACCGAATGCGGCAATTCTAAAGGTGCTACTGTGTAAGCGCAAACATAAACTAGAATAAATATACCGTGTATAGCATGGTTATCTAATATTGATCGCTGCAGCAATGCGTGGCATAGCTTTATCAATCTTACTGCAAGTGCGATTTGATTGTGGCTAGTGACGCGGCAGCACTTATCAAGCGTTAAGATACAAAGGTATACACGGTGAGTTTTTTAGTTTTGAGTTTTGAGTTTTGAGTTTTGAGCATGATGGTGACGTCCCGTTAAAAATTTGTCTAACGGCGTACTTCGTTACTCGGAACAATTCGAGCTAACTGCTTTAATTGCCTTTTACTATTCTTAAGTACCAAATCGCATGGCGACAAATTCGTCAGGAAAGAATTTGGACTGCTACAGGCAGCTCGCGAAGCGATGCAGGCCAATGATTGGCCTGCTCAATGCCACCAGCGCTGTGGCTGGCATGCGTGAGTGTGCGCCGCGAGGCGCTTCAACGCAAAAAGGCTTACCCGTTAGAGTAATACCATTCCATCTGATTTTCTGTTCTAATTATAGCAATCAAAGTAATCCAGCCTTATCTTTATGAATCATACCGCTGAAGCTATCCTCAAACTTTCTCGCGCTGAGAAGA
>NZ_JAPJEA010000015.1:0-2085 GCF_030737935.1 Alishewanella sp. SMS8
AGCGGCACCACCACCGATGTTGCTCCAGGCACGGTGATTAATATCACTATCACCGATCAAAATGGTAAAACAGTCATTGCTCAAGCCACCGTGCTGGCCGATGGCAGCTATGCCTTAGAAGGTGTCGATGTCAGCACCTTAGCCGATGGCCCATTAACCATTGATGCGACGGCGGTCGATAACAACGGCAATCCATTGGCTGCTGATACTTCAGCTACACTCGATGCCATTGCCGGCTCATTGGATATCGCTGCGACCGTCGATAACACCGATGGCACCCTCGATGTATCGGGTACCACCACCGATGTGGCGCCGGGCACGGTAATTAACATCACCATCACCGACCAAAACGGTAAAACGGTAATTACTCAAGCTACCGTATTAGCCGATGGCAGTTACCAGTTAGCCGATGTCGATGTCAGCACCTTAGCCGATGGCCCATTAACCATTAATGCGACGGCTGTCGATAACAACGGCAATCCATTGGCCGCTGATACTTCAGCCACACTCGATGCCATTGCCGGTTCATTGGATATCGCCGCGACCGTGGATAACACCGATGGTACGCTTGACCTCAGTGGTACCACCACCGACGCGGCACCGGGCACCGTGATTAACATCACTATCACCGATCAAAACGGTAAGACAGTCATTGCTCAAGCCACCGTGCTGGCCGATGGCAGCTATGCCTTAGAAGGTATCGATGTCAGCGCGTTAGCCGATGGCCCACTGACCATTGACGCGACGGCAGTGGATAACAACGGCAATCCATTGGCCGCTGATACTTCAGCCACACTCGATGCCATTGCCGGTTCATTGGATATCGCCGCGACCGTGGATAACACCGATGGCACGCTTGACCTCAGCGGCACCACCACCGATGTTGCTCCAGGCACGGTGATTAATATCACTATCACCGATCAAAATGGTAAAACAGTCATCGCCCAAGCCACCGTGCTGGCTGATGGCAGTTACCAGTTAGCCGATGTCGATGTCAGCACCTTAGCCGATGGACCACTGACCATTGATGCGACGGCAGTCGATAACAACGGCAATCCATTGGCTGCTGATACTTCAGCCACACTCGATGCGGTTGCCGGTTCATTGGATATCGCTGCGACCGTCGATAACACCGATGGCACCATCGATTTATCGGGCACCACCACTGACGTGGCACCGGGTACCGTAATTAACATCACCATCACCGATCAAAACGGTAAGACGGTCATTGCCCAGGCCACCGTATTAGCCGATGGCAGCTACCAGTTAGAAAATGTCGATGTCAGCACCTTAGCCGATGGACCACTGACCATTGATGCGACGGCAGTCGATAACAACGGCAATCCATTGGCCGCCGATACTTCAGCCACACTCGATGCGGTTGCCGGTTCATTGGATATCGCCGCGACCGTGGATAACACCGACGGTACGCTTGACCTCAGCGGCACCACCACCGATGTTGCTCCAGGCACGGTGATTAATATCACTATCACCGATCAAAATGGTAAAACAGTCATCGCCCAAGCCACCGTGCTGGCTGATGGCAGTTACCAGTTAGCCGATGTCGATGTCAGCACCTTAGCCGATGGCCCATTAACCATTGATGCGACGGCAGTCGATAACAACGGTAACCCACTCGCGGCAGATACTTCAGCCACACTTGATGCGGTTGCCGGTTCATTGGATATCGCTGCGACCGTCGATAACACCGATGGCACCCTCGATGTATCGGGCACCACCACCGACGTTGCTCCAGGCACGGTAATTAACATCACCATTACCGATCAAAACGGTAAGACGGTGATTACCCAAGCTACCGTATTGGCAGATGGCAGCTATGCCTTAGACGGTGTCGATGTCAGCACCTTAGCCGATGGACCACTGACCATTGATGCGACGGCAGTCGATAACAACGGCAATCCATTAGCTGCTGATACTTCAGCCACACTTGATGCGGTTGCTGGCTCATTAGATATCGCTGCGACCGTCGATAACACCGATGGCACCATCGATTTATCGGGTACCACCACCGATGTTGCTCCAGGCACGGTGATTAATATCACTATCACCGATCAAAATGGTAAA
>NZ_JAPJEA010000016.1:0-1457 GCF_030737935.1 Alishewanella sp. SMS8
TCGACACCGTCTAAGGCATAGCTGCCATCGGCCAATACGGTAGCTTGGGTAATCACCGTCTTACCGTTTTGATCGGTAATGGTGATGTTAATCACCGTGCCTGGAGCAACGTCGGTGGTGGTGCCACTGAGGTCAACCGTACCGTCGGTGTTGTCCACCGTGGCGGCGATATCCAATGAACCGGCAATCGCATCGAGTGTGGCTGAAGTATCAGCAGCCAATGGATTGCCGTTGTTATCCACTGCCGTCGCATCAATGGTTAATGGGCCATCGGCTAAGGTGCTGACATCGACACCGTCTAAGGCATAGCTGCCATCGGCTAATACGGTAGCTTGAGTAATCACCGTTTTACCGTTTTGATCGGTAATGGTGATGTTAATCACCGTGCCTGGAGCAACATCGGTGGTGGTACCCGATAAATCGAGGGTGCCATCGGTGTTATCGACGGTCGCAGCGATATCTAATGAACCGGCAATCGCATCGAGTGTGGCTGAAGTATCGGCGGCCAATGGATTGCCGTTGTTATCGACTGCCGTCGCGTCAATGGTCAGTGGGCCATCGGCTAGGGTGCTGACATCGACACCGTCTAAGGCATAGCTGCCATCGGCCAATACGGTAGCTTGGGTAATCACCGTCTTACCGTTTTGATCGGTAATGGTGATGTTAATCACCGTGCCTGGAGCAACGTCGGTGGTGGTGCCACTGAGGTCAACCGTACCGTCGGTGTTGTCCACCGTGGCGGCGATATCCAATGAACCGGCAATCGCATCGAGTGTGGCTGAAGTATCGGCGGCCAATGGATTGCCGTTGTTATCGACTGCCGTTGCGTCAATGGTTAATGGGCCATCGGCTAGGGTGCTGACATCGACACCGTCTAAGGCATAGCTGCCATCGGCCAATACGGTAGCTTGGGTAATCACCGTCTTACCGTTTTGATCGGTGATGGTGATGTTAATCACGGTACCTGGAGCGACATCGGTGGTGGTGCCGCTGAGGTCAAGCGTACCATCGGTGTTATCGACGGTGGCAGCGATATCTAGGGTGCCTTCGACCGCATCCAATACAGCATTGGTGTCTGCCGCGAGTGGATTACCGTTGTTATCGACTGCTGTCGCGTCAATGGTCAGTGGACCATCGGCTAGAGTGCTAACATCGACACCGTCTAAAGCATAACTGCCATCGGCTAATACGGTAGCTTGAGCAATCACCGTTTTACCGTTTTGGTCGGTGATGGTGATGTTAATCACGGAACCCGGTGCCACGTCAGTGGTGGTGCCGCTGAGGTCAAGCGTGCCATCGGTATTATCAACCGTCGCAGCGATATCCAATGAACCGGCAACCGCATCAAGTGTGGCTGAAGTATCGGCGGCCAATGGATTGCCGTTGTTATCGACTGCCGTCGCGTCAATGGTCAGTGGGCCATCGGCTAAGGTGCTGACATCGACACCTTCTAAAGC
>NZ_JAPJEA010000017.1:0-1425 GCF_030737935.1 Alishewanella sp. SMS8
AAGCAGTTAACAAGCCAAGTCAGCGGGAATTTTACTCGCTGAACAACGCTCATAAAATCCCCTGCTTGGGGCGTTATGTTCTAGGGAGAAATTATGATTTACACGACAACGGAAACTATTCCTGGCAAGGAAATAGAAGCAGTTCTGGGTATTGTTAATGGGAATGTGGTCCAGTCTAAACATATAGGTCGCGATATCATGGCTGGCTTAAAAGGTATTGTGGGTGGCGAGCTTAAAGGTTATACCGAGATGTTGATGGAAGCCAGAAACATAGCGGTAGAACGATTAATCGAAGATGCAGTAAAGTTAAATGCCGATGCAATAGTGGGAATTCGTTTTACAACTAGCTCAGTTACTGATGGTGCATCAGAAATCCTAGTGTTTGGTACGGCAGTTAAACTCCGAACATAACAAGCAATTTAAGAGTGATTCGGCACGCGTGGCGTTTTTGGCTTGCAGTTTGTTTAGTGGTTAAGTTGTATGCGGTCACGTTTGTAGTGCGTGCCTGCGCCCCTTAACGCGGCGTTATGTTTAATCACGTTAAATCAGTTGGTTGCATCTTTTCTTTGCTCCCTCGGCTTGTTGGTTTTGTGTTTCTCGGCAAGTTGGCATTTGTGAGCGCTGTTTTCCGGACATCAATTCTTTGGCGCTGGAAATTCAGAGAATTGCCTCAATCAATTTTCGGGTAAGCGCGAGGTTGGTGCGCTTGGCTCAATCAGAAGTTTGACCACAAGTTTTTGGGCTTGAATTGCCAAAATTCGAAGTCTGTTTTTCAAATCTATGAGTCATTTCAGTTTTTTAGGTCTTGGCTTTTGTTTGTGAGTCAACGCTGAGTTAATCTTGGTTTTGGTAAAACTTAAGCCCTTGAAGCTTAAACATAACAAAGCGTTCAAGAGGGATTCATGCCGCGTGGCATTTTTGGTATGCGGTTAGTTTTGGTGGTGAAAGTGGTCTGCGGAAAGCTGGTTTAGGCGGCACTCACCCCTTAACGCGGCGTTAGGTGATCTAGAGCATGGAATATTTAGCACCGGTTATTTCATCAATTGTTGTCGGGCTTATATTGCTGAGTCTTGGGCGATGGTTAGAGCGTAAAACCAATAAGAACTTCAAATCTTTGGGTGAGTGGGGATTTATCGTCGTTATGTTTGCCGCTAGCTTAAATGTTTTTCTTATAAATAAGTTGGCTTTAGATGAATGGGGTATCTTGATTGTATTAATAAGTACGTGGTCTATATTAACCTTTTTTATATTATGCTTCGGCAAGACAAACACCTAACAATGCGCAGCAGTCGCGGCCTTTGGCCGCTGGGACGCCAACCCGCTGCGCGGCTCGTCGCCCCTGTGCTTTGCGTTAGCCGGCTGTCGAGATGGTTTAGTTTCAAAATCTGTTTTACTTTTCGGCTCTGCTTGCGTTAAGTTGTATAT
>NZ_JAPJEA010000001.1:0-396456 GCF_030737935.1 Alishewanella sp. SMS8
CTGATTATTTCGTTTTAACGAACATCATCATAAGTGCCCACACAGATAATTGATTGCGAATTGTTAAAGAGCGTGCTCTGCATTCAGAGCGAGGCGTTTGCCTCAGTTAGCTTTCGCTTCACAGACCGGATGTCGTTGCCGTTGTCCCTGTCTGTGGATGCGCATTATAGGGAGTTTAATTTAGCCTGCAAGCATAATTTTAAAAAAAGAGTTTGTTCGGCTATTTTTTGAACTAAACAGCTAAAATTGACACTTTTTAGCTGTTGTAGGGCTTATAAATCGAAATTGCCACAACCCGCAGAGGTCTTACGATTATTATATTCATCAACCATACGCTGCATCTCTGTAGCATCATAAGGCTGAAGATTACTTAAAATCATTTTCTTCACACCCTTACCAATCTGCACACCGTTTGCAGTCAATATAAAGTTAAGCGTAACGTTACCTCTTTTACCCTCTATATCTAATTTACTGCTGGCAAGACTGAGTTCGACTTTACTTGTGGGTAACGTCGTGAAGCTTAATGCCATACTTTCATAAATAACTAAAGGACGCAGTGGATGAATCATCACACCTTGCTGCTCCATTAACGGTTGCAGAATATGCGGGAAGTTTTGACCTGAAAATTGCACATAATCTTGAAACAACGGTTCGATCACCCCGATATCATGGGTGTGCTCACCAGAAAACTGTACCGTAAGGTAAACGCGGCCCTGTTCATCACATACTTGGATTTGTCCTTCAGACAACTCGCAGTGTAAAAGGACATCGGCGCTGACCATACCGGAGAATTGACAATTCAGTTGTTGGCTTACTCCATAGCGGGTAAGTAAATAACTAAATAACAAATCACCTGGGACACAGAACCGTTTAGCGTCAACATCATGAATAGGATTAAAATCACCCGCGATCTTCTTGGCAAAATTACAGGAGTGCTGACGTGTAAAACTAAAGGCGTCGCCATGACGACTGACAAATGCATCTAAAATCATTACTTCTGAATTACCTTAATAACATATCGATGGGATATTCTAGCCTAAATCAATCTGCAGATGGTCTAGCCAGTAAGTTGGAATGCAGTTGAGCAGGCCCGCGACGTCTTGATAAGAATAGCGCGTTACCACCCATTTGTTTAGCATTAAACTTCGCGGCGGTACTTAAAGCGGCTACGTCATGATGTGTATGACATAAAGTAGGATCGGGAAAGGCCACGCCGATTGATAAAGAAAGCATTGGATAAAAGCAAGACTCGCCCATGCGATTTAACGCATGGATCCCCTGTTGTTCCTGATGTTCAGGCTCATAATAAGCTTTTATACGGTTTGCAAATTCTATCAAAATACCATTACACAGAGGTTCAATGGCGACTTGAGTACTGATCAACACAAAATCATCACCACCAATATGACCAATAAAACAGGATAAACCTGCTGTTTTATGCTGAATAATTTCAGCTAATAATTGCAAAACTGCATCCCCTTTACTGTAACCATAGATGTCGTTAAAGGGTTTAAAGTGATTCAAATCTAAATACGCCACCGCAAAGTCTGTACCCTTGGCCAATAATTTATCGATTTCTTGGTAAATAGGCACATTGCCTGGTAAAAAAGTTAGCGGATTGGCATAACGCGCATGCTGCAGTTTCGCTTCACTGACTTTTTTCAGTAATTGCCGTACCGATCCTAAACCAAGATAATGACCATCACGGCATATAATAAAGTACCAACTCGCGGCACTGTGCTCATCTTCAGCAACAATGTTGCTAACTTCATCTAAACTACATCCGGCATCGACAATGACCGCTTTCGTATTCATGATCTGAGCAATCGTCCTTTTTTCATTCAGCGCTCGACCAAAGTTTTGCGAGAAAAGTGCTTGTAACTCAGAGCGACAAATTAAACCTACAGGCTTATTATTATTATTTACCACCGCGAGAGTTTGTAAGCGGTGATCTTGTTCAAACCTTGTAGCAACTTGCAGCGCGGTTAATGATGCTGAAATCGGCGCAACCGTCGACAATAGTTGTAAGATATTAACCTGACTTTGCAAAGTAGGCTTAACTTCAAGTAAGAGTTTGTTCGCGAGATTCTGCATAAAACTAACATTTGGCCGTCCGAGCAAATAACCTTGAGCAAAATCAGCGCCTAATTCTTTACACTGAAAGAGTTCTTCCTGAGTTTCAATTCCTTCGGCAATAATCAACGCGCCGGTAGCTTTTGCTAAACTGATAATATTTTTAACAAAGGCTTTTTTGGTTGGATCACGATGAATCTCACTAATGAAATAACGATCAATTTTAACAAAATCTGGCTGCAACTCTGACCATAGTTTCAGACCCGAAAAACCGCTGCCCAAATCATCAATGGCAATTAAAAAACCTAGATCGCGATAATGCTTAACGGCTTTAATTAATAAACTCGCCTCTTCTACTTGATATTGTTCAGAAATCTCAATCACTACCTGTGACGGATCTAAACCGGCTTTTTGTAACATCGCCTTGGTTAGGCCGCTAGGATGATCAGCGGTCAGTAATAATAGTGGGTTAACGTTTAAGAATAATTTACTAGTGACGCCAGCAATAGCAAAGGCTGCAATACTCAACTCTCGACACAGCAGTTCTAACTCGGCTAAGGCATTACAAGAAAGCGCAGTTTTAAAAAGTTGCAAGGGCGAATGCAGCGGGCTGTTCGATGGGCCACGAATTAACGCCTCATAACCGAAGATCTGCGCCGAATTTAAAGCAACTATAGGTTGAAATAGCGGTTGTAGCGCTCGGGCCTGCAAAATACTTTTTAGCTCAATACAAGACTGTTCTGAAGTTGCCATACATCAAATCCAAAATTAACAACAATGAAAAGAATATGCAGGTTGTATGACAGCGATATGACTAAAAAAACAAACACAAAACACTTGCTTTTTATTTGAACAAAAACTACTGTATAACCATACACTGTATAAATAACCAGTTAGAGGTTTACATGCTTACTACCACCAAACTTTTACATTCCGATACCCTATCTCGTGCCAGCAAAACGTTAAACACGAGTCATACTGGAACAATACCGCCACTCACCTTATTGCAGCGCAATAACACTGAACTCCAACTCTTAAAATTGTTACAGCAACACCGCGATGTGGACGGCTGGATTGTATTAATTGCACCGAAAGTGAAACCTAATAAAAATTTTTGGGCAAGCTGCCAGATCCCTCTAGAAAAAATCTTAATGATTCATCCGCACCAGGTTAAGGATTTAGCGAAAACAGTACAACGCGCGATAAACAGTGCTAGCTGTAAAGTTGTGTTGCATGGTGGTGAATTAACTGATGAGGAAGCAACGCAATTAGCGCAATTAGCAGAGAAGCAGCAAACTGCGTTGTATCCCTTAACACAGGCAATGGTGAAACAACATTAAAACTCTATATCAGTGACAAGTGACAAGTGACAAGTGACATACTTTATCTAAGCTATGCATCACAATACTTAACAAAAAACGATAAATCATCAATAAAGTGAAACACCCTGAGCTGGCTTAGGGGTAAACTAGCACGCATTAATGTGGAGATAACGATGCTGTGTTATTGCTGTTCAAAAAAACCGTTTATTGAATGCTGTGCCCCTTATGTATTAGAAGGTGAATTAGCACCAAATTGTGAAGCCCTAATGCGTTCACGTTACACGGCCTATTGTCTTGGTCAGATTGACTATGTTTACCAGACTACGCATCCAACACAACTTTCAGCTGAATTGATAGAAGAAATTCAACAGT
The DNA here is from genome assembly GCF_030737935.1 of Alishewanella sp. SMS8. Taxonomy (NCBI): domain Bacteria; kingdom Pseudomonadati; phylum Pseudomonadota; class Gammaproteobacteria; order Alteromonadales; family Alteromonadaceae; genus Alishewanella; species Alishewanella sp. SMS8. The sequence goes on from NZ_JAPJEA010000001.1 coordinate 3,768, forward strand.
TTGCTGATAGTGTGCATTTTTTTAAGTTAGCGATCAGCGAGAGCAACCAGAATATGCATAAAGGTGAAGTAAGTTTCAAAGCCTACTTTATTATCGATAACACCGTTGAAGTGATCACAGAACAGTCATTTTTTGAATTTATTGATAAATGGTATTACCACAGTGGCAAACTGTCAGCCACACCAAGCCATAAGTTAAAACGTAATGAGCTTTGCCCGTGTGGTTCATTGATAAAAGTGAAACATTGTCAAACTCATCTAATAAGCGGTCAAGCATAAGATCAAGAAGCACTAAAGCGGTAAAGGGTTAGCATTCAGTTCTTGCAGCATTTCATATAACACGGTTTCGTCCCCTTCTTGGAGCGGTGGTTCCTTGCCACTTAGACGACGTATAGCATGCTGATCTAAATTACTCATCAAGCGACCATCTAATTTTTTGGCATCATCTTTTCTAACCCAAGGCTCAGGGGTTAAAGCGCTTTGTAATTTCAATTGGCGTAAACTCGTTTGCGCAGATCGATTAAGTTGCGCTAACACAGCCGCATCAGTTTCTTGCCATGCAAAACTGCGGCGTTGACGCACAGATAATTGCTGATAGAGCGTTGCGTTAACCTCAGCGCTTTTAGGTAATGGCGTATAAAAAGCCGCCATTTCTTGTACCGCCGGAGACAACACCGCTAACCACAACGCAAAATCAGCACGATGCTGTTGTTGCAGTGCTTGGTTAAGCGTTGTACCCAGTTGCCATTCGTTAATGATTGCTTGCATTATCTACACTTTTTAGCCTAACTGTTTGCTTTATCGGCAAACAGTCAAAAAACTTTAGTAAAGTGCTTTACTTAAAAACTGAATTTGATAATATGCGCCTGCACTTGTGGAGGGGTTCCCGAGTGGCCAAAGGGATCAGACTGTAAATCTGCCGGCACTGCCTTCGAAGGTTCGAATCCTTCCCCCTCCACCATTTCTCTTTATGCCTAATTTCTTCAATTTAAATCAAAACGCTTTAAAACCCTCTTAGGGCAAGGTGAGAACCTTCAGCAGGTTTAACAATGCGCAGCATTGAACAGCGGAACAACATGGCGCTTGCCTGAAAGGCAAGCAACGCAAGCAATTTCTTCTTCAGCAGCCTCTTTCATATTCAATTCATCGTGTTATCAGCAAAAAATGCTGTTACGACTGACTCATTGTCGCGATTAATTAATGCTGTCTTTATAAGCAAAAGCAAATAATGGCATAACAGCCAGTACTTGCTCGTACTTATTGATAATGACTATAACGTTGTCTTTGGTTAAAAGGCCGTAACTAACTGGCAAGTTGCTGACATAGCTCAGTTAATAAGGTACTGGCACCAATACGTAGCCCTTCGCTTTGCGCCGTTTTACCCGTCACTTGCTCATATAAACTGACTATCTCTAATGCTTGCTCAACGGTTTTGACACCACCTGATGCTTTAAATCCTACCGAGCGATCTGCGGCAGCTATACTGGTTAAGATGATTTTAGCCGCTTCCAAGGTAACGCCAACCGGCACTTTACCGGTTGATGTTTTAATAAACTCGGCACCACTATCTATAACCAATTCACTGGCTTTAGTAATTTGTTGTGCGGTTAATAGCTCACCTGATTCGATAATGATTTTTAAACACAGACCTTGGCTTGCTTCGCGCACCGCAGCTAAAAACTGAGCGACTTCGGTTTCTTTGCCGCTGAGTAAGGTTTGATAAGGTAAAACACAATCAATTTCCGTCGCACTGGCTTGGCGTGCTGTAGCGATGTCAGCTAGTACGGTAGATAAGGGTTGATCGCCAGTTGGAAAGTTAACAACCGTCGCCAGTGCCACAGTTTCATTAGACTGCGTAATATGTTTACGGGCCTCGGCTAAAAATTCAGGATACACACAGAATGCGGCCACCGGCGCGGGAGTTACCGGTAATTGGGCTAACCAATCGGTCATTTGACGCTGATCATCGTTATCTTGTAAGCGTGTTACATCTAAAAGTTTAAGCAGTTGCAATAAACGAAGGGGATTCATCATGGTTAGTTGCCTGTCTGTTTCATTATTACTAATTACCGACTAATTAATCGCGGTATGCTCACCTAGTGAGGGCAGAGATTAAACTAAAATAGCGATTTAATGCAAAATCTAATAAATAATTATGCCGCAATGGAATCTTTTTATAATCAGAGGGTCTTAAAAGGTGTGTTATCCCTGGATGTATTCTCCTTTTAATCAATTTATCTTGATACCGACCTGCAAAGGTCGGTTTTTTTATAACAACAACCGCTGATGTTGCTTTAGCCACTGCTCCGCTAACCTGTAATCAGCAGAAAACTTCGCTACGCGTTGCCAAAAAGCGTTTGAATGATTCATGTGGGTTAAATGTGCTAATTCGTGCACAACAACATACTCTGCTACCCAAGTAGGCGCTTGCATCAAGCGCCAATTAAACCCTACCTCAGACAAACTATTGCAAAACCCCCATTTACGCTGCCAGTTACCAATACGGATTGCCTTTGGCTTACACCCCATAAGCTGAGCTTGAGACGCTACCGCTTGCTGAAAATACTGTTCAGCAAGCGGCACAAAATATTTTTGCAGTTGTTGATTCAGGTATAAAGCACGTCGTTCTGGCTTCACCCGCGTTGGGATCGATATTTTACACTGACGTTCCGTCATTACCACATCGGCTTTGGCCGCTAACTGCCAACAAAATGGTATCGATTGCCCTGACACTAAAATTTCATGACGATCCAACGCTGCCACGGCGCTATCAGCTTCGGCTTCCGTTCGAGCAAGGTGTAACAAGATCCATTGTTGTTTGCGCGCTAATAACGCAGAGATGAACTGACTTGAAGTGCCTTTTGGTGCTCGAATGGTCAATTGCCCTGCCTTAATGGCCAATTGCACAGAACGTCGCCGACTGTAGATGACTTGATAGTTAAAAGGAAAAGCTGTTTGCCCAGATAATATTGCCAAAGATTGCTCCGGATCCGAGTTTGTCACAGGTCGTGCTGATCTGGATTACATGGTATGATCAACAATAAGCGTTAACAGGTCTTAATTCGGATAGTGTATGAAAATAATTTCTTTTAATATTAATGGTATTCGCGCCAGGCTGCATCAACTTCAAGCATTAATTGAAAAACATCAACCTGACATTATTGGTTTACAGGAAATCAAAGTACATGATAGTGAATTCCCATTAGCTGATGTTCAAGCAATGGGTTATCACGTTTATCATTTTGGCCAAAAAGGACATTATGGCGTTGCCATCATGAGTAAGCAACCGGCCAGCGAAATGCAATATGGTTTTCCCGGCGATGCTGAAGATGCTCAACGTCGAATGCTAATTGGACAATTCGATTTAGCCGATGGCAAACGCCTAACTGTGCTAAACGGCTATTTCCCGCAGGGGGAAAACCGCGAGCACCCGATAAAATTCCCAGCCAAAACTCAGTTTTACGCTGATTTGCAACATTACCTAGAAACTTCGCATAACAGCGAAAAGGACTATGTGGCCGTAATAGGTGATATTAACATCTCGCCTATCGACTTAGATATCGGCATCGGCGAAGCCAATGCCAAACGTTGGTTACGTGAAGGTAAGACCTCTTTTTTGCCGGAAGAACGTGCTTGGCTACAACAATTGAAAGATTGGGGCTTGATCGACACTTTCCGTGCACTGCATCCAGAAACTGGCGCACAATACAGTTGGTTTGATTATCGCTCGAAGGGTTTTGATGATAATCGTGGATTACGCATAGACGTGGTTATGGCTACCCCGTTGCTGGCGGCTAAGTGTATTGAGTCAGGCATCGATTATGAACTCAGGGGTATTGAACGCCCATCTGACCACGCCCCTGTTTGGTCAGTATTTAATTTAGCTTAGCTTGAGCCACTGTCATGAATGCGTCTTGTTAAAACCAACGGCGCATTACCGTATTGTCTAACTGCTGATAAGCCTGTTGAAGTAGTTTAGCCAGATCGAAATAGCTTTTTAACGAGCCAGGCTGGCTTTGTAATTGGCCATGCTTGATGATTTGCTCACGAATTTCGCTTCCCCAATTTATCAGCGCTGGAGGTAAACTGTTGTCAGCTCGTATGCCTAGCCAATAAAAACCCTGCAATGGTAACGCGGCTAAAAACAACATCATGGCAATAATCTGACCGAGATGTTCTGCACCAAGCAATTTGAATTGGACTAAAGCCGTAATTACCGATAATACCGGCAAAAAATGAACGCCTTTACGCGTTAAGAAAATGACTTTATTTTCAGGGAAAATAGCATTTAATTCTGGTTTAGTCGGCCAAGTACGACTATAACGAATACCTTGGCTTAGAATACGAATCAGCTGCAATTACTCTACTCCCGTGCTGGCCTAGTTTGATAACTTTAGCATACTTTTAATTGTTCTAAACAAAATAAAAATGCCATTGAAACGTTAATGAAAGACACAGTGACGCCTCAGATTTAACAAAATATAAACAACAAGATATTTAAACCAAATTGATAGCAAAAGTCTGCTTTTTTTACGTTCTCTGTACTTTTTCGATCATGACAGACTAAACAAAGAATATGCCAAAATAAAAATCCAATAAAATACAGAACGATAAACAAGATAAACCGTGTTATTCACAATGTTATTCACAGAATCTGTGGACAACATGAGGCTTGTTAATAACGGTTTAATGGCTTAACCACTGTTTTTTTGCTAGTAGAAATCGTTAATTAAGCTACAAATTTGAGCAAATACGGCAAAAGCAGCAGTTTTATGGCCAAAAGCGCTGCTATCGCTTTAATGCTGGGCTACATAAGGCAGTGAAAGATGCTGATATTGCAAAAACTTTAAGCTATCATCAAAGCTTCATGATCTTGGAGAGCAACAGTGCAGCAATCAGTCATCATCTGGCAACAAGATTGGACCACACTAGAAGGTTTTATTATTAAAAGCCCGTTTAGTGGTCAGGTCTTACCGATCAGCATGCATCCTGAATTACTGTATCAGCAGGATATTTTTCCGGCGACCTTATGCTGTAAATTACAACAAGGTACGCTTTATGCTCCATTCAGTGGCCACTTTACAACAGCCAGAGCCGGTGAGCGTCGTTTAATCTTTACTCATACTTCGGGGCTAACGCTGACCGTCGATTTGCCTTTTGCTATTAGCATCGATCACGGCAAAGGCTTACATTGGCTGTGCCGAGCACCACGTGAAGTCAAGGCAGGTACACCGATACTGCAAATCGACTTAGCGTATTGGCAATTAGTGCTCGATGAATTGTATTGTGTCGCGAGCTTATCTTTACCGAGCAAACTCGATAAGTTACTCAGCCGACAAGCTCAAGTGCTAGCCAACCAAGATCCTCTTTTTGTTCTGCAATTTAAAAAGTAAAAAACTATGATTACCTTATACGGCATCAAAAACTGTGACACCATCAAAAAAGCCCGACGTTGTTTAGAGCAACAAGCGTTAGCCTATCAATTTCACGATTATCGCACCGATGGCTTGGACGCTGAACTGCTAGCGCGTTTCGCCGCGGAATTAGGCTGGAAAAATTTACTTAATACACGTGGAACAACTTGGCGTAAGTTAGCTGACAGCGATAAAGCGGAGATCAACGAAACACGTGCTTTAGCCTTAATGCTAGAACAACCTGCGCTAATCAAACGGCCAGTATTACAACATAACGAACAACTGTTACTGGGCTTTGATGAGCAAGCTTATCTTGCTTTATCTGCCTCTTCTGAAAAATAGGTAATTCATTTATGACTGATCTCACCAATCCGGCCAGCAACCCAACATTAGCGCTCACCATGGCGTTAATTGAACGGGCGTCAGTGACACCTGAAGATGCAGGTTGTCAGCAACTGATGGCGGCACGTTTAGCTAAAGTGGGCTTTAATATTGAGATGATGCCGTTTGCAGATACGCTCAATATGTGGGCACGCCATGGTCAAGGCAAACCGTTATTTTGTTTTGCCGGTCACACCGATGTAGTACCGAGCGGTCCTGTCGATGCATGGCACACCCCCCCGTTTCAGCCAACCATCATTGGCGATACCTTATTTGGTCGCGGTGCTGCCGATATGAAAGGCAGTTTAGCTGCGATGGTTGTTGCGACTGAGCAATTTTTAGCAAAAGAACCGTCACCGGCTTTTAATTTAGCTTACTTAATTACCAGCGATGAAGAAGGCCCCTTTATCAATGGTACGGTCAAAGTGATTGAAACTTTAGAAGCACGCCAAGAAAAAATTCGTTGGTGTTTAGTGGGCGAACCCTCTAGCCATCTGCAAGTGGGTGATGTGATAAAAAACGGTCGGCGAGGTTCGTTAACAGGGCACTTAACCGTAAAAGGTATTCAAGGCCATGTCGCCTACCCACACTTAGCTGATAATCCTATTCATAAAGCGGCACCGGCATTGGCCGCCTTAGCAACAGAGATTTGGGATAACGGTAACGCTTATTTTCCAGCAACCAGTTTTCAAATCGCCAATATTCAAGGTGGCACCGGTGCATCAAATGTGATCCCGGGAGAATTAAACGTCATGTTTAACTTCCGCTACAGCACGGAAGTGGATGCCGAGCAGCTGCAAAGTCGAGTCTATGCCCTACTCGACAAATTTGGTCTACATTATCAGCTAGAGTGGACGTTAAATGGCTTACCGTTTTTAACCGAGCAAGGCGATTTAGTTGACTCAACGGTGGCCGCGATTGAAAAAGTACGAGGTATTACGCCACGGCTTGAAACCACAGGTGGCACCTCAGATGGCCGTTTTATTGCCCCAACTGGCGCTCAAGTGATTGAACTAGGCCCCTGCAATGCCACTATCCACAAAGTAAATGAATGTGTGGCGATTGCCGATCTTAGCCAATTAACTGAAGTGTACCTGCAATTATTGATTAATTTGCAGCAACGCTTAACCGCATGAGCCGCGCGATACTGAACCGTGCCCTGTTAACGGGGCTTGATAATTCAGCCATGCAACATATCGGCAATCAGCAGTGGCTTCACCAAGAGGCCATGGCTGCATTTCTGCAACTCAAAGCGGCCTTGGCTAATGAAGGTTTTGATTTAGCCGTGGTATCGGCTTGGCGCAGTTTCGAGCGTCAAGCTCGTATCTGGCAAGCAAAATGCTTGGGGCAACGTCCGGTTTTTAATCATGCTCAACAACGGGTTGATGTGACTTCACTGTCAGCGCAGGCACGTATTGAAGCGATTATGCTTTATTCGGCACTACCTGGTGCAAGTCGACATCACTGGGGAACAGAAATAGATGTTTATGATGCCGCGGCTGTGCCAATAGATTATCAAGTACAGTTAAGTACAGACGAATATCAAGGCGATGGGCCTTTCGCCACTTTAGCGCAGTGGTTACAACAGAATGCTGCTGACTATGGCTTCTTTTTACCTTATCGCGCATTTCGCGGTGGTGTAGCGGCAGAGCCTTGGCATTTGAGCTATCAACCGCTGGCCAGTGCATGTCAGGCAGCGCTAACCCTAGAACAATTACAACAAACCTTGATGGATAATCCGATTGCCGAGCAAGCCACAGTGTTGCAAATGTTACCGGAGTTATATCCTCGTTTTATCACTAACATTTGTGAGGCAGAAATATGAATTGGCCGTTATTTTGGGGCATCGCACTCGCTTTTGGCGTAATCATCGGCAATATCATGCTCATTAAACATTCAGCTAAAATGAAAATGCCCAGTTTAAAAGATCTAGCCGATCCGCAAGCCAAGCCTGACAACGCCAGTCAAACTGACGCTGCCAAGCAAACACAAAGTAAACCGGTTACTCCGAGCCCTGATCAAAAGCCGAATAGCCCTGACTAAAGCGTTGTAACTGGTCTCGTAAGTTAGGTGGTGTGCCCGTAATAACTAAAGTATCGGTTTTGATATCGTACTTTATCCGCTCCCCGAGTAGCTTTTCATCGAAGCTAAGCGATAAGCCGCCACCCGCACCATTAAACTTGACCATTTTTTTCAGCTCTTTCACTTCGACTGGAAATTGTTCAGCGACATCGAGCTGTTGTTCCGCACAATAATGTAAGAAACCATTACTTTGCTCAGGATCAACGACCGCCGATAACTCAGTGAGTACCACATCTTGCCCGCTCTTGGCGCGCTCTTCACAGTAGTCAAACACCTGACGCCGAGCGCTGGTTTTTTCAGAGGCATCAAATTCTGCCGCACCCAGGTATTCTTCAACTGAAGCCAACACTTTTTGGCTATTCACTCGTGCATCTGCGCCCTCGGTACAGCCTAAAAAATCTAAAAAGAAATCGGCCACTTTTCGCCCTGCACGTCCACGAATAAAACTGATGTAATTGCCTTTAGCCGCATTAACAGCATACTCCGTTAAATCTAAACGTGCGGCCAGTTGCATCCGGCCAATATCTAAATGCCGTGAAGTTGCTAACTCGAGTTGCTCCGACAATTCAAAGTGATCTTTACTGCCTAACAGGCAGACCAAAAGGTAATCGCTGGCTAAATAACGATAATGTGCCAGTAACACATAACCTGTTTCAGGTAATTGATGTTGGCTTAATTCCACCACTAATGCATCCGTAGTGGCTTTGGCAAAACCCAAAAAGTCTGTTTGATCAGCCTGCCAATCGGCTAATGCTTGTGGCACTCGTGCGGACTTCTCTGGATTAAAACTGGCATATCCTTTAGCTGGTTTGCCGTTATAGGCCAGATGTAAGGTTTCTACCAAGTTGGCAACGGCGACGTTACTGCTGATCAAACCGTCACGATAATGCGCTTGATGTTCGCCACTATCGGTCAACGCAATGTAATTAATAGCCAGATGTTGCATATCTACCGACATAAATTTTCCTGTTTTTTCTGAATTCTGTTACTATTCTATCTGTTTAAGCTTTGTTTATCTGAGTAATCCATGCCTATTGTATCAAAATATTCGACTAGCCAAATTGAAAAGCTGGTAAATCAACTTATCGACACCCTGCAAAATGAGCAGGCGACTACCGAGCTGAGCTTAATGTGTTTAGGCAATGCCGTCAGCCATGTTATTAATACATCAGTACCCGCCAAACAACGCGCTGCGGTCACTGAATCATTTAATCGGGCATTAGCGGATGCCATCAACGTAAATCGTCAGTAAACTTAACATGGTGTTAGAACAAAATCTGTCACTGGTAAAAAAAGTCAATCGCTTGCTGAATTGGGGTCACTGGTTCAGCTTTTTTAACATGCTGCTGGCTTTAGTGATTACGGCTTCTTTCTGGTGGGCAGAACCCTTACCTGTGACATTCCTTGGCTGGAGTTATCTTGTATTAACCTGGCTAGGACATACCGCATTTATCTGCTTTATGTTTTTTATTTTAACCATCTTTCCATTGTCGTTAATTTTTCCCTATCAGCGCCATATTCGCGGCCTGGCCGCAGCGCTCGCCAGTATTGGATTAGTACTATTAATCTTTGACGCCTACGTTTATAACCAGCTTGGGTATCATCTAGGCAGTGCATCTTATGATCAAACGATTGATTTATTACGCCAGCAAATAGTCACCAACCTACGTAACTTTTTGCTGATCGTGGCCGTAGTCGGCAGTATGTTGTTTGCCATAGAACTGACCATCAGTAACTTTTGCTGGAAAAAGATCACCCGCTTAGGGCAATCAGGCATTGGTAAACCTGCACTTATGCTGTTTTTCGGCAGTTTTATGTTAAGCCATGTTTTACATATTTATGCTGACGCGAAGTTGCAGTGGGACATTACCCGCCAAGATAATGTTTTACCGTTTTCTTATCCCGCTACGGCAAAAAGTTTGTTAGCCCGCTATCAGTTAGTTGATTTAACACAACGCGCACAGCGCCAAGCCGAGCGGCTAAGTTTAGAAACTAGTTTGCCACTTACCGGTGAGTTACGTTGTACTTTGCCGGCACAACAGTCGACACTACTGCTGTTTAGCCAACCCTTAACCGAGTCGCAGATTAACTTTTTCCGTCAGCAGCAATTTCGATTACACGAACAACATTTTGCCCCCAATAATGCCCCTGAAGCACTGCTCAATGTGTTGTATGGCCAATTTATGGTAGAAGCAAGCGACACCGAAGCGCTTAAACAGCGGCCGAGCTGGTTATCACCCTCTCACAGCCAGGCGTTTTCGGTAGTGAATCGCGACCCTAAGCTCAGCGCGTTGCTTCCTTGGGCATCAGAGTCGACCACTTTCACGCCTTTTAGTATGGTATTTGACGCGGATCCCACGCAAAATTGGGCTGACTATCAACAATATGCCCAAATTGTCATTGTGCCGTTACACAGCAATAATACTAAGTTCCAACTGGCTCCCGTCACCGCTCTGACCCGCTGGCCAGCACTGAGTCAACAATTAAAACAGCATAATAGCCAACAGCTGGACTGGTTACCCACCTTGGTTGCTGCGGCCGGCTGTGATGGCCAGCAACGCTGGCTTAGCGATAATTTGCTCGCACCTAAAGCCTTACCCAAACTGAATATCAGCCAGCAAGATATTATTAGTATCCGAAAAGATAAGATGCTGATCTTACGTCAAGATGGCAGCTATGGCGTCTGGTCAGCAGGCACCTTAGTGCCGCTGAATGACAAACTGGACGTACCGATGCTTATCGATGCGTTAAAGCGCTTAGAAGATTAACTGCACTTTACTGCTTATTGTATAATCTTCGGCCCTTTTAAGCGGGGCCGCTTACCTGCTAACTCAAGCTCGGCGAGATGAAATAAATTGGTAAACACAATGGGCGGCGCCGGTTCACCAAAACATTCAATAAACGCCACTTCTGCTTCTTTAACAATTTGCTGGTACAGCTGATCATAGGTACTAAAACCATCATAACTGTAAGGCTCATTCAAATCAGCCATAGCGTGTTGTTGTTGACGACGCATAAAATAGTTCATCAGGAACTCATACTGCTTGATATCCAGCCATTCACGGCAATCCATAAGGTTTCTCCGAAATATTCTGCCCTGCGATAATGAAAATCACTTAGGCTATACAGCCTTTCGCTCATGCCAAGATAAGGTATACGCAACACGGGCGTCAATTGACTTACCAAGCTGATTAATTTTATTGTTTATGCTAAGCAATAAAATTCACTTTAAATGCAAATGAGAGGTGTTACCATTTGATTATCGTATTGAGATAGGATGTAACTGATGATTAAGACACTCACCTTCGCGCTAATGCACTTTACCATTGCTTTTGTAGTGACCTATTTAATTACCGGCGATCTCATCCTCGGTGGCTTGGTTGCTATTGTTGAACCGGCGGTAAATACGGTAGGTTATTTTTTCCATGAAAAAATCTGGTCTAAACTGGCTAATACACCGCAAGGCTTTGCGGCTTAAACTAATAAGCAACGAAAGCAGCATACCCGTTGAAATTAGCACAGCACACACCGCAAAAAGCCGTTACAATATTCAACTTAAACAATGAATAATGAGGCACAAATGATAGCATTAGGTACCCTGAATACATTAACCGTAAAAAAACAGGTTAAGTTTGGTTATTACCTGGACGGATTAAGCTGGGGTGAGATCCTACTGCCGAACAACGTGGCGCCCGCAGATATTGTTATCGGCGAGCCCTTGTCTGTATTTTTATATTTAGATTCTGAAGATCAACTGATTGCCACCACTGAGCAACCGAAAATTATGGTTGGCCAGGTGGCCTCTTTAGCTGTGGTTGCCAGTACTAAGGTGGGTGCTTTCTTAGATTGGGGTTTAAAGAAAGACTTATTAGTGCCCTTTAGCGAGCAGCAAATCCCGCTGAAAGTGGGCCAGCACTATCTAGTGTATTGTTATGTCGATTTAAGTAATCGTATTGTTGCTTCGACTAAATTAGATCGTCATTTACATAAAACACCTGTGCCTTACCAAACAGGTGATAAGGTGCAAGTGATGATCAGTGAGCAAACCGATATTGGATACAAAGCGATTATTGAACATCAACATTGGGGTGTATTGTATAAAAATGAAGTTTTTCGCCCACTAAAACGAGGTGAACGCCACACCGCCCTGATCACCAAAGTTCGCGATGATGGCAAAATTGATTTACGCCTAAATCAAGCCACTTATCAGCAAGCTCAGGCGTTAACTGAAAAGATTTTACAGCGTTTACGCCAAAACGACGGCAAGCTGGCTTTAACGGATAAAAGTTCGCCAGAATTGATTGCCGATGCCTTTGGTGTTAGCAAAAAAACTTTTAAACAAGCCATTGGCGCCCTGTATAAAGACAAGCTAATTGTTATCACACCTGCCGGTTTGCTGCTGGTTGAAAAGTCAGTTTGAATAAATAACACCTGTGCTTCGTGCAAAACGAGGCGCATTGAAACGGTATTGACCTTCACGCTAAACGACGTTCTTGCTAAAAACAGCGAGTAAAATACAAAAAACCGGTCTTGCTGAACAGACCGGTTTTATTCTTAGCCAAATTTGGCTCAAATCACGCTGCGGTTATTTGGTTTAGTGCAAACTAAATGCACCGCACTGGTGGCCCGCTCACGAAAGCCGCCTTCGCAATAGCACAGATAAAAATGCCATAACCGAATAAAATTATCGTCATAATTTAATTTATGCACCGCATCGCGCTGTGCCATAAAATTATCACACCAATCTTTTAGCGTACGAGCGTAATCAAAACCGATATCCTGAACCTGACGTATCACTAAGTCTGTATGCTCCGCAACCGCAGTAGCCATCCGGCTAATGGACGGTAAACAACCGCCCGGAAAAATATAGCGTTTAATAAAGTCAACTTCACGAACATATTGATCATAACGATGATCGACCATGGTAATTGCCTGCAATACCATAATGCCATCAGGTTTTAATAAGCTGCTGCACTTGGCAAAGTAATTATCGAGAAAATCATCGCCTACCGCTTCAATCATCTCAATAGACACCAGCTTATCGTAGCTACCCTCAAGCTCGCGATAATCTTTAAACAACAGGGTAATTTGTCCCTCTAAACCTAATGCTTTTATACGGTCTTGGGTGTAATCAAATTGCTGTTGTGAAATCGTGGTGGTAGTCACTTTACAACCATAATGCTGTGCAGCATAAATAGCCATACTGCCCCAACCAGTACCAATCTCAATCACATGATCACTGGCTTGTAATTGCAGACGCTCACAAATTTGTTGCAACTTATGCTGCTGCGCTTCGGCTAAACTGCTATCAACAGAGGGATAAACCGCACTGGAATACATCATGCTAGGATCTAAGAACAGCTTATACATCGCGTTGCCTAAGTCATAATGCGCAGAAATGTTGCGTTTAGACTGACTGACCGTATTACGATTGCGGTAATTTAGCAGCTTTAATACTGGACGGCTCAAACGTGCCCAAGTAGAGTCCATCTTATCGAGCACAGCTAAATTACGGGCAAAAATTTGTACTAGGGCAGTTAAGTTGTCGCAGCGCCAATGGCCATGAATATAAGCTTCACCGCCACCAACCGAGCCAGCTAACACCAGTTTTTGGTAAAAGGCAGGATCAACCACTGTTATCGTGGCGTGTAACTCAGCACCCGTTTCACCAAATTGTTGTTCTACCCCTGCTTCAATCACCGTGATGGCACCGTGACGTAATTGGCTGAGGAAATTCAAAGTAAATTTACGACATAACCGGTCAAACCAACCAAGATTGTCAAACACCGCTTTTTCACTAAGCGACAAACTCATACATCAGTTCCTCTGGATTTAGGATGGCCATAGATAGGCATCCTTTTAAACACTAGTTTTAAAGCCTGCCAATAAATTCGAGTCATGATCTGTACGCTTTGCCATGGCTGACGGATCAATATCTTACGGCGTACTGCGGCTGTCAGCTCAAAACGTCGTAGGGTAAACCACGCACTAAACACCGCTTGGGCTTGCTTGATATTCGTAATACTGCAAAACAATTGCTCGCTAGGCTGGGGAATTTGCCATCGATATTGCATATCCAATGGATTAAACGGTGAAACATGAAACACTTTGTCATGTTCATAGAACTTGGCGTTTTCTTGCAATTGCTGCAAATAGTAATGCCGTTCGTTCCAAGGCGTATTACTGACCTCCGCGAGCAAATAACAGCAACGACCGCTTTCATCGTAACAATAGTATAAATTAAGTGGGCTAAAATAGACGCCCCAGCCTGCCAATGGCGATACCAAGAAAACCTGGTTAATCGCCACATTACCGCCTAACTGCTGTACTTTGGCGCGAACAGCTTGCCCCAAGTCGCTATCACCCTCGAGAAAATCTTTACGTCGAAAACTAATCGCAGCAAACCGCTCAAAACCGATGCCTACAGCAGATAAACTAGCTTGGTTTAGCTGGCTGCAATCCAGCCAATAAGCCGCATAAGGATAGCTAAAGCCATGCACCTTGGGTAGAAAGCGCTTATGCCCTACACGACCACAATATACCGCATGGCCTGCTTGCATCAGTAATCTACACCTAATAAGGCGGCAACATCGACAGCACTACGAGCGCCGTCTTCATGAAAACCGTTATACCAATAGGCACCACAAAAGAAACTATTATTCACACCATTGATCTCGTGACGCCGCTGCTGGCTGGCGATAGTACTATGGTTATACACGGGATGTGCATAGTGATAAACCCCTAATACCTTATCTTTGGCGATACTGGCGCTGTTGTTTAACGTCACGCAAAAAGTCACGGGGGCTTCTAAGCGCTGTAAAATATTCATATTATAAGTCAGTGTCGCTTGATTACTTTGCTGGCTATCAAGATTGTAGTTCCAAGACGCCCAAGCCGCTTGGCGAACCGGCAGTAAATTCGTGTCGGTATGCAGCACAACTTCGTTTTGTTGATAAGCAATTCCCCCCAAAATCTCCCGCTCTTGTGCTGTGGCATCTTTTAATAAAGCCAGCGCTTGATCGCTGTGACAAGCAAAGATCACTTTATCAAATTGCTCGGTTGTGCCATCGGCAAAATGAATGGTTGCACCCATAGCATCGCGCGACACGCCACTGATGTTTTGCTTTAAGCGTAATTTAGCAGCATCGACCTTTTGTAACAGTGCCTCCACGTAGCGCTTAGACCCTCCTTTTATCACTGACCATTGTGGCCGATCATTAATATTTAACAAACCGTGGTTATTAAAAAAGCGAAGGAAAAAACGCACCGGAAATTTTGGCATATCGGTTAAACCGGCTGACCAGATTGCTGCGCCCATCGGCATTAAATAATTATCACGAATGCCTTGGCCAAAGCCATGTTTGTCTAAAAAAACGCCCAATTCTAAATCCAGATCGGCATGATCTTCAGCAACCAGTTGCTTACCCAATTTGTTAAAACGCACGATTTGCCGCAACATTAACCAAAAAGACGGTCGAAACACATTACGTTTTTGTGCAAACAAGCTGGTTAAAGTGTTGCCATTATATTCCAGATTGTTTTGTGTATTTTTGACTGAAAAGCTCATCTCTGTTGGTAACGCAGGTACAGCAAGCTCAGCAATAAATTTATTGAAGATGGGATAGGTCCAGTTATTGAAAACAATAAAACCGGTATCAATGGCATAGTGCTTGCCTTGCACTTCAACATCAACAGTGGCAGTGTGACCGCCAAGATAATCATTTGCTTCTAACAAAGTAACATCATATTTATGTTGCAACAGATACCAGCTTAACATGCCAGAAATTCCGCCGCCTATTACTGCTATGCGCATAACTTTCCTTATAATGGCAGGCTAAACGCCTGCTTAAACAGCGGGTTAACCCGCAGCCATTTTACGTTTAACTTGGCTGGTTAACCAACCTAATACTGGGATCTGCTGATAAACCATTTCGGTCATATCATAATAATCACGATGATAGATAATTTGCTCACCTTGCCAACGTAATTCTGAACAGCCCTTAACACTAATTTCTTTACCCTTAGCGATGGCAGGATGGCTGTACGTCATCACCCAACTTAAAAAACCGACATCACCCGAACAAGAACCAGATACCGGCATAAAGCGTGCATAGTTCAACCGTTGATAACCATGATTCAAGTATACTTGTAACGCAGTTGCGCCTTGAATTTGTTGCACCGGATCAATAAAACAGACGTCTTTATGATAGAGCGCTGTTGGTGCAATAGTATGTTGCCCTGAGATCTGATTAAAATAATCTAAAAAGGCCTGTAGGCGCGGTTCAAGCATGCTGGTTCTCCTGATTTTTTACTGCTGAAAACAGCGCTAAGATAATTTTTCGAACTTGATCATGTGCAACCACAGGAGCAGCATAACCTTTAGGCGTAATCGGTTTATGCGGCCAATGAATGTCTTTAGCCGATTTAGCCGCCAATTCAGGAATAAATTTACGGATAAAGTCACCATTGGCATCAAAACGTTGGCTTTGTGTTACTGGATTAAAAATACGGAAATACGGTGCTGCATCTGTACCGGTTGATGCGGCCCACTGCCAGCCGCCATTGTTCGCCGCAAAATCACCATCAATGAGCTTCGACATAAAGTATTGCTCGCCCCAGCGCCAATCTATATGCAAATCTTTGACTAAAAAACTGGCCGTGATCATACGTAAACGATTATGCATCCAGCCCGTTTGATTTAATTGCCGCATGGCAGCATCCACAATCGGATAACCGGTTTTACCCTGACACCACGCTTCAAATAAGGCAGCGTTATTCGGCCATTGAATAAGATCGGTTTCCGCTTGAAACGCTTTATGCTTAATTAATTTTGGAAATGCCAGCATGATCTGTTTGTAAAAATCACGCCAAATCAGTTCAGATAACCAGACTGCAGCACCACTTTTCTCTTGCCAAATTGAAGCTCCGGCTTCTAATTGCAAGCGAGCGACGCATTGTTGTGCTGACAGCACGCCGATCGCCAAGTAAGGTGAAACCTGTGACGTGCCATCCACGGCTGGTAGGTCACGTTGCAAAGTGTAATCTTGCACCTTTTGCTGACAAAATAGGCGCATCTGCTGCAGTACTTCTGCCTCTGCCACTGGCCACGCCGATGAACTGTTATCCCCCTCTTGCATCACGGTAAAAGTTGGTAAGTCAGTAAAGGTTCGCGCTTGTGGCTTTGGCTTAGCAAAGCAATGCACACCTTGTTCAGCATATTTTGCTAACCAATTACGTTTGAATGGTGTAAAAACTTTATAGACATCCCCCTGCTGGGTTAACACTGAGCCAGGGGGCATAATGCAAAGCCTGTCGAACCAATGACAATCAATCTGATGCTGTTGTAATAGTGCGCTAACCTGCTCATCGCGTTGCTGCTCACGCACTTCGTACTCACGATGTGCATACAAAGCCACCAGCCCTTTAGGAATAAAGGCAGCAATCGTCTTAGCGCAACTAGCATAGTCCACACCTTCCACCATCACTAACGGAATATTTAAATCTGCCAGCTCGCTCTCTAATGCTTTGACACGACGGCGCAATAAATCTTGACGTATAGCGGCCATATGGTGTTGTTGCCAGCTTTTAGCGGTAGCAATAAACACAGCGATAACCACACCGTTGTCTGCCGCCGCCGCGTTAAAGGCCGCATGCAATGCTTCGTTGTCATGACAACGTAAATCATGTCGAAACCAGACTAAATGGACAGAGGGTGTTTTCATAAGGCTTTGTATCCAAATTAGACGTGCTTGCACGTCAAAATAATTCCAGCAATTAGTTTACCTAAATTGCCTAAACACGATTATTTAAGGATCCTACCAATAGAAAGCACGGCAGCACTGATCCTGACGTTACTGCTGTCAGCATTTTGCTCGGTAGTGAACACTCTTCTTTACAGTACGCCTATTCATTCGGATCAACCCTTTAAAAAAAATCAAAAAAAAACGGCAGTTACTTTGTAACTGCCGTTTTAAGGTTTAATGTTTATCTAACCTTTACTGGTACCGCTTTCTACTCGTGATTTCAGTTTCTGGCCTGGCCGAAACGTGACTACACAGCGAGCAGAAATGGGAATATCTTCACCTGTTTTTGGATTTCGGCCTGGTCGCTCGTTTTTAGTGCGCAAATCAAAATTACCAAAACCCGATAACTTAACCTGCTCACCAGACTCTAGCGCAGCACGGATCTCTTCAAAAAAAGCTTCCACTATTAGTTTGGCATCTCGTTTACTTACGCCAAACTTGGTAAACAAACGTTCTGCTAAATCAGCTTTGGTAAGCGCCATCTTTATTCCCTCAACGTTGCGTCGAAATCATTTTTAAGCACGCTAACCACTTGATTTATAACCTCTTGGATAGCTTTATCCTCAAGCGTACGCGCTTTATCCTGTAAGGTCAGAGCAATCGCTAATGACTTAAACCCTTCCGCAACGCCCTGACCGGTGTATACGTCAAATAATTTTAGGTCAACTAACTGATTTACGCCAACTTTTTTTATACTAGCAACAATATCAGCAAAATGCACATCTGATCTAACAACAACCGCTAAATCTCGGCGATTTGCCGGGTATTTTGATAAATCTTGCGCTTGCACTATTTGACGAAGGCCTAAAGCGGCCACTTCAAGCTCAAACAAGAAAGCTTTACCTTTAATACCTAACTTACGTTCAGCTTCGGGATGCAAAGCACCTAAATAGCCCACTACCTCGCCATCAGCATACACAGCTGCAGTTTGCCCAGGATGAAGTGCACTGTGCTCTGCCGCAGCAAAATGTACACGAGCTGACGCTGACAATAATGCCAACAGGGCTTCAACATCACCTTTCACATCGTAAAAATCAGCCGGACGCTCTGCGATCGTCCAATGCTCATTGGCATAAGAGCCCACGACCACGCCGCCGATCACCGGTACTTGACGTACACCGTTTTCGGCAGCAGCATCAGGAATAAATTTTAGGCCATATTCAAATAGACGTAACCGATTATGCTGGCGATTTTGATTGTATTGCACCGCTTGTAATAAGCCTGGCCAGCTATTTAAACGCATGGCAGACATATCTGCCGAAATCGGATTCGGTAACACTAAGGCAGGCTGATCGGCAAACAAAGCTTGCTGCACTTTAGGATCAACAAAGCTGTAAGTAATCGCTTCTTGATAACCACGATCCACCAACACCTGACGCATTTGCGACACACTTAAACTGGCTTCATTAAAACGGCGCATTTTTAAGGCTGCGATGGGCGCTTGGTTTGGGATATTGTTATAACCATACACCCGAGCCACTTCTTCAATCAAATCTTCGGCGATACTGATATCAAAACGATAACCTGGCACCGTCACTTGCCAACCTTCTGCGGAATCTGTGACACCTAAGCCTAGGCGTTGAAAAATATCAGTCACTTCGCTGCGTGCAATATCATGACCAACAATGCGTTTTAACTTTTGCTCAGTCAACACGATAGGTGCTTTTACCGGTAAACAGTCTGCAGCAACCGCTTCGGTGATCGGGCCTGCTTCACCGCCGACTATTTGCAACAACAAGGCGGTAGCTCGTTCCATGGCGGTACGTTGTAATTGAGGATCAACACCGCGCTCATAACGATGCGAGGCATCCGTGTGTAAACCATACTGACGCGCTTTACCGGCAATGGCTAGAGGGGCAAAAAAGGCACTTTCTAGGAAAATATCCGTAGTGTTTTTTGTAACACCACTGTCTAAACCACCAAAAATACCTGCCATCGCTAACGCTTTATCCGCATCGGCGATTAATAAGGTATCAGCCTGCAAAGTCACTTCTTCGCCATCTAATAACACCAGTTTCTCGCCGGCTGTGGCCATTCGTACTTGAATATCACCGTTGATTTTTGCTAAATCAAAGGCATGCATTGGATGCCCCAGTTCTAATAAAACATAGTTGGTAACATCAACAATGGCATCGATACTACGAACACCGCAGCGCCGTAATTTTTCAGTTAGCCATAATGGGCTGGGCGCTTGCACATTAACGTTGCGAATGACACGACCTAAATAGCGTGGGCAGGCACTCGGGGCTTTAAGGTTGATGGCTTTTTGTTCATCGATGGTCGCAGCAACTGGCGTAAATTCAGGCTGGCAAACCTCAAGTTTATTTAACGCGGCCACTTCACGCGCTAAGCCTTTAATCCCTAAACAGTCAGCACGGTTTGGCGTTAAATCAACTTCGATAGTCACATCGTCTAAAGCTAAATATTGACGAAGATCAGTGCCCACTGGCGCATCTGTTGGTAATTCCATAATACCGTCAGAGTCATCTGCCATGCCTAATTCTGAGAATGAACACAACATACCGTGTGAAGGCTGTCCACGCAATTTGGCTTTTTTAATTTGAAAATTACCCGGTAATACCGCACCCACGGTAGCTACCGCAACTTTTAGCCCTAAACGGCAATTCTTTGCGCCACAAACAATGTCTAATAACTCCGCAGAACCAATAGACACTTTGGTAATTTGCAATTTATCAGCATCAGGATGTTGCTCACAAGCCACGACTTCACCGACGACTACGCCACTAAACTCACCGGCCACCGCAGCAATACCATCGACTTCTAAACCGGCCATGGATAATTGTTCAGATAAAGCTTGAGTATCCAGCTTAGGGCTAACCCATTCACGTAACCAGGATTCGCTAAATTTCATCTTGTTCTACTCCGCTTATCTGAACTGCTTTAAGAAGCGCACATCATTTTCAAAAAATGAGCGTAAATCGGTTACGCCGTAACGCAACATCGTTAAACGCTCAACGCCCATACCAAAGGCAAAGCCACTGTACACGTCAGGATCGATGCCGACAGAGCGCAGCACATTCGGGTGCACCATGCCACAGCCGAGTACTTCTAACCATTTTCCGTTTTTACCCATCACATCCACTTCAGCAGAAGGTTCTGTAAATGGGAAGAACGACGGTCTAAAGCGAACCTGTAAGTCTTCTTCAAAAAAGTTTTGCAAGAAGTCATGCAAAATGCCTTTTAGCTCAGCAAAGTTGACATTTTTATCGACCATTAAGCCTTCAACTTGATGAAACATTGGCGTGTGTGTTTGATCATAATCATTCCGATACACCCGACCTGGCGAAATAATGCGCAGTGGCGGTTGTTCTTTTTCCATAGTGCGAATTTGCACGCCAGAGGTTTGCGTGCGCAACATCAGCTTAGGATTGAAATAAAAGGTGTCATGATCTGCTCTGGCAGGATGGTGCTCAGGAATATTCAGCGCATCAAAGTTATGAAAGTCGTCTTCGATTTCTGGCCCGTGCTTGGTTTCAAAACCTAACTCAGCAAAAAAACTTTCAATTCGCGCAATAGTGCGACTGACCGGGTGTAAACCACCGCTTTCAATAGCACGGCCGGGTAAGGTGACATCAATCCGCTCTTGTGCCAACTTAGCGGCAAGTTGCGCTTGTTGTAACAAATCACGTTTTTGATTTAGCGCGTCTTGCACTTGCTGCTTTAATTCGTTTATTTGTTGACCAGCGATTTTACGCTGCTCTGGGTCCATCGCCCCTAAGGATTTCAGCAGATCGGTAATACTGCCTTTTTTGCCCATAAAGGTTACGCGAACCTCTTCTAAAGCAGGAATATCGCTCGCGGTTGCTACCGCAGCCAGAGCCTCATTTAATATCGCTGTCAGGTTCATTGTTGTCCTCAACGTCACCAGGATTGCCTAGATTCAAAGCCGCCAATAATACACCAGAAATGGCTAGCACGCAGTTTTAGCAGCAGATTTTTTCGTTTAGAAGCAGATTTTTCTGATTATTTTAGGCTTGTTGCAGAATTTCACGGATGAATGGGATAGTGAGTTTGCGCTGATGCACAATAGAGGCTTTATCAAGTCGATCTAAAATAGCCACCAGCGAACGGATATCACGATTATGGTGGTTTAATAAATAACGCGCCGCCTCAGCAGGCAGTTCAATGCCCTTGAGTCGCGCTTTTTGTTGTAACAAACCCTGTTTATCGTCATCACTTAACAACCGTAACTGAAAACTGGTGCAGGCATGCAAGCGTGACACTAAATCCGGTAAGGTGATCCCCAGCTGTTGTGGTGCTTGATTAGCAACAATAATCAGTGCCTTACCTTGCTCAACCAGACGATTATATAAATCAAACACCGCCACCTGCCAGTTGAGATCGCCCGCCACCGCCTGAATATTGTCTAAACAAACCAGATCGAGTTGCTCAAGGTTATCTAAGATCCGCGGAGTTAATTGCTCACAATCTTGCAACGCCACTAACTGGCTAGTGCGGCCTTGCTCATGCGCCTGCACGCAGGCAGCATATAATAAATGCGATTTACCGCTACCACTGGCACCGAATAAATATACCGGTGCTTGCCCAGTAGGATCAGCTAAATACTGCTTTAAAAAGCTCACTGCCGCACTATGTTCGGCGGCATAAAAACTATCTAAGGTTTCATCTTCAGGCAAAGTAACAGCTAAAGTCAGTTGCATTTAACGCCTAACAAATTGAAATACCGCTAACACATCCGATGGATTAGGATCCGTTTGCAGCATCGGTACCCCAGGATAGGCACCGAAAGAAGGTTCAAGGGTATCGATTTTTTGAATAGTCGGTTCAAACTGCAAGCTTTGCAATAATTGCTCGGTACTCATTTGGATAGTTAGCTGAAAACGAGTAAATTGCGCGCTTTGTTGCACGATCTGAACTTTGCTGACCCCCAGTAAACTCGCTAGGTTACGCTCAACACTGACCACCTCGGCCAAACTTTGCATACCACCGACTTGCAGTACCAGATGTTGCTCTGCTGCAGGGTTAAGTAAAATAGCGAATTGTTGCGCCAGTTCTTGACCTAAGCTAGCCGCATACTGCTGCATTAATTCGGTTTCATTGGCCGCTTGATATTCATGTCGTAATACCCGCCCTTCTTGCTGTCGCAACGCGGTTAAACGCCAGGGTAATTCAGGGTTATCGCTTGTGGTTTCGAGTAATAACACCACCACTTCATCTGCTTGATAGCGTGCGCTGGCGGCGTCAATTTGTTGCCAAAACCCAGCCCACACATCAGTTTCAGTTAACAGCATTAAGTCGTCGATATCATACAAGGGTAAAGTAAAAGGCAAGGCTTGTTGCTGCAAAGCGCTGCTTAAGCTGGTTAGCCAGACGCTATCAGCACGGCGCACAAAATTACGGTGCAACTGTTGTTGTTCAACAATCCAAAATAAAATCTCAGGTCTTTGCCCACCCCAAACTGGTATTTGGTAAGATTTAAGTAATTGTTGAATACGCTGGCTGTCTAAGACAACACGAACCTTATTGCCCTGCTCGGTTCGGATCGCTTCAAACTGCTTAACGTAGCTTGCGGCATTCGCTAATTCATTTCGAAGCTCGGCTTGTTGCATAATATCTGGGCGACCAGTCACACGCATTAACACTTGCTGTAAGGCTTCACGTTGCCATTGCTGTTGCGTTTGCTCTGCACTCACTTCAGCCTGATACAAAGGCGGACGCTCTGCGCTACACAGTACATTGCTAAACAACAATATTAATGCTAACCCCAGCCATTTAGCCAAGACCATGCTTTCTCCTTTGCGCTGCTCGCGTGATTACGCCTTATTATAACAAAGCCACCCGCAGGTGGCTTCACTAAAACAAGCAAACGATTAGCCTAAATGAACACCTAAACGATTGGCCACTTCTTCATAAGCTTCTACCACGCCACCTAAACCTTGACGGAAGCGATCTTTATCCAGTTTTTTACGGGTTGCTTTATCCCATAAACGGCAGCCATCCGGTGAGAATTCATCACCTAACACCACTTGGCCGTTAAAAACACCAAATTCTAATTTGAAGTCAACTAACAACATCCCGGCTGCGTCAAACAAAGCATTTAATACTTCATTCGCTTTAAATGTCAGACGCTTCATTTCCGCTAATTGCTCAGCTGTTGCCCAGCCAAAAGACACTGCTAACGATTCATTCACCATCGGATCGTGTAACGCATCATTTTTTAAGAACAATTCAAAGGTGGCAGGCGTTAAAGCCATCCCCTCGGTAACACCAAGACGACGCACCAATGATCCAGCAGCATAATTACGAATAACGCACTCTACCGGGATCATGTTTAACTTTTTCACCAGCACTTCATCATCGCTGAGCAATTTCTCAACTTGCGTTGGAATACCGGCTTCTTGCAACTTTTGCATAATGAAAAAGTTAAATTTGTTGTTGATCATGCCTTTACGATCAAGCTGTTCAATACGCTCACCATCAAAAGCAGAGGTATCATTACGAAAGTGTAACACGAGCAGAGAATTATCTGTGGTGTTATACACTGTTTTGGCTTTTCCACGGTACAGCTCAGTTGTCTTTTGGACCATTTTAAACTCCGATCGGCAGGCACTAAAATCAGGCGCAAAGTATAAAGGGCTTTGGCCTGATCGCAAATGACTTTTTACCGTAGATTATAACTCAGCACCGGCTGCACGGATGGCAGTGACCATCGGCTCGTAAATACTGTTCACAATATCAGCAGATAATGGCTCACCTGTTTTGTCTAACCAAGCAATCGCAGTATGGTTGTTGGCTAAACGTGATAACACAATCCGGTAATCGCCATTTTCTATGGGTAACTGTAAAGGGGCATCACGTAACGTAACGGTGCGCCAAAAACCTCGTTCGGGTTTGGTGTAATTCAAATAATAGGTATAAACAGAACGGTCAAAATCTGTTACCGATAAATTTAAATCATTAAATAATAACTCTAACTGTGACCATGTTACATCTAACGGCTGTTCAGTGATTAAAGCGGCATTGCCGGCTTTATCGATACCGGTTTCTAAAGAAACTTCCGCCACTTGTGCACGTAACTCAAGCGTTTTGGCAACCTCGGTTACAGCCACTTGATTAATCACTCGGTTAAGTAAATTCACTTCGTTGGCTTTAATTTGAACCGCATTGAGCTGTTCACCTGGCACAAAATACTGATGCTCTAACAAGGTCACCGTCATACTTAAACTGCGACCATGCGGCCGAGGTGCTAACTCAATTTGAAAACGTACTTGGTCCACAGCATCTTCAGATTTCCAAAACAGAAAGCCAGAAGTCTCAGAGCGCTTGATCCAACCCGTTTCATACCGTAAGCCGGCATCGTCAGTTTGCTTTAATTCAATGGCTTGCTGTTGAAAAAACGCCTGCAATTGCTCAGTCACAAAAGGCGTTAACTCACCGGTTAAGTCATTACGTTCAAACCATACCCGAGCAAGTTTTTCTTCTTCCTCTAGGCGACTGCTAGTTGCAGTGGCAAGAACTAAGGTAGGAGAACGCTTACTGATTTGCTCTTTTGAGGCGGTTTGCACCGGCTGATTGGCTGGAATATCATAGATTGCTGGCTGATTGGGTGTGGCCATACCTGCGGGGATCTGCAGGTTAACTTTCTTCAGCTCAGTGCTTTCTGTTGGTGTTTTGTCAAAAACTGAACAGCCACTTACTAAGACGCTGACAGCGATAATACCATTTGCCCACTTTTGCACCTAAACTACTCCTGCTCTAAAATTCCGGCTTGTTGTAATGCCTGTTCGATTCGTTTTTCATGAATTGGTTCCAACTGGGTTAACGGTAAGCGCAAAAAATCGGACTTGATTAAGCCCATGCGCTTTAATGCCCACTTTGTTGGAATTGGATTGGATTCGATAAATAAATCTTGGTGAAGCGCTTGAAGCTTTGCATCCATGGCTAAGGCTGCTGCATTTTGTCCGGCAAAAGCAGCCTGACACACTTGGCTCATGGCCGCGGGAACGACATTAGCTGACACCGAGATGACACCATGCCCCCCCGCTAACATAAACTGTGCAAAGCTCGCATCGTCGCCACTTAACAATAAAAAATCAGCAGGACATAGCGCTTTAAGCTCGGCTAAACGAGCAAGTGAACCGGTCGCTTCTTTTATACCGACGATATTATTAACTTTCGCTAATGCCGCTACCGTTTCCGGTAGTAAATCAACGCCAGTTCTGCCCGGCACATTGTATAAAATGATCGGCTTGTCAGTTGCCGCCGCTACCGAAGTAAAATGCGCCAGCATGCCCTTTTGCATTGGCTTATTGTAAAACGGTGTCACTGTTAGGTAGCCATCAATGGGCAGATCAGCAAAAAATTGCGTTTTAGCAATGGTTTCACTGGTCGACATTGCACCATTACCCGCAATGACCGGGATCTTCCCCGCCACTTGCTCGCATACCTTAGCCATCACTGCATGTTGTTCTGCCATGGTTAAGGTAGCAGCTTCTGCTGTAGTGCCCATTATCACCAGACCGGCACTACCTTGCGCCAAGTGAAAAGCCACTAATTGCGCTAAGCTCTCATAATCAACCTGACCCTCATCGGTCATCGGCGTCACCAGGGCAACGATACTACCTTTGAACATGCTACTGTGGCTCCACATTTTGTATTAAGGGCGCCTATGTTAAAGACAGCAGCCAGTAAACACAAGCAAGCTTTCACCCTGATTGCTGATGCGTAAGGGCAGATGACATTCATTTGCAATATGCTAAACTGCGCGCCGTATCATGTTGGCAAAAAAACTGCTGTTTTTAGACCTTTATAGGAAGTGCTATGCCTCTTCAACTTGTGGTTACCGCGATAGGCCCAGATCGCACCGGCATCGTCAGTAAGCTAGCCCGCTTGGTGACCGAATGTAATTGCAACATTATTGATAGCCGTATGGCTATTTTCGGCAGTGAATTCACCTTTATTATGCTGCTTTCTGGCGATTTACCGGCCATCAGCCGTATTGAGCACCTGTTACCAGCGCTAGGATTAGAACTTGATCTAACCACGATGAGTAAACGTACTAGTGGCCAATCGCAAACTCAGGTTGTGTCGCATTATGTACTGGACTATGCGGGCCCAGACAAAGTCGGTACGCTTGGTGCAATTACAGGATTGTTAGCCAGTCACAATATTTACATTGGCTCTTTGCAATCGGCTACCAGCCCCAGCGCAAACGGCGTAATGATGCATACGCAAATGACGCTGGAGTTAGCGGAAGGAATTGATGCTGAACACATTTCTGTAGAACTCTTTGCCTTGATGCAACAACTCGGCTTACAAGGTACTTTTCAAGCACAACAATAAGGAAACGCTATGCAAACACTAACCGCCGGACAAATCGCCCCTGATTTTACGTTGCCCGATCAACAACAACAGCCCGTCAATCTTAGTGCTTTGCTTAAACAGCAGCGCGTACTTGTTTACTTTTACCCAAAAGCCATGACGCCAGGTTGCACTGTGCAAGCCTGTGCGCTGCGTGACAGCATGGCTGAACTTGAACAGTTAGGCGTTAAAGTGGTAGGCATTAGCACTGACGCACCGACACGCTTAGCCAAATTCGCTGAACGCGATCAATTGAATTTTACCTTGCTTGGCGATGAAGACCATAAGGTTGCAGAAGCTTTTGGTGTTTGGGGCTTAAAAAAATTCATGGGTAAAGAGTATGATGGTTTGCATCGTTTAAGCTTTCTTATCAATCAAGACGGTAGCATTGCAAAAGTCTTCGATAAATTTAAAACCAAAGATCACCACGAAGTCGTACTCAGCTACTTAAAAGGCTAGCATTCATCTTGCCAGACTCGCATTTTAGCCTGTCGTTATACTAAATAACGGCAGAACTGCTAGCATCATATCCAGCGATTACGCCTAGCTTTTTCCCTATTTGGAGCACCCGATGAATAAATTAATATCATTTTCTGCCTTGGCTTCGGCCCTATTGTTTGCCTCACCTGTTGTGAATGCACAAACCATACAATCAGAAAAATCAGTCTTGTCTATTGAAAAAGTGGCCGAAGGCTTAGAGCACCCTTGGGGCCTAGCATTTTTACCCGATGGTCGGATGTTAGTAACAGAACGCGCTGGCAAGCTGCGTTTAGTCAATACAGACGGTAGCCTTAGCGCACCGTTACAGGGCTTACCCGACATCGTTGTCAACGGTCAAGGGGGATTACTCGATGTCGTGTTGCACCCCGATTTCGCATCGAATAAGCAGTTCTATTTCAGTTTTAATCAGCCTGGCGAAAATGGCAGCAGTACAGCAGTCGCACTGGCAACTTTGAGCGACACGGCGATCAGCGATTTAAAAATTGTGTTTAGTGCTAATCCTAAATTTGAAAGCCGCCATCACTTTGGCGGGCGCTTAGTAATCCAAGATAATAATTACTTATTTATCACGCTGGGCGATCGAGGGCAGCGCCGTGATGATGCACAAACCTTAGATAACCATCACGGTAAAGTGATCCGCTTACATTTAGATGGTAGCGTACCTACCGATAACCCTTATGTGAAAGATGCTGCAGTCTTAGATGATATTTGGTCTTATGGTCATCGTAATATTCAAGGTGCAGCTCTGCATCCTGCAACGGGTGAATTGTGGACGCATGAACACGGCCCGCAAGGCGGTGATGAAATTAACGTCACTCGTGCCACACTTAATTATGGCTGGCCGATGATTACTTATGGTGAAGAATATGGCGGCGGCAATATTGGTCAAACCAAAAAAGCCGGCTTAGAGCAGCCAATGCACTATTGGGTGCCATCCATTGCACCCAGCGGTATGAGCTTCTACTTATCTGACGCCATTCCTGGGTGGAAAGACAGCTTATTGGTTGGATCACTGAAATTTGGTCAACTCGTGCGCTTAGAACTCAACGGTGAAAAAGTCAGTCATGAAGAACGTATTATGATTGGCCAGCGGATCCGTGATGTCCGCCAAGGCCCTGATGGTGCAGTGTATCTGCTGACCGATCAAATTAATGGCCAAATTCTTCGATTAAAAGCTGCCAATTAAACATGTCAATACTTCCTCGATTTACACTAGCCGGTGGCCTTGTTGCCACCAGCTTGTTGCCCTACTCGGCATTCGCGGCTGAACCCACAGAAATTATTATGGTTACAGCCAGTCAGCAACAACAATCTTGGCTCAGTACGCCTGCGAGTATCGATATTGCCAGGCGCAATGAACACGGTCTGTTAATCGATAGCGCGGAGCTCTTGCAAGGGATCCCCGGCTTGCAAGTTGATAGCCGTGCCAATTTTGCGCAAGACACACGGCTCAGTTTACGTGGTTTTGGTAGCCGCAGCGCTTTTGGTATTCGTGGTATTTACTTACAACAAGACGGTATACCCATCTCGGCACCCGATGGCCAAGGCCAACTTTCCAGCGTTTTACTCGATAACATTGCTTATGCCGAAGTATTACGTGGCCCGATGGCCGTATTGTATGGCAATGGCGCCGGTGGCGTGATTTCGTTATACACTAATGAGCAACAACCCAGTGGGGTGAGCAGTGATCTCGCGTTAAGTTCTATGCATCAGCAATACCAACTGCAAATTAGCCAACGCTCATTAAATAATAGTTGGCAGTTAGCCGCTAAACACTTTGAAACAGAGGGCTTTCGAGAGCGTTCCAGCGCGCGTAAGCAACAAATTCAATTTGGTTGGCAAAGCTTATTAACAGACGAGCTGACTCTGCGCCTGCGTATTGATGGCTCGAATGATCCCCTGCTGCAAGATCCGCTGAGTTTATCCGCAGAGCAATGGCGAGAAGATCCTGAGCAAACAGCGGCTCAAGCCAGTTTGTTTGATACCACTAAAAGCACCCAACAACATCAAGCCAGCCTCGCCTTAGCGCACAGTGGTCAGCATCCTTGGCAAGTTGCTATTTGGCAAGGTAATCGTGAAGTGGCGCAAAACTTAGCCTTCACCGGCTCTGCCATCACCTCATCAGGCGGTGTCATCGAACTAGACCGCGATTTCCAAGGCGCTAATGCACAAAAGCAATGGCAGCTGCACCCTGAGCTGAGTACTCTGGTTGGCGCGGCTTTTGCAAAAAGTGATGATGCTCGCCAGGGTTATGTCAATCAATTCGGACAGCGGGGTGACTTGCGACGCGACGAAACCAATCTCGCCGAAAACCGGGATCTTTACTGGCGTGTCAATTATCAACCGACCGATAAATTGAGCTTTAATGGGGGGTTACGCTACACCGAACTGTACTATGCTATTCGCGATAATTTTATCCAAGGCGCAAATCCAGATGACAGTGGTGAGCGCAATTATTACCAACATGCTGGCGCCATCGGTATGAATTATCAGTTTGCCGCCAACTGGGCTTGGTTTATGAGCACAGGTCAGGGTTTTGAAGCCCCCACATTAAGCGAGCTTGCCTATAAAACTGAAGGCAGTGGCTTAAATTTAGGCTTAGAAGCCAGTGAAAATCGACAGTGGGAAACAGGTGTAAAGTACCAAGATGCTTCAAGCCGCTTGAGCTTGAGTGTGTTCAGTATCCGCAGCAGCGATGAATTGTTGGTTGCCAGTAGCAATAACGGCCGCACCAGTTATCGTAATGCCGGTGATACTTCGCGCGATGGTATTGAGCTGGCAATGCGCACCGAGTTATCCGCGCATTTGCAACACGACTTTAGCTTAACTCTACTTGATGCGACCTTTGCGTCTACAGCACTATCGGGAAAACGCTTACCCGGCGTAGCAAAAACAGATGCTTATTCGCAATTACGCTATCAACCCCGCTTAGCGCTGCCATTGTATTTAGAATGGATCAGCAGCTATCGTAGTAAAATTGCAACCGATGATGAGAATAGTGATTTTGCGCCAAGCGCCGTTACTTTTGATGCCGCTATCAGCAGCGAGCAGGTGTTAGCAAAATGGCAAGTGCGTTATTGGCTAAAAGTGAACAATTTGACCGATCGGAAAAATGTGGGTGCGGTGGTGGTTAATCAAAGTAATGGCCGCGCTTTTGAACCCGCACCTGGACGCTATTTTAGTGCGGGTGTGAACCTAAATTATCGCTGGTAATATTAATCTGCAAGGTCAGCGGGATGAACTCTCGTTGACCACGCTTTCGCTGTTGCTTTTACCAGTGAAGCTAAAGGTATGGCGAAGAAAATCCCCCAGAAACCAAATAACCCTCCGAAAAACAATACCGCAATGATGATGTAAACGGGGTTTAAGTCGACCACTTCTGAAAATAACAGCGGCACCAATACATTACCATCTAAGGCTTGAATAATGCCATACGCCAACAGTAAGTAACCAAATTCAGGTGTTAAACCCAACTGAAACAAGCCTACCGTGGCCACCGGCAGCGTGACCACGGCCGCCCCAATGTAGGGGATAAGTACCGAGAAACCGACCAGTAAGCCCAATAACATCGCATAATTTAACCCAAATAACGAAAATACCGCGTAACTCACCGTACCAACAATGACAATCTCCAGCACTTTGCCCCGAATATAATTCATGATCTGCACGTTCATTTCGTGCCAAACTTGAGTAATTAATTTGCGTTCATCGGGTAAAAACTGCACAAAGCCATTAGACAGCTCGGTTTTATCTTTTAGCATAAAGAAAACCATGACAGGTACTAATACCAGATAAATCAGCAGCGCGACTAAATCCACAATAGATCCCAGTGATAACGACAGCACGGTGCGACCAAACGTCATGACTCGCTCATCAACTGATTGCATCAGCAATAAAATCTGATCTTCGCCGACCATGCCGGGTAACAGTTCAGGTAATTCGAGTAAGTAAGTGCGACCGAGTGCAATCATTTGTGGCAAATCGCGTAATAAGTTTCGGCCCTGATACCAAGCAATCGGTACCACCCACATCAACAGCAGGATCAAAATGCTCATAAAACCAAGCACCACCAAGCTGGTACTGATTGTTCGATTAAAACCAAAGCGCGTTAGACGTGCAACAGGCCATTCTAATAAGTAGGCAAATACAATGGCGACCAACACAGGCGCTAACATACCACTGAGCCAATAAATGGCAAAAAAACCGGTCAGCAGCATCAAAAACAGCGTAACAACCTGCGGATCAGAGAATTTGTTTTTGTACCATTTTTGCAACCAGTCTAGCATGTGATGTCTCGCGTAAATGTAAACGATTTTGCAGTATACCAACATCAGCATAAAAGTAACGACTCACTGTTAGACAGGGTGCTGAATGTGGTAAATTAGTGCCGTATTGAGCCGTTAGCTTACTGATTGTTTTAAAAAGCTACAATCAGTGACGCTTCGTTAAACTTTACTGAACTTACAGCGTTTAACAGAGCCAAACCAGCAGAAATGTAGCTTAATTTGCAGCATCAAACAGGTCAGTGATTTATGATACGCTTTGCAGTAAGAAAGACAATTTTGCTCTCTCTGCTCACATTAAGTTTGCAGACGCCATCCGCTATGGCTTTAAATACCCTGCCCGATATCGGCGGCAACGCTTTTTCAACTTTAACGCCTGAAAAAGAAAAACAAATCGGTGATGTACTGATCCGACAAACCCGTGCTCGTTTACCCATGGTGTACGATCCTTTACTCGATGAGTACCTTAATGCACTGGGTAATCGTTTAGTCGCTCGCTCGAATGATGTAAAATTTCCCTTTAAATTTTATTGGGTCAATAACCAAGAGATTAATGCTTTTGCCTCTTTAGGCGGCAATATCGTTTCTCATACGGGTACTTTAGCGGTCTCTGAAAGTGAAAGTGAGTTTGCGTCGGTGATCGCCCATGAAGTTGCCCACGTGACACAACGACATATCGCCCGTTTTGTCGAAGCGCAAAACCAACGCTCGCCTCTCACCATTGCCAGTTTGTTGGGTTCGATTATTTTAGCGACCATCAACCCTGAAGCGGGCATGGCTGCGATGGCCGCCTCACAGGGCGCGGCACAGCAAAGTGCCATTAATTTTACCCGCAGTAACGAGCAAGAAGCCGATCGTATAGGGATGACTATCCTAGCCGAAGCGGGTTTTGATCCTAATGCCGTACCGATATTTTTCAGCCGATTAAGTCAACAAAGCCGGTTTGTTAATCAGCAATTAGCCTTTTTACAAACGCATCCTCTTTCGCAAGCTCGAGTCAGCGACACCCGCTTACGAGCTCAACAGTTTCCACAACGTTTTGTGCCGGATAGCCAGGATTTCACTTTAACTAAATCTCGCATTTTAGCCCGTTATCATTACAGTACCAAAGACGCGTTAATCATCTTCGAACGTATGCTAACTGAACCCGGTGGCAATACCCGTGCGAATCATTACGGTTTAGCCATTGCCAAGCTGGATAACAAAAACTATGAAGAAGCCCTAGTTCTTATAGAAGACTTACTAAAACAAGATCCGTACAACCTGTATTACCTTGATGTTTATACGGATATCTTGATAGCTGAAAAGAAATACGAACAAGCAAAAGAGTTTTTACAACAAGCCTATTTACTGCGGCCGAACAACCAAGTGGTAACGCTAAACTATGCTAATGTGGCCGTGAAATCAGCTAACTACGGTTTAGCCGTACATTTGCTTCGTAACTTATTGTATTACAAAGACGATAATATCTTAGCCTATGATTTGCTGTCAGAAGCTTATAAAGCACAAGAAGATTTCGCCAAATATTATGAAACTCGCTCGGATCTGTTTTATCAATTGGCTAATTATCCAAAAGCCATCGATGATTTGAATGAAGCGTTGAACAGTCTTAAACCCGATGCCCGTTTAGAAAACCGGCGAATTGAAGCCAAAAAACGTCAACTGCAAGCTGAATTTGAGCGCTTGCAACGCATGTAACTGACGATTAGGACCTATTATGATTATTTACCATAACCCACGTTGCTCAAAAAGCCGTGACGCCCTAGCGCTTCTGGCCGATAGCGGCCAATCGTATCAAGTTGTTGAATACTTAAAAACGCCACTCGATTACCCAGCTATCGTTGATTTATTGTCGAAGTTAAAATTACCTGCACGGCAGATTTTACGCAGTAAAGAGCCAGAATATCAAAGTTTGAACTTGGCAGATCCGTCGCTCAGCGAACAGCAGATTATCGAGGCCGTAGTTGCGCATCCCCGTTTAATGGAGCGCCCTATCGTAGTTAAAGGTGAGCAAGCGGCGATTGGCCGGCCGTTAGCTAATATTGAAGCGTTGTTAGCATGACTTGCAGTGTTTTAGTCCTCTATTACTCACGTCATGGCTCAGTCGCCGCTTTGGCTGAGAAAATCGCTAGCGGCATCCAACAAGCCGGTGCCGAAGCAAAGGTTCGCTGTATCGCTGGTTTTGATAAAACCAGCGTGCCTAAGCACCCCGTCGCTGAATTAGCAGAGTTACGAGAATGTGATGGTTTAGCCTTTGGTAGCCCAGTACGTTTTGGTAATATGGCCGCTGAAGCAAAAGCTTTTTGGGATTCCACCAGCAGTTGTTGGCTTAAAGGCGAGCTAATTAACAAAGCCGCGGGGGTCTTTACGTCCTCAGGCAGTTTGCATGGCGGCAACGAAGCCAACCTACTCAGTATGATGTTACCTTTGCTACATCACGGCATGGTATTGATGGGCGTGCCTTACAGCGAGCCTGAGCTGCATAAAACCCAGAGTGGCGGCACTCCTTACGGCCCAAGCCATGTGAGTGGTTTAAACCATGATACCCAGTTATCGGTTGACGAACAGCGATTAGCCTTGGCTTTTGGCAAACGCCTAGGTCAGCTTAGTATTGCATTGAAAAACAAAGGATTTACAAGTTAATGACAGCAACTTCTGCAGTGCCCATGTCTGCGCAAACCCAACGTTTTCTGTTATTGGGTAGGCTTGGCTATTGGGGCTTATGGCTATTGATCCCGCTGTGGCATCTTTGGTTGGCCCCAGTGAGTTATGGTGAAGATCAAAATTTGCAACCCAGCACGCTTAGTACACTCCTTTTTTTGTGGCTACCGTTATGGTTACCGATGATAGGCATCATCAAAGCCAAAGCATATACCTTTGCTTGGGCTAATTTTATTGTCATTATCTATTTTTTACACAGTTTAACCAACTTATGGGTCAGCAGCGGCTTATATCAAGCCTTGTCTGCAGTTGAGTTAGTGTTATCTTGCGTCATGTTTTATGGCTGCACCTACTTTGCCCGCAATCGCGGCCAAGAACTCGGTTTAAAAATCCCCAAATTAAAAGATGATCCTGAGCGCAAAATCTCGGGTCGTTAATCCAGCAAAACTGCAATTTACCCTCAGTATCTTGCAGTTTTTTTTATGCGAGCAATCTGCTTGCTCATTGAGTCCGTAATATTCACTATCTTGAATAAACATATGCAGTAGTTATGAGCGAGCAATTGGCACTATTTCCATTAAGCAGTTTTCTGTTACCCGGTGGCAGAATGAAATTGCGGGTATTTGAGCCACGCTATGTCCGGTTGGTCAAAGAATCGCTAAGTGAAAAACGTGATTTTGCAATGGCCACGTTAAATCCATTCGTCAGTCAACAACACCCTGATCGGATATTGCCACTAGTCTGTAAGGTGAAAATAGAAGATTTTGAAGCATTGCCAGATGGTCTCTTAGGCATCACCTTGCGTGGCGTAAGTCGTTATCATATCTGCCACCGTTGGCAAGAGAGTGATAATTTGCACATCGCCGAAGTAGAAGCACAAGCAGATTGGGCTGATACACTGCTGCCGGCAGCTCAGCATGGCTTTGCGCAATCCTTTGCGGCGCTCTTAGACGAATACCCGCTGTTAGCGGAATTATACCCAGAGCCTAAACTGGATGATGGCGCTTGGCTGGCCGGGCGCTGGTTAGAATTACTGCCAATGCAACCGGCACTTAAGGTGAGCTTAGCGCAAAGTGATCCTGCCTATTGCTTAGAGCAACTTGAAAGCTGGTTCGAACATAACGCCTAAGCCTCAGAGCTGAAAGCTGATGTTGTATTCTTATTCAATACCCAAGTATTTATGCACTTGCACACTCAACCGCCAGTTATGCTGAATACAGCTGGCGATGGCGAGTTCAGTGGCGCGCTTTTGCTGGCTAATCGGTTGTAAATACACTAACTTATTTAAAATTTGATGCTCGGTTAATAACGTCAC
Organism: Alishewanella sp. SMS8; assembly: GCF_030737935.1. NCBI lineage: Bacteria > Pseudomonadati > Pseudomonadota > Gammaproteobacteria > Alteromonadales > Alteromonadaceae > Alishewanella > Alishewanella sp. SMS8. The sequence goes on from NZ_JAPJEA010000001.1 coordinate 39,549, forward strand.
AAGCTCATCAACGTGTTTTTGCATGGCCACCGGGTGTTTAATTTCATCAGCGCGCTGCAAAGCGCTAGCTAAAATTTTATAGCCCCCCGCCATATTCAATTTTGGTGATACCGTCACCCAACAATCAGCAGGGGCTTTTATTTCAAACGTGCCGCTGGTTTCAATTTGGCTACTGTAACCTTGCTCGCTTAACGCTTGGCATAATGGGACGAGATCATACATGCAAGGTTCCCCCCCAGTAATCACCACATGCCGGGCTTGATAACCACGCTCGGCAAACAGTGCTAACAAGGCTTTCGGTGTGACATTTGCCCAAAATTCACTATCGGCTTGTTTCGCACTGACCTGGGCCAAATCGACTTGTTGCTCCAGATTGATGGCCCAAGTGTGCTTGGTATCACACCAAGCACAGCCCACAGGACAGCCCTGCAATCGCACGAAAATCGCTGGCATACCGGTAAAACTACCTTCGCCCTGAATGGTTTGAAAAACTTCGTTAACCTTATACACCCGCTTTGTTAATCCTCTAAATCAAAGTAACCGACGCAATTAGTGCGCCCTAGCCGCTTTTGCACTATACTACGCGGCCAAATTTTCCGGCATTATACTAGAGAGAGGCGCGAATGACGCAAAAAGTTGTGGTTATTTATTCTGGCGGTATGGACTCCTTCACGGTGCTGCACAATGCCATTCATGCCGGCCATCAGGTATATGCACTGTCTTTTAATTACGGCCAACGCCACGTTAAAGAGCTAAAATGTGCAGAGCAAGTTTGCCAGGAATTACATATCGACCATAAAATTGTTGATATTACCGCGATTAACCAATTAATTAGCGGCTCTTCACTGACTAGTGACATTGATGTACCTGAAGGCCATTATGCTGCTGATACCATGAAATCGACCATAGTGCCCAACCGCAATATGATTTTATTGTCGCTTGCGGTCGGTTATGCCGACTCTCTTGGTGCGCGCGTGGTATATTATGGTGCACATTCAGGTGATCACTTTATCTACCCAGATTGCCGACCTGAATTTGTTGAAAAAATGAATGATGTTTGTCAGATCGCTAATTATCAACCCGTCGACATTGTCAGCCCGTATTTATATCAAACAAAAATTGAGATCTTACGAGATGGTTTAGCAATGGGCTTGGATTACAGCAAAACCTGGACATGCTACAACGGTCGTGAACATGCTTGTGGTAAATGCGGTTCTTGTCAGGAGCGCTTAGAAGCCTTTGCACTTAATCACACCAGCGATCCGTTGGTATATGAATAACGGCGCTGTCTGTTTAATCCTGTCTTTTGCTAAATAGGAGCGAAGCGCCATGCAAATAGACACTCAGATCACTAAACTGAGTCGCCTGCCCTACACTGCCGGTGCAGAGTTGGCCCAGTGTAGCTATACAGGATTAAAAGCACTGATCATTGATGGTGATGAAGACGATTTTGATGCCATAGCAGAACGGCGTCAACAGACGATTACGCTGCGTTGTAGTTTGTGGGAGGCCAAACGGCTGAGCGATGACGACATCCAAGCAAACCCATCGTTACAAGCCATTGTTGCCAGCTTGCCGCAAGTTAAGGTTAGTGGCGTCGTACAGCAGATCCTTAGTGATGAGCAGCTATTACTGCGTCTTACAGATAGCGCTGAACCTTTGTCGGTTTGGCTCAGCGATACGCAGCAGCTGTGCGTTGGCCAACCCCTCAATTGCTGTGGCGAACTGCACGCCAGTGTGCTGGCTTATCGTTAACAGCTCAGCTCGTTGGCTTACACCAACATCACACTAAAACGAGCCCGTCAGGCACAAAAAAACCGGTTAGGCTTAAGTAGGTTATCTTAAGTTAAAACCGGTTTTTTTACGCTAGCTCAGTGGCGAAATGAGGCCGTGTTAACTGCTAAACAAGCTTTGATGCAGTTGCTTAACGACAGCAGGGCCATCCTGATCTTGGATTAAGAAACACAGATTATGCTTTGAAGCGCCGTGACAAATCAGCCGCATATTAATACGCTCAAGCGCATGGAATAACGCGCCGGCTACCCCTTTACTGCTATGTAAATGGTTACCAATTACCGCCACTAAACTTAAACCTTGCTCAACGGTGACTTCACAAAAGGTTTTAAGCTCATCTAACGCGGGTTCAACGCTATTAGAAAAGGCACTGGTCATGCCGCCCTCATCCAGCGTTAGCGCCACACTGATCTCGGATGTTGTGACCAAATCGACCGAGATCTGATGACGGCTAAGCGTATCAAACACCCGTGTTAAAAAACCCGCGGCATGCAACATGGCAGGGCTTTTTACTGTGATCAAGGTTTGTGATTTACGCAAAGCGATAGCACGATAAGGTGGCCGTTCTTGCACGGTCTTCGCAATCCACGTTCCACCGGCAGCCGGTTCACGGCTTGAACCAACAAACACCGCGATATTTTGCCGCATTGCCGGCAACAAGGTGGCAGGATGTAACACTTTAGCACCAAAAGTGGCCATTTCTGCTGCTTCGTCAAAACTGATTTCGCGGATACAACGCGCATCACTGGTTAAACGCGGATCGGTGGTGAAGATACCCACAACGTCGGTCCATATTTGTACCGTTGCCGCTTGGATCGCTTCAGCTAATAAGGCGGCACTGTAATCGGAACCGCCACGGCCTAAGGTTGTGGTTTGTTCAAAATCATCTGCGCCAATAAAGCCTTGGGTAACAACACGATAATCGGCTAACAACGGTGTTAAATGCACTTGAGCAAGCTCAGCGATCATCGCTAATTGCGGCTCAGCTTTGCCAAAGCGACTGTCGGTGCGCATAACACGGCGAATATCAAAACACAGTGAGGCCGCACCACGCTCAACTAAAACTTGTGCAAACAGCACTGAACTTAAACGCTCACCAAAGGATTGGATCAGATCTTTATGTGCGCTGCTATATACCGCACCGCCATTTTCAATCATCGCTCTAAGTTCAGCCAACAACAACTCAATAGGCTCGGCTACCGCTTGCGGTTGCTGTAAGCGATTCAACACATTTAAAGTAATACGCTCAATGCCAGCAAAGGCATCGTGACGGGAACTGACATCAGTAGTTTTGGTAATATCCACTAACAAGTTGGTTACGCCAGAGCTTGCGCTAACCACTACCACACGGATATTGTCATCTGCCAGAATGATATCGGCACAACGAGACATAGCATCGAAGTCAGCGACACTGGTGCCACCAAATTTGGCAATAATAAATTTAGACACTGGGGTCTCTCCTTAACAAATTAGATAAGCAGAGCATGGCATTTGCTAGCAGGCAAAACGAGAATAGAAACAGACCGTTGCTGAAAGTAACAAAGGCCAGAAGCTCTCCACCGATTACAGGTGACAGTCCTAAGGATTCAGCCTTAGCGACCGAGTAAGTAATGTCTATCTCGTTACTCACTCTCGGCGCTAAACCCCCTCAACTATGCTACGAGTGATAGTGCTCTGACATAGAATACCTGGCTAGCGCGCCTCTTCTGGTCTATCGAATACGATTGACGGCGCGGACTTTACCAAGATTTCTGCAGACTTGCAATAGCCTTTTAGCCATCTAGATGTAAGAATGCAATTATTTTCTTGAACCGTCAAGCGCCAACGAGACATTAATAATGTGTTTGAATATATTTTAACCGTTCTAAAAAACGTTCCATGGTTTTTTCTTCAGCGGCATCGGCATGCCATTTATTATGAAAACCCAAGGTGAGTTGCACTTGCCCATCGGTAAAGTAGACTTCATAACCATCAAAACCTTGGCTTACGGTTATGCCTTCTAATTCAAAGCCCGCCCCGTGCTCGGTGTTCACGGCTTGACCTGATTTTTCAATTTTACTGTACAAATTCAGTAGGAACTTGCCATCAATTTCGTTTTGCATAATGACTCCAGTTTGTTCGGTTTGAACCAGTTACGCTTTATCGGTATAGTTCGATTGTCTTTAAAGGAGAAAAATAATGAAAATAGCCTTTGCTGCTGCCAGTTTACTCAGCATCTTTGCAGCTCACGCCAACATTGTCCAACCCGCACCGCTCGTTTCTATTGCCACGCATGATAGTTTTTTTAATCAATTAAAAGCACTGTGCGGAAAAGCCTTTGCCGGTAAAACCGTCGTTGATACGCCCGCTGCACCGGGTTTTGAAGGTGCATTAATTATGCATGTACGCCGCTGCACCGATACAGAATTACAAATACCGTTTCATGTCGGTGACAATCATTCGCGTACTTGGATTATCACTAAAACGGGTTCAGGACTCTCCTTAAAACACGATCATCGCCATAAAGATGGTTCGCATGACGAGCAAACCATGTATGGGGGCCATACTGTTGATGCCGGTTGGCCAAACGTGCAGTCGTTTCCTGCCGATCAATACTCTAAAGAGTTATTTGCCGCCAATGGCTCTGCACAATCCATTGGCAATACCTGGCAAATGTATGTCTATCCAGAACAATTTACTTATCGGCTAGTGCGCGAAGGCCGCGAATTTCGGGTCGACTTTGATTTGACTCAACCGGTGTCTTTACCGCCTGTACCTTGGGGTTATGCCGATTAACCGCCCTAATTTCGCGACGGCAGCACTAGGCAAATGTGTCGTCGACTCATACACTAAGAATATAGCCTAACACATCCAAGGAAGTTCTAATGAAAGATACTGTTAAACCTGCTATCTGGTTAAGTTTAGCCTCTGCACTATTCCTCAGTGCTTGCGATAAACCTGCCGAGGCCCCTAGTAACGCGGCGGCGGCTACGGCAACCACCGAAGCCCCTGCGTTAGTCGATACCGACTTTAACCCTAAACTCGCTGAATACATCAAAACCCTGTCTTCGGATGAATTTCAAGGGCGCGCTCCAGCCACTAAAGGCGAAGAGCTTACAGTGGCATATATTGAGGAAAACTTTTGCCGTATCGGTTTAAATTCCATCAATGGCGAAAGTTACAAGCAACCGGTATCGTTAGTGCAAATCGATCCAAAAAATGTCACAGCGATGACCCTTACCGGCGGTGGTGATTCAGTTCCTGCCAGCTTAACATACCGTGATGACATGATCGCTTGGACTACACAAGTCGTTGAAAAAATTAACGTTAAAGAAAGTGACATGGTGTTTGTTGGTTACGGTATTGTTGCGCCGGAATATAACTGGAACGACTACGAAGGTTTGGATGTTAAAGGCAAAACCGTCGTGATGTTTGTTAACGATCCCGGCTATGCTACCCAGGATCCTGAATTGTTCAATGGTAATGCCATGACTTATTACGGTCGTTGGACTTACAAATATGAAGAAGCGGCGCGTCAAGGTGCGGCAATGGTCTTGATCATTCACGAAACTGCACCTGCTAGCTATGGTTGGGGCGTGGTTGCGCATGGCTCGCCGATTAAATTTGATTTAATCAAAGAAAACAAAAACAGTGATCGTGCACAAGTGGAAGGTTGGATCACCGCTGAAACCGCTGAAAAGCTATTTAGCAACATTGATCAAAATATTGAAAGCATGCGTGCACAAGCTTTATCAGGTGATTTCAAACCGGTGCCACTAAATGTGAAAGCGTCGGTTTCCATCGATAACAACTTACGTGAGCTCAACTCAAGTAATGTGGTCGGTTACATTGAAGGTAGCAAATACCCCGATGAATACGTACTTTACATGGCGCATTGGGACCACCTTGGCATGGACTTCTCTAACCCAACCAATAAAGTCTTCAATGGTGCGCAAGATAATGCCAGCGGCACCGGTGCTGTTATTGCCCTAGCAGAATACTTTAAACAACACGCCCAGCCAGAGCGCTCAGTGGTATTTGTGTTAGTGACGGCGGAAGAACGTGGCTTACTTGGCTCTGCTTGGTATGCTGCTAATCCAGTATTCCCATTAGAGAAAACAGTAGCAGCCATCAATATGGATGTGATGAACGTCTATGGCCCAATGAAAGATATGGTTGTTGTCGGGTTAGGCAACACCGAGTTAGAAGAACTCTTGGTCAAATACACCAAAGAGCAAAATCGCTATGCGGTCAAAGAGCCGAACCCAGAAGCCGGTATTGCTTATCGCTCTGACCATTTTAGCCTGTCGAAGAAAGGCGTCCCGATCTTGTATGCCAAAGGCGGTAATGATCATTACCAAAACGGTTCAGAATGGGGAGCTGCCCAGCGTGCCGAATACAACAGCTGTTGTTACCATAAAGTAGGCGATGAATGGGATGACAATTGGGACCTACGTGGTGCTCAACAAGATCTGTTTTTGTACTACCGCGTTGGCAACGAACTGGCCAACAGTCGGCAGTGGCCAAACTGGTATCAGGGTAACGAATTCCGTGCCATACGAGACGCCTCAGCAACCGATCGTCAAACTCAAAAAGTTTCCGAACGGCAATCATCTCAGCATGCTGAGAAAAAAGCAGTTGCACCGAATTGCAGTAGAAATAGCAACTCAACTGATTGCAAGCTGCACGCAGTTGAAATTGCAGCAAGAGTAAATTATAACGTTAGTAAAAACTTTGATCCATTTTACAAATTAGATGACGAACTACTAAAATATAAATCAAATGGATGTGATGAAGACATCTTAAAAACTGCAATCAAAACGTTCTTATGATTATTAATTTAATCTAACAGATTTTATTAGTTTATATTACTAACTGCCTAGAAAATTAGTACTTTGGTAGCAATATAAAGCAGCTTCGGCTGCTTTTTTTATCGCTATAAATTCAGAATCAATTCAGTTAGGCTAAAGCACACTCACCTTTGGCGGTAAACTAACAAGGAGCCTGCATGCGTCGATTGCTAAAAATCTTAGCTATGCTGCTGTTAGCATTACCGGTGTTACTGTTTATCGCTTGGTTTTACCTGCATACTCAATTAAAAATGGCTGGGATCAGTAGCTGGTCGCTGCAACTGGCACACCTTTCTTGGCATCAAGCCAACTTAAACCAATTAGATCTCGTTTATGAAAACGACCACTATCGTAGCGAAGTGAGCTTTCACGACTTAAAACTGCGCTGGTCATGGCCAGGCTTTTTTCGAATTCAAGCACATAGCATCCAACTGGCCAGTGCCACCATCACTGTGCAGCAAACCGGCGAGCACGTTGCAGACACCGCCGCTCGGCTCCCTGTGGCGCTATCAGCGGATTGGCGCTTACCTACATGGTTGCCAAAGCTGATTAAACTAGACCAAATCGATTTATTGCTGCCCTGTGCCAGCGGCCAATGTGCCTTGCAAGCTAGTCTAGTGGCCAGTGCGGATGAGCAGCAAGCTTGGCAAGCCAGTTTATCGTTCAAAAGCCCACAGTATCAGCAAACCGTCAAAACTGATTGGCAATTGCAGCAAGGTCCTGATGCACTGGCCATTCAAGCGACCTTGCTCCTAGATCAGCAACTGGCGTTAAGTTTTAAACAACAGCTTGCTGTCGATCGTGCTGCCAGTACCGAGTTAGCCTTAGCCATTTCGCCGCCTTCACCGGCCTTATTAGCTTGGCTTAACGAGTGGGATCTGCAGCTACCTGATGAATGGCGCGAGCAATTTACTCAACCAGTACAATTACATCTTGTCGCCCGTTGGCAATTACCCGAGCTATGGCCTGAGGCAAGGCTAGCAACCAACGCGTTACCCTTGGTTAATGCCGAGATAGATATTATTGCCAGAGCCCCAGACGCATTTATTATTCCCAATATCGGCTGGTTAAAAGGAGAATTAAAAGCACAGCTCCAGATTACCGATCAGCATGTGGCGAAGTGGCAATTAGCCGCTGATCTGGCATTAAGTCATTATCCTGATTTTGGCCTGAAAGCTTATTTCGCGGATCCGCTAGCGCCACTGCTGATTAAAATTGATAGTCAAAGCGCCAGCAGCCCGTCATTAACGCAACTGCCGCTAAAACTTCAACTTAGTTCAGCCAGCCCAGTACAAAGCAGCTTTAATGCACAAGCGATGTTAAGTTTAACGCCAGAGTTAGCCATCACGCTCAATCAAGCTGAGCTCATGCTAAAAACCAAGCAACTGCAAGTCAAAGCGTACCAATTAAAACTGCAAGATGTGACATTGCAAAGCCGTTTTCATGGCGCTTGGCAGGCCAAGTATTGGCAATTACAACTAGCCGATAACTCCAGCTTAGCGGCCAAAGTGACGCATCCCGACGCGAAAGGTCAAGTGAAACTAGCCCTTAATGGCACCACAATTAGCCAAGCAACAGACGCCGATGTCACACTGAGCAGCCAACTGCAACTGTTGGTACAACAACTGCAACATGCTCAACTGTTAACACAAAACTGGCAATGGCAAGGCAACGCCAGTGGTTCCCTCGTAAAGCTTGACGTTGACGGGGTGTTAAGCAACGACAGTGGCTTAATCGTTAAACAACAAACCGCGTGGCAAGCCCCCGCGCAACTGCAAATGGATTGGCAACTAGAGGACTTGTTTTTACTGGCAGGCAACCCTTTAGCCACAAGCTTCCAAGCTTGGCCAAGTTTACTTAATTTAACTCGTGGTCGCATTAACGCCTATGGCCAGCTTAGCTATCAGCAACAACTTGTAGCTAATGCACAAGTGAATTTTCGAGAATTAACAGGGCTTTATAATCGTACCCTGTTTACTGGCTTAACCTCTGCGTTTTTAGTGAATTTAAAAGCCCAGCAATTCACAATCGAGGTGCCTGAATTACAGCTGGCGCAGCTTAACCATGGCTTACAGATGGGCCCGTTACAGCTGAAGGCGCAGTATCAAGCGACGCTAGCAGAACCTATTTTAGGTAATTTACAACTGTTAGACGCTCGTCTTGGCTTTATGCAAGGTGAGTTGTCTGTTGAACCGCAATTAATGGCACTAAAACAGCCAAGCCAACAACTGGTATTAATAATCAACCAACTTGATTTAGCAGAGCTGGTGCGTCAGCACCCCACTACAGAATTAAAAGCCAATGGTAAACTAAGCGGGCGTATTCCATTAACTATCAACAACAAACAATTTAGTGTGCAACAAGGTCAATTAGCCGCAGAAGCGCCAGGCGGTACTTTACAGTATCGCAGTGCCGCCAGTGCTGCCTCAGCGAAGACTGGCGGTATGAAAATCGTCTTTGATGCATTAGAAAACTTTCAATTTAGTGTACTGAACTCTGAACTTAATTATGCAACCGATGGCAAACTGACGTTGGCGCTACAGCTAAAAGGCGCCAATCCGGCTTTACAACAAGGCAGAGCGATTAATTTAAATATTAACTTAGAGGAAGATTTACCGGCCATGCTCGCGAGCTTGCAGTTGGCCAACAAACTGAACGATACATTGACCAAACGGGTCCAACAATATATTCAACGACAACAAGCTGCGAAAGCTGCTGCAGGAGAAAAACGATGAAACGACATGCGTTGCTAGGGCTAGGCTTAGTTTTCGCCCTTGCTGCTTGCACCCCAAAGGTGGAAGTCGCACTAGCCAATGAGCCTATTAACATTAACCTTAATGTAAAAATCCAACATGAGATCTATATTAAAGTAGATAAGCAACTCGACGATTTATTCAGTGATGCCAGCGGGTTATTCTAAGGAGAACACCATGACTTTTTTATCACGTTTTACCGCTTTTAGCTCACTTAAACTGTTAGTACTGAGTGTATTAATGGCTGTCAGTTTGCCAATTATGGCCATGACATTACAACAAGCAATGGCCGCTTTACCTAACGCCAAAACACAAGGTTTAGTGGGTGAACAACTGAATGGTTATCTTGGGGTGATCAACGCCAATAGTGAAGCCGACACCATCGCTAAACTGATTAATGATGCACGCCGTGCCGAATATACGCGCCTAGCAAAAGACAACAACATCGCCGTTGCAGATGTTGAAGCCTTGGCAGGTCAAAAGGCTATCGAACGCACGCAGCGAGGGCATTTTATTTTACTTGAAGGTAAATGGGTACAAAAACGCTGATTTTTACAACAAAATGGCAGCTTGACCGATAGCGGGAACAAGTAATTAGACTTTAGTCGCATACTTGAACATCAAGCCTTACTGTATTATTTAAGGTTGATTTTAACACCCACTAAGAGGTTATAGCATGAATGCTATTTATTTGATGGTAATGGGCCTAGCCGCCATGGCGCTGGGTTACTTTGTATACTCAAAGTTTATTTGCGAAAAAATATTCAAAGTAGATCCAAATTTCCGTACACCCGCTCATGAAATGCAAGACGGTATCGATTATGTGCCAACCAACAAGTATATCTTATGGGGGCATCACTTTACTTCCGTAGCAGGAGCAGCTCCCATCATCGGCCCTGCTATTGCGGTGATCTGGGGTTGGGTACCCGCTTTTTTATGGGTTGTTTTTGGTACTATTTTCTTTGCAGGTGTGCACGATGCAGGCGCAATTTGGGCCAGTAGCCGTAACAAAGCAAAATCTATCGGTGCCTTAACAGGTGATATCGTCGGTAATCGCGCCCGCAGTATCTTTATGATCGTTATTTTCTTGGTATTGCTGATGGTCAACGCGGTATTTGCCGTGGTTATTGCCGGTCAGTTAATTAACTTTCCAAGTGCCACCGTGCCTGTCTGGGGCGCCATTGTGGTTGCCTTAATTATCGGTCAGTTAATTTATCGCAAGCTGATTGGTTTGTTAATGGTGACCATTATTGGTGTCGTCGCGCTCTATGCGATGATTTATGCCGGCCCAATGTTCCCGCTGTCGTTACCAGAAACCGTCATGGGTTTATCTGATCGTCAAGGCTGGATTGTCTTACTGTTTGTTTACGCAGCTATCGCCTCATTATTACCGGTATGGGCCTTATTACAACCACGTGATTACATTAACGGCATCCAATTATTTATCGGTCTAGGTTTATTATACGCTGCCGTTATTTTTGCCAGCCCAGATATTGTTGCTCCAGCCTTTAATCATGATGTACCGGAAGGCACACCTTCGCTGATCCCATTATTGTTCGTGACTATCGCCTGTGGTGCTATCTCCGGTTTCCATGGTTTAGTCTCTAGCGGTACAACTTCTAAACAGCTTGATAAAGAACCCGATGTACGTTTTGTTGGTTACTTCGGCGCCATTGGTGAAGGTTCATTGGCTTTAGCCGCCATCATTGCTGCCACTGCCGGTTTTGCTACCCTTGCTGATTGGCAGGCGATTTATCATAGCTTTGGCCAAGGTGGCGTAAGTGCCTTTATCCGCGGCGGTGCCAATATCTTGGAAAATGGTATTGGTTTAGACGCGGTTTTATCTCAGACCTTGTTAACGGTAATGGTGGTTTTGTTTGCAGGTACCACGATGGATACCGGCTTACGCTTACAACGCTACATTTTCCAAGAATGGGGCAGTATTTATAATATTACTTGGATGCAAAAAGCTGCACCCGCCACGCTGTTAGCGGTAGGTTCTTGTTTACTGCTGGCTTTTGGTGCCGGCGGTGATGGTTCAGGCGGTATGATGATTTGGCCATTGTTTGGTACCACTAACCAACTATTAGCAGGTTTAACCTTGCTAGTGATTACGGTTATGTTAGTAAAACTGGGCCGTCCAATGTGGTACACGCTGGCACCATTAATCTTCTTATTAACAATGACCACTCTAGGTCTGTTAATTCAACTCAAAAGCTTTTATGACAAGCAAGATTGGTTCTTATTCACTCTAGACTTAGTTATCTTAATCGCAGCAATCTTAGTGATCCTTGAATCTGTGGGGACGCTTACCCGACAAATCAAAGCCAATAAGCTTGCCAACGATAAAGTATGAAGCTCGATACCATTAAGGCCTGGTTTCGCCAGGCCAGTTTTTATGCTGAAGAGGCTTATAATGCCCCCTACCGCTCGGCTATTGCCCGAGCGCAACGGGAACAAAATGACCTCTTCATGCTGCTGATTTTTTCTGAAATGATGGGTGTCCCCAACCCTGCCAGTTATTACACCTTAGAATTGCAGCCACTGTTAATGGAGCGATTTCATGATTGGCATACCCGAATGGGTATGGAGCACTCACCACTGGATAATTTCAAATGTTGTTAACCGACAAAAAAGTATTGCTAATTGGTGGCAAAGGCGGAGTCGGTAAAACGACCATGTCTTCCGCCTTAGCGGTATTAGCCAGCCAACGCGGTAAAAAAGTGTTATTGGTTTCAACCGATCCGGCGCATAGCTTGGCCGATGCCTTTGGTCGTGAAAAAATAGGCGATAAGATTACTCGCTTAGCTGCAAATCTGGATGCGTTAGAACTCGATCCTGACGAGGAAGTCAATCAACACTTAGCCAAAGTTAGCGCGCAATTAAAGCGTTTTACTCGTCCTGAAATGTACGCTGAAATTGAACGGCAAATGCGTTTAACACGGCAATCACCTGGGGCACAAGAAGCGGCCATGCTGGAAAGGATTGCGCATACGATTGAACTGGGTTTAACCGATTATGATTTAGTCATATTCGATACGGCACCAACAGGCCATACTTTGCGCTTACTCAGCTTGCCTGAAGCCATGGCCGCGTGGACGCAAGGCTTACTCAGTGCCAATAAACGCTCGGAAAAACTCGGTGAAGTGCTTGGACATCTTACCCCTAAAGGCGGCCGTGATATTGATAATCCGCTGGTTGATCCCGCCGAGCTGGCGACATCTGGCATGGATGATCGCAATAAAGCCATTACCGAAACCCTATTAACTCGGCAACGTTTATTGCAACGCACCCGTGAGTTATTGCTTGATAAAAAGCGTACGGCTTTACTCTTTGTATTAACGCCCGAGAAATTGCCTATCTTAGAAACAGGACGTGCGGTGCAAAGTTTACAGCACGAAAAATTACCGTTAGCCGGTTTAATCGTTAATCGTATTTTACCTGCTGAAGCGGATGGCGCGTTTTTAGCGAAAAGACGCAACCAAGAACAAAGTCATTTACAGCAAATTGAACAGGATTTTAGCCAGCTACCGCGCTTTAAGATCCCGTTACAAGCTACTGATATTCAAGGCTTAGCCGCTTTAGAAATAATGGCTAACTTGCTTAACAACGCTGGGCTTTAAGGCCCAGTTTTTTTTCGTCTGCACAAATCTGCCCTTCAGCAAGCACTCATGTAGTTATTGCAAAGATTGAGAAACACTGGCGAAAATACAGCGCTCAAAAAAAGAATTTAAAAAATGAACCATTTAATTCTTGCACATTTAATAACCATTGATTAGTATTGTTTCATTGACAGGCAAGTCATCCGAAAGGATGAACACGCAAAGCTACGGATCTAACGGGTTTTCCCTATGATAGCCGAGCTGCCATTAATTAACCCATGTTAATTAATGATCACGCTTCCCGCATGATTTGCCTATCACTTAACCAATTTACTTTACAGTGATCGCCTATGGCACACGCAGGAGCACACCATGACTAAGACCATCATTACATTTGTCGCTTTAGTTGCTACATCAGCTTTTATCAGTACTCCTGTTGCTGCTGACGAACAGTTAGCACAATCAATTTGCTCTTACGTCGCTGCAGATAACCGTAACCAGTTACGTAAAACCTTATCTGATAATCGTTTACGTTTAAGCAATGTGTACGAAGGCATAGTATGTGACAGCTTACCCTTGGTCCGTTTTGCAATCAAAAACAACGCAAATGACACCGCTGAATTTATCATCAAGCAATTACCAGGCAGCATCGTTGCCTCATCAGGTGACATTGATTGGGCTAAAGGTAATGGCTTTGCTGACTCACCTGTTGTCGAAGTTTTAGTTGCTCGCGCAGGTGGCTAACCGCTAAAAATTAACACTCCCTCTCCTTTTAGCCAGTCAATTTGACTGGCTTTTTTCATTTTGGCCTAATCAAAATCCACTTCTAAATCTGTTAATACATATGCTTTTATCTCGCAGCCTCCAGCGAAGCATTGAGCATTTTGATTTATTCTAGCAACAAAGCAACTCAAGGCCTCATTCGTTGTATCCCTATGCAGATTGATGTTTTTAAAAAACTAGCACCTCTATGCTTTTGCTAATATTCTATGACTAAGACAAAGCCTGTCGCTGCTGCTGACAGGCTTTTTTTATCGCTTATTTTACCGCCACGCGCTTTGCTATTGATGCTGTTGTGCTATTGATACAAAAAAGCCTTTCGCTAGCGGTTTTTATCTGACGCTAAGGGTGATTTAACGCAGCAACTGCGCTAGCCTCTTAACTAATCATATAGAGTGTGACAATCTAACGAAATTACAAAAAATACAATAATAAGGATCCTTATGCGTATTCAGTCTCCAACCTTACTCGCGTTAGCCATCAGTAGCTTTTTTAGTTATGCCGAAACAGAACCTGCTACCTGGCAGGTTAATGCTCCTATTGGTCAATTCAGCAGTGTTGATATTAAGGTACAACAAGGTAGCTGGATGAACGTTAACGTCAGCCCAGACGGTAAAACCGTGGTATTTGATTTACTGGGTGACATTTACACTATGCCGATTAGCGGTGGTAAAGCCACGCCGCTGACCAACGATATCGCTTGGAATATGCAGCCAGTATTTAGCCCCGATGGTAAATACATCGCTTTTACCTCAGATCGCGATGGTGGAGACAACATTTGGATCATGGGCAGCGATGGCTCAGCGCCTCGGGCCGTTACCAACGAAACCTTTCGCTTACTCAACAGCCCCGCTTGGAGCCCAGATAGCCAATTTATTGTGGCGCGTAAACATTTTACCGCCAGCCGTTCTTTAGGCGCGGGTGAAGTATGGCAATACCATATCAGTGGCGGTAGCGGTGTGATGTTAACCGAGCGACCTGATGATCAAAAAGATCTGGGTGAGCCCGCCTTCTCACCCGATGGCCGCTATATTTATTTTTCACAAGATGATACGCCAGGCAAAACCTTTCACTACAGCAAAGACTCAGAGTCGGGTATTTACACCATCAAACGTTTTGAACGTGAAACCGGTAAAATGGATGTCATTTTAACAGGTCCGGGCGGTGCAATTAGGCCAACTCCCTCACCTGATGGCAAATATTTGGCATACATTCGTCGTGTCGATTTTCAAAGCACGCTGTTTTTATATGATTTAACCAGTGGCGAACACATCAAACTCTATGATGGATTAGATCGCGACATGCAAGAAACCTGGGCCATACACGGTGTTTACCCTACCGTCAGCTGGACACCTGATAATAAACATCTGGTCTTTTGGGCGGGAGGCGAAATTAAACGCTTAGCGCTTAGCGATAAAAAAGTGAGCACTATTCCCTTTGAAGTGAATACCAGCAAACAAATTCAAACGGCAGTACGGGTTAAACAAAACTTAGACCAAGACGAATTTGATGTAAAAATGTTACGTTTTACTCAAATTTCGCCTGATGGTAAACAAGCGGTCTTTACCGCGCTTGGCCATCTCTACATCACCGATATTAGCGATCCTAAACCACGTCGTTTAACCCGACAAACGACCGATTTTGAGCTATATCCGCAATTTTCTCGCGACGGCCGGGAGCTGGTTTTTGTGAGCTGGAATGACCAAACGCAAGGTGCTGTTAATATTATCAACTTGCGCAACAACCGCGTGACCAAACTGACCAATGAGCCAGGCAAGTATATCGAACCGACGTTTAGCCCAGATGGCAAAACCGTGGTGTATCGTAAAATCGGTGCTGGCGGTATTTTGCCACTGCAATGGTCGCTACAAACCGGTTTATATAAAATCAGCAATCGCGGCGGCGATGCCACTTTGATCGCTCGTAATGGTCGCAGCCCCATGTTTGGCGCCAACAATGACAAAGTGTATGCGATGGATTATGGCAGTGCCCCTAGCTTAATCAGCATTGACCTGCAAAAACACACGCAACAAACACTGTACACCGCAAAATTTGGTACAGAATTTAAAATCTCGCCAGATGGCAAACATTTAGCCTTTGCCGACCGTTTTAAAGTGTTTGTTACGCCGTTTACTGAACGTGGCAGCGCTATCGCGATTGGCGCCAACGATAAGCAATTCCCAGTGAAACAATTGTCGGTACGCGCAGGTGAGTACATCAGCTGGAATGGCGACAGTGACAAACTGTATTGGACGTTAGGCCCTGAGTTATATCAAGCTAGCATCGATGGCCTATTCGCTCCAAATGCACAGCAACACAGCCCCACCGAGCAAGCCGTATCCTTAGGTTTTAAAATGCCCGTTGATATGCCTCGTGGGATCGTAGCGTTTGTTGGTGGCCAAGTGATTACCATGAACGGCGATCAAGTGTTACAAGACGCGGTAGTTTTAGTTGAAAACAACAAAATCCAAGCCGTAGGAAGCCGTGCGGATATCGCTATTCCCAAAGGCGCCAAAGTGTTCGACATTACCGGTAAAACGTTGATGCCCGGTATTTTTGATGCTCATGCTCACGGCAGCCAAGGTGTGCAGCAAATTACCCCGCAGCAAAACTGGGAAAACTATGCTGGCTTAACCTTTGGTGTAACCAGTATTCATGATCCGTCTAATGATACCCGTGAGATCTTCAGTGCCAGCGAGTTACAACGCAGCGGTCAAATTGTTGGCCCACGTATTTTCTCTACGGGTACGATTCTTTACGGTGCGGAAGGCGCAGGTTATACCTCGCATATCGATAGCCTAGAGGATGCGAAGTTTCACTTAACGCGCTTACAAAAAGTCGGCGCCTTTAGTGTGAAAAGTTACAACCAGCCACGCCGTAATCAGCGCCAGCAAGTGATCCAAGCCGCGCGTGAATTGAACATGATGGTAGTACCTGAAGGCGGTTCATTGATGCAGCACAATCTAACGATGATTGTCGATGGCCATACCACTATTGAACACGCTTTACCTGCAGCAAAAGTTTATGATGATATTAAACAATTGTGGCAAGCCAGTGGCACCGCTTATACACCAACATTAAACGTGGCTTATGGCGGTATCTGGGGCGAAAATTATTGGTACGATAAAACTGAGGTTTGGAAACACCCTCGGTTAAGTCAATATGTCCCGATGGACCGTTTAGCGCCGCGCAGTATGCGCCGGCCAACAGCACCAGAGCATCACTATAACCACTTTAATGTGGTAAAAACGGCAAATGAGCTGAAAGACGTCGGGGTGATTGCGAATATCGGTGCCCATGGGCAACGTGAAGGTTTGGGCGCACACTGGGAAATTTGGATGTTTGCGCAAGGCGGTATGACACCGTTAGAAGCCTTACGCACCGCCACGTTAAACCCTGCTAAAACCTTTGGTATGGATCATCAACTTGGCAGTATTGAACCAGGAAAATTGGCTGACTTAATCGTCATCGACGGTAATCCACTAGAAAATATCCGCGTGACCGATAAAGTGGTCTACACCATGGTCAATGGCCGGTTATTTGATGCCGCAAGCATGAATGAAATTGGTCTGCGTGAGCGCAAACGTCAGCCATTCTTCTTCGAACCACGTTAAGTTAGCTTTTAGCGGAGTGTGTGGATCACACTCCGCTAATCATATGCATGCTATTAATGTTCAACAATACCTTTAGCGTTATCGCTTGCAAGACACGTCTAAATGCCACGGTAACAGAAACTTAGCCTCACGCTATAGAAACTATGCTTAACGTCATTGAATAAAACCCTCTATTAACTTGGTTCTTTTCTGCAAAAGACCACATTACTTGTCATTAAACCTCAGTTTAACGATTTACAGATAATTATTACTCCGTCGCCTTGTTACAACTTTTGACATTATAAGTCGATGCCATATACATCGGATTTCAATTCTAATATAGTTACAATGAGTTATATTCCAAATCATTCCAGCAGAGCCAACGCATAGTTAGTTTGGCTGATCACCATCAATAATGTGATCAGTGGTATTTTTAGCTTATTAGATTAAGACTGTTGGCAAGAGGTTCGTGCACAGATTATAGATAAGGGGCAAGCACGCTTGCCCCAAAAAAGGTCAGCCGCGCTCAACGGCTGAATAGTAAAATCAGTTGATTGCGTAACTCGGCATCATCTAAGCTATCGAAAGGTAAAACCAAATCTTCTTTGTTATCTTTGTTAAGATCAACAACCTGTACCCGGCTGGCATCACGAGGTAAGGGCATCTGTACTTTATCGCTATTACGCTTAAACAACCCGCTGCCATCAGGTGCAAAAAAGCGTAATTCATTACCCCCCTCGCCTAGTAACAACGATTTACGACCATCGCCATTCACATCAATCAGTTTAAATAACGGCATGTCGAAGCGCAGATTACTGATGCTGACATCAATCTTGGCTTGTTGTCGAAAATCGGCTTTTGCCGCATAGCTTCGATTTTCAGATAACAAATAAAAATCGACATCTAAATTAGCACTGCCGCGCAGCAGCACTCGCACAATGGTGCCGACACCAATCTTGGTAGTCGGAATATAAAAGTCTTTTCGACCATCACCATTAAAATCGTCAATCACCACTTCGGTAGGCACTGAATCAATACTGATTTCGGTATCGGCAACGGTTGGATAAGTGACACCATCATCCGCTGCTCGCCCAAAGAAGATTTGAAAGCGACTGCTGCGCTCTAAGGCATCGGCTATTTGCTCCACATTTAGTACCAAATCGGGCAGCCCATCACCGTCTAAATCGGTGATATCTTCTAAGGTGGTGATATTTTGGCCCGAGTAGCTGCGACCCGCATCCGAGCGTTGGTCTGCTTGGCGCTCGGTTGATAGCAATACCGGCCAACCGGGATAATAAGGCTCTAGTGCGAAGCTGCCATCCGTTTGCTGCAAAAATACACTAAAACGGCCTTGATGCACAAACACCAGATCTAATAAACCATCTTGATCCACATCTATCGCATAATGACTGCGGCCTGAGTAATCGGCTCGATTGTTACCCCAGGTTTGTATTCTTGCGCTAACGGGTAACGCATAATGCACAAACTGCCCATCCGCTTGCTGGCGATAAAGGTGCATATGCTGAAAATCGGCAATTAAAAAGTCGCTTCGTCCCGAGCCCAAATCAAGGGCAAAATTACGTTCGCGTAAACGCACTTCATCAATCACTCGAAACATTGAACTGCTGGCCAGCAAAGGTTGAAAGCGCCCAGCGGATAATGAACCGGCACTGGCTTGTTGGTAATGCACAATGCCGTCAGCGGTTAAAAAGACCAACTGCTCGGCCTCATAGCCAACTAATCGCGCTTTACTGAAAAACTGCGCGTTGGTTGGAATAGGCACGGCTAACGTTTGATATTGATCTAGTTCTACGAGGGTTAACCAACGCTCGAATTGACTAAAGCCAGACACCAGTAATTGATTTTGGCCTTGCAGCATCATGATACTGCCATTTGCTGGGTGGCTTAGGGCCACGTGTACCCGATCCATTTCAAACGCTGCACTAAAAGGGGCATAAATACCCGGGATAGCAAGTGTGATCCATATACCCAACGCGGTAATAAAGCGCATAATGTTCTTCCCTTAAATAATCTGCGTTAACTACGTGTCATAGAACCAAAAAGTTTAGCTGTGTACCTAGGTATCAGCGGTTGTGTCAGCATTTAAACGGCGCAACACTCTTCCGGGATTGCCTGCCACAACAACATCAGCAGGTACATCTTGAGTAACAACGCTGCCTGCAGCAATAACGCTTCTTGCTCCAATGCTCACGCCAGGACAAATAATCACGCCCCCACCGATCCATACATCATCGGCAATGTTAATGGGTAACGCTTGCTCGATACCGCTGCGCCGCTCATCAGCCCCTAAAGGATGATTCACTGTATAAATTTGCACTGCAGGACCGAAAAACACGTTGTTACCAATTGTCACCCAACCGACATCCAGCACCACGCAGTTAAAGTTAAAAAACACCTTATCGCCCAGTCGAATGTGCTGACCATAATCACAGAAAAAAGGCGGTTCAATAAAGACATCACGGCCCACTTCAGCAAATAAATCCTGTTGCAGCGTGCGTCGAATTTTCACTTGTTCAGGCGAGGTTTTGTTAAATTTATATAACAACTGTCGAGTGGCTAAACGCAATTCACGTAAAGTTTTATCTAATGGGTTATACCATTGAGCGTTAAGCATTTTCTCATATTCAGTCACAGCGGCCATCTCACTATTACAAAGGCCTAGACTAACAAAGTTATTTGAATTTACCCAGTAAAATTAACAAACCGTCAGGCTTTGCACCGCGCTAAAAAAAGCCCCGCACTACAGAGCATAGTGCGGGGCCTTATTCGTAAATACGATGCTTAGCGGGCGTTGGTGCTTTCAAAAATCTTGTCGGCTGAAGCCGCGACAAAACCGGTGTAAAGCTTGCCATTGGGCAGTGTATAACGGCGAGCAAATTCATAGAAACAGCTTGGGATCTGCGCTTCACCATCGCTAAACTGTACCGGCACAATATCGGCTAACGTTGAGGATTGCTCTAAATACACCTCTGGCGTACCTTTAATTTCACCACCAGACGTATTCAATAAAAAGCCCGCGCTTTTTAACGCTTCATTCACTTGTTCTAGGCTAGTGAACTTCTGTAAATCATTCACGTTAACCGTAAAATGATTTGCGCGATAACCCCAAGCGGCGGTCCATGCTGCGTATTCGCTCTCAGCTAATAAAGCAGCATAGGTGGCGCTGTCAATTTGCCAATGCGTACCCGAGTATAAAAAGTTATCCGCCGTTACAGCATCGTCAGGGATCTGTGCTACTAATGCGGTGATCGTCTCACGCAGCGAAGCAGAACACTTATCTAATAACAATTCAGAAATAAACACTTTCGGTAGGCTGGTATCTGCATGTTCAAAATGCTTGGCATAAAGCTTTTTAGCTTCAAAATGATATTCACCACACTCGGTATAGCCCAGCGCCAGAAAATGCGCTGCCAGCTTATCTAAATTGACTTTCGGTAAATTAAAGGTACGTAGCGCAATATGGTCATTAATCACATCATCATTTTGTGATGAACCCAACAACTGGTGCACTTGACGAGCTGATGGCGTTACCGTCAGGTAATTTTGCCATAAATTTTCAAATAAGCTTTTTACACAAGTATGCATTGCAACTCCCACTAATGGCTAGGCTGGCACAGCCGCATGTGTTTATATTAACAAACACCGCTACGCCGACATTAATCTAAATTAATAAAACGTGCAAAATCACCTTCGGCCAATTGCAAGGCTGCGGCTAACTCTGCGCTGATCTGTAACTGTTGTTGTTGTTCATCAAACTGGGCATTTTTACCAAAACTGGCTCTAAACTCACTCAGGGCAGTATTCGCCACAGCTAAAGTGCGCTCACCACGCACTTCTTTAATGGTCACCGGTACACGGCGACTTAACGCGACAGAACGAATATCTTGTAAGCGGGCTTCTACCGTTGGGCCGGCATCAAACAAATCAATGTACCCCCGATGCTTAAAGCCTTCTTTTTCCAGCATTTTTAGGGCTGGCTTAGTATTTTCATGCACCTGACCAATCACTTGCTGCGCCTCAGTAGGCAGTAAGCCCACATAAATAGGATGACGCGGCATCAACTCAGCAATAAAAGCCTTTTTGCCGACACCAATCAGTTTATCGGCCGTAGGAAAGTCGATGGTTAAAAACAAGTTTTGCAACCAATTCCAAAAAGGCGGTTTGCCCTCGGCATTGGTGGCACCACGCATTTCGGCAATCACGATGTCAGAAAAGCGCTGCGGATGCTCGGCCATAAATAAAAACCGCACCTTAGACAAAAAGCGCCCAGCATGATTACGCCGATAACTTTCACGTAAAAATAAAGTACAAATTTCTGATGCACCGGTATAGTCGTTACATAGCGTCAAGGTTTTTAATTGGTTTAATACATTCAACTCTGCGCTGTGATGGATCACGGTGTTTTGTTGAAAGTGATACAGCGGCGTATGCAAGCCAACGGCCGCTTCAATACCGGTGGTACCGACAATTTCACCTGTGCTGCAGTCTTCTAACACAAATAAATAGCCGTGATCGCCTGGTGCAGAAACATCCACATTAAAACTGTGCGAAGCATGGGCAATTTTGTGTTGTAAACGCTCATCATGCACCGGTAAAGAGGTAAAGCCAGGGCCGGATTCCACCGCAATTTGTTTTAAGGCGGCAAAATCAGCCGTCGTAATCGGTCGGATCAATAACATACACAAAGCCTCAGCGAATAAGCGAGAAAACAGTAACTCGTCGTAATACCATTATATTCGCCATAGCTGACATTTTGCAGTATCATTTTTAACAGAATAAAAGAGTTATATTGCAATTTGCTAAGGACATAATACAAAGTGATAAGCAAAGAAGATGAAAAACTGCTCGCACTGTTGCAAAAAGATGCACGTGCGAGTATTTCCGATCTGGCACGAGCCTTATCCTTGTCTCGCGCCACGGTGCAAAATCGTTTGCAAAAATTGCAAGAAACTGGCGTGATCAAAGGCTATACCGTTGAAGTGGGCGAAAGCTGGTTAGCCAGTTTAGTGGCAGCGCACGTTAGTATCAAAGTGAAACAAAAGTTGACGGCCCGCACCAATAATGAATTAAAGCAAATACCGCAAATAGCCGCTCTTTATGCCATTAGTGGCGAGTACGATTTAATTGCGATTGTGCAAGCTCAGAGTACTGAGCAACTGAGTCATTTACTTGATGATATTGGTAATTTAGAAGGGGTTGAACGCACCACCTCGTCGGTCATTTTAGAAACCAAATTTAAACGCCAAGCGTTTTAAGTCATATACATGAGAGAAACGGCCTTAAAATGAACAGCAGCAAGTTGCCTTAGCGTTGTTAACTTTACAGCATCCTAAACAAAAGCAAGTGCTATTGATTGCACTGCCCATGATTGCCTCCAACCTCACCATCCCATTACTGTCGTTGGTCGATACCGCCGTGGTAGGGCATTTAGCACAGGCGTGGTATTTAGGCGGTGTGGCGCTGGGGAGCAGTTTAATTAGCTTAGTGTTTTTGTTACTCGGCTTTTTACGTATGAGCACCACCGGTTTGACTGCACAAGCTTTAGGCCGCAATAACCAACAAGCCTTACGCCAAAGTTTACTGCAAGCGGGCTTAGTGGCGCTCTGCTTAGCGTTACTTTTGTTAATCGTGCATCCATGGGTAATGCCAATCGTCTATAAGCTCAGCAGTGCGAGCACGGAAGTGTTAACACAGGCTGAGATCTATTTTCAGATCCGTATTTGGAGCGCTCCTGCTGCCCTGCTGAATATGGTATTACTCGGTTGGTTTTTGGGCCTGCAAAACGCCCGTTATCCCATGTGGCTACTCCTGCTGAATCAAACCATTAACATCTTACTTGATCTGTTATTTGTCTTAGGCTTTGACTGGAAAGTCAGTGGTGTCGCGGCGGCGTCGGTCTTGGCCGATTACAGTACGCTTGCCGTTGGGCTTTACTTGGTGCGCCGCTTATGGCGACAACAACAACTGGGGCCTGTTAAATGGCCACAGCTATTCTCAGCCGACGGTTATAGCCGACTCTTTGCTTTAAACCGCGATATTTTTATTCGCAGCCTGTGCCTACAATTGGTGTTTGTATTTATCGCTTTTCGCGGTGCCAGTTTTGGCGATACTGTAGTCGCTGCAAATGCGGTGCTGATCACCTTTTTAATGCTGGTATCTTATGCCTTAGATGGCTTTGCCTATGCCGCAGAAGCTCTGACGGGTAAAGCGGTTGGTGCAAAAGATCAAAGCGAATTGCGGCTACTGCTTAAGATCTTGGCGGGCTGGGGATGGTTATTAGGGGGGCTATTCAGCGCGCTGTTTTGGCTGGCAGGCTCGACAATTATTAGCAGCTTAACCTCTATTACCGCGGTGCAACAGCAAGCAAACCTGTATTTGCCTTGGTTAATTGGACTACCGCTGTTAGCCGTTTGGGGCTACTTGCTTGATGGCATATATATTGGGGCAACACAAGCACGCGCGATGAGAAACAGTATGTTGCTTGCCTTTAGTGGCTTTGCGCTGTGCTACCTGCTGCTACAAAATTTAAATAATCATGCGCTTTGGCTAGCCTTGTCGCTATTTATGTTATTACGCGGTTTAAGTTTAGCATGGCCGCTGTATCGCCAAGGTATCGTGGTGCTATTTCGTTAAAGCAAAAAACCGCTAAATTGTGCTATGCTGCGCCACTATTTTTATTCAATGACGAGCAGCAGAGTTGTTTATGCGTGTGATCATCCGTTTATTTTTTCGCTTTATTCGTTTGGTATTAACCCCTGTTATGTTACTGGCTGAAAAACTCAGCACCCCAAGCCCGATGGCTCATAGCGCCGAGCAACAACAGCAATTATCTCAAGCCTGCCAGCAATTGGCACTGTATCAATTTGCCGCCTGCCCTTTTTGCATTAAAGTGCGCAAAGAGATGGCCCGTTTAGGCTTAAACATCCAAAAACGTGACGCACAGCACCATGCCGAGTACCGGCAACAACTGCTTAGCGGTGGCGGTAAAGTGAAAGTACCTTGTTTGCAGATCAAAGATGACTTGGGTGAAACGCAGTGGCTGTATGAATCTGAGGCGATTATCTTACACTTACAAAGCCTAGTGACCGCCAGCCGTTCTTAATGATCATAGCGCATCGAATATGCGCTATTTTGAAATCCCCAATGTGATGCGCTGACGATGACCCTACTGGGCATTGCTAACACGACGGTTTTAAAGGCTAATCAACTGTATGCACATAATTGCATTGCTGCTCAGCCTTAGTCAGGTTTTTAGAACCACTGACCGTAAAATCAAATTGGATTGAAGTTAACACCGGTTGTTTAGCACTGTTTTTAGCACTGGCGACCCATTGCCAATGCGATAACGCTTCTATTGCGTTTGCATCAAAAATGCCCTTAGGAAAAGATGTAATAATCGATACTGCTGTAGCTTTGCCGTCTTTATCAATACCCACAAGCATATCGACACAACCTGATAGCTGGTTAAACGCAGCATCAAGCGGATAACGTGGTTCTTGTTTTTTTTCGGCTATCCAATATTCGTCTAATAAATCTTTTTTATCTTCAGCCGTAAGATTAAGATAATCCAGCCCAGCCAGTGCCGCGGCGTGATCAGTACCTTGTACCGAATCATTGGCTTTACAACCGATTAAAAGCACACCTAACACGCTTATACACACGATTTTTTTCATCACTAATTCCCTCTAGTTTTTGATTTATGACACCATACTTCGGCTAAGATTGTTTCACCGTTATGCTTTATGATGAAGGTTGCCTGCGTTTTACCGACGCAAAACAAAGCAATCTGAAAGTGGCTTGCTGCACACATAAACACAGAGTTGCCGGCCGAACTATCGCGGGGATCGAGCTTACTCTGAACTACTGTAAAAATTTATTAACAATAAATAACAGTTAAGGATTGCAAATGCAACAATATAATCCTTTAACAACTCGGTAGGTTTCAAAGCTCTGCTTTTCTGTTAAAACTAGATTAATCGTAATAGCCAACTGGCGCAGGTTTTTGCATTGATTAAATAAAAAAATATTGATAACCGCACTGCACAAATTGAAGAAAGATAAAATAATAATAACGTTTTGGTCATGTTAATATGTAAAGTGATAAATATACTCATTTCATTCAAACGAGACGGTTATGATTAATCAGTTACAGCAAAAATATCAACTGTCATTGCTGTTGTTACTTGGTGTGGTTGCTGTGCTGGGTGTTTTACCTTTCGCCGTAATACGTTACTTAGAAGGCAACTTGATAGCAGCGGTCATCGATATCACGCTGGTTTTGGGCATTATAATGTTAGTTGTTTATGCCTATTTAAGCCTGCATATCCGTGTGGTCAGCATTGTAATTGCCATCTTTATTAATACAGGTGTCGTCGTTATTGGCAGTGCTAATGGTATAGACAGTTTTTTATGGATCTACCCGGTTTTCGTCAGTACTTTTATTTTAGTTAAGCCAGTTGAAGCCTTTATCATTAATACACTAGCTGGTATTGCACTGGCGCTGCTCTCCGACATTTTTGTCATTGTGTCACTCGACTCTTATATTATTTCCATCTTAATGTTGTCTCTATGCTCCTTTGTTTATGCTAGCCATAGCGCTAAGCAGTTTAGTTTACTGGAAACCCTCAATACAGTCGATGCACTTACCGGCGCCTTTAATCGCCGAGCCATGAGCGTTGATATAAAAGCCGCCCTAGCAACCGCAGAGCGTAACGGTGGCAAACCTTTGTTAGCTATTCTCGATCTGGACTATTTCAAAGCCATTAATGATAACTTTGGCCATGCGGTCGGCGATCAGGTGCTCAAAGATTTTGTGGCCATTACTACCTCGCAGATAAGGCAATATGATCGGCTGTATCGGTTCGGTGGTGAAGAATTTGTGCTTTTGGTCCCGCAAATCAATGAACATTATCACACCTTTATTCAACATCTGAGAACGGCGATTAAAAGCGCATTAAAAACACCTGATGGTAAAGAAATCACCGTGTCATTTGGCGTAGCACCTTGGTTGCCAGGCACCACAGAGGATAGCTGGTTAAAACGTGCCGATAAAGCGTTATATTTAGCTAAAAACAGTGGGCGAGATCGTGCCATATTTAGTGATGAGTAAATACGCTGCATTACATATTTTGTTAGTCGCTAATTATACACCTTACATCTGGTGCAATTCGTAAAACTCCTAATGTGCAGTGATTTCAACCTATCTCGATACATGGGATAATTTTGTTAACAACTTAACTTGGTAACGTCAAACTTTGTAAAATATCCAGAGCCTACATAACAGGTTGTATTCATGACAAAGCATAAAAGGCCAGAAACCTTTAGCAAAAGCTGAGTTATGGGCGGCTCCATCTTTAACATTGCCTAACGGTTACTCCTAACGCGAGATGGCACACTGCAGTTTTTTCGTATTGAATATGATGTCGTTTTACTGCATATTCAGTTCATTCTTGCAGATTAATTAGGCTGCCATGTCATTCTTAAAATTAAGCTATGTACTTATCATTGCGCTTGCCACGACATTTCCTTTAACCAGCTACGCTAAGCTTGATAAAAACGAACAACAAATCGTTATACAGGTTGCACAACATCTGCCTCAGGCATTACAAGAGATAGAACAAGCCGTCAATATCAATAGTGGCTCGCTGAATCTTGCGGGTGTTAAAAAGGTTGGACAGTTAGCCACTGCACAATTAACCGCTATTGGTTTTAAAGTAGAATGGCTGGATGGCAGCGCTTTTAACCGCGCGGGCCATGTGCTTGCAACACGCGAAAGCAACAATCCAAATGCCATTAAAATACTGATGATTGGCCATCTTGATACCGTATTCGCCGAAAACGATAATTTTAACACCTACACACAACTTAGTCCGACTTTAGCATCCGGTCCGGGTGTTGCCGACATGAAGGGCGGCAATACGATTATTATTACTGCCCTTAAAAGCCTGCACGAACTCAATTTGCTTAACAATGTCAGCATTAAGGTGTTACTCACCGGCGATGAGGAAAGCAGCGGCCAGCCATTGAATTTATCGAAGCAAGCCATAGTCGATGCGGCAATCTGGGCAGATGTAGCTCTGGGCTATGAGAATGCGGATAACAATATTGAAACCGCTATGGTCGCGCGGCGAGGCTATATCGACTGGACACTTACCGTGGAAGCACAAGCTGCTCATTCGTCACAAATATTTAGTGACACCGTGGGTTTTGGCGCTATTTATGAAGCCTCTCGCATTTTAAATAGCTTTAGAGAACAACTCGCTTCGCAGCCTAATTTAACCTTTAACCCAGGACTGATAGTTGGCGGCACTCATGCCGATTTCGACAATGCCCATTCTACCGCAACGGCGTTCGGGAAAAGTAATGTTATCGCCCAAAAAGTCTATGTTGCCGGTGATCTACGTGCGCTGTCTCCCACACAAGAAGAAGATGCCAAAAAAACAATGCAACGTATTGTTAGTCATAACTTAAATGGCAGCAAAGCGACGCTTGAATTTGCAGACGGCTACCCCGCCATGGCAATGACTGAAGGCAATCAAAAATTATTGGCCATGTATAGCAAAGCCAGTGAAGATTTAGGCTACAACAAAGTGTTGGCAGCCAACCCACGCAATGCCGGTGCTGCCGATATCTCATTTGCTGCAAACCATGTAGACATGGCACTTGATGGGCTAGGTTTAATGGGCGCGGGTGCTCACACTCAAAATGAAACGGCAGATCTAACGAGTTTAAGCAAAAACATCGAAAATTCAGCCTTGCTTATTTATCGATTAGGGCAGTTATAACCATTCCTAAATAGCCAAATTATCACTGCGGCTCACAGTGCAGATAAACCGCCTCACGAAGGGCTAGCGTTGACAACAACAGCGTCTGGTTAAGTTTCAGGGTCATGTGAAGAACGTGGCTCTGCCAAAAGTTCTTTATAATGCTTTACCGCAAAATAGGTAACAATTTGAGAATAAATAAGACCACCGGTGGCGCCACCTAGAGCAGTACCAAGCATTTTTAATTCATATATTTCCCCTATATCAGCGCCTAAAGATCCACTAAGACCACAGAAAATCAGCCCAAGCCACCCGAGCCAACTACGCAAACATCTCGAGGAAGCTTTTTGCCATAACCGTTTTTTTTCACTAGCTGATAAATGGGAAAGCTCCGGAATATGATTAAATGACCAGTATATTTTCATGCTGATGCCTCAGAAATCATAACTTGCGACTAAGTACTAATTGTTGAACTCGCAATTTAATGTTACCCGTTAAAGCCAACAGATCGACTCGACTGTTGGTTTTTAGTTAACAATGTAAATAATATAGCTGAATGCTATTTTTTTACCATCTCATTAATGAAACAACAAAAATAGACGGTCATTTAAACAATTACAGCTCTGAAAAGTGCTCAGACAAAAGCTATACCACCATCAGCATATAGCTTCTAACTATGCTATATAACAAAATGGCATTACTAACTCTCTTGTAGTAACCAATACGCATATTAAACTAACACATCTGATCATGAAGGAGTGAATGACAATGCGTAACCTATTATTGGCTGTGGTGCTTAGCAGTAGTTTATTAAGTCCGGCCTTAGTGGCTAAAGAGTTGCTCAATAGCAGCTACGATATCGCCCGCGAACTCTTTGCTGAAATTAACCCGTTGTTTGTAGCACACTGGCAAGCTGAAAGCGGTGAAACACTAACCATTAACCAATCGCATGGCGGTTCTTCACGCCAAGCGCAAGCCATTATTCAAGGGCTGCGGGCGGATGTCGTCACCTTTAACCAAAGTACCGACATCGATATTTTGTATCAGCGCGGTAAGTTACTGCCGCAGAATTGGCGTGAACGGCTGGCCAATAACAGCTCACCTTACTACTCCACCATGGCTTTTTTGGTTCGGAAGGGAAACCCAAAGCATATTCAAGATTGGGCCGACCTCACTAAAGACGATGTCGCCTTAGTCTTTCCTAACCCAAAAACCTCTGGCAATGCCCGTTACACTTATTTAGGGGCCTACGGTGCAGCCAAGTTGCGGCTTGCTGATGATCAAGCCGCGCGAAATTGGATGGTCGATTTTTTAAGCCGCGTGGTGGTGTTTGATACCGGCGGTCGCGGCGCCACAACCTCTTTTGTTGAGCGGCAATTAGGCGATGTGCTGATTACGTTTGAATCGGAAGTGAACAACATCATCAAGCAATACCCCGAGTTACAACTGGAACGCGTGGTACCGAAAACCAATATTTTAGCGGAGTTCCCGGTAGCGTGGATCGACAAAAATGTTGAGCGTAATGGCACCACTGCACAAGCAAAAGCTTACTTAAACTTTTTATATTCTGAGCCAGCCCAGCAGGTGTTAGCGAGCTACTTCTATCGAGTACATCACCCAAAAGTGCAAGCTAGCAGCCAAGCACAATTTCCAGCAACGGAATTGTTCACCGTTGAGCAACAATTTGGCAGCTGGGAGCAAGTGAATAAGCAGCACTTTGGCAGTAACGCAGAACTGGATAAAATTTTAGCTGAAGGACGCCGTAACTAATGGCTGCTTACCAAACCAAAAGAGTGTTACCGGGTTTTTCCATTAGCTTGGGCAGCAGTTTATTTTTTATCGGTTTGGTTATTTTATTGCCATTAACCGGCTTGGTAATGGAAGTAGCGCAACTGAGCCTAGCCGAATACTGGGCAATTATTAGCGATCCCCGCGTGGTGGCCACATACCAAGTCACACTGTCGGCTGCTTTAGTGGCCAGCATACTGAATTTGTTTTTTGGCTTGCTGATGGCTTGGATCTTAACGCGCTATCGCTTTCCTGGGCGGCTGTTACTTGATGGCTTAATGGACTTACCCTTCGCCTTACCCACGGCGGTAGCCGGCTTAACCTTGGCAGCATTGTTTGCTACTCAAGGTTGGTATGGCCAGTATTTTGCGCTATGGGATATCAAGGTGTCTTATACCTGGTTGGGTATTGTCATCGCCATGCTGTTTACCAGCGTGCCTTTTGTGGTACGCACCGTTCAGCCCGTTTTAGAAGAGTTTGGCCCTGAATACGAAGAAGCCTCGGCGACGCTGGGGGCAAGCCCATTACAAACTTTTACTCGGGTGATCTTACCGGAAATTAAACCCGCTTTATTAACCGGTACCGCCTTGTCGTTTACCCGCAGCTTAGGAGAATTTGGCGCGGTTATTTTTATTGCAGGTAATTTACCCTGGCAGACAGAAGTGACCTCTTTGATGATCTTTGTACGCTTACAAGAGTTTGATTATGCTGCTGCCGCAGCGATTGCGAGTGTGGTATTACTGAGCTCATTACTATTGTTATTTATTATTAATGGTATTCAGCAGCGCTATCAACACATTACTGGAGCATTAAAATGACGGCTCGGCTAAAACAGCCCTTAAAATGGTGGCTAATTGGTACCGGCATGACCTTAAGTGTGCTGCTGTTGTTGGTGCCACTGATCTTTATCTTTATCGCCGCTTTTGCTGCCGGTGTTGGCGGTGTTTGGCAGAACTTGCAAGACGCGGATATGCTGCATGCCATCGGTCTAACCTTATTAGTGGCAGGTTTAACCGTGCCCATTAATGTGCTGTTTGGTACCTTAATTGCTTGGTGTGTCACTCGCTTTACCTTTCCTGGCCGCCGCTTATTGCTAACACTGATTGATATTCCGTTTGCGGTGTCTCCTGTGGTAGCCGGTTTATTGTATTTATTGCTTTATGGCAGTAACGGTCCTTTTGCCCAGTGGCTAGACGCCGCCGATATGCAGCTGATGTTTGCATGGCCAGGCTTAGTGATGGTCACCGTGTTTGTGTCTTGCCCTTTTGTGGTGAAAGAACTCGTACCTTTAATGTCTACTCTGGGCACCGAACAGGAAGAAGCGGCAGTGTTACTCGGTGCCAGTGGCTGGCAAGTGTTTTGGCATATTACCTTTCCGAATATTCGTTGGGCACTGTTATATGGCGTGATCCTCACTAACGCGCGTGCGGTCGGTGAGTTTGGTGCGGTCTCCGTCGTTTCAGGTACGATACGCGGCCAAACTAATACCTTACCCTTGCATATCGAGTTATTGCAGCAAGATTACAATACGACAGGAGCCTTTATTGCCGCCGCTTTATTAACCTTGATGGCAATTGCCACGCTCATCGTCAAAGCCGTTTTACAATGGCGCCTGCAACGGGCTGTATAAGCGGTTCAGTTAAAATGGCAAAGCTAAATACGAAATTGTCGTTAATACCTTTAGGTTCAGGCTTTTTATCGGTATTTTTAAACATTGCTAAGCTGAAAAGACAGCCAGTAATGCTAAGATGGCAACACCTTAGTGGCAAAGACAGGTCAATGCCTTTGCGGGCGTAAATATCTACCCTCTATACTCTTTATTTAACAGCAGATATTTGCAAGGAGCGAAATGCTACTGTTACTGATTTTACTGCCCTTTGTCGGCGCACTTATCGCGGCCTTTATGCCTGCACATGCGCGAAACCGCGAAGCCTGGTTTGCCGCACTGATTGCACTGAGTGGTTTGCTGCTGACCTTTTCTCAATATCCGGTTATTTCCGAAGGACTGAGCTTACGCCAAGAGATCCGTTGGTTCACGGCTATCGATTTAAACTTGGTGTTTCGGCTTGATGGTTTAGCCTGGCTGTTTACTGCCTTGATCCAAGGGATCTGTTTACTCGTGGTGGTTTACGCTCGCTACTATATGTCACCTAAAGATCCGGTACCGCGGTTTTTCGCTTTTCTGTTGGCCTTTATGGGCGCGATGCAAGGTATCGTGTTATCTGGTAACTTAATACAGCTAGTGATGTTTTGGGAGTTAACCAGTCTTACCTCCTTTTTATTAATTGGTTATTGGCATCATCGACCCGACGCACGCCGTGGTGCTCGAATGGCTTTTACCGTTACCGCCTTTGGTGGCTTGTGTTTATTTATTGGCATGTTATTACTTGGCCATGTCGCAGGCAGCTACGACTTGGATCAAGTGCGCCAAGCCAGTACAACCATTCAAGCTCATCCTTGGTACTTAGCTATTGTGCTGTTAGTGGCAATAGGAGCCTTAAGTAAAAGCGCACAATTTCCATTTCACTTTTGGTTACCGCATGCCATGGCCGCCCCCACGCCGGTTTCGGCCTTTTTACATTCGGCTACCATGGTTAAAGCAGGCATCTTTTTATTGATGTTACTGTGGCCGGTGCTCGCGGGCACACCAGAATGGACATGGATCATCGGCACTGCTGGGGTATGTACCATGTTGGTCGGTGCTTTTTTGGCGATTTTTCAACATGATTTAAAAGGCTTACTGGCCTACTCTACTATTAGTCATCTTGGCCTGATTGTGTGCTTATTAGGCATCGGTACGCCTTTAGCCATGGTGGCGGCTATCTTTCACACCTTAAATCATGCCATCTTTAAAGCCTCGTTATTTATGGCCGTGGGTATCATTGACCATGAAAGCGGCAGTCGTGATATGCGCGCGCTCAGTGGCTTACGCCAGGTGTTACCCTACACTGCCACGTTAGCCATCGTGGCCAGCGCAGCGATGGCGGGTGTGCCGTTGTTAAATGGCTTTTTATCCAAAGAAATGTTCTTTGCCGAGGCGTTGTTAGTCGGCTCAAGCTCAAATTGGTGGATGTCGGCCGCGGCGGTGTTAATGGGGATCTTTGGCGTGGCTTATTCGCTACGCTTTATTCAGGTGTTTTTTGGCCCAGTGCAAACGGTTAAAGCCAACCCGCATGAACCGCCACGCTGGATGCGCTTTCCGGTCGAGTTTTTAGTGCTGTGCTGTTTTGTGGTGGGGGTCTTACCTGAATTGAGTATCGGGCCGGTGTTACACGGCGCCGCACAATCAGTCTTGGGTCAAGCCCTACCCGCATACTCGTTAGCCATTTGGCATGGCGTTAACTTGCCGCTAGTCATGAGTGTATTGGCCTTTGTTGGCGGTATCAGTTTTTATTTTTGGCTCAGCCGTTATTGCCAATTGCATCAACGTGATCGGGTGCCATTATTACATCGCTTAAATGGTAAAGCCGCTTACGAAACCACCATGTTGATCCTCGCTGCCAGCGCCGCACGCTTAGAGCGGCAGCTTAGTACCCGCCGCTTACAACCGCAACTAATATGGATGATTTTAGCGGGGTTAGCGGCATCGATATGGCTGTTATCGGCTTGGCCAACACTCAGTGTCAGTTGGCCAAACGACACGCTCAGTTTGGCTTTTGCATTGTTATGGTTAGTGGGCTGTAGCTGTGCCATTGCGGCGGCCTGGCAGGCAAAATTTCACCGTTTAGCCGCCCTTATTTTAGTGGGGGGTACCGGTATCGCCACCAGTGTCACGTTTTTGTGGTTATCGGCACCCGATTTAGCCTTAACACAACTGATGGTGGAAACCGTCACCACGGTATTATTACTGCTTGGTTTACGCTGGCTACCGGCGCGTATTGCGGCGAAAAAACTGAATTTACAGGCATCGGCACGCGATCGGTTACGCCGCATTCGCGATTTAATCATTGCCATCAGTGCTGGTTCAGCTTTAGCTGTTATCAGTTATATTATTTTGCGCCAGCCAGATAACGCCACCTTAAGTCGTTTTTACTTAGAAAAAGCCATACCTGAAGGCGGCGGCAGCAACGTTGTCAATTTACTATTAGTGGATTATCGAAGTTTAGATACGCTGGGCGAGATTGCGGTATTAAGCATCGTGGCTTTAACCGTCTATGCCCTACTGCGACGTTTTCGCCCTGCTATTGAGAGCATTAAGATCCCACCGCAACAACGCAATCCTCTGGACCCGGCTTATTCACAACTGCCCAGTGAACAAGCAATCAGCGGTTACTTACAGATCCCAGGCGTCTATTTACGCTTGCTGTTACCTATTATTTTGCTGGTGGTCGCCTACTTCTTTTTACGAGGCCACAACCTGCCCGGCGGCGGTTTTATTGCTGGGCTGATTTTCTCAGTAGGGTTAATTATTCAATATATGCTGTCTGGCACGGCCTGGGTTGAAGCCCGCTTCAAACTACAACCGCACCGCTGGCTCAGTTTTGGCTTAGTGCTAGCGGCACTAACCGGGGCTATGGCTTGGTATTTTGACCATCCGTTTTTAACCACGCATACCTTGCACCTCGATTTACCTCTGCTGGGCAAGCTGCATTTACCCAGTGCGATGTTTTTTGATCTGGGCATCTTTGCAGTAGTGGTTGGCACCACCATGCTGATCTTAATCGCTATCGCCCACCAAACTGTGCGCAGTCATCGTATCCCGGGTATCAAAACAGAGACAGACACCGCAGAGGAGCGCCGTTAATGGAACTGATTTTAGCAACTAGCATCGGCATTTTGTTCGCTTCAGGTATTTGGTTAATATTACGTCCACGGAGCTTTCAGGTGATTATTGGCCTGTTACTGTTGTCTTATGCAGTGAATTTATTTCTGTTTATTACCGGCAAAATTCAGGTCAATCGTCCCGCTTTTGCCAGCGACGCCGTCAGTTTTATCGAAGGGCTCTATGCCGATCCGTTGCCGCAAGCCTTGGTACTCACCGCCATTGTGATTGGCTTTGCGACCTCGGCGTTATATCTGGTGGTGTTATTAGGCTCTCGTGGTTTAACCGGTACCGATCACGTCGATGGTAAAGAGCAGGAGCATGACGAATGAGTTTGCTTTTAGCCGAGATCATCGTATTACCGATCGTGTTGCCGTTATTCACCGGTGCCTTGCTGCTGCTCATAAACGAACGCCATCACAAGCTTAAGTTTTTTATTAATCAAACCAGTACCCTACTGCTATTTTTACTGGCCATTCTGCTGTTGGTTATCACCGATAGCGCCCCCGCCGAAGAAGGCTTACTGGTAGTATTGTCCGCTAACTGGGCTGCGCCCTTCGGTATTGTGCTAGTCGGTGATCGTTTGGCTACGCTATTTTTATTAGTCGGGGCATTACTGGCCAATGCCGCGTTAATATTTTCTTATAGTCGCTGGGCGCGTTTAGGTGTGCATTTTCATACTTTGTTCCAGTTTTTATTAATGGGTATTAATGGCGCCTTACTCACCGGCGATCTGTTTAACTTATTCGTGTTTTTTGAAGTGATGCTCGCCGCATCTTATGG
The DNA here is from genome assembly GCF_030737935.1 of Alishewanella sp. SMS8. Taxonomy (NCBI): domain Bacteria; kingdom Pseudomonadati; phylum Pseudomonadota; class Gammaproteobacteria; order Alteromonadales; family Alteromonadaceae; genus Alishewanella; species Alishewanella sp. SMS8. Next base: position 75,017 of record NZ_JAPJEA010000001.1, read on the forward strand.
GCTGTTATTACACGGCTACAACATCACCCGGATCCGCGCCGGTATGCAATATATCGTGGTGAATCTGCTGGCGGCGGTGTTTTTCTTACTGGGTATTGCTTTAGTCTATTCTGCAACTGGCACATTAAACTTTGCCGATTTAGCGGCGAAAATGCCCGCATTAGCGGACGAACCACGGCAATTACTGCACGCGGGTGCTGCTATGCTGGCGGTGGCTTTTTTAACAAAAAGTGCCATTTGGCCTCTTGGGTTTTGGTTGCCGACGACCTACTCGGCCGCATCCCCGCCAGTGGCCGCCATGTTGGTCTTTTTAACCAAAATGGGGATTTATGTTCTGCTGCGGCTATATTACCTTTTATTTGGTGCCAATAGCGGTGCCTCGGCCGGTTTTGCTGCTGATTTCCTACTTTATGCCGGCTTAATGACCATGGCTTTTGGCGCGCTGGGTTTACTCGCGTCACAGGAGTCCAGTCGCATAGCCAGTTACAGTGCGGTGATATCTTCAGGCTTATTGCTCACCTTATTAGGCTTAGCCGAGCCGAGTATGCTCAGTGCCATGCTGTTTTATTTGATCAGCTCTACCTTAGCAGTAACCGCTTTTGTGTTGTTAACTGAATTGATTGAACGGATCTACACGCCGGCCGATAGCGTGTTTGCATTGAGTATGGAGTTTTTTGCCCCTGAGGAAGAAAAGCAGGAGTCCGCTGGCGTGGCGATCCCTGCGGCAATGGCCTTTTTAGGTATGAGTTTTGTAGCCTGCGCGCTTATTATTGCAGGCTTACCACCGCTATCGGGCTTTATCGCCAAGTTTAATATCTTGCATCATCTGTTGCAGCTACCCTTTAGCTTAAGCCATTGGCTGTTGCTTATTTTGCTCATGCTGGCAGGGTTAACCGCTATTATTGCCTTTATGCGCTTTGGCGTGCGCAGCTTTTGGACAGCACAAGCCACCACCAGCCCGCGCTTGAAATTAAATGAAGCAGGCCCCGTGCTACTGCTGTTAGCGCTTTGTATCAGCTTAGCTTTTTTTGCTGAGTCACTACATAACTTACTGGAGCGTATTACTGCTGACTTACAACATCCACAACGTTATATCGAGCAGGTCTTAAGCACTTTACCAACACGAAAGGAGGCACCATGAATAAACTGCTGCCTAGTCCATTGTTGTCGGTTAGCTTAATCGTGATATGGCTACTACTTAACCAATCATTGGCCCTTTCTCAACTGCTTTTAGGCGGCCTGCTCGCATGGGTTATTCCTATGTATTGTGCGCCGTTAGCTATTAAAGGTTCGCGAATTCGCAAGCCTTGGGTACTATTTCGTTTACTGGCATGGTCGGCTACTGAAATTGTCCGTTCTTGTCTTAATGTCAGCCGCATCATTTTATTTCGGCGCCAACATCAACTGAATTCGCAATTTATTCGTGTGCCATTGCATTTAAGGGATGTCACTGGGCTTGCCGTTTTATCGTGTATTATTAATTCTACTCCCGGCACGGTTTGGGTAGAAATTTTGCCAGATACACATGAGTTATCTTTGCATGTATTTGATTTACATGATGAAGCTTGGTGGATAGACACCATTAAACAGCGCTATGAACAACCTTTGATCGAGATTTTTGAAGGGGAAAGCCAATGAGCCTGTTGCTGACAGTGGCATTATATTTTAGCCAATTTTGTTTACTGCTTGCCATGCTCTGCTGTGGTATTCGCTTGATCCGTGGCCCCGCCGCTCAGGATCGGGTGTTAGCCTTAGACACTTTATGGATGGTAGCAATGCTATTTATTCTGGTGCTCGGTATCAGTTTTGGCAGCGTGTTGTATTTCGAAATCGCATTGTTAATTGCCTTAATTGGCTTTGTTTCTACGTTGGCCTTAGCGAAGTTTTTATTACGTGGAGAGGTGATCGAATGATTGAATTAGCCGAGTCAATCCCAGCGTGGATCGCAGTACCGGTGGCCTTGCTGTTAATTGCCGGTAGCCTGATCACCTTAATTGGTACCTTAGGCTTAGTGCGTCTACCCCATTTTTATCAGCGCATCCATGGCCCGGCGATCAGCATTACTTTTGGCACCACCTGTTTTGTGCTGGCGTCGATGCTGTATTTTAGCGGTTTAGGGCTGCGACCTGTGCTACATGAATTGTTAATCAGTGCTTTTGTACTGCTAACGGCCCCGGTCAGTGCCATGTTGTTAATGCGCGCAGCGGTTTATCGAGATTTACGCAACACCCACAAACAAGCACAGCACGACAGCGCAAAATCTAGCCAACCCCCATCAACCTAGCAGGCCTTAGTGTTGCTAAGGTATTAAATACCTTCGCCTAAAAACACTTTACTATACCGAGGTCGGATCCAAGCTGGCGCTCCGGCAACTAAATTCAGCGTATTAAATTGCGCTTTGGGCAGTTCAATATGCACCAGCTGTGCAAGCTCTGTCGCTTGTACTTCTAAGCGCACTGTTGGCCCTACCACCGTAATTAAATCAATGGTAACCGGTATCGCATCAGTTTGCGGACAATTAAAAACGTCAATTTCATGCGGCCTGACATACGCTAAACCGGCCTGCTCAGCAGCACTGCTATGCTCTGGCGCGGGCATCGCGGCTTTACCGATATGGGTTTGACCTTGATTAACCCTGGCATGGAACAAATTGACATTACCCAAAAACTCATACACAAACGGATTGGCCGGATGATCATACACTTGCTCAGGCGTACCGTGCTGCTCAATTTGGCCTTGATTCATCACAACGATACGATCCGCAACCTCTAAGGCTTCTTCCTGATCGTGCGTAACAAACACGCTGGTTACATGGATCTCATCGTGTAAACGGCGCAGCCAACGTCGTAACTCAGCACGCACCTTGGCATCGAGCGCACCAAAAGGTTCGTCTAATAATAACATTTTGGGTTCTACCGCGAGTGCTCGCGCTAACGCAATGCGTTGGCGTTGCCCGCCGGATAATTGCGCTGGATAGCGGTCGGCAGTCCAGCCTAGTTGCACTAACTCGAGCAGGTTATGCACTTTTTTTGCAATGTCGGCTTTGCTTGGCCGCAGTTTTTTCGGTTTCACCGTTAAACCATAAGCCACGTTTTCAAACACCGTCATATGTTTGAATAAGGCGTAATGTTGAAACACAAAACCGACGCCCCGCTCAGAGACATGCTGCTGACTAATATCTTGCTGATTAAAGCGAATAAGGCCGCTATCGGCCTGCTCTAAGCCCGCAATAATTCGTAATAAGGTGGTTTTACCCGAGCCAGACGGGCCCAGTAGCGCCGTGAGCTCACCGGTATTTAGTTGCAGATTAATCTGGTTTAACGCCTGAAATTGCCCAAAACGTTTACTGATCTGTTCAATATGGATACTCATTGCAGCCTCTTCGCGGCCAGCTCTGCAGCTGGACAAGCCCTAGCAAGCGCAGTAGGTTAAGCTACGCCTAAAAGCGTATCTTACGGCGAAAACTCAATAACAATAAAGTTCGATTTTCTTCTTCGCTATTCCAAGTTGGAATAAGAGCGCTCAGTTTAGGCCATCGTTCTGCGCAACTATCAAGCGAAGCGCCCTATGGCGCGCGCTGCAGCGTTACCGTTGCAGGCCGTGTCTGTTGCCATAGCGCCGGATAAGCTTGCAGATAACGAATAAACGCCTCGGCCGGTACTTTACAATCCGCATTAGTTTGCTGACAAGGTAAGCCAGCCACTTGTGCGTATTCCGGTACATAAGCTGTTTTACCACTGGCATCTTGCTCGGCGCGCACCCGTGTTACCGCAAACGCTTTTGGCTGACCGTTCAGCAAAATAATATCACGCCGATCGCTGCCGTTTTGTTGTACTTGTTGCAGCTTATGCCAGCCATCATTGCCATTGGCTAAATAATCCGTTGTAGCAAGACGATACTGCCGCTCGGGCAGCAGTGCTTGCCATTGCCCTTGTTGTAATACCGCAACATCTGTAAGCACTAAACGGCCATCCGCTTGCTCTATTGCGGTATATCGTAAATGACTGCTATACGGAAACTTCCCCGCATGCGCACCGGCAGGTAAGGTAGCGCTGATGGTTTGCTGCAATAATGCCAGCACATCGGCTCCGCTCACGGTTAAAACGCTGAGCGCAGAAGCAAAGGGTAATACTTCTAAACGAATATGCCCTTCGAACACGGCACCAGCGGTTAAATCACTGCGAATATTGCCCGCCCCCAGCAAAGTAAAATCAACCGGTTGCCCCAACTCCGCGCGCGCACGGCTATTTAACCAATATTGAATACCATCGGTAATATGCGCCGCTAAAAGCGAACCATGTTGGTCACTGCCACCCGTACCCGGTAAACGCACATGGGAAAGGGTTTGCTCCAGTGCACTGATTTGCTTCCCATAGGCTTGTTGCACGGCAGGTAAATAAACCTCATCCAGCACTTGGCGTAAGTTAGCATCTTCTTCAGTAATGGCCGTGCGCGCTAACGCGGCAATAAAACCTAATTGCTTGGCTAGTGGCTCGCCCTGTAGCTGGCTATCGGCTTGGCGCAAAGCCGAGTGATATAACTGTTTACTGGCCAGTAAGGTGTTTTGCCCATCGCAACGATTGATTTGGCCTTGCCGATCAAAGCTCACCGTTAAAGCACCGACGGCTTGCGCAAACTGTCCGGCTTGCACTACGCAGGTGATGGCCTTTCCATCAGCATTACGAATTTGCTCGGCGTACGGCGCTTGCTGACCTAGCGACCACTGCCGAAAATCACCCAGTAAGGTATGCGAATGCCCGCCAACAATCACATCAATACCATTCACTTTAGCGGCCAAGGTACGATCACGCTGATGCCCTAAATGGGTTAACGCTACGATATGTTTGACACCCTGTTGTTGTAAATAATCTACCGTTTGTTGGGCAGACGCGACTTCATCGGCAAACACTAAGGCGCCGGTATCAGGCACCATGGCGCGCATATCCTCAAGCGCGAGGCCAAATACCGCCAGCACCGGTTCAGCAGGGTTAATCGGTAAAGAGGTCGGTTGCCATTGCTGATCCACTAAACGAAATAATTGAAACGGCTTTAAATTCTCGACCTTGGCTAAACGCGGCTCGGCGCGGCTATCGACATTAGCGGCTAATACCGGGAAATTAACTTGGCTGGCAAATTGCGCTAATTTCTCAAGACCGATATCAAATTCATGATTTCCCAGCGCCATCGCATCCAGCTGCATGCGATTAAGAATGTCGATATTAATTTCATGCTCAAACAATTCAAAATATGCACTGCCTTTAAAGGCATCACCACCATGTAAAAACAAACTACTCAACCCCTCATTGGCAGCTTGCTGGCGTAACGTGCGCGCATGGCTGAGTACCCGAGGATGACCACCAATAAAGGTATAAAGCGGCTGCTCTGCCGCCCCAAATAACTTAGCGGGTGAGGCATCAAATTGTGAGTGGGTATCATTAATATGAATAATTTGCAGCTGCAAGCCCGTTGTTGCCGTTGCTGTTGTCAGCCGTTCAGTTTGAAGAGTACAACTGCCTAACAGCAGCGTTAAAGCCAGTAGTATGCCCGTTTGCTTTTGCATCAGTGGTTTCCGTATTTTTACACCTGAGTTAGCCGCTTACCTTGCCGATGGCCACTGCGGTTAATCTGCGCTTATTGCGTCAATAACTTTGCCAATTCAACTGCTTGCGATTTGATATGCCCCATATCACCTTGCTCAGCACCGTGGCGTTTTAATTCGCTTAAATGCGTTGGGATCAGATGAAAATGCAAATGCGGCACCGTTTGTCCCGCAGCAGTACCATTGAGTTGCATTAAGACGATGCCTTCCACTTTTAGCAGACTTTTTTGCGCAGCCATCACTTTTTGCACCGTCGCTAGCAGAGGAGCGGCATAATCTAAAGGAAGTTCAGCCAATGTTTCTGCCGGGTATTTGGGGATCACTAAAGCATGACCATCCGCCTGCGGCATAATATCCATAAAGGCTAAGCTGTGTTCATCCTCATAAATTTTAAAACAGGGTAATTCACCACGTAAAATTTTGGCGAAAACGTTGTTATCTTGATAGCTCATAAGGTGCTCCAGGCTGGGGTTGTTAACATTTACCGATTATGCCAGCATGAACGGCAACAAGGTAGCAGTGCACTGCGCTTTGTTATGCACTAGCCTGAAAAATAGCCGGTACAGTGACGACATGTTGTTGCTAATACCCTGTGTGCAAGGCACATTAACGGTGGGGGTTAACTAGAAACCACTAGCACAAGAAGCCAGTGAGGGCGACGGCATAACAAGATACCGTCACTGCTCATAAAACAAAGCTCGCTAAGCGCTAGTTAAGCCTAAATGACGGGCATGAAAGCGCAAATGCTTCTCGATAAAACTGGCGATAAAGTAGTAGCTGTGATCATAGCCTGCTTGCAAACGGATTTCAGCGGCAACGCCTGCTTGCTCTGCGGCTTTAACCAGGTTGTCAGTTTGCAACTGTGCCGGATAAAAGTTATCACTGAGTCCCTGATCAACCAAAATCGGCAGCTGACTGCCCTGCTTCGCCAGCAAATAAGCGGCGTCGTATTGCTGCCATTTTGTTTCATCGTCCCCGAGATAACCGCGCAGCGCTTTTTGGCCCCAAGTACAATTCATCGGGTGACAAATGGGTGAAAAAGCAGAAATACTGCGATACTCGGCATTGTTACGCAGGCCAATGACCAGAGCACCGTGCCCCCCCATCGAGTGACCACTGATTGCTTTAGCCGCGCTCAGTGGCAATTCTGCCTGCAGCAGTGCCGGTAATTCCTGCAAAATATAATCATACATCTGATAATGCGCAGCAAAAGGCGCTTCAGTGGCATTAACATAAAAGCCGGCCCCTAAGCCAAAGTCATAAGCCCCATCTGGATCATCAGCAACATCGGCTCCACGAGGGCTGGTATCGGGCATGATTAGCGCCAGTCCAAGCTCTGCAGCCACACGCTGCGCCCCGGCTTTGCTGGAAAAATTCTCATCGGTACAGGTTAAACCTGATAACCAATACAGTGCAGGTACCTTGTGTAGCTCTGCTTGCGGCGGTAAAAATACTGAAAATTGCATTTCGCAGTGCAGCACCGCAGATTGATGTTTAAATCGCAGTTGTTTGCCACCAAAACAGCGTTGTTCGCTTACAGCGATAAGTGCAGAAGAAGTTGTCATACGCGGCCTCTTAATATCGAAAAACGCAAGATGCCTATCGGCCTAACACGCCAAAGCAAAAGCGCTAAGGCGTGTTAGTGATAAGCTTTAGAAGTGGATTACGGTGCGGATCGACTTGCCTTCATGCATTAAATCAAAGGCTTTGTTGATGTCCTCTAACGGCATGGTATGCGTAATAAAAGTATCAAGTTCAAACTCACCGTTTAAATAACGCTCAACATAATCCGGTAATTCGCTGCGACCTTTTACGCCACCAAAGGCCGTACCGCGCCATACACGACCAGTAACCAACTGGAATGGCCGGGTTGAGATCTCTTGTCCGGCACCCGCCACACCAATAATCACCGATTCGCCCCAGCCTTTATGACAACATTCTAAAGCGGAACGCATCACGTTGACGTTACCAATACATTCAAACGAGAAATCCACGCCACCATCGGTCATCTCAACAATCACCTCTTGGATCGGTTTGTCGAAATGCTTCGGGTTTATCACATCAGTCGCGCCCAATTGTTTGGCGATCGCAAATTTATCTTCGTTAATATCAATGGCAATAATGCGGCTGGCTTTAGCCATAACTGCACCAATGATCGCCGATAAGCCGATGCCACCTAAACCAAACACTGCGACGGTATCGCCTTCTTTTACTTTGGCGGTATTCATTACCGCACCCATGCCGGTAGTGACGCCACAGCCGAGTAAGCAGACTTTTTCCAGCGGGGCTTCTTTATTAATTTTAGCCAGTGAAATTTCTGGTAATACCGTGTACTCAGAAAAGGTGGACGTGCCCATATAGTGATAAATTGGCTTACCGTCTTTTGAAAACCGAGTGGTGCCATCTGGCATCAAGCCTTTGCCTTGAGTAGCACGAATGGCTTGGCACAGGTTAGTTTTGCCCGATAAACAGAATTTACATTTACCACACTCTGGGGTGTACAGTGGGATCACATGATCGCCTACCGCCACTGAAGTGACGCCTTCACCGACGGCTTCAACAATACCACCCCCCTCGTGCCCTAAAATAGCCGGAAAAATGCCTTCAGGATCTTCACCAGACAAAGTAAAGGCATCGGTATGGCACACACCGGTAGCCACGATACGTACTAACACTTCACCTTTTTGTGGCGGCATTAAATCGACTTCTTCAATGGTTAACGGTTGACCTGGGCCCCAAGCGACGGCCGCACGCGTTTTAATCATGTTCATCTGTTGATCCTTATAAAAGTTACACAGGAAGATTTTACTATGGGGTTAAGTGTAACCTGATTTTGATTTTTTCCATATCAGGTTGAATAGCATTAAAATGCAAATCAGTTTTTCATTTTTGCAATAATGCAGCACTTTGTACTATGATCAAGGCGATTAACGCAAAAAGTGACAAGCGTTCTGGCGAGTAACAATAACAATGGCATTTTAATGAAACAATGGATCGGCATTAGTGAGTTTGTGGCCGTGGCTGAGCAACAGAGTTTTACTAAGGCCGCTAAACAGTTAGGCATTTCGGTCGCACAAGTCAGTCGTAACATTGCTGAATTAGAGGCGAGTCTTGCCATTAAACTGCTGTATCGCAGTACCCGCAGTGTCAGCCTGACTGAAGAGGGCTTATTGTATTTACAGCATTGTCGGCATTTGGTGGCCAGTTTAGATGAAGCAAACCGCACACTGGCCAACCTAAAAGTAACGCCTCGCGGCCAAATTAAACTGACCGCACCGGTTTTTTATGGTGAAACCCGAATTGCCCCACTGCTACATGATTTTATGCTGCGCTACCCCGACACTGAATTAGATTTGCAGCTTAGCAACAACAAACTGGATTTAGTTCAAGGCGGCTATGATCTGGCTATTCGACTTGGCACTTTAGAAAGCTCGAGTTTGATTGCCCGCAAGCTGGCCAGCCGCACACAATATGTGGTGGCATCTCCGGCATATTTAGCTCAGCATGGCACACCCACTAGCCTAACAGCCTTAGCGCAGCATCAATGCCTCACCGGCACAGTAGCGAATTGGCGCTTTATGCAGCAAGGAAAAATCGTTCAGTTTAAGCCACAAGGCCGTATTGTTTGCAATAGTGGCGTGGCACTGCGCGATGCCGCCCTTAAAGGGCTGGGTTTAGTGCAATTACCTGACTACTATGTCAGTGACAATTTGCAGCAAGGCGAGTTGGTGGCGGTTCTTAGTGAACTGCGGCAACCGGATGAGGGTATTTGGGCTATCTATCCACAAAATCGGCATTTATCCGCCAAAGTGCGGGTACTCGTGGACTATTTAGCATCAAAGCTGAGTTGAAACGCGCGCCTGTCGCCCTCATCGTTCTGTTATACACATTGTTTCACTGGCTTTAAACATCACAAGGATCTAGCTGCATGACGCCGTTAAAAATCGATTTAGTTTCTGATATTGCCTGCCCATGGTGCGCTATCGGCTATGCCCGCTTAGAGCAGGCATTAACACTGGCACCGGAATTAGCCGTCACCTTAGAGTGGCACGCCTTTGAATTAAATCCGGATAAAAACGCGCCACAGGAAGCGATATTACCGGCACTTAGCCGTAAATACGGTAAAAGTGAAGAAGAAATGCGCCAAGCGCAAGCCAATATGATGCAGATCGCCAGCGGCCTCGGCATCAATTTTAGCCAGTTACAGCAGCGCAAAACCTGTAATACCTTTGATGCGCATCGCTTGGTCAAATGGGCCGACACACAACAAAAAGCCACCGCCATGAAGCTGGCACTGTTTGATGCATATTTTGGTGAAGCAGCCAATGTGGCTGATAGATCAGTACTGGCAGAATGCGCGAAAAATGCCGGTTTAGATCAAACGCAAGCAGAACAGATCTTAGCCAGTAATGACTTCGCCGATATCGTATCTGCTGATATCGCTAAGTACCAACAAGCCGGTATTTCCTCAGTTCCGGCCTTTATCATTAATAACAAATACCTGATTTCTGGCGCACAAGAGCCACAGCAATTAGCCGCTTCACTGCGTCAAATTGCCAGCGAAAGCATAAAATAATCACTTTGCGCTCATTACCGCCAGACTATTTAGTCACTGTAGTATTGAGCCTATGCGCTGCGCTTGGTTATTTGCTGAAGAAAAAACCGCTATGCTATACGTTTTATTACATTTACCTTTTGTGTAAACAGCTTAAAACTGATTAAATTAGCGGTAATATTGTTATAAAGAGCTATTTATGCTGTTATCTCGCGTTAAGTCACCGTTATTCTTAGCTATCTTACTAACTCTGCTTTTAGCGCTCTGGTTAATTTTTGCAGATCATCGCCAAGCCTCCCAGCAAGCGCCAGAAGCCGCAGCGCCTGCCCCCGCTGCTGCTTTTACCGTGCAAACACAGTTGTCGAATGCCTCAGCCTACCCTGCAACGCAGCAGTTACAGGGGCAAATAATGGCTTGGCACAGTATTGACATAAAAGCCCAAGTTGCCGGACAGCTACTGCAATTAAACGTCGAGCAAGGCGATAAGGTCAAACAAGGGACAACGCTGCTGCAATTAAGTGATGAAGGACGCACAGCCCGCTTACAGCAAGCCAAAGCATTGTATCATTTACGACAAAGTGAACTGCAAAGCGCTCAACAATTAACCCGCCAACAATTTGTGAGTAAAACCGAATTAGCACGCTTACAAAGTGACTTAGCCAGTGCAGAAGCCAATTTAGCCGAGGCGGAATTAAATGTTGCCCACACGCAGCCTACGGCTCCCTTTAATGGTGTGCTGGCACGTCGTTACAGCGATCCGGGTAGCCGAGTGCAAATTGGCGATACACTGTTTCAATTAGTGGATATCAGTCAATTACGCGTAACAGCGCAAGTGCCACAACAACGCGTAGCAGAGTTATCGCTGGGTCAAACCGTGGCAGTCCATTTAATGAACGGCCAACAGCTTAACGGCAGCCTCAGTTTTATTAGCCCCGTCGCTGATGCACAAAGCCGCAGTTATTATATTGAAGCTACCGTGGCGAATCCTCAGTTACAGCCTCTCGCTGGTGCCAGTGCGACCTTAGTGATTGCCTTGTCGGCGGTCGAAGCTCATCAGATCTCACCGGCGTTATTGCGGCTTGACCCACAAGGACGGCTTGGTCTTTACACGGTAGAAAACGATGTAGTGCAGTTTTACCCCATCAGTTTATTAAGCACCGACAACAATAGCGCTTGGGTCACAGGTCTGCCAGCGCAAGCGGAATTGATCACACAAGGCGCAGGCTTTGTTGCGGTCGGCCAAGCCGTGACAGTGCAGCGCGGAGTCAGCGAATGAGAGCGTTAATCGCCGCGGCGATTGACCGCAGTCGAGCCAGCATTATGTTGCTGCTGTTTATTTTTGCTGCAGGCCTAACCGCCTATATCGTCATCCCAAAAGAAGCCAACCCCGATGTTGCCATTCCGATGATGTATGTGTCGATGTCGCTCGATGGCATCAGCCCAGAAGACGGTGAGCGATTACTGGTGCGGCCGATGGAGCACGAATTACGCTCGTTAGAGGGCATAAAAAAAATGACCTCCACCGCCAGCGAAGGTCATGCCTCGGTAATGCTAGAGTTTGACGCAGGTTTTGATCCAGATAAAGCCTTGGCGGATGTTCGAGTTAAAGTAGATGCCGCTCGCGCGAAACTGCCAGCAGAAGCCAAAGAGCCCACGGTCAACGAAATCAATGTGGCGTTATTTCCGGTGCTGTCAGTTGGCTTATCGGGGCCCATCGCCGAAGAAGTTTTGGTGCGCATTGCCCGTGCATTAAAAGAACAAATTGAAGCCATTCCGGAAGTGTTAGAAGTCGACATTGGCGGTGATCGAGAAGATTTACTGGAGATTGTCGTCGATCCACAAGTATTGCAAAGCTATGGCCTAGATTATCAACAGCTATTCTCGTTAGTCAGCAACAATAACCGCTTAGTCGCCGCCGGCAGTTTAGATACCGGTGCGGGGCGTATGGCATTAAAAGTGCCAGGGATCATTGAAGATCTTACCGATGTACTGGCGATGCCCATCAAAGTCAGTGGCGATACGGTCATCACCTTTGGCGATGTTGCGACCGTCAATCGTAGCTTTAAAGATCCACAAGGCTTTGCCCGGATCAATGGCCAGCCCGCCGTCGTACTCGAAGTAAAAAAACGCAGTGGTGCCAATATTATCTCCAGTATTGAGCAAACCAAGGCGTTATTAACCGAGGCCAGCAAACAATTTCCAGAAGGGCTGCAAATAGACTACATCATGGATCAATCTGTGCAGGTTGAAACCATGCTGTCGGATTTGCTTAACAACGTGCTGACCGCCGTGGTGTTAGTGTTAATTTTGATTATCGCTACCATGGGGCTGCGCAGTGCCTTATTGGTGGGCATCACTATCCCAGGCGCTTTTTTTGCGGGCATCATGCTGATCTGGGCACTGGGTTTTACCATGAATATTATCGTGTTGTTCGCGCTAATCTTAGTGGCAGGTATGTTAGTTGATGGCGCGATTGTCGTATCTGAATTAGCTGACCGTTTCAGTAAAGAAGGGCAAGATCGCAAGACTGCTTGGCTCAATGCCGCCGATAGAATGGCATGGCCTATCATCGCCTCTACCTGCACCACCCTTGCGGTGTTTGTGCCTTTATTATTTTGGCCAGGCATGGTCGGGCAATTTATGAAATACCTACCGGCGACCGTGATTGTCTGTTTACTTGCATCCATGGTGATGGCGCTCATTTTCTTACCGGTGATGGGTAGCCTTGGCCGTTATCGACCACCGGCACCCGATATTGCTGAACCGGCAAACCGTTTTAGCGCGGGCTATCGTCGTGCGTTAAGCGTAGTATTACATTGGCCCGGTCGCAGCTTGGCTTTTACGCTATCGGCGATTATTTTGGTGTATTTTGCTTATGCCAAATTTAACTATGGTACTGAATTTTTTCCGGCCGTAGAGCCAGAATCGGCGCAAGTCTGGGTACGGGCTCGCGGTGACATGTCCATTTTTGAAAAAGATGCTTTGCTGCAAAAAGTGGAGCAGCGTTTATTGCATTTACCTGAAGTGAAAGCCTTATATGCGCGCTCAATGGCCAGTGCGGGTGGCGAGCTAACGGCAGATGTTGTAGGCACCTTACAGTTTCAATTTATTGATTGGGATCAACGCCGCCCTGCGGCGGCCATATTACACGATATGCGGCAACTGACCGCCGATATCCCCGGCATTATGCTGGAGTTTCGCCAACAGCAAGAAGGCCCTGCTGCGGGTAAACCGGTGGAGTTATTAATTACATCACAAGATCCATCGCAAATTGATGCGGCAACCGCGTTGGTCATTGCTAACATGCAGCAACTCGGTGGTTTTGTCGATATTGAAGATGATCGTAATTTACCGGGTATCGAATGGCGAGTAGAAGTGAACCGCGCCGAGGCCGCCCGTTTTGGCGCAGATGTATTAACCGTCGGCAATGCCATTCAATTGGTCAGCAATGGTTTATTACTGGCTCGGTTTCGTCCGGAATACGCCAGTGATGAAGTCGATATTCGGGTACGCTTTCCTCATAACGAACGCTCGCTCAGCCAGTTATCACGATTAACCGTGGCAACCACCTCAGGTCAGGTGCCGCTGAGTAACTTTGTCAATGTGGTGCCCTCCCCCAAAACCAGTGTGATTAAACGCGTTGACAGTAACCGAGCCATCACCATCAAAAGCGATTTGGCAGAAGGTTATCAGTTAACAGAACGTTTAAATACACTTCGCTCTGCCGACATTACGCTTCCCGACGGGGTGATGATTCAAACCGCAGGTGAAGATGCCGATCAACAAGAAACCATGAGTTTTTTACTCGGCGCTTTTGTGATTGCTATCTTTATCATGCTGATGATTTTGCTGGCGCAATTTAATAGTTGGTATCAAAGTTTACTGATTTTATCCGCCATTGTTCTATCTACCGCAGGCGTTTTGCTGGGTTTGCTGATCAATGGCCAAAGTTTTGGTATTGTGATGGTGGGCATGGGAATTATTGGTTTGGCCGGTATCGTGGTAAACAACAATATTGTGTTAATTGATACCTACAACCAATTTCGCGCACAAGGCCATACTGCGGTCAGTGCGGCGTTAGAGACAGGCTGTTTACGTCTAAGGCCGGTGTTATTGACGTCAATTACTACGGTGCTGGGCTTAATGCCGATGGTGCTATCGGTGAATGTAAATTTACTGGAACCCAGTTTAGGTTTTGGTGCACCCTCTACCATGTGGTGGACTCAGCTATCGAGTGCCATCGCCGGAGGTTTAACCTTTGCCACGATATTAACGCTGTTTTTGACCCCTGCACTGCTGGTGTTGGGCGATAAATTTCGCCGCAACCCAGCAATAGCAACCACTGCAAAAGAATAGACTTAACGCTTAAGGTTGTTTCGCCGACTGTGTCGCTTTGTCAAACAAGCTGGCACTGTCGGTTAAAAACACTTCTGGATTTTTGGGCGTACTAATAAGCATAGGTTGTGACAATAATTCCGCTTGATACTGCGGCATTATTTGCGGCCCAGCCGCTTGCATGTAGGGCACTAACCAATAAGTACTCGCTAAGACAATTGTTAACACTAGCTGCAAACTTTTACGTTGCATTCCCGCCAGTTTAAAGCCATTCCAAAACAACACTACAAGCAGTACTGCAGGCAGGGTTAACTGCAACACCTCGACCAACATCGCCTGACTAAAGTTAAAACTTAACCAGCGGCTCAATTCTGACCAAAGCAACCAAATTGCGGTAATGAGCAGGATCAGTGTCACCTGCGGTCGAAAGTTTGACTCTTGCGAGCGCAGCCGCGCCCATAACGCTAACAGTGCAGGCCACAGCAGCAAAGCCAATAAAATAAACGGAATACTTAATAACTGTCGATGCCAATTCTCAGCCGCCTCACCGATGGCACCCAGCCACATTTCATAAGAAAAGTACGCAGAAACCAACAACAATAATAAGATCAGCAAAGGTACGGACGATAATAACTGTAAACTGTGCCAGCCCTTAGCAAGTATGCGCGTTGGCGCCACACTGGCCGCAGCAAAAAATACACGTAAACGTTGCTTGCCTAAGATAAATTCTTGGCCAGAATGCGGGATCGCTGTTTGCTGAATACGCTGCCCTGCGCTATTTAAAGTACCATTTGCCGAATCCAGATCGCGCAACTGCCACAGCCCCTGCTCATCGCAACTGAGTATGGCATGCTCAGCGCAGCTATGCGGATCCAATAAGATAACATCGTTGTCATAACTACGACCAATCCGGATATCGTTTTGAGTAAATTTATGGATCCCAATACTTTTTCCCTGATTATTTAACAGCTCAATAATTACTGCCATTTCACTGTCTCCATAAACTTACGGGTAAACGCATCGGCATTTTGTTTACTAACGCCCGCTAACGAAAAGTGACTCACAAAACCTTGCTGCTCAGCAGGCACGGTTCCAGCTAAAAACAACACATCAAATAACTCGGGGTAATCTTTGTAGGCACGCACACAATAAATGGTGCGAGCTGCAACGTGTTTGTCGCCGACAATGTCACTTAAACAGCTATACTCGCCGACATCACGCACCGAAGCACGATTGTCTGGACGCATTTGCTTGAGTTTGTTCGCGTAATGATGCACGAATTTAGTCATGGCTAACGCCGAGCCATCAAACCACTCAAATTGCATTTGAATTTTGCCGGTGGTGAATTGATGACTAATAAACACCTCTTCCGACAACCCACAAAACGCGGCAGAAGCGCGAATTTCTTGCTCTACGCGAGGAGGATTAGTACGAGCCCAACAAGTGATATAAGGCGCGATGCTCTCTGGCACTAAACCGCGGCCTAAAGCTTTCATTTGCCAGTTAGCGTTTAATAATGGCTCGAGCATTTGTTGTTGGTTAGCCAATAACTGTTGGCCAATTTGTGTTTTTAATAGCTCAACCGCAGGGACCTCGGCAGGCTGTGCCTTAACCAGGGCTTTAACTTGCGCCATCGGCACCACAAAACCTAATTGATTACCGCCCGTTGACACATTCACACCCACCACTTGGCCAAGCTCGTTAACACTAGGGCCACCACTCATGCCCGGATTAATCGAGCCCGTGACATGTAAGCGTGGATAAAAGCTTTGTTGCTTCAAACCATTATAGGTACCCGGCACCACAACCATGCCTAAATCATGCGGATTTCCTAAACTGAACACCTCCGCGCCCTGCTCCGGTAAGGCATCGGCTAACGCAAAAAAATGCCCTACTCTGGCTGGCGCTTTTAACAAGGCTAAATCGTTTACCACATCTAGGGCTAAAATCTCTAATGGCTGTAAGCCATCATCCCCAAACTTTGCCATTAATTGATAGCTATCTGGGGTGGCAACGCGGCTTGCAACCACATGATAATTGGTGATCACCAACTCGGGCGCAATATAAAAACCGCTGCCAATTGAGGTTTTGTGCTGAGTTTGTTTTTCAACAACCTGCACCTGCAGTAAGGCATCTTGATATTGGCTAAAGACCTGTTGCGCATTGTCCGCTTGTACCTGAAGGGCTGCCAAGCCGAAACAACACGCCATGCTAATGAAAAAACGCCTATAAAACATCCTGATAACTCCCGACATAACAAGATTTGACCTTAGCACTCCCTGTTTTTTTTACAAGCTTAATCTGCCGGTCATCACGCTAAACACGGCTATTCTCTTTTGAGATTCGTGATCCGATAACCAATGACCGGAAGTACATCCTCGCCTGGGCATGTCGATGGCGCAGCAAAAAAGGCGTCATTGCAGTGCCCACTGTTATCTTCTAAACAAAATTCAAAACGCACAGCGCTTTTCACCGGTGCATTGAGCAACCCTGCCGGTAAATGTTGCCATTGCCACTTAGCGATGGCTTTGCGAGCTTCACGGGCAAATCGATGTGAGGACGCATGCAACACCTGCACATCCGTTAATTGATTAGTGGGCGTCACCACATAAGAAAGGCTGGCACAACCCTCGGTACCCTCTATGGCTTCTTCGACCGGATAAAGCGGTTCAATCGGCTTGACCACCTGCCACGACGGCTGATTCAGCAAACCTGGCGTTAACGGTAAATCAGAATAGGCTGAAGGCGCTGGGGTTTGGCAAGCACTGAGCATGAGTGCCGCGAGTATGATGCTGAGCTTGATACCATACTGGGGGTTGCTAACAATAACCATTCTAGTTCCTTTAGATTAAATTCAAATAAACACTGACAACACGCTGTGATAACGACTGATGGATAAAACATAAACAGTCAGCAATTTAACGCAACATCGCAAAAAAATAAAGTTTACATTTCAGTTTCAATTCACCAAAAACAAAACCCCAGCAAGCTGGGGTTTTACAGCGACTTAAAATGCACGGTTTAGCGCATAGCCACCAGCATACTGTTTGGCTGCTCTAAATACTGTTTCCACAAATTAGTAAAGCGTGCAATGGTACCGCCATCAATAACGCGGTGATCGCCTGACCAGCTCACTTGCATAATTTGCCGAGCGACCACTTGGCCTTTGGCATCAAAGCGCGGTAAAGACTGTACCTTACCTAGGGCGACAATCGCCACTTCCGGTTTATTGATGATGGGTGTCGCTACTGTGCCACCAATGGCGCCAATATTACTGATGGTAATCGTGCCGCCTTTTAAATCAGCTGGACTCACTCGGCCTTCGCGAGCAGCATCCGTTAATTTAGTTAAGGCATTAGCAATTTCCACAATGGACTTTTGCTCACACCCTTTAATATTTGGCACTAACAAACCAACTTTAGAGTCAACCGCAATGCCAATATTGTGCGCACTAAAATAAGTTAACTCAGTGCAGTCGGCATTCGGCTGACTGTTCATTACCGGAAACTCATTGATCGCCAGCGATAAGGCTTTCATAAAGAACGGCATCATGGTCAGTTTCACGCCTTGCTTGGCATAGTGATCTTTTAACTGGCTGCGCAGGGCAATCAATTCCGTTAAATCGATTTCTTCGCAATAAGTAAAATGCGGAATAGTCGATACCGACTCGGTCATTTGCCGAGCCATGGCTGCTTTAATCCCCCGAATGGCTTCAACGCGATGAGTCGCTGATGCTGCAGCTGGCGCTGCAGAAGCTGTCGTGTTGCTCACGCTGCTGGCAGTTGCTTGCGTCGTGGGCTTCGCCTCACCGGCAGTAAAGGCACGGACATCGTCTTTAAACACTCGGCCTTTATCACCAGAGCCTGGTACCAAATGAATATCCACACCCAGTTCACGTGCTAAGCGCCGCACCGCAGGGCTAGCTAAGGCTTTACCTTGTGGCGCCTGACGATTTACCGCAGCATGATTACTGGCTTGAGGCTGAGCATTTACGGTGCTGCTCGCGATGGCTGCGGGGGCTGCGGTAACCGCATTGTTGCTGTCAGATGGCGCATCCACTGCAAGACTGATGGCAAATAACGGCGCATGCACCTTGGCAATTTCACCTTTGGCATAATACAGTTTACTGACAACACCCGAGTGTTTTGCTGGGATCTGCACTAAGGCTTTATCAGTCATCACATCACAAACCGGTTGATCTTCGCTGATGGTCTCACCTTCAGCAACTAACCATTCTACGATTTCACACTCGACAATACCCTCACCGATATCCGGTAAAATAAAGTCTTCACTGATCATGCCATTGGCTTGTGGCGCAGCAGCAGGCTGAGCTGGGGCCGCTACTTGGGTGGCCTTCGCGGGTTCAACATGGGCAGCGGTATTGCCATCGTCGGCAATCTCCATTGCAAATAATGGCGCATGTACCTTAGCAATCTCGCCTTTGGCATAATACAATTTACTGACCACACCGTTATAAACCGCGGGGATCTGCACTAAAGCTTTGTCGGTCATCACATCACAAACCGGTTGGTCTTCACTGATGGTATCGCCCTCAGCAACCAGCCATTCCACGATTTCACACTCAACAATACCTTCGCCAATATCTGGCAGAATAAAATCCTGTTTCATCCAAGGCTCCTTAGAAGTTAACCGAGCGTTTAATCGCTTCGAAGGTTTTCAGATGATCGGCGACATATTCTTTTTCTAGCGCCAGCGGATAAGGTGTATCCATACCGCACACCCGTTCGATGGGACTTTCGAGGTGCAAGAAACAGCTGCCTTGAATGGTCGCGGCAATTTCACCAGCGAAACCACCGGTTAATGGCGCTTCATGGTTAATCACTAAACGGCCAGTTTTTTTCACGGATGCGGCAACGGTATCCGCATCCCATGGCAGAATGCTGCGCAAGTCAATCACTTCACAAGAAATACCTTCGGCAGCGGCCATCTCAACGGCTTTTTGAATAATTTCCATTTGCGCGCCCCAGCCGAGTACTGTGACATCCTTACCTTGTTGCAGGATCTCAGCTTTACCGATAGGTAACTCGTAATACTCTTCTGGAACTTCACCAATGGAGGCACGATACAGTTTCTTCGGTTCAAAAAAGATCACCGGATCCGGGCAAGCAATCGAGGCTAAGAGTAAGCCTTTCGCTTGATAAGGGTCACGAGGTACCACGATTTTTAAACCCGGGGTGTGCGCAAAATAGGCCTCTGGGCTTTGGCTGTGGTAATGTCCACCAGCAATGCCGCCGCCGTAAGGCGTACGAAACACCAAGCCACCGACATTAAATTCATTACCTGAGCGGTAGCGAAACTTGGCGGTTTCATTGACGATTTGGTCAAAGGCGGGGAAGATATAATCCGCAAATTGAATTTCAGCGACCGGCTTCATGCCCTGTGCCGCCATACCATTGGCAAAACCAGCGATACCTTGCTCAGTCAGTGGCGTGTTGAAACAACGGGCTTTACCATATTTTTCTTGCAGTTTACTGGTTGCACGAAATACACCACCAAAGTGGCCAACATCTTCACCAAAACAGACCACGCCATCATCTTTAGCCATTGCCAAATCGAGGGCATTGTTAATGGCCTGCAACATGTTCATTTTTGCCATTAGTCTAATCTCCCCGCCGTGATCGGATACGCATCTGGATATTTCCGGATATGCTGTTTTAATTCGTCTAATTGTTGCTGTAATGCAGGAATAGGCTCGGCATAAACATCAGAAATTAAGTGTTCGATACCAGGCTTCGCCACTTTTTCAGCCACTTTAAGGGCATCTAAGATATCAATACGTAACTGCTCAGTTTGCGCTTTGTCAGCCGCTTCATCCAGCCAACCTTGCTGTAATAACCAGGCTTTGTAACGGGCAATAGGGTCGTTCTTGCGCCACAAGGCTTCTTCTTCCTTAGAACGATAGCCGCTTGGATCATCAGAAGAAGAATGGGCACCTAAACGGTATGCCATCGACTCAATTAATACCGGCTCGTTATGCTTTAACGCATATTCACGGGCCATTTGCGTTGCCTTAAACACCGCCAGAATATCGGCACCGTCAACTCGAATCGACTTCATGCCATAACCTACCGCGCGACAGGCAATACCGTCACCGACAAACTGCTCATTCGCTGGCGTAGAAATGGCATAGCCATTGTTTCGGCAGAAGAAAATCACCGGTGCTTTGTGCACCGCTGCCATATTTAAACCGGCATGGAAGTCGCCTTCAGAAGCCGCGCCTTCACCAAAATAACAAATTGTCACGGCGTCCAATCCTCGCAACTTTTGCGCATAAGCATAACCACTGGCCTGTGGGATCTGGGTGCCTAAGGGTGACGAAATCGTCATATAGTTGATGGCATTGCTTCCATAATGCACCGGCATCTGCCGGCCTTTACCCAAGTCTTTCTCGTTGGAGAACAACTGGTTCATAAATTGTTCAAGCGTAAAGCCGCGATAGCGCAAAGCACCTTGTTCGCGGTATTGCGCCATAATCATGTCAAGATCCGTTAACGCTGCCGCACTGCCGACAGTGGTTGCCTCTTCGCCTAAGCATTGCATGTAAAAACTGATACGACCTTGGCGCTGTGCAGCCAACATCCTTTCATCTAACACTCGGATAAACACCATAGTGTCATACATTTTTAACGCGGTTGCCTTGTCTAACGTGGGTGCCTCTGCTTCTGCATAAAGGCTACCATCGTCTTTCAGGATCCTTAAGGTAGGGATTTTTAACGCGTCACTGGCAGTAAACTCTGCGCGATGCACCGTAGTAATGGTGGCGTTATTTGGATTGGTCATAAGGACTCTCTTGGTTGTAATGACTCGTTTTTCCGCTAGACTTTACCTTTACGTAAACTGCAATGCAACCGCGCGCTGGCATAAAAAAACCTGACAGCACACAGTACTGTCAGGTTATATTTACTGGCTAAAGCCGTTAAGACGTTAGATCAGGTTATGTTGAATGTCTGTGGGTACCACCATCAGCATAGCACGCTGCCCAATGGCCACTTTAGCGTTCGGGAAAATTAACGCCTCCCCCTCGCGCTCTACCCGATACTCTAAGTCACCATCGGTGGCCAATAAGCTACCTAACGGATAACTGGTGAAATTCTGGACATCGTCAGCAAAATGCAACTTGAAATCTTGAGTTTGCTTGTTAATGGCGCGATACACTTCATAAAGATGAAAATCTTCTGCCGCAAAAGGTTTCGGCGCAAGTAAACGGTTAGTAATCAGTGCACGTAAGGCACTGTCTGCTTGGGCAAAACGTGACATATCATTTTGGCCAAACGGCTGCACTTTACCCAGCTCTATGGTAAAGGCATCCGCGCCATGGCTGTGCGACGCATAATAGCTAAAGGTACTGGCCGGCGTTTGCATCATCAGCACCGTGTGCACATCGCAAGCCGCCAGAAATTGTAACTGTTGTTTGCGCCAAGGCTTACCATGTAAAAAAGGATACACGGCGAACTTCTCAAAACGAGAGCCACGAATGGCGGTGTGTAAATCATATAAACAACGCGGCTCATTGGCCGGGGCGCCTTCATAAAATCGTGTAACATACTGCTCTAACGCTTGGGCGCGTTGCCGCTCGGCGTTGATTAAACCCGCCCCCTTACTATGATGCCCCGAAAATAACCGATTTAAATTCTCAGTCACTTCACGACGGCCTAAATTTATGGCGGCAGGATTAGCGAATAGCACTAATACCCGCTCAGTAGGTGTTAAATGCCCCTGTAAAATATCTTGCACGATAGCGTCACACAGTTCGATGGGAGCCGTTTCATTACCATGCACACCACAACTGAGAATAATATGTTGTCGAGCGGCTTGGGCGGGCTGAAAACAGATCACGCCAGTATCCCAGATCTCTACAGTAACGCCTGAGCCTAATTCAAACTGACAAGGGGCTAAACCATTAGGATTGGCTAAGGTAAAAGCTAAAAAATCGCCGCTATGACGAAACTGCTCCATCATCATTGATGTTACTCCTGTCGATAAAATGTTAATGCTTAGTCGTTTTTTTTTCTGATAGTAACCCGAGAAAGCCTGATCACCAAACGCCGCAGTTAGCACGAAGCTATTCAAGGTTGTAAGGGGCTGGCATTATAAGCAGGATTGGCCAAATGCCGTTTATTAAACTCTAGGTAAGCAGCAGGATCTTGCCCTGCCCACAATTCCAGAACATTTAGAAAGGCGGGATCTTGTCTTATTTGTGGCATTACCGCGTTGATTTCGGCTAAGACCGCTTGGCCCCATGCCGTTTTAGCACAGCCAATGGCACCAGGCATGTGCGTTTGATCGTTTTCTTGCAGTGGGGTTAACGTTAACTCGCTGTCAAACACTTTATGAAAATAATTGGCAATAATCGGATAATCCATCGTGTAATCTAAGCGATCTGCCACAATCATCTGCAGGATCGCAATAGCACCGCCACTGCCAGTTCGCGCGAGAAACGGTGGGGTTTTATCTAACAAGGGCTGCAAAATACTATAGCGCCGCCCCGCCGGATAACCTAAGCGGTAGTGTTTGTCAGCTAATAAGGCGGTAAAAGCTAATGGATTACCATAGCGCAATTGTATCTGTGCCGCTTTGACTTTAGTGGTGATCAATTGATAGGGGTAATAGACATGGGTCGGTAAACTGAAATAGGCTCGCTCATCATGTCGGCCATGATAAATCATACAAGGAAAGCATACATCAACTTGTTGGCGTAGCAAACTACTGATGCGCGCTTGTGGCATTAACCACACTGAACGTTGTTTATCTGGCAAGGCGCGATGTACCGCATCCATTAAACTATCACATAAGCCTAATCCTTGATAAGGCCCGTCAATAATATGAAACGGCGGTGCATCATTAATAGCCCAATTCAAAACGTTAACTTTTGCCTCGTTAGCACTGGCTATTTTGCTTAAGCAGAATACGCTTAATACCACACAAAGAAAACGCATACACTGTTACTCTACACTCTCGAATTTGACATCAGCTTAGAATAAAGTAAGACAAGTTTCGAGCATTAAATAAAACGGCAGCGCAAGCGCTGCCGTCTAGACGATGACAAAACGTAAGCAGACGTTTACTTTTTACGTCACGTCACAGGATTTCAAATCCCACACCCGTGCAACATAATCGTTGATAGAACGATCAGAGGTAAATTTCCCAACCGATGCGGTATTAATAATGGCTTTCTCAGCCCAAAGTGCTGGGTCGCGATACCATGTATCGACTTTTTGCTGCGCCGCTAAGTAAGACTCAAAATCAGCCAATACTAAGTATGGATCGTTGTCATCTAACAAGCTGCGTTTAATTGCCGCTAACTCACCGGGTTTGCCCGGCGTAAAGTAATCGGTTTCTAACCAATCCAGAATCGCTTTCAACTCAGGGTTATTGTGGTAATACTCACTGCTATGATAACCCTTCTGATGCAACGCTTTCACTTCATCTACTGTTAAACCGAAGATCGCGATATTGTCTTCACCAACTTCTTCGGCAATTTCAATATTAGCCCCATCCAAGGTTCCCACTGTAATGGCACCATTTAACGCCAGTTTCATATTACCGGTACCCGACGCTTCTTTACCAGCAGTAGAAATTTGCTCAGAAATATCTGCTGCAGGGATCAGTTTTTCAGCCAAAGTAACCCGATAGTTCGGCATAAATACCACTTTGATACGGTTTTTAACTCGTTTATCGTTGTTGATTTTCTCTGCGACTTTATTGATGGCATAAATTATGTCTTTAGCCAGCTTGTAGCCGGGTGCGGCTTTAGCACCAAACAAGAACACGCGAGGCACCATATCGTAGTCTGGATTTTGCAAAATGCGACGATATAACGCCAAAATGTGCAGTAAATTCAGATGTTGCCGTTTGTATTCATGTAAACGTTTAATTTGCACGTCAAACATCGCGGTAGGATCAACATCGATGCGCGTCAGCTTCTTAATCACTTCGGCTAAATCAGCTTTATTTTGCTGTTTAATCGTCATAAAGTTTTCTTGAAACTGCGGATCTTTGGCATGCTCAACCAGTTTTTGTAACTTATTCAGCTCTCGTGGCCAGTCAGTGCCAACCACCGAATCCAGTAACTTAGCTAAACGCGGGTTACATGACTTTAACCAACGTCGTGGCGTGACACCGTTAGTAATGTTGGTAAATTTATCCGGCCATAATGCCACCATTTCTGGGAACAGATCGGATTGCACTAATTTAGAGTGTACTTCGGCAACACCATTTACTTTAAATGAACCCACCACCGATAAATGCCCCATCCGAACCATCGGCTCATGGCCTTCTTCGATAATAGACAATTTACGTTTTTTCTCGTTATCGCCAGGCCACAATACGTCTACCTGCTCTAACAAGAAACGACGGTTGATTTCATAAATGATCTCAATATGTCGTGGTAGGACTTTTTCAAACAATCTTACCGGCCAACGCTCTAGTGCTTCTGGCAAGAGGGTATGGTTGGTGTAGGCAAAAACCTGCTGACAAATCGCCCATGCATCATCCCAAGCCATTTGCGCTCGGTCGACTAAAATGCGCATTAATTCAGGAATCGCTACCGCAGGGTGAGTATCGTTTAATTGAATGACCACTTGTTTTCCAAAGTGGCTCCAATCATCACCATGCCGACGTTTATAACGACGGATAATGTCTTTTAATGAACAAGAACAAAAGAAATACTGTTGAATTAACCGTAATTCTTTACCGGCATCCGTTTCATCATTGGGGTATAACACCTTGGAAATGTTTTCTGCTTCCACGTTTTCCCGTGCCGCATCAATATAACCACCGGAATTAAATACGTCCCAGTTAAAAAAGTCTGAAGCACGGCTTTCCCATAAACGCAGCACGTTAACTGAGCTGCCTTCGTAACCCACGATAGGAATATCCCAAGGCACACCTTTGATGATCCGTCCCGGGTGCCAGACTTTTTGCATTTGGCCTTGTAAATCAAATACCGTTTCGACATAACCATAAACAGCAATTTCTTGTACTGATTCTGGGCGACAAATCTCCCAAGGGTTACCGTATTCGCGCCAGCTGTCTGGACGTTCAATTTGCCGGCCATCTTGAAAACTTTGCTGGAATAAACCGTTTTCGTAATGAATACCATATCCAATGGCCGGATAATTTAAGGTGGCTAACGATTCGATAAAGCACGCGGCTAAGCGCCCTAAACCACCGTTACCCAGTGCCATATCTTCTTCTTGATCTTCCAAATCGGCAATGTCTAAGCCCAATTCAGATAAGGCTTGTTTTGCTTGCTCGTATAACCCAAGGTTATGCAGGTTATTACTGAACATACGTCCCATCAGGTACTCTAAACTGAAATAGTGGAGTGCCCGGGTATCTTTTTCATAATGGGTACGTTGTGTAGTTCTTAAACCGTCGTAGATTTGTTCGTTGACAGCCGCACAGGTCGCGCGCCACCAAGCCTGATGATTGGCTTTATTAAGATCGGTTCCTAAGGTGGAGTGTAAATGTTTAACAATGCGTTCTTTCAACTGCTCTGTGGCAGTTGCGGCAGACGAGGCCGCTTTAGATGTAGTGTTTTTTTTCATTGCCAATCCTAAAGTTTTACGCGTATCTCACGATTTCAATGCACATTTGTTGAAAAATTACCAAAACAATAGCCTATAAAGGTCGTTTTGGCAAAAAAAATAGTGCGTTTTGTAATTAAATTACACAACCATGATTTTTATCTAAAACGCAAAAGGCAGGCAAACGCGTGACATAAGCGTGTTTAACTGCCAAAAGGGTATAACACTACATTTTACTGAACACATCAGCCACAAAGGCTTTTGCATCAGTTTCTAACTGCTCTAAGTGGGCCTGATCAACAAAACTCTCTAAGTAAATTTTGTAGGCATTTTCGGTACCCGATGGCCGCGCAGCAAACCAGCCATTCTTTGTCACGACTTTTACGCCACCAATACTGGCATCGTTACCGGGTGCCTTCGTTAATACCGCTAAGATGGCATCACCCGCTAAATGGGTGGCACTGACACTGCTGGTATCCAGATTCTTCAATGCCGCTTTTTGCTTGGCATCCGCCGGCGCATCTAAACGACGATACAACGGCGAGCCCAGCTCACGTGTTAATGCTTGGTATTGCTGATAAGGGTCAACACCGGTTTTTGCCAGCATTTCAGCGGCTAATAAGCCTAGGATAAAACCGTCTTTATCGGTAGACCAAGCGGAACCATCATGGCGTAAAAAACTGGCACCGGCGCTCTCTTCGCCACCAAAAGCAATAGTGCCTTGGTGTAAACCTTCAACAAACCATTTAAAGCCAACCGGTACTTCTTTTAAAATACGGCCTTGTGCTGCAACGACTCGGTCAATTAGCGCACTGGATACCAAGGTTTTACCGATGGCCAGTTTGTCATCCCACTGCGGTCGATTCGCCAGTAAATAATTGATCGCCACCGCCAAGTAATGGTTTGGATTCATCAAGCCACCACTGCGTGTCACGATGCCATGACGGTCAAAATCTGGATCATTACCAATGGCCACATCAAACTGATCTTTGAGTTTAATTAAATTCGCCATGGCATAAGCAGAGGAACAATCCATACGGATCTTGCCGTCTTTATCTAACGACATAAAAGAGAATGATGGGTCAACTTTGTTGTTTACTACGGTAATATTTAAACCGTAACGTTCAGCAATACGGGGCCAATAGGCAATACCGGAACCCCCTAAAGGATCCACCCCGATCCGTATCCCGGCTTTGGCAATCGCGGCCATATCGATCACGTTTTCAAGGTCATCAACATAGTGCTGGATATAATCAATATGCTGGCAATAGCCTGATTGTATGGCCAAGGCGTAGGGCATCATCCGAACACCCTCTAATTCATTAGCCAGTAATTCATTAGCGCGTTGCTCAATCCAGTCTGTCGCATCGGTATCCGCTGGGCCACCGTGCGGTGGATTGTACTTAATACCGCCATCTTCAGGTGGATTGTGCGACGGTGTAATAACAATACCATCGGCAAGTTGGCCAGTAGCGCCTTTATTTTGCGTTAAAATGGCATGCGAAATAACCGGCGTAGGCGTATAGCCAAGGCCTTCTTGAATACAAACCTGAATGTTGTTAGCAATTAACACCTCCAAGGCACTGGCAAAGGCGGCTTCAGATAAGGCATGCGTATCTTTACCTAAAAACAACGGACCCGTAATCCCCTGTGCTTTACGATAATCAGCGACTGCTTGGCAAATGGCTAAAACGTGCGGCTCGTTGAAAGAGCAGCTTAATGCGCTACCACGATGCCCAGAAGTCCCAAAGCTAACGCGGTGAGTGGCATGGCTATGAATATCGGGTTCTAGGACATAATAGGCCGTCATTAAGCGGCAAACATTCGGGATAAGTTCGTTAGGTACCGGCTGACCTGCCAGCGGATGTAATGACATAACCATTCCTTAATTATTATAATAAATCGCGAATACGTTCTGCGTCTTCAGCGCTATAACCCAGTTTGCTTGCCGTTTCTGTCAACATCATTTTCTTGCGAGTTGTGTTTGAGTTAGTAATCACCCAAAAATCCGTATTCGGAATTTGCTTAGGGTTTGTACTACTGCCACTTTCAGACAATTCAGCTGCTGATTTAGCAAAATACAGTCGATTGCGTCCTTTAATTTCCAACACATTGGGGAAGTCTTTTTTGTGTACTCGGGCTAACACCGACAACAAATACAGAAAACGGCCAACAATATTGTGCTCGGCTTGTAAATCAGCCGGTGTGACCAGATCAAAAATATTGCCTTGTTTCTCGGTACGCTTTGGCTGCTCGCTAACCGTTGCAACCGGAACCACTGGCGCTTCAGATTTAGCTTTGTTGAGCTCTGACGAGCTGTCAAGGGATGCCGTGGAAGTTTTTAGCGGGGCACCAGGCAATAAACGACGCAGTATATCCGACGCACTTTCGCCAATCTGTAATGTCTGTGCCGCAATGTATTGATACAAATCGTCGTCAATTTCAATGGTTTTCATAGATTTAATCCGTTACCTCAAATTCAGCTCATTATATAAAGGCTTTGCCACTGACGCCAGTTCGCTGTTTTGTTAAAATAGCAGCAATTACGCAGATAGGATAATTATGATTTTACATTATCAATTAACAGGCCAAGGCCCCTTAGTGGTGTTAGTCCACGGTTTATTCGGTAGCTTAGAAAATTTAGGCGGTGTAGCGCGTGCGTTAAGCGAGCATTTTCAGGTACTCAACATTGATGTACGTAATCATGGCCGCTCTGCACACAGTGATGAAATGAACTATTCGCTGATGGCAGCCGATCTGTCTGAAACCTTAGAGGGTTTAGGGCTGCGACCTTTTGCAGTGTTAGGACACTCGATGGGCGGTAAATTGGCGATGGAATTTGCGCTGCGTTACCCTGAGCAACTCGACCGCTTAATTGTGGCGGATATTGCTCCGGTCAGTTACAGCGCTCGGCATAACTCGGTTTTTGCCGGCTTAAATCAGGTTGATCTTTTGCACATCGCCAATCGCGGTGAGGCAGACCAACAAATGGCGCAGCACATTGTTGAACCTGGTGTGCGGCAGTTTTTACTGAAGAGCTTAGAAAAAACAGACAACGTATTTCGTTGGCGCTTTAACTTAGCCGCCTTGCAGCAGCAGTATCCGCAGCTGATAAGCGCGCCACAAGCCGGGGGCCAATTCAATGGTAAAGTCTTGTTTATCAAGGGCGCCGAATCGGATTATATTTTGCCAGAACATCGCGAAACTATCTTAGGCTTATTTCCAAAGGCACAAGCGAAGATCATTCAAGGCACAGGGCATTGGTTACATGCCGAAAAACCCAGTGCATTTAATAAGCTGGTATCTGACTTTTTATTGACGTAACGCAGAAAACTTTTCACTAAATATGCTATGATGCGCGCACTTTTTTCAGAGGCGAACGATGTCAATGAGCATAGAACAGTTTGAAACCATTGGATTATGGTTAGGACTTGGCGGATTGTACTTCTTTATCGTACTAGCTATCCGAGACGTCTTGAAGAAAAGTGAAGCACCAAGAATCGGACATATCTTTGTTTGGCTAGTGCTGTTTTTATCACCTCTGGTGTTTATCGTGAAAAGTATTGTGCAGTATTTTTTCGAATAAGAGGGTTACAGATTAATGGCGAAAATAGCCACTGATCGCACAACTATTGATTTGTTTGCTTTGGATAAGCGTCCTGGTCGGCCCAAAACCAATTTGTTGCCACGGGAAGAACAACTGAAACAAAACAAACGTAATCAAATTAAACGCGATCGTGTTAAGGGCTTAAAGCGTATTGAGTGTAAAGTGCCAGAACAGCTTTGTGAAAAGCTTGATTTGGCCGCTGCACAAGCAAATATGACACGTAGTCACTTTATTGAACATCTTTTAGAACAGGCTTTGGCCGGGTAAGAAGGCTTAAAACATGGCAACAGTTGGCATTTTTTTTGGTAGCGATACAGGTAACACTGAACATATCGCCAAAATGATCCAGAAAGAACTGGGTAAACAGTTAATAGAAGTACGGGATATCGCTAAAAGCAGTAAAGAAGATATAGCGAATTTTGATTTACTGCTGCTGGGCATTCCTACTTGGTATTATGGCGAAGCACAATGTGACTGGGACGATTTCTTCCCAGAACTTGAAGGCATCGACTTTAATAATAAACTGGTTGGTATCTTTGGTTGTGGTGATCAGGAAGATTACGCGGAGTATTTCCTCGATGCGATGGGCACATTACGTGACATCATCGAACCTAAAGGCGCCATCATCGTTGGACACTGGCCAACCGCAGGCTACAACTTTGTGGCTTCAAAAGCCTTAGTAGATGATAACCACTTTATCGGTTTAGGGGTTGACGAAGATCGTCAACCTGAATTAACCGAAAAAAGGGTTAAGCAGTGGTGTAAGCAAGTTTATGATGAAATGAGTCTAGCTGAATTTGCCTCGCTGTAATTTCAGCCAGCGCTTAGGCTATTCAAACAAAGGCTGCCATGGGCAGCCTTTGTGCTTTTGATGCTTAGCCAGCGCGATATTGTGCTTTCTTTCGCACATACAAGGTACGATTGACCTCACACACCACCTGATGTTTTGCATCATGAATGTGCACCAAAAATTGTGGAAAATATTTGTCGCCTTGCGCTGTGTGTTGCTTGATGTCGGTCACGGTGTCATCCGATAACCAAAACTCAGCCACCAACTTACTGTAGCCAGGACTAATAAAGTTGATGTCTGCTTGTTTATCCCAAACGTGGTACTCTTTACCTAAGGCGCCCATTAACATCAAGGGATAAATGGGATCGGTCATCGCAAACATAGAACCGCCAAATTGACTGCGATTAATGTTTTTGGTCCAAGGCCGTGATTTTAGCTCTACTTTACAATAGCGATAATCATCACTTAATACCGTTACTCTGATACCACAAAATAAAAACGGCGGCCAAAAATTAAGTAAATGCCGCAGCACCGATGGCTTAAATGCCCAACGCATAAGTTCCCCTGGTAAGACCTGTTTAGCGCATTCTACCGATTGCCGTTAACAGTACAAGAGTGGCTCTTAAAAAAGCAATCTACATAAAGCATTTGAATATAAACCTGATCTCTTTATAATCCTTGGCAAGTTCACGTTAAAAAAGAGTACTTATGAACGATCACAATACCGAATTACGCAAAGCGGGTCTTAAAGTCACGCTGCCTCGAGTAAAAATCCTTGAGATCCTACAAGATCCAAAAAATCAGCATATCAGTGCTGAAGATGTGTATAAAATCCTGTTGGAGTTGGGTGAAGATATCGGTTTAGCCACAGTTTATCGAGTACTTAACCAATTTGATGATGCAGGCATTTTAACGCGCCACCATTTTGAAGGCGGAAAATCGGTGTTTGAGCTCACCGGTGCTAACCATCATGATCATTTAGTTTGTTTAAAATGCGGTAAGGTTGTCGAATTTGAAGATGATATTATCGAAAGACGCCAATTAGAAATTGCTAACAGCAATGGTATCAAACTCACCCATCACAGTTTGTATTTGTATGGTGAGTGCGAAGATACGGCAAAATGTAAGCTTTACGCGCAAAATCAGTAAATTGAAATCTTAAAAACCTTCCTTGTGAAGGTTTTTTATTCATATCGCTGCTCAACATCAGCAATAATTTTGAAGCTATTGTTAAATACGCTTGATATAATGTTGCTGTCTTGGCAAAAAGAGGTGTTAAAGCTAAATTTTATGAGTCTACTGATCGCGTTTGTGGTTTTGTCTATCAGCGTTTCCTTCATTTGCTCTATTCTTGAAGCCGCCCTACTCTCCATCACACCGAGCTATATTGCGCAGCAAAAATTGCTCAAGCCAAAGCTATACGAAAAACTAAAACAACTGAAAGAAAAAATTGACCAACCCTTAGCGGCTATTTTAACGCTCAATACCGTGGCACATACCGTGGGTGCTACCGGTGTCGGTGCGCAAGTGACTATTGTATTTGGCGATGGTTATTTGGGTATCGCTTCTGCGGTAATGACATTATTGATCTTGATTCTTTCAGAGATCGTGCCAAAAACCATCGGTGCCCGTTATTGGCCAAGCCTAGTGCCAGTGTTGCCTACCGTGTTAAACACGATGATTCTGCTGCTAAAACCTTTTATCTGGATGTCGGATCAGGTAATGAAATTATTTGGGGGCGGCCAGCATGAACTTGATTTAAGACAAGAAATTAAAGCCCTAACCATTTTGGGCCGCGAGTTAAATAAGCTAGATGAAAATGAGCAACGCGTGATCAGTAATATTTTGGATCTGCATGAAATCAAAGTACGCGATATTATGACGCCGCGCACCGTTTGTGATTATGCCAAACCGGATGAATTGTTAGCCGATTTAGTGAAACGCGCCAAAAAAGGTCAGTATTCCCGTTATCCTATTTTAGATCACGAAGAAGCCCCCATCGGCATCGTGTTTCGTTATGACATGTTGGATTATCAAAGTGGACAGACGGCCTCAGACATCAAAAAACCGGTTAAAGTCATTTCGGATAAAATGAATGTTGAGCAATTAATGTCGCAGCTGATCCGCGAGCAGCAACATATGGCGCTGGTTTATGACGAGTACGGCAGCTGGATGGGTTTAGTAACCATGGAAGATGTGTTTGAAGCGATTATCGGCCAACCTATTATGGATGAAACCGATAACATTCCTAACCTGCGTCGTTTTGCGAAACGCCGTTGGGAAAACAAGCAAAAACAACTGGAAGAGATGAAATAACAAATATTAGGGTGAAATCTAAGGTTTCACCCTAAATCGTCTTAAAACGGCGGTACGCTTTGATTAAAGGTCAGCATTAATCCGCACCATTTGCAGCGCATTGATATAGTTGCCATATTGAAAGGCATAATCTGTTAATTCCGCCTCAACTTCAAAACCAAAACGTTCATACAATGCAATCGCTGAGTCGTTATTGCTATACACCAGTAATTCAATACGCCGCAATGCTAACCAGTTATCCGCTAAATCTAAGGCGGCACGAAGCAGTGACGACCCCACACCCTGCCCTTGATACGCTTCAGCTACTGCCATACCAATATCCGCTGCATGGCGTCGCCGTGGATTCTGCATCACCTGTAAACCTAATTGACCAATGACTTCACCTTCTAACTCCGCCACCAAATTATAAAAACCGGCTTGCGGTTCAAATAAACTTTGCCATTTTGCCATCGGCTGAAACGGCAATTGTAAGGTGTTGGCATAGACTAAGGGGGTATCATAAATGGCTTTCACTGCCGCAATATCTGCCGGCTCTGCATGTCGAATAAGCGGTAACATGACCTTTCTCCCTAAAGACGAACCAGACCATATAAGATAAATAATAGCTGCGAATAGTAAAGTTGCGCCTAAAGAAAAGCCAGCAGATTATGCTAAAAGTGGAGTGATGCAGGTAAAAGTTTTTGTCGTTGCCTAAAAAAACGGAGTGGCTTGGCCACTCCGTTTTTCATAACGAGTTGCTATTAACGCCAGCGGTTACAGTGCAGCGTCAAGCTCAGGAAGCACATTGAACAAATCGCCAACAATACCGTAATCCGCTACTTGGAAGATTGGCGCTTCAGCGTCTTTGTTAATTGCAACAATCACTTTCGAGTCTTTCATACCGGCTAAGTGTTGAATAGCACCAGAAATACCGACAGCAATATATAAATCAGGAGCCACAATTTTACCGGTTTGACCCACTTGCATATCATTTGGCACAAAGCCGGCATCCACTGCTGCGCGAGACGCACCAATCGCCGCATTCAACTTATCGGCAATCCCATTTAGCAGCGCAAAATTTTCACCATTTTGCATACCACGGCCACCAGAAATAATGACTTTAGCGGCGGTCAGTTCAGGACGCTCTGATTTGGTTAACTCTTCTGCGACAAAACGAGATACACCGAGATCTTTAACCACCGACACCGCTTCAATGGCTGCAGCATTGCCGGTTGCAGCAGCGGCAAAAACGGAACTACGCACTGTTAATACTTTAATCTTAGCAGTCGAGTGCACGGTAGCGATAGCGTTACCTGCATAGATCGGTCTGACAAAGGTATCGGCACTTTCAATCGCAATCACATCGGAAAGCTGTGCCACGTCAAGTAAAGCCGCTACGCGTGGCAGCATATTTTTACCGGTGGTGGTCGCGGCCGCCAGAATATGGCTGTAACTCGCGCCAAGCTCGGCCACCAGTGCAGCGACATTTTCAGCCAGTTGATGGCCATAAGCAGGCGCATCTGCGTGCAACACTTTACTGACCCCCGCGATGGTCGCGGCTTCGTTAGCTGAGGCTTGGCAATCTGACCCCGCCACTAACAGATGGATGTCTTGACCAATTAATGTGGCTGCTTGTACTGTTTTGAATGTATCCGCTTTTAACGCCGCGTTATTATGTTCTGCAATTACTAAAATCGTCATCAGATCACCTTCGCTTCATCTTTTAACTTGCTGACCAACTCGGCCACTGACTCGACAATGACCCCGGCTTTACGGCTTTGTGGTGCCGTGACTTTTAAAGTCTGAACTTCTGAGCTTAAGCCGACACCGAAACTGTCTGCAGCTTTCACATCTAAAGGTTTCTTTTTCGCTTTCATAATGTTCGGCAGTGAAGCGTAGCGCGGTTCATTTAAGCGTAGATCGGTTGATACTACCGCAGGTAAACTCAGTTCTACTGTTTGCAAGCCACCGTCAATTTCACGCGTCACTTGCACTTTATCATTAGCCACAACCACTTTTGAGGCAAAAGTACCCTGCCCCATACCGGTTAGCGCAGCTAACATCTGAGCGGTTTGGTTATTATCAGAATCGATCGCTTGTTTACCCAGAATCACTAACTGTGGTTGTTCTTCTGCCACCACTTTGGCTAATAATTTAGCCACTTGTAACGAATCAAGCGTAAGGTCAGTTTCGATATGAATAGCACGGTCCGCACCTAAAGCTAAGGCTGTACGCAGCTGTTCTTGAACCGCTTTTGCACCAATAGACACCACGATCACTTCGCTAGCGCTACCGGCTTCTTTTAAGCGTACCGCTTCTTCAACAGCAATTTCGCAGAACGGGTTTAATGCCATTTTGACATTTGCTAAATCCACACCAGATTGATCCGGTTTAACCCGAACTTTCACGTTATAATCAATTACCCGTTTTACCGGTACTAATAGCTTCATAATGGCCTCATATTAATGCCAGCCTTTTGCAGGCTGCTTTACGTGAAGGTAAAGTTTAACTTGTCGAATGCCTGCCAATCTACTTCCTGTTGACGTTAACGTCAACCTGCAATATTCTGATAGCGGTATTAGATGCGACAATTATGTAAACTATAGCATCCAACGTCGGTTTACTGAGTGACTTAATGCGTTAATTTCATTAAGACTCTGGCGACCGCCACCCCCAACGCAGCAAGAGAGGTATTCAGTGGAAAGAGAAGCAATGGAGTACGACGTTGTCATCGTCGGTGCAGGTCCAGCTGGTTTATCAGCTGCTATCCGTTTGATGCAACGCGCGCAAGCCGCAGCTCAAGAACTGTCTGTTTGTGTGGTGGAAAAAGGCTCTGAAGTGGGCGCTCATATCCTATCGGGTGCCGTGTTTGAACCCAGAGCATTAAATGAATTATTACCTGACTGGCAAACACTTGGCGCACCACTCAATACACCGGTAACCCATGATGATATCTACTGGTTTAATAACGCCGAGCAGGCTCGAAAAATACCAGGTATAGCCACACCTAAAACCATGCATAACAGCGGCAATTTTATTATCTCTGCAGCCAATTTGTGTCGTTGGTTAGCCGAACAAGCTGAAGGTTTAGGTGTCGATATTTTCCCCGGTTTTGCCGCCAGCGAATTACTGATAAACGACGGTGCCGTTGCTGGCATAATCATTGGTGATATGGGTGTTGATCGCCAAGGTCAACCCAAAGACAGTTACACACCCGGCATGGAGTTAAAGGCAAAATATACGTTGTTTGCTGAAGGTTGCCGCGGACATTTAGGCAAACAACTGATTAGCCAATTTAAATTGGATCTAGACAGCGCGCCACAACATTATGCTATTGGCTTTAAAGAAATTTGGGATGTGCCTGCCGATCAACATCATCCAGGTTTAGTCGTGCATTCTGCTGGCTGGCCTTTAAATGATGCCAGCGGTGGCGGTTATTTATACCACAGCGAAGATCAGCAAGTTGTGGTCGGATTAATTGTCGATTTAAATTATCAAAACCCGTATCTGAACCCGTTTGAGGAGTTTCAACGCTATAAGCAACATCCGGTCATTCGTCAATATCTTAGTGGCGGCAAACGCGTGACTTACGGTGCCCGTGCTATTGCCAAAGGCGGCTTGCACAGCTTACCAAAAATGAGCTTCAAAGGTGGTTTACTGCTCGGTTGTAATGCCGGTACCTTAAACTTTGCCAAAATTAAAGGTAATCACACAGCCATGAAATCGGGTATGTTGGCTGCCGAAACCGTTGCGGATGCCTTATTTAATGGTGATTTGGGTGGAGAAGATTTAACGGCTTACGCCAGTAATATTAAAAATAGCTGGCTCTATACAGAGCTTTATAGCGCGCGAAACTTTGGTGCTGCCATCCATAAATTTGGAACCTTTTTTGGTGGTGTCTATAACACGCTGGATCAAAACCTGTTTCAGGGTAAATTACCCTTTACCCTACACGATACCACGCCGGATCACGCCTGTTTAAAACTGGCCAGCGAGTGTCAGCCAATCAGTTATCCGAAACCAGATAACCAGCTCAGTTTTGATCGCTTAAGTTCAGTGTATTTGTCCAATACCAACCATGAGGAAGAACAGCCTTGTCATCTACGTTTAAAAGATACCAGCA
This sequence comes from Alishewanella sp. SMS8, assembly GCF_030737935.1. Taxonomy (NCBI): domain Bacteria; kingdom Pseudomonadati; phylum Pseudomonadota; class Gammaproteobacteria; order Alteromonadales; family Alteromonadaceae; genus Alishewanella; species Alishewanella sp. SMS8. The sequence goes on from NZ_JAPJEA010000001.1 coordinate 111,870, forward strand.
TTCCCATCACGGTTAATTTAGCCAAATATGCCGAACCAGCACAGCGTTATTGTCCGGCAGGAGTCTATGAAATTATCGAAGACGAACACGCTAATCCTAAGCTACAAATTAATGCGCAGAACTGCATTCACTGTAAAACCTGTGACATTAAAGATCCCAGTCAGAATATTACTTGGGTGACACCAGAAGGGGGCGGCGGGCCGAACTACCCAAATATGTAAGCATGTTTGTAGCTCTTAAAAAACGCCGCGTGAAACGCGGCGTTTTGCTTGATGCAACTTTAGGCTGTTAAGGCAATCGTTCGCCGCGAGCCGCAATATATAATTGATACCAGTGCTCGCGATTTAATAAAATACGGCTCGCTTCGGCACAAGCACGAATGCGCTGTAAATTGGTGGTGCCGATCACCGGCTGTACCTGTGCCGGATGGCGCATCAACCAAGCGAGGATAATCGCTTCAGTACTGCATTGATATTCTGCTGCAAATTGTTGCAGTAGCTGACAGACCGCATTTTCTGCTTCCGTCTGCCCAGGATAACCGACGCTAAACCGCCCTTGTGCTAGGCTTCCCCAGCTTTGAATTTGAATTTTATGTAACTGACAGTATTCAATGGTGCCATAACCAAAGTGTCTATTTGCCGCAGCAGGCATTCCTACCATCACGCCCTCTTCCAGCCAATTGTGCGCGGCTAAACTCATTTCTAACTGATTCGCACGTAGCGGCTGTGTCACGGCTTGCTGCAACAGTTGCAATTGTGCCCAGCCCATATTCGATACACCAAAGTGTCTTACCTTACCTTGCTGTTGTAACTGGTTAAAAGCTTCAGCTACTTCTTCAGGTTGACATAAAGGATCCGGCCGATGTAGTAACAGCAGATCGAGATACTCAGTTTGTAAACGTTGTAACGATTCTTCAACAGCGCGCAAAATAGCGGTTTTAGAACAATCGTATAACCCCACTTGTCCCGTCTGCGGTAAGCGAATAGCGCATTTAGACTGAATATACAGTTGCTCCCGTTGCTGAGGATGGGCGTTTAAATAACGACCAAACACCGTTTCAGCTTTACCATGACTATAAATATCCGCATGGTCGAAGAAATTAATACCATTCTCCAGTGCGGTCTCTATTACGGCAAAGGCCTGCTGCTCAGCCGCGAGGCTTACCTCGGTTTCATTCCAACCACCGCCTAATCCCATACACCCCATACTGATGCGGCTGGCTTGCGGTAAAATGTCATGTATTGGTAATGTCATGCTGAATTCTCAATTAATTGAAGGCTTATGCTAAATCAAGCTGAACGCGCGGCGGTGAAAACCTTGTACAAACCAAGCCAGACACTTACACTAGCGCGCTAGATAACTTTTAATACTGTTTACTGACAACGCTATGACCGAAGAAGCTACCTTATACCGTTTAAATAAATTTATCAGTGATACCGGTTTTTGCTCGCGCCGTCAGGCCGATGCCCACATTGCTGCCGGTGATGTCACCGTAAATGGTCAACTGGCAGAAATGGGCCTGAAAGTATCTTATGCTGACACTGTTTTAATTAAGGGGCAACCCTTAAAGGAAAAACCCAAACGGGTTTATCTGGCTTATCATAAGCCGGTAGGCATTACCTGTACCACCGAGCGGCATATTGCCGGCAATATTATTGATGCGGTGAAGTACCCCGAGCGGATCTTCCCGATTGGCCGCTTAGACAAACCCTCTGAAGGTTTAATCTTTTTAACGAATGACGGTGATATCGTCAATAAAGTATTGCGTGCCGGCAATGCCCATGAGAAAGAGTACGTGGTCAGCGTGAATAAACCGATATCAGATTACTTTATTAAGAAAATGTCACAGGGAGTGCCTATTTTAGGCACGGTTACCCTTCCCTGTCAGGTGACCCAGATCTCACGTAATACGTTTAAGATCATTTTAACGCAGGGGCTCAATCGGCAAATTCGCCGTATGGCAGAGTTTTTAGGCTATGAAGTGGTTAAGCTAAAACGCATCCGCATTATGCATATTCGTTTAGCCGAGCTTAAACCCGGCAAATGGCGCTTACTCGATCCGATCGAAATTAAAATGCTGGACCAACTGGTTCAAGATTCCAGCAAAGTGGCCGCTAGCGCCCAGCATGATCACGAAGAATAACCGAGCAGCAGCAACGGTCATATTCTTGTATACCTAGCCCTGCTCTGCAGGGCGATTTAAAAACGTCAGTAACTCTGCTAACGGCATCGGCCGCGCATAATAATAACCTTGCGCCCGATCACAACCGAGTTGTTGACACAATTCACTCATTTCTGCGGTTTCGACACCTTCAATTACCACGGTTTTACCAATTTGATTGCAGGTACTGACCAACATTTCAACAATTTTACGTTGCTTAAGATCGTGGGTAAGATCACGGGTAAAGGAGCGATCTAATTTCACAATATCTGCCGGCAACCGATAAAGATAAGACAAACTAGAATAGCCGGTACCAAAATCATCAATGGCTAGCTGACAGCCTAAGGCTTTAATCTGATTAGGCAGCGCCAGCGTATGGCCTTGCTCCTCTAATAAAGCACTTTCGGTCAACTCAATACAAATTCGCGCAGGGTCAATCTGATATTCTGCTAATACTGCGTCTAAGAATTGTACAAAATCATAACGCCTAAGCTGCTGTGCTGACACATTAATCGCCACGCTAAGTTTGGCTAAACCCGGATTTTCAACCAGATCACGCAGCACCATCTTCATGACTTGTTCGCCTATTTGAATGATTTGTCCGGTTTGTTCAGCAATCGGGATAAAAGAAACAGGCGAGATAAAGCTCCCCTGATGCTGCCAACGCACTAAACTTTCAATAGCAACGGTTTTACCTGTACTGAACTCCATCACCGGCTGGTAGTACACCTGTAATTGCTCTGCATCGAGGGCCGCTTGTAACTTGTTACGCATAGCCACAATATTGCGGTAGTTATCAGCCATGGTATCTTGATAAAAACGGTAAGTATTTCCCCCTGCCTGTTTGGCATTACTCATCGCCACATCTGCAAGCTGGGTTAATAATTGCGAGCTGCAATGGGCTTCTTGATTTTGCACAATACCAATACTGGCTGACAAATACACATCAAACCCGGTCACTGCGCTAGGTTGAGATAAAGCGCGTAACAACGCATTCGCTAACTGTTCAGTGGCCTCAAAGGGAGATTCAGGTAAGTACACTAAAAACTCATCACCACTAAAACGCGCTAATAAAGCCTGTTCTCCACAAAGTAAACGGATACGCAGCGCCATTTCTGAGAGCAATTTATCGCCAACATCATGCCCAAAACTGTCGTTTATCGGTTTAAAACCGTCTAAATCAATAAATATAATCACTTCGGGTGCCGTCTTTTCACGGATCACAACCTGCTCGACTGCTTGATAAAAGGCATCGCGGCGCAATAAGCCGGTAATATCATCAAACTTAGCGAGGGTCGACAGTTTCACTTTTTCGTGGCGCAACAAACGCGTGCGATCAGCAGCTAAAATAAAGGTGCAGCAGAACAGTAGCGATACCCATAATATGATTTGATGTAATCGACTGCGCGCTTGCAACTCGGTGAGATCGGTAATAAAAACATAAAAAGGAATACTACCCCAATTAGCTTGATCGGGTTGAATTTGTTGATGATACGGATAACGGCGTTGTAAATCAGGTAAGGTCGCCCGCTTAAAGCCACTGGCATCAGCGGTAAACAGCAACTGGGGTAATACTTCCAGGTAAATTTGAATTTTTGCCGCGCCCACAGAGTTATCGACTAATAACGCTTGTTGTAAATTAATCAGCACCAGTAAAAATTCTGGCGAAGCGTCTGTAACAGGCAAAGCCAAGCGCAACATCATAATGGGTAAATCACTGTCTAACGAAGCACGATTGATGGCCATGGCTTCCTGATCCGAGCCAGAAAACAGCCACGACCGAGTACCCTCGCTACTAAACAAACCTTGTTCTTGAAACGAAGCGGCTTTACCCGTCATTAACACGGCTTGCTGTTGCTGATCAAAAATGACAGCACCATAGACCACATCGTAGGCAGCCGTAATGGCAGACAGATCTTCTGTGATAAATTGTAAACGTTCAGCAGGATTAACTCGCTGCCATCTTGTACGAGCACGCTGAAATAATTCTTCAGAAAACGCTAACTGGGCTTGTACTTGGCTGACCACCCGAGTCACTTTTTGCTCGGCTAAGTGTGTTTCATAGCGCACATCAAACACGCTTAGGGCAAACCAGATGCCATATCCGGCTTGAAACATTAACATAGCAGCAATAGCGCTATGGCTTAATGGCCGGGTGACCTGCAACTGAAAATGCTGTTTTAGCCAAAGCGAAATCCCGACCATAATCAGCATAATGGGTAATAAAGATGAGCTAAAGGGCGTGGTATTTTGCCAAGGCAGTTGCGGAAACCACAAGCTTAGCTGCGCGTAGCAGCCATACACAAGACAAATGAAAGCCATAATACGCCAAAGATAATGGCCAACACGCGTCGTATGCGAACAGACTAATATCGCCGCCGCTAACAATAGCAGCACTGACAACAAGGATAATGGCATACCACTTAAGTCTTGCAGCTGGCCTCGATGAGTAGCTAACCACAGATAACTGATAAAACTTAATATCAATAGGCTGCAGAATATTTGCAGTTTGCGGCGGTTGAAGAGTAAAGCGGTTAACCCCAAGCTGGCTAAAGCGGTGGCGAGAACTAAATTAAATGACAGTAAAGGCAGAATAAGCTTAGCTAAAAACAGGTGCTCGACCAGTCCTAATAACGCAATAATAGTGTAAAAGCCGGCAGTCAGCAGATAAAATACGGCAGCCGAAGCACGGCTTATACTATCGTTTACTTTCCAAGTTTCTGGCACTCTTAACACCATTTAACTGCATAGGCATATGAGTTTAGCCTATAAAACACGTGTAGCACATGTAACCACAGTGCCTGACAGGGTGCAACAAGGATATTTATGGATATGCTAAAGATTTAACCCGTTAACCCGCAAAAGCACTGCCATAATGATGCCTATAGCTTGGGCTTAACTTGGCTTCTGCGCCCTAACACCGTATAGTGGCGCGGTTAATTTCTTAGGTTCTTATTTATGCTGCAAAACAATCCGCTTTTGGCTCAATTAAAACAACAACTTAAAGAAACGTTACCTACAAAAGAAGGTATCGTTCGCGCAACAGCAAAAAGCTACGGCTTTTTAGAAATCAGCGACAAAGAAAGTGTTTTTATCGCGCCACCCCAAATGAAAAAGGTACTGCATGGTGATCGTATCCGCGCAGTGATCCGCACCGAAGGCGAAAAAAGCCAAGCTGAACCTGAAGCATTGTTAGAAAGTGCCATAAGCAGTTTTGTCGGCCAGATTAAACGTCAAAAAAACAAACTCAGTGTAGAGGCCGCCAACCCACTGTTACGAGACGCTTTTAAAGCGACAGTAGCTGAGGGCATTAATGCCGCTGAGTTACAAAATGGTGATTGGGTTATTGCTACGCTAAGCCAGCATGCGCTTAGCGCTGAGAGTTTTATTGTGACAATTACCGAGTTAGTGGCAAAAGCCGATGATCCAGAAGCGCCTTGGTGGGTTGTGTTAGCACGACACGAATTACCGAAAAGAGCGCCAGTTGCTCTTCAGCAATGGCCGTTACTAGACACTCAGCCTCGTACAGACTTTACTACGATACCGTTTTTGACAATTGATAACGCCTCAACTCAAGATATGGACGATGCGATCAGTGTTCGAGCCGAGGCTGATGGCTGGCAATTACAAGTTGCTGTTGCCGATCCAGACGCTTACATAGCCGCCGGCTCTACCTTAGATCAACAAGCACAGCAACGGGCTTTTACCACCTATTTGCCTGGGCGTAATATCCCCATGTTACCGCGCGAACTCGCAGATGATTTATGCTCGCTACAACAAGGGGTGAAGCGCCCAGCCATTGTCGCCACGATGCACGTTACAACAGACGGTGCTTTGCAAAGCCCGGCTGAGTTTACGTTGGCCTGGATTTGCTCGCAGGCGCGACTTAATTATCAGCAGGTTTCCGACTTTTTAGAACAACAAGGTGATTGGCAACCCGATAATAGCGACATGGCCGAGCAATTACAGCAACTGCAGTTATTAACGCAAGCCAGACAACAATGGCGTCAGCAACACGCCATTGTGTTTCAAGATAAACCGGATTACCGCTTTGAATTAGATGAAGCCGGTCAAGTGGTGCATATTCATACCGAACATCGGCGCATCGCTAATCAAATGGTAGAAGAGGCGATGATCGCCGCTAACCAAGCCTGTGGTGATTTACTGGCCAATCGTTTGGGCTTTGGTTTATTTAACGTGCATCAAGGCTTTGACAGCAACAAACTCAGCGCACTGGCTGAATTACTGCAACAGCATACCGCACCCGTTGCACACGAGGAACTGGCTGAATTGAGCGGTTATTGCCAATTACGTCGCTGGTTAACGCAACAAGATACGCGCTATTTAGAAAGCCGTTTACGTCGTTTTCAAGCCTATGCTGGCATGAGTATTACGCCTGCACCGCATTTTGGTATGGGCTTAACGCAATATGCAACCTGGACTTCACCAATCCGTAAATATGGCGATCTGGTCAATCAACGTTTGTTAAAAGCCATTTTACAGCAACAGCCTGCGCCGGAGATCCCCGAACAGCTGACGCAACATCTGGCCGATCAACGCAAAGTACAGCGCAAAGCCGAACGGGATATCGCCGATTGGTTGTATCATCTGTATCTACAGCCGCAACTCGGTGCAGCTCAAGCATTTACCGCTGAGATATTTGATATTAACCGAGCGGGGATCCGTGTGCGTTTATTAGAAAACGGCGCGGCGGCCTTTATTCCTGCCAGCTTAATTGCTCAGGGTAGCGAAACGGTTAAATTAAATTGGGAAGAAGGCCGTTGCTATCTTGCCGAGCAAGCCTTGTACGAGTTAGGCCAGCAACTGCAGGTGCAGTTACATGAGCTGAATGAACCTGGTAATATTTTAGTCAAACCTTTGCAAAGCGCAGAGTAAAGCGCCCGTCAGCTGATTTGCTAACGGGCCCAAAGGCTCATTTAGATCAGGGCCTGTTGACGTTTGCTGTTTAGATTTTGTTCGTTTGGCGATGTTTTGATCGCGAAACGAGGAGTGTAATTTAGTTATTCTAAATAAACGACGAGAGACAAAGAGCAAAGCATCGCCAGACGAACCCTTCGGGCAGCGTGTGGCTGGCATTTCTACTGCGTTATCGCTTGTTTATGTAGAATAACTACACGGCACAAGCTCTGCCTTGTATAAATACCAGCCACTCAGCTGCAAAAACAACCAGCAAGCGTCAACAAGCCCTAGTTATTACGCTCTTCTGCTTGAGCTTTTTGGGTTTCATCGCGGATCCATTCGCGCCAAATCGCCACCAACAATGCCATTAATACCGGGCCAATAAATAACCCCACTAAACCCATCGTTTTCACGCCACCAATTAAACCAAAAAATGTGGGTAAAAACGGCAGTTTAATTCGCCCTCCCACCAAGGTTGGCCGAATGGTTTTATCGACAATAAATAGCTCGATACTGCCCCATAAAAATAAGCCAATCCCTGCGGTGGTAGCACCGGTGCCAACGAGGTATAACGAAATCAAACTAAAGGCCAGCGGTGCGCCACCGGGCACCAGCGCCATAAAGCCCGTTAACACACCAAAAGCGACCGGCGAAGGCACCCCTGCCACCCAGTAAGCAACGCCCAGTACCACGCCTTCACCCACGGCAATAATTGACATCCCCAGCACGGTTGAGGTTACGGTAGCCGGTACCACCCGCGAAAAACGCTGCCAACGCTGTGGCAAAATACCCTCGCCCACGGTATCTAATTGCAGCGCTAATTTATCGCCGTCTTTATACAAAAAAAACAGCGTAATCAACATAAACAACAGTGACAGTAAAAACCCTGCGGTATGCCAGCCCATGGTTAAAATGGTACGGGAAATACCACCAAGATGTTCTCCCGTGACCACACTGATAAATTGCCCCAACTGATTAGGCGCACTAAGGTGCGCCTGCCATAACTCTGCTAACCACTCTCCCGCTAAGGGCAAGGCAGCTAACCATGCCGGTACCGGCTCACCAAATTGGTTGGCATGCACCAGCCATTGCAGCCAGGTTTTGGCTTCTTGCAGCGCAAAAGAAAACACCAATGTTAAAGGCACCACTAACCCTAACACTATCATCGTTAACGCCAGTGATGCCGCTAAGATCACGTTTTCAGCGCAGCGCTGCACCAATTTTTGATAAAGCGGCCAGCTGGCAAAGCAGATAATCAGCGCGGCTAATACTGGCACCAAAAAACCAATAAAGAAAAACACCCCTGAGGCTAAAATCAACAACAGCAAAACGCGACTGATCGCTTCATTACTAAAAATTTGTGCCATGCTTACCACCTTTGACTGCCCGCAAGGGGCTGACGACACCTAGAAATGCAGCCTTGATCCTAGCCACAATAATGGCGCTACTTTACTGCTTTACGGGTGAAATAGCACTGACAAGCAGCTGCTTGCGACTAAAGTTTTGCGACTTGTCGCGCGACGGTGCAACTTCCCCCTCTTCACGTCCCAAAATAAGGGGCAACAGCTGTCCATTTGACGAAAACACACCTAGCCTCTAAAGTTAAACAGCAACACTATTGCAAGAGCGAGAATGAATGAAAACTCTCTACAGAACCTTAATGATTATCGGCTTATTGCTCGCTGCTTTGATCTGCTATGGCTATGGTTTTTCGAGTGGCACAGTAATTTTTGTGGTGCTAGGCATGGTATTAGAATTGGGGTTTTGGTTGGGCTTGTTCAGCAACAAGCTGATACCCAAGTCTTAGCCTGCTGCGCGCTCGTTAATCCCTTACCCTGCCGCTGTCAAAATAACAACTTGTTGCGGCTTTAATGACCAAAAGGCACCCACCTAAGCGGTGGATGCTTGTTCTTTACATTAAACAACTGGCATCGCTATCAGTAACCCAGTGTAATGTCAGCAGCGTTTAATGACCGCCACCTAAAGACTTAATAGCTTGGATCATCGACACCATGACCTTTTGCGCATCACCGTACACCATTTGCGTGTTATCGGCATAAAACAACGCGTTTTCAACACCAGAATACCCTTTACCCTGACCACGCTTCACTACATACACCTGCTTAGCCATGTCGACGTTCAAAATAGGCATACCGTAAATCGGTGAGCTTTTGTTACTGCGCGCGGCAGGATTGACCGTATCGTTAGCGCCGATCACGATGGCGACATCCGCATCTTTAAACTCATTATTAATGTCTTCCATATCATAAATAATGTCATAAGGCACACCGGCTTCTGCCAGTAACACGTTCATGTGTCCGGGCATACGGCCCGCTACCGGATGAATGGCAAATTTCACTTCCACATCGGCGTCTTGCAGTAACTTCACTAATTCATACAATTTATGTTGTGCTTGTGCCACCGCTAAACCGTAGCCTGGGGCAATAATCACTTTAGTGGCATACCGCATATTGATACCGGCATCGCCTGCATCAATCGGTTTTTGGCTACCCGCCATTTCGCCTTGTTCTTCATCGCCCGCTGCCCCGAAGTTTGAAAATAGCACATTAGCCACAGAGCGATTCATCGCTTTAGCCATTAATAAGGTTAATAAAGAGCCAGCAGAGCCAACCACCATACCGGCAATCATCAACGCTGGGTTATTCAGCACATAGCCTTCAAAGCCAACCGCTAAGCCAGTAAAGGCGTTGTACAGTGAGATTACGACAGGCATGTCGGCACCGCCAATAGGCATGGTCATCATCACACCGTAAACCAGCGCTAAGGCAAAAAACACCGCAAACACCGGCATGCTGACCGCACCGCCCTGCCAAACGATATAAGCACCCATGGCTAACAACACTAGCAACAAACTGCCGTTGACCAGCTGTAGCGCGCTAAAACGCAAGGTGCCATTAATTCGTCCATCGAGTTTTGCCCAGGCAATTAATGAGCCGGACAACGACACCGCACCAATCACCCCACCCAGCACCGCTAGGCTCAGTGAAATACTGCCGTGCGTTTTATAGCCAATTAGCTCAATAGCAGCAATGGCCGCTGCTGCACCGCCGCCCATGCCATTATAAAGCGCCACCATTTGTGGCATTTCGGTCATGGCCACTTTTTTACCACTGCGCCAAGCCCAGCCTAAACCGATCGCCAGCGCGAGGAATGCCAAGGTTAAGTTGGTACTTAAATGCGGTTTTGCGGCTTCGTTCACGTCTAACGTGTAGAGAAAGCTCGCCAACACCGCTAACACCATACCGGCACCGGCTACCACAATGCCTGAGCGTGCCGTTAAGGGTGATGACATGCGCTTTAAACCATAGATAAACAAAAACGCCGCAACGAAATAACTGGCATCAATCAACAAAGCTGCATTCATGTGTTACTCCTTGGCTTTAGGGCTTTTACTTGAGGGTTTAAACATCTGCAGCATACGCTCTGTGACGACATAACCGCCCGCAGCATTGCCGGCCCCCAATAACACGCCTAAAAAACCAATAATCTGCTCAGGTAATGAACTCGCATTAAGTAATGCCCAGAGCGCCCCCACTACCACGATGCCATGAATAAAATTCGAGCCAGACATTAACGGCGTATGCAAAATAGCCGGTACACGGCCGATAATTTCAAAGCCGGTAAAGGCAGCCAGCATAAAAATGTATAAGGCGACAAAGCCCGTTAAAATAGTGGTGCTGTATTCCATAAAAACTCCCAAAGCCTGTATTTATTGTTCTAGTGCGGTTTTAATCGCAGCGGGTTTGATCTCGCCCGCGTGCGTCAGTACCGTTTTGGCTAACACTTCATCTTCCCAGTTCAGGGCGATTTCACCGTCAACAATAAACAGTTGCAGTAAATTCAGTACGTTTTTGGCGTACAACTCAGAAGCATGCTCCGCCAACATCGAGGGGACATTTAAAGGGGCCGCGATAGTAATTTGACCTTGCAGTACGGTTTCACCCGGCACGCTGTATTCGCAATTACCGCCGCCCTCGGCTGCAAGGTCAATGATTACGGCGCCCAGTTTCATGCCATCAACTTGCGCTTTACTGATCAATTTGGGCGAAGGTCGCCCCGGAATGGCTGCAGTGGTGATCACAATATCGGCTTGTTGAATATGTTTGGTGACGACCGCAGCAATCTTGTCTTTTTCTGCTGCAGCTAATTCTCGGGCATAACCGCCTTCACCGCGAGCATCAACGCCGGTATCCACAAATTTAGCCCCTAAAGATTCGGCCTGCTCTTTGGTTTCAGGCCTAACGTCATAACCTTCGGTTATCGCACCTAAGCGTCTAGCGGTGGCCAACGCTTGCAAACCGGCAACCCCAAGCCCCATCACTAAACAGCGTGCCGGGCGAATAGAGCCAACCGCAGTGGTCATCATCGGTAAAATACGGGAAAGCTTAGTCGCGCCCATTAAGGCGGCATAATAACCGGCGAGTGCAGCTTGTGAAGATAATGCATCCATAGCTTGGGCGCGGCTAATGCGCGGTACTTGTTCCATGGCGAAACAGGTGATCTGTTTATCACGTAATAAGCGGGTTAATGCCGCTTCTTTATGGGGATAAATAAAACTAATTAAGATCGTGCCGGGTTGCAGCAAGGTAATGAGTTCAGCGCTGGGCGCTTGCACCGCTAACACAATAGCTGCATCCGCGAGTAATGCTTGTTCACTCTGGGCAAAAGTCACAGCACTGAAGGCCGTGTCTGGCAGCTTACTGGCTAAACCCGCCCCGCTTAGCATACTGATACTGCAACCCAGTTTCGCGAGCTTATCCGCCACTGCAGGCACCATCGCGACCCGTTTCTCATGCGGCCTGCGCTCAAACAACACGGCAACCTTTATCGGCATATCCTTTACTCCTAATGATAACTGTCTGAGGAGTATAGTCTTTACTTAGAAACTTACCGGTGTTTCAGCATTAAAAGTTTTTGAGGTTTAGGTTATCTTTTGTCATAACGCTGCAAAACTCAACAACCTCGTTGCCTAAAAACGCCAACAGGATACGAATGTATGTCGCGGTTGTTCGCTGAAATCCTTGCCATGTCACTCAGCACTTAGCATCAGATGTTCAGTTATATTTAATCAAATAACAGCTTAACAACCCTTTTGTTTATCCCTCATTCGACAAACAAACACGAAACAGCCGCGACAGTGGTTAATGTAGCGTTAAGCACGGGGTGTTATAAATAAAGTTCACACGTTGAAAGGTACATTCAAATGAAAACGTTAATGTTCGCCTTATCCATCTCTACCTTACTGTTAAGTCATTCGACTATGGCCAACCCGAGCACGAAAAAGGCTTACCACCGGGCTTGGAAAAAAAATTAGAAAAAGGTCAACCTTTACCACCGGGTTGGCAAAAAAAACTATCGGCTGGTCAGTTTTTACATGATGATTATTATCGTCGTAGTACGGTATTAAAAAGACCGAATGCTGATGGCATTATCACTATCCAAATTGAAGGCACCATCATTGAATTATTTGAACACAGCAGAGAAATAGTACGAATTTTGGAAGGTAAACGTTAAAACGCCTTAATATAAAAGGCGATATTTCGGATACAAAAAAACCGCTTAGATAAGCGGTTTTTTTTGAATTTGGAGCGAGTTACGAGATTCGAACTCGTGACCTCGACCTTGGCAAGGTCGCGCTCTACCAGCTGAGCTAAACTCGCAATGTATTGCTTTAATATTGCTGGTCAATATTAAATGGTGCCCGGGGCCGGACTTGAACCGGCACGAGGTTTCCCTCGAGGGATTATAAATCCATTCTGATGCGCAGAACCAAGGTAGCACAGAGCATAAATTGCTCTGCGTACAGATTGACGAATTCTGGCTAACTCTCTACTTTTAACCAATTAGCCTGAAATATTCCGCGAACTGGAGTAACCGCCATGTGGCGACAACGCCTAACGGTTTTTAAAGATAAACCCGAGATAAGCTTGCTGCGGGAAATGAGTACAACAAGCTGGCGTTTGTACCATGTAAAAGATAAATCCGCATGGTTTCTTGATGCCTTCGCACCTGAAGGCGCACCACCCAGTCTCGGCGCGCATTATGATAGCCTTATCAAAATACCCGACATTATTTGCCCAGAATTTGAAGCATTTTTAGCTGAACACCCCAACAAATTTGACTCTTTTCAAATTTACAGAGAAATCTTGCATGAGGCGATATTTCTTAGTCAAATGTTTAACACTCAAGTACTTTCCTCATATAGTGATGATGAAGAGAGTGATTTTGTTGCCGTGGCTGAACACGGCGAGCTTAAGTTGCTACGTTTTGGATGCTATACAGAAGAAATTCGCCAGCTGACCCGCGCAGAAGCATTTGCGGTTGATAGCCACATTACGACTATGTATGTCAGCGATAAAGAAATGGACATAAACAGAATCGAGGTTTACGAGTATCTTACTTACCAAGCACAAAAGTTACCTAACACACCGATAATGCTTTGCCCCTTTCATCGCTATGTTGAAGGATTAATTGGCAATCTAGTAGTTTTTAAAACACTCTGGTCATCTTCTAACACCGTGCCACCTAATCTTATTTTCCGTAATGCACATATCACTCTGCGCGATCAGTTTGCTGTGGTATTACCTGACTATACTGCTGATATCGACGACTTTGAACTGATCGCGAAGTATCGCTTTAGACAAAGCCTCAAGACTGTCGCCGCAAAAATACTAAGCGACCTATTGACGTTCCTTCACAAACGACTAAAAAAGCACCCACTAACAATCTTATCCAGTTTGCTGCTTTTAATCATAATGGTTTTTGGGCCCAATAGAGCCTTAGATGAGAATCACAGTAGCAAAAATAGCTTTGAGGGTAGCTGCTTAGCCTCGGGGGGAGAGCCTCGTATTGATAAGTCTTTATCTAAGATCAGACCTGGCCTTGGCAAGCGTTGTGTCATAGCAGGGCTAAGCTATCCCGAGCATCTAATCCCTGCGGTAGCTGGCGACACGCGGTTAATAGCAGTGCATTACTCACAAGCGCCTTGCCAAGCTGATCAGAGCCAAGATTGTATGCTGCTTGATGGCGCAGAATTTCAGGAGGTGATTGCCGGCTTTACGCCTCAACCCGATACTCGAGGTGTTCTACTCCTTAACCGCACCACGCTTTGTAACACAACAGGGCCCGCAGAATGTGCAGCTGATGTGCCGGTTTTTCATTATCAACTACAACGTCAATTACTCGTATCGTCAGGCTCAGCACCTAAAGTAGATTGAAGCACTGCTGTTTAAGCTAATCGTTCCAACCTACTATGGGTAAGTATGAGATATTAGATTCTAAGATAGAACTGAATAACGTGAAAGTGCTTCAGAACCTAGTAAGGAAGGCTATGCTAAAAGCGATACCACAGATGCAAAAAAGCCGCTTTAAAAGCGGCTTTTTTTTTAATCTGGAGCGAGTTACGAGATTCGAACTCGTGACCTCGACCTTGGCAAGGTCGCGCTCTACCAGCTGAGCTAAACTCGCAATGTATTGCTTTAATATTGCTGGTCAATATTAAATGGTGCCCGGGGCCGGACTTGAACCGGCACGAGGTTTCCCTCGAGGGATTTTAAATCCCTTGTGTCTACCGATTTCACCACCCGGGCAGACAACTTTCAAACGTATTAAAACAGCATGTTGTGGAGGCGGGTCCCGGAGTCGAACCGAGGTGGACGGATTTGCAATCCGCTGCATGGCCACTCTGCCAACCCGCCACTGTTGCTACCAACTCTAAAGAATTGGAGCGAGTTACGAGATTCGAACTCGTGACCTCGACCTTGGCAAGGTCGCGCTCTACCAGCTGAGCTAAACTCGCGTTGCTATGACCGTTTCGTGGCCATCTGCCTTAACACGTGACGCATTCTACTGTTTTAAATAAATCCGTCAATATTAAATTTTTAGTTTTATGTCTGTTTGCTTAAAAAGTAACTGACTTGCTGACAATTAAAGCGACTTGGCTACACTGTTGACAAATCCGCCCAAGCTGAACGCAAATATTCATACATCGACCACACAGTTAGGATAGTTGCAATGTACAACATTAACATACCAACGGGTGTAAACCAGCTCAATAAGCTTAATGTTGGCTGCCAAATTAAAGCGATTAACGCTAACATTTGCGCAATAGTTTTGTATTTGCCTAAATTCGATACCGCAACATTCGCGCGTTTGCCTAGGCTTGCCATCCATTCACGTAACGCCGAAATAAAGATTTCACGACTAATAATAATAATAGTAGGAATGATCACCCAGAGGGTTTTAATGTCTACGGCAACTAATACCAAAGCGGTGGCCACCATCACCTTATCGGCGACCGGATCTAAAAAAGCACCGAACGGGGTAAATTGCTCCAGTTTTCTGGCTAAATAGCCGTCTAACGCATCGGTAATTGCCGCTAAGCAAAACACCAGAGCAGACCAAAAACGGGCATTTTCCAAACCAGAGTAGAAAAAATAGATAAATACTGGGATGAGCAGTAAACGAAACAGCGTTAACAGGTTGGGAATATTCCACATAACAGAGTTCTCAGGCACTTAATGCCTTAATGCTACTTGTTCTGACAGGCTTGGTAAATCTTTTCTGCTTGTTGTTTTGAAATTCCAGGCACAGAACACAGTTCAGTAACGGATGCTTTTAATACACCTTGTAAGCCACCTAAGTATTGTAACAAGGCTTGCCGGCGTTTTTCACCAATACCTGAAATGTTTTCAAGCGGACTTTTTAATAAAGCTTTACCGCGTTTATTTCGATGACCGGTTATCGCAAAACGGTGCGCCTCATCACGGATCTGCTGGATCAAATGCAAGGCGGGGCTATCTTCCGGTAAGTTAATACTCCGCCCACTATCCCACAAAATTAAGGTTTCTAAGCCCGCTTTACGACTGACGCCTTTAGCCACACCAATCAGTAAGGGCTTTTTCGCATGTGGCCAAGCGCTAAATTGTTCCAGTGCGATGTTCAGTTGCCCGATACCACCATCGATAAAAATAATATCAGGGATTTTACTGACTTCGCTTAGCTTGCTGTAGCGCTTATCTAACGCAAAGCGCATCGCGGCATAATCGTCCCCCCCGGTGATACCGGTGACATTGTAACGGCGGTATTCTTGCTTGTAAGGGCCTTCACCATCAAACACCACGCAAGATGCGATGGTGGCCTGCCCCATGGTATGACTAATATCAAAACATTCCATACGGCCAATATCATCTGGTAATTGTAATAATTGTTGTAATGCTTGATAGCGTACCCGCATTTTTTGCGTTAATGACTGCCTGCTGTCTAAGGCAATTTGCGCATTTTTCTGCGCTAAACTCAAATACTGGGCTTTCTCGCCGCGTTTAGCGGCAGTTAACCGCACTTTGAACTCAGCAATATTACTTATCGCTTCGGCTAAACTATCCGCATTTTCAAGTGCCATCGGTAACACGATCTCTTTAGGGATCTGCTGTTCGCTGTGACCATTGAGATAAAATTGTAGAATAAAAGCAGATAATACCTCGGCCGCACTCATATCCAACGGCACTTTCGGATAATAGGATTTGCTACCGAGAATTTTCCGATCACGAATAAACAGCACATGCACTACCGCGGTTTGACCATGCAAGCTAAAGCCGATGGCATCAAGCTCTTCATGATCACCGCTCACATATTGCTGTTCTTGCACTTTGCGCAAGGCACTAATTTGATCGCGAAATGCAGCGGCAGCTTCAAATTGCCAGCTCTCACTGGCTGCAGCCATTTTCTGCACTAAATCATCAATAACTTGTTGGTTTTTACCGGCTAAAAATAGCGCCGCTAAACGCACTTGCTCTGCGTAATCTTCATCGCTAATTTTACCCACGCAGGGCGCACTGCACAGCTTTAATTGATATTGCAAACAGGGCCGAGTGCGAGCACGGTAGAAACCATCTTCGCATTGACGGATCGGGAAAATTTTCTGCAAACTTTTTAAACTTTGCCACACCGCACCAGCATTCGGGTAAGGCCCAAAATACTGGCCCACCACTTTTCGCGGGCCGCGATGTGAACTAATCCGCGGATGACGATGAGAAGTTAATAAGATATACGGATAAGACTTATCATCACGCAGTAAAATATTGTATTTGGGTAAGTACTGTTTTATCAGGTTGTTTTCTAAAATCAGTGCTTCGGTTTCACTGTGCGTCAGAGTGAATTCGATACTCGCAATTTGCCCAACCAAGGCACGGGTTTTCACACTGTCGACCGTGGTTCGAAAATAGCTACTTAGCCTTTTCTTCAGATCTTTTGCTTTACCCACATAAATAACAATGCCGCCCTGGTTAAACATGCGATACACGCCAGGTTGTTGCGGCACTGTGGCCAAAAACGCTTTTGAATCAAACATAATAGGACTTGTTAATGCGCAATCTTAGCGATATCTATCATGCCATGTCGAAACGCTAGATGAGTAAGTTCAACATCACCATTAATCGCCAGTTTTTCAAACATGCGATAACGATATGAATTTACCGTTTTTGCACTGACATTTAACTGATCAGCGATATCGGTTACCTTTTGACCACGGGTGATCATCATCATGATTTGTAATTCACGATCAGATAACCCTTCAAAAGGATTAGGTTGCAAATTATTGACCTTAGCCAAGGCCATTTTTTGCGCCACTTCATCAGAGATATGTCGCACACCGGAATACACTTTTTTAATCGCCATTACCATTTCTTTGGGTGGCGTATTTTTTGAGATAAAACCGGCGGCACCTAATTGCATCACTTTAGTCGGTACCGGCTCTTCACAAGAAATAGATAAGGCCAATACTTTAACATCTGGGCAATAATGCAGAATGCGCTTGGTCGCGGTCATGCCACCCATACCGGGCATATTCATGTCCATCAACACGACATCAGGTTCGTTTTGACGACAAAACTGTAAGGCTTCTTCGCCGGAGCTGGCCTCGCCTATCACCTTGATACCGCGCTCATCCATTAGTATGCGACTTATACCAGTCCGAACAAGCTCGTGATCATCAACTAACAGCACGTTAATCAACTTGGCTTCTCCGTTATGCGGGTTATCACCTGTAGCTGGCGGATTTGTCCACAGCTAGGCGCTATATTAATTTTCCAGTTAACCGCTTAAGAGCTAACTACGGTGTCATCGCTTTGCGTCAAATTAACAATGACCAGCAAAGCAGCTGCTTAGTGTGCCAGAAAGCGTTGCATCTGCAAACCATTAAATGTTTCTAAAATCGGTGCAAATTAACAAGCGAAATCAAAGGCTTTTAGCGCAAAAACTACTATATAGCGATTAAGTTTATTTAGCGAGTGTAGTTAAATGAAAAAATAATGAGGTATTTAGCTAGACAGGTATAGGAAGTTGCGTGGCGGAGGGGGAGAGATTCGAACTCTCGGTAGGCTATTAACCTACGCCGGTTTTCAAGACCGGTGCATTAAACCGCTCTGCCACCCCTCCGCGTTACAGAACGGCATATTAAAAACTTGGCTGCACTTTGTAAAGCGTTAATTTTACTTCGCTAAACTAACTGCCGACAATTTCAGCAAATGGCGGGCAAACGTTACAAACCTAACGCTATATTGTCGTCGCAGCTTATTCAGGTTTGCAACAGCGTGATGTTGAACCTAACGTTAAACTGCAACGTAAGAAAGCAAAAAGCCACCCTAGGGTGGCTTTTTAGAATAATGGCGGAGGGAGAGAGATTCGAACTCTCGGTAGGCTATTAACCTACGCCGGTTTTCAAGACCGGTGCATTAAACCGCTCTGCCATCCCTCCAGCGCTGCGTATACTAATCACTTTGCTCTGGAAAATAAAGCAAAAAATTTAAAATAATTCTAACTGCCGTTTTTTCGTGCAGCCAGCTCTAGTTATAACGGAACTTTAACAGTATTATGCACTCAGTAACTTTACAAAACTCGGTAATAGGAGACATTTATGTCATACAGAGAAACCAGTAATATCAACACACTCAGTCATGGTGTTGAAATCAACAAGGTATTGCGCAACACCTACTTTTTGCTAGGTTTAACCTTAGCCTTTAGCGCGGTAACCGCCGTTACCGCCATGGCCATGAACATTTCGCCGATGGCTTCTTTAGTCTGCATGATCGCAGGCTTTATTATGCTATTTGTTGTTAACAAAAAAGCAGACTCTGCTAGCGGCATTTTCTGGGTATTTGGTTTTGCAGGCGCCATGGGCGCGTCACTTGGCCCAATGTTGTCAATGTATGCTGGCTTAGCCAATGGCCCAGCGTTAATTATGCAAGCCTTAGCCGGTACTGCGCTGATCTTCTTTAGTTTATCGGCTTATGTTTTAACCACACGTAAAGACTTCTCTTTTATGGGCGGTTTCTTAATGATTGGTTTAATCGTGGTGTTGGTTGCTGCTTTAGCAAATATATTTTTAGCTATCCCAGCGTTAAGCCTAACCATCAGTGCCGTGGTTATTTTGATTATGTCAGGTTTAATCTTGTTTGATACCAGCCGTATCATCAACGGTGGTGAAACAAATTATATCCGTGCAACCGTTTCGTTATACCTAAACGTGTTCAACATCTTTGTGCACCTGTTAAGCTTATTAGGCATTATGGGTGGTGACGACTAAGCTTTTGCTGCTCAGTCGTAATTTAGTTAAAATACCCCGCTAAGCGGGGTATTTTTTTAGCCGCGCCCTACTGTGCTGTGCCCAGTGCACTAATGCCGTTATTAAGAGAAACTACCGTGGCTCATTTTAGTTTATTGTTGACTCAAAACCCCTTTGCTTCTCAAAGCTTTGATAGTGCTTTGCAATTTGCCAAAGCGGCTTTAGCCGCAGGCTACAGCATTGAGCAGGTGTTTTTATATGAAGATGCCGTATTCGCAGCCGCAGCGACGATCGACTTACCCACAGATGAACGTAGTTTGGCAGCGGAATTAGCCAAATTTTGTCAGCAGCAACAGCTGCCTTTGTTATATTGCATTACCGCGGCAGAGAAACGCGGTGTGCAAGCAGCGAATGATAGCCTTTTTCAAGCAGCTGGCTTGGCCGAGTTTGCTATGCGTTTGGCCAACAGTAAATTGGTGCAATTCTGATGCAACATATCCTGATACTGCAAACGCAGTCGCCGTTTAATCAAGCCCGCGCTCGTGAAGCGCTCGATTTAACCTTGGCTTTAGCCGCCGTGGATTATCAGCTCAGTGTCGTCTTTATGGCGGATGCCGTATTTCAATTAGTAAGCCCTGCTGAGTTAAAAGCACCTCCCATCAAGCCGGTGTATAAAAGTTTTGGTTTATTTGGTTTATACGACATTGAACAGTGCTTCGTCTGCCAGCAAGCATTAACACAACGCGGTCTGACCGCTTTGCCGCTGCCTCCCGGATTTCAAACTATTACGCCGACAGCCATAACCGCCCTGATACGCGCGGCCGATCAGGTAATAAGGTGCTAAGCCATGATACTGTTTAATCTTATTAACCCCGCAGCAGATTTAACCGAATTAGCCCAGCTCTGTACCCCAGCTGATACTGTACTTTTACGCCAAGATGCCGTTTACCTAGTATTACAGCCGTCATTACCTTTTACGTGTCGGGTGCTGGCTTTATCGAGTGATCTAGCATGGCGCAATCTGGCCAAGCCAGCACATATTCAGCTGATCAACACACAAGAATGGGTGCAATTAACGGCAGCCGCGAATAAAAGCATCTTATGGCGATAACGCCAAGTTTTATTAAGGATCGAACCTCAGTATGAGCATGACATTTTTGACAGTAGGCGATCAGCAGCTCGCATTAGACAAACACGGTTATTTAGCGCAGATGTCTGATTGGCAGCCGTCGGTAGCAGAGCGTTTTGCAGAATTAGAGCAGATAACCTTAACCGAGGCGCACTGGGAGGTGATCCGCTTTGTGCGAGAGTTTTATCAGGAATTTAATACCTCACCCGCAGTGCGGATGTTAGTCAAAGCCATGGCAGCCAAATTTGGCCCTGAGAAAGGCAGTAGTAAATATTTATTTATGTTGTTTCCTGAAGGCCCTGCTAAACAAGCCACTCGGCTAGCCGGTTTACCCAAACCAGCCAAGTGCTTATAACAAGTCGGTTTAACGCAGGTGCGTTTTACCCCCCATATAAGGCTGTAACACGGCAGGAATAGCCACTGAGCCGTCGGCTTGTTGATAGTTTTCTAATATCGCTACCAAGGTGCGACCTACCGCTAAACCTGAGCCATTTAAAGTATGCAGCAACTCGGGCTTTTTACCTTCGGCTGAACGGAAACGTGCTTGCATGCGACGAGCTTGGAAATCGCCCATGTTTGAGCAAGACGAAATTTCACGATAAGTATTTTGCGCCGGTAACCACACTTCTAAATCATAGGTTTTACAGGCACCAAAACCCATATCGCCAGTACAAAGCAGCATGACCCGATACGGTAAGCCGAGCAGTTGTAAGATTTTCTCGGCATGGCCCGTCAGCTCTTCTAATGCGGCCATTGATAGTTCAGGATGTACCAACTGCACCAATTCTACTTTATCAAATTGGTGTTGGCGGATCAGGCCTCGCGTATCACGACCATATGAGCCGGCTTCACTACGAAAACAAGGGGTATGCGCCGTATATTTAATCGGTAACTCGTTTACATCGACAATGCTGTCACGCGCCAAGTTGGTCACCGGTACTTCTGCTGTAGGGATCAACGCCATACCTTGACCTTCCTCGGTCGCCGGTTGAGTATGAAATAAATCGGCACTGAATTTGGGTAACTGGCCGGTGCCATATAAACTGTCGTGATTCACTAAATAAGGCACGTACAACTCGGTGTAGGCATGCTGTTCAGTATGCACATCTAACATAAATTGCGCTAAAGCACGATGCAGTTTGGCCATTTGCCCTTTCATCACCACAAAGCGCGAGCCTGAAAGTTTTACGGCACTTTCAAAATCTAAGCCTTCAGCATAGGCCTCACCTAAGGCCACATGATCTTTGACCGGAAAAGCAAATGTTGCCGGCTCACCGACACGTCGTACTTCAACATTGGCTTGCTCATCGGCGCCGATCGGTACGGATGCATCCGGTAAATTTGGCAAACTTAAGGCAATTTTGTCTAATTCGGCTAACACCGCATCCAAACGTAACTTGGCTGCATCTAATTGTGCGCCTAAACCATCCACTTCAGCTAACAGTGGCGTAATGTCTTCACCGCGGCCTTTAGCTTGACCAATGCCTTTTGATTTAGTGTTACGTAAGCTTTGCAGATCTTGCGTTTGCATCTGCAATTCGCGACGTTGTTCTTCCAAAGCAGTTAAGGTGGCAACATCTAGCGTTAAACCACGCGTTGCTAAACGTTCGGCAGTTTGCGCTAGCTCAGCGCGAAGAAATTTTGGATCTAACATAGTAATAACTTCTTGTGGCCAACCCGAGGGTGGCAATTAATCGAATAGGTCAGAATATTAACCAGCGTCGCGGCAAATTGAAATGCTTTTCCTTGATTTTCCTCAAGGCTGACGCTTGTTTTTACTGTTGGCGTCTAATTCACGTAAATAGCGTAGCTTTTCTGCCAATTGTTTTTCCATGCCACGATCAGAGGGGTGATAAAATTGTTCTCCCCAAAGCTCTGCAGGTAAATAGCGCTCGCCCGCCGCATAGGCACCAGGTTCGTTATGGGCATAGCGATACTCCGCCCCATGCCCCAATTGTTTTTGTAACTGAGTGGGCGCGTTACGCAGGTGTAGCGGCACGGGATAATCTCTTTGGCTAGCCACTACCTGCTTCATGTCATTGAAGGCTTGATAAACCGCATTACTTTTTGGTGCTAGCGCTAAATACACCGCGGCTTGTGCGATAGCCCGCTCTCCCTCGGCTGGCCCCACCCGCTGAAAGGTATCCCAAGCATCCTTAGCCAAGGTCAGCGCGCGAGGATCGGCATTACCAATATCTTCACTGGCAATGGCCAGCAAACGTCTGGCAACGTAAAGTGGATCGCCGCCACCGGCCAAAATACGGCAATACCAATACAAGGCGGCATCCGGATCGGAGCCGCGTACGGATTTATGAAAAGCAGAAATCAGGTCGTAAAATAATTCACCTTCACGATCAAAACCCGGTAATTGTTGCGGCACAATTTGCCGTACTTGCTCCACACTGATGGTGGCATTCTGCACCAGCTCAGCTAATTGCTCTAAAATGTTTAATAAACGCCGCGCATCGCCGGCACTTAATTGAATTAATAGCTGCTCAGCAGCAGGGCTTAAGCTGAGTTTAAGCGCAGCCAATCCCTCAGGGTGACTGTGCAAGGTACGTGTTAATACCGTCTTTAAATCTGCATCGGTTAACGGTTTTAACACGCACACCCGAGTGCGAGATAATACAGCGTTATTTAACGCAAAGGCGGGGTTTTCGGTGGTCGCACCGATGAAGATAATAGTGCCATCTTCGATAAAGGGTAAAAAAGCGTCTTGCTGGGCTTTGTTAAAACGATGTACTTCATCAACAAACAATAAGGTGCGCTGTTGATACTGCTGCTGGCGTAATTTCGCTTCGCTAATGGCGTCACGGATCTCTTTCACACCGGCAGTTACCGCAGAAAGTCGCTGCATGCTAGCCTTGGCATGACTGGCAATAATTTCAGCCAGGGTGGTTTTACCGGTGCCTGGCGGCCCCCACAAGATCAACGAAAAAACGCGTCCAGCAAGGATCGCTTGATAAAGCGGTGTACCCGGCGCCACGATATGCTGCTGCCCAACATAATGCTCTAATGTACGTGGCCGCATTCGCGCGGCCAACGGCATCAAGTTGTCATTAAAATCGAAAGGTAAGCTACTCATCAGGCAAGCAACTGTAGAAATTAACGCTGACGTTGATCATCAACATCTAAATTTTTGCTCACGGTAAAAGTAAACAGCTTATCGGCAATACTGCTATTAACCTTGATCTTACTAAACAAATAAACGCTTTGTTGTTGGTTGATATCAATAACTTGCATTTCAACTAACTGGTCATCTTTAAAGGTCAACATCAGTTGCTGCACCGGATTACCGGCATCGAGAGGATGTATAAAAAAGCTCTGTTGCTGCTGCGTGACTTGATACTGCTGCCATAACGCTTTATCCGTTGAGGTGAGCAGTGCAAAAGGCGTTTGTCCCACTTCACTGTTGGCATCATAAATACTGACTTGTTCAAGCAACTCGTTGTAAAACCACAAAGTTTTACCATCACTGACTAACAATGATTGCTCTGGCGTTTCACTTTCAAAACGAAAACGCGCATGTTGTTTTAACGCCAACTTGCCCTGACCTTCTTGCAACAATTGCTGCTGAATATCATAAACTCGCTGTTGATAATCTGCGGAAAAACTCTTAATTTTCGCCAGTTGCTGCATCAAGGGCTGACTGGCATCTTCGCTCGCCATGCGCTGTTGCCGTAATGCCTGCATATGTGGCGCAAAATCAGGTCGTGCCACGACTTCTACCGTTTGCGCTGATAACGTAGAGGTTAACCCTGCTGCGTTTAAACTGGTTAAGAGCAAAACGACCACTGCACTTTTTTTCATTAATACCCTCTATTATTTGGCGCAGGTACCACGACTTCGCGATTACCATTGTGTCCCGGCGCACTGACAACGCCACTACTTTCCATTTGTTCTACTAAACGTGCAGCACGGTTATAACCGATCCGAAACTTGCGCTGTACGCCAGAAACAGAAGCTCGACGCGATTCGATAACGAAGGCAACCGCCTGATCATATAAAGGATCCGATTCGCCGTCTTCCGTTTCGAGAGTTTCACCAGGCAAGAGGTTTTCTTCGGTTGTTTCGCCACTTAAAATTTCAGCAATATATTGAGGTTTACCGCGTTTTTTCCAATCTGCAACCACCGCATGAACTTCATGATCATCAACAAAAGCACCATGCACCCGTGTTGGCACACCAGAGCCAGGCGGTAAATACAACATATCGCCCTGCCCTAATAAGCTTTCGGCCCCTTGCTGATCCAGAATGGTACGCGAGTCAATTTTTGACGACACCTGAAAGGCTATTCGCGTAGGAATATTGGCTTTAATTAAGCCGGTGATCACATCCACAGAAGGACGCTGCGTCGCCAGGATTAAATGGATCCCCGCGGCTCGGGCTTTTTGCGCAATACGTGCAATCAGCTCTTCCACTTTTTTACCGACGATCATCATCATGTCGGCGAATTCATCGATTACCACAACAATAGCCGGTAATTTCTCTAATAATGGCGCTTCAGTGCGCATATCATCAGAGGGTTTCCATAGCGGATCTTTCAGTGGCTCGCCTTCGGCAGCCGCTTCTTTAACTTTAAGGTTGTAGCCTTTTAAGTTACGCACACCTAAAGCTGACATTAATTTATAGCGACGTTCCATTTCACCCACACACCAACGCAGGCCATTGGCGGCGTCTTTCATGTCGGTAACCACTTCGGTTAATAAATGCGGAATACCTTCGTAAATCGACAGTTCCAACATTTTGGGATCAATCATCAAGAAGCGCACATCATCAGGGGTCGATTTGTATAATAAACTACAAATCATCACGTTAACCCCTACTGATTTACCCGAACCGGTTGTACCGGCCACTAACAAATGCGGCATTTTGGCTAAGTCGGCCACCACTGATTTACCAGCGATATCTTTGCCTAATACCATGGTAAGCGCTGATTTGGACTCCGTGAAAATCTCATCACCAATTACTTCAGATAAACGCACAATTTCCCGATGCTGGTTCGGTAACTCTAAACCGATAAAGCTTTTACCTGGGATAACTTCCACAACACGGACACTGATTGCGGATAATGAGCGTGCTAAATCTTTGGCTAAACCCGTAATTTTACTCACTTTAACCCCAGGGGCTAAGTCTAATTCAAAACGGGTGACGACTGGGCCAGGGTGAACACCGACCACTTGCGCTTCAACATTAAAATCTAATAGCTTGGCTTCAACTAAGCGCGACACACGCTCTAAATCGGCGGGGTCAATCGGATTAATCGCTTTATCGGGGCGATCCAATAAGGCTAAAGACGGTAACTCTTCCAGCGAGTGCGCGACTTCTTCACTGTCATCAACCGTGTCATCCTCGTCTGGCGGGAACTGCATCAACGGATCCAGTTCTTCCTCTTGCTGCATATATTTGAAGGTGCTAGTAACATGCTCTGCATCAAAGGGCTCATCCACCGCACTAAAAGACAATTGATCATCCGCCAAGGTGTCAACACTGTAATAGGCTTTGCTTTCAGTTCGTTCATTCAATGGCCGAATTGGCAGCGGCTCTTTGCGTTTAATGGCTGGCACATCATCGTCACTAAAAGAGAAATGCGGATCGACACTTTCTGGCGGCTCGCTAAAATCAATATCATCGTCAATCGGCTCAGGCATCCGAGTTATACGCGCGCGTTTGGCGATGGCTTTGGTAGGTGGTGCGAGCTCTTCTTCTGGTTCCAGTTCAGCTTTGCGCTCGGCATTAGCCGCTCGCCGCTCGGCCAAGAATTGAGGAAAATTCAGCACAAGATTAAACAGGGCAAAACATTGTGCGCCTAAATAATCCGCCACGGTTAGCCAAGAAATACCGGTTAATAAAGTCAAGCCGGTGGCAAAGGCGCACAGTAATAACAGGCTGGTGCCAATAAAATTAAAATACGGCAGCAAATTACCGCTGATCCGATCGCCTAACACGCCACCGGAAGAGAAATAATAAATATCATTGAAATTCATGCTGCTAATGGCTGTTGCCGCACACAGTGTCAACAACACACCAAATAAACGTAAGCCTAGAATTAAATAATCGAGTTGTAATAAGTCATGGTAGCGCTTAAACAACAGATAACCGGTTAACGCCACCACAAAAGGCAGCAAATAGGCTACCCAGCCAAAACTGACCAACAACACATCGGCTAACCAAGCGCCACTGCGCCCAGCATAATTATTAATTTGTTGATGATAGCCTGTTTGTGACCAGCTCGGATCGGCTGGGTCAAAAGACAACAGTGACAGCAACATAAAAAGTGCCAGGCCAGAAAAAACAATCAGCCCCACTTCTAATAATCGCTGTACCCCATTTAACGTGAAAAACACTTTGCTTTGCAAAAGAAAGGCCCCTAAATTCGTCATCACACTTGGCTACGCAACGCCGGTTTCATACCATGAATTGCCACTAGCGCTCAGTCACGACTGCCTGTCGCCACTGACGCGACTAGGTTACCAGAGCTGGGGTAAAAGTGCATCTATGTCCGGCATAGCGTAACGGCTTTTCGCTGAATGATAGCTGTATAAAGCCAATAACTTAGCTTAAACCATCGGCACAAAACTACTTTGTTTCACCTCTTCCATCACCACATAGGTACGGCTTTCGCGCACACTGGGTAAACGGAGTAAGGTTTCCCCTAATAACTCGCGGTATGCCGCCATATTAGCAACACGGGTTTTCAGTAAAAAATCGAAGCTTCCCGATACCAAATGACACTCTTGGATCTCTGATAACTTTTGCACCGCTTTACTGAACTCATCAAAATCTTCCGGCGAGGTTTTGCTTAGCGTTATTTCAACAAAAACCAATAATGCGGCTCCCACTTTGTGTGGGTCAACTTGTGCGGTATAGCCCAAGATATAACCTTCAGATTCTAGCTTTCGCACTCGCTCTAAACAGGGCGTAGGACTAAGCCCTACCCTTCTGGCCAATTCCACATTGGCTAAACGACCATCGAGTTGTAATTCGACTAATATTTTTCGATCAATCCTATCTAACTTCTTGATACTCTTACTTAAAGAATACATAGCAGCATAAAATCCCGACTTGTAACCATAAACAGCATATTGCACTATTTAGCAAACTTAAAACAAGCAGTAATTCTGGTTTTTTGCCGCTATACTTCCTAAAAATATTACTCAACTGAACCAAGGTGAAACATATGATTATCGGTGTACCTAAAGAAATCAAAAACCATGAATACCGTGTCGGCATGACGCCAGCAAGCGTTCGCGAACTGATTGGCCATGGCCACAGCGTGTTGGTTGAACAGCAAGCCGGTATGGGTATCGGTTTTACCGATGAAGATTATCAAGCTGCCGGTGCTTCTGTATTAGCGACTGCGGCTGACGTGTTTGCACAAGCAGACATGATTGTAAAAGTAAAAGAGCCACAAGCTGTTGAACGTGCCATGTTACGTGATGGCCAAATTCTGTTCACTTACCTGCACTTAGCGCCGGATCCAGAACAAACTGCTGATTTAATCAATTCAAAAGCGGTTTGTATCGCTTATGAAACTGTCACCGATAATAAAGGCGGTTTACCGTTATTAGCGCCTATGTCAGAAGTGGCTGGCCGCATGTC
Organism: Alishewanella sp. SMS8; assembly: GCF_030737935.1. Lineage (NCBI taxonomy): Bacteria > Pseudomonadati > Pseudomonadota > Gammaproteobacteria > Alteromonadales > Alteromonadaceae > Alishewanella > Alishewanella sp. SMS8. Next base: position 140,262 of record NZ_JAPJEA010000001.1, read on the forward strand.
AATTCAAGCCGGTGCTCGTGCTTTAGAAAAATCTTGTGCTGGTCGCGGTATGTTATTAGGCGGTGTACCTGGTGTAGCACCCGCTAAAGTCGTGGTTGTCGGTGGCGGTATGGTGGGTACTAACGCGGCGCAAATGGCCTTAGGTTTAGGTGCAGATGTTACCGTACTGGATCGTAATGTAGATGTGTTACGCCGCATTAACGCTCAGTTCAACGGCGCAGTTAAAGCCATTTACTCAACGGCTGATGCCTTAGAGCAAGAAGTCTTAGCCGCTGATTTAGTGATTGGTGGTGTATTAGTACCAGGCGCAGCCGCGCCTAAGCTGATTACCCGTGACCATATCAAACGCATGAAGCCAGGCTCAGCTATTGTTGATGTGGCGATTGACCAAGGCGGTTGTGTGGAAACCTCAAAACCCACTACCCATGCCGATCCAACTTATATTATTGATGAAGTTGTGCATTACTGTGTTGCGAACATGCCAGGTGCGGTGCCACGTACCTCTACTTTCGCCTTGAACAATGCCACCCTGCCTTTCATTATTCGTTTGGCGAACAAAGGCTACAAAAAAGCCTTACAAGATGACAAGCATCTGTTAGCGGGTCTAAACGTGTACCGTGGCTTAGTGACTAACGAAAGTGTTGCTGACGCGTTAAAACTGGCTTACGTAGCGCCAGAAACCGCTATTGGTGCCTAATTAGCGTTACCTTTAATCTGAGCAAACAGCCGGTATTTTTTACCGGCTTTTTTATTTCTGCTTGTTTTAACGATTTATTATCCGATAAAGCTATACATTCCGCTCAGACCTGTTATAGTGCTTTCCGGCCTGTAGTACAGACCTATGTAACAACTTGTTTTTGAAAACTTCGCTACACAGCTTCGCTTGTAAGTCATGTCCTGAAGATTCACGCACGTTTGGCCACATAAGTAACAGTCAGGCTAAAAGCGCATTTCGCGTTAAATAACTTTTTAAAATTTTTAGGAGTCTCTCATGGCTAAAGTAACTGGTGTAGTAAAGTGGTTCAACGCAGATAAAGGTTTCGGTTTCATCACTCAAGACAACGGCGGCGCTGACGCTTTCGTTCACTTCCGTGCTATCCAAACTGAAGGTTACAAAACCTTAAACGAAGGCCAACGTGTTGCCTTCGAAATCGAACAAGGCCAAAAAGGCCCACAAGCTGCTAACGTAACTGTACTGTAATAGTACTTTTATAAAGCGCTTCTCGATTTGAGATAGTATAAAAGGTCAGCTTGCTGGCCTTTTTTGTTTCTGCCATTCCTGTTTCTACTTTACTCTTTTGTATGCTGTTGTTTCCTCTGATATTTTATATTGCCCTGTTCTGCATTCTCGCATTCTGCTGGTAAATCGCATTCACGTTTTCGCCGTTGGCGAGAGACTTTCTTTTGCATCGCCAAAGAACGTATCCAAAGAAATTGCGCCCCACTGCCACTCGAAAGCCCAGCTGCTCATGCGTTGTCCAAGGCGAAAACATCACTCGTGTTATGCTTCGTCGCTGCACTCAAACGCCCGTTTTCTTAAAACCTTGGCCAACGATGATCAGTCAGCTCGCTCTAAGGGGAATAAAAGCCAGAGCGGTATTCGCCTAGCTGAATAGCTTGTTAGTGCCAATTGCAGACATTTCAACTTTAAGGTTTTAAAGTCCGCTTTTAGGTGTTAGCAGAACGCAAAGCACACTGGCGAGGAGCCGCGCAGCGGGTTCGCGTCCCAGCGACCAACGGGAGCGAGTGATGCGTATTGTTAAGCGGTTGCACTAGCATAAAAAACCACTCCAAAGAAGCCGGACATTATTACAATTATTAATAATACATACCGTTTACGAGCCAAGTTTTTACGATTTAGCCATTGCATCAATGGAAAACACGCTACTAGCCAAGCTGAAAAGACTATAAGCGACCAAACTAACTCGTGACGAAATACCAAATGAGCGGCTCCAAAGGGCGGCCCCATGATAATCAACAAAATTAGACGGGCATCTAGAGCGCCCAACTCAGTGCGACTTTTCATAATAACGCTTAACACAAAGCACACGGGCGGAAAAACGCGTTAGCGTTTGACTTCCCAGTGGCCGCAGGCCACGAGTGATGCGCCTTGTTATACATCATCTTTTAACAACTTATGAAGCGCATCTATTCGCTTATTAATTCTTTTACTTTCAGCATGCAATTCTGAACTCATACCAAATATAAGAATTAAAAAAACATACGAAACAGGTTGCTGAGCAACTTCTGGATAGATGAATAGAATAAAGGCCATTGCAATCACCATGCTTGCAAATCTAATGATACTGCCTTTCCAATTTGGGCGGAGTTTTTCAAACTCATCTAAAAGTGCTTGCTTCTTTTGCATGCTATTAAAAAGCGAATGAGCTTCAACTTTATCCTTGTCCATCAGATATTCCTATTGTGATTTATAACAGTTGTTATGCAGGCCTTTCAGTAACATCAGAAAGGTAGAATTAATTCATACCTATGAGTTTACCGAAAATCAATGACTTGAGAAGCCGATTAAGCACTTAATTCACTTTTAATTTACTAGCTTCGTGTTCAGATACCAAGACCCTTAACGTTTTCGCCGTTGTCAAAACAAAAGAAAGTTATTCGCCAACGGCGAAAAGGTGTGCACTACGAGTAAAGTATCCTGCCGCCATCACTAAACAGCGCTACTAGCTAACATATTTCTACACAACAGCAAACAACAGGCATAAAAAAGCCCGCAAACAGCGGGCTTTCAAAATGGCGAAAAATTATTTCGCGATAGGTAAAGTTGGGTATTTAATACCCGCCATTTCATTCATTACGCGAGTAACCTGCACACTGTAACCAAACTCGTTGTCATACCACACGTATAACACGCAACGGTCGCCATCAACGATAGTGGCTTGTGAGTCAACCACACCTGCGTAGCGCGAGCCCACTAAGTCAGAAGAAACGATTTCGGTTGAACTGGTAAAATCGATTTGATCTTGCAACTCAGAGAACAGTGACGTGCGCTGCAAGAAATCGTTTAACTCATCTTTGTTGGTTTCGCGATTCAAGTTTAACGATAATATCGCCATTGACACGTTAGGCGTTGGCACACGAATCGCATTACCGGTTAACTTACCTTTTAATTCAGGCAAAGCTTTAGCCACCGCACTGGCGGCACCCGTTGAGGTTAATACCATATTTAACGGCGCAGCACGGCCACGGCGATCGGCTTTGTGGAAGTTATCAATCAAGTTTTGATCGTTGGTATAAGAGTGCACGGTTTCTACGTGACCATTGCGAATACCGTACTCATCTTGCAGTGCTTTTAATACTGGCGTAATGGCATTGGTGGTACAACTGGCTGCAGAAACAATTTTATGCTCTGGCGTGATCATATGCTGGTTAACACCATATACCACGTTCGGTACTTCACCTTTAGCCGGTGCGGTAATTAACACGCGAGCCGCACCTTTGCTTTGCAAGTGAATGGATAATTCTTTATCGTCTTTAAATATACCGGTGTTATCGACGATTAGCGCGTTATCAATACCGTATTGCGTGTAATCAACTTGCTCTGGCGAATTGGCATAAATCACTTTGATAAAAGTACCGTTAGCTTTAATGCCTTGGTTCTCTTCATCGACCGTAATGCTGCCATTGAAAGGGCCATGAATAGAATCGCGACGTAATAAGCTGGCGCGTTTTTCTAAGTCACCTTTTTTACCGCCACGTACCACTATCGCTTTTAAACGTAATTTACTGCTAGGGCCTGAGCGCTCTAACATTAAGCGGGCAACTAAGCGGCCAATTCGACCAAAACCATAGAGCACAACATCAACGGGTGTCACTTGATCTTCATGATCAAGAATATCCGCTAGTTCTTGAGCTAAATATTGCTCAAGCGTTAGGCCTGATGCATTGTCTTTATATAAATAGGCGTACGCCAATTTACCAATATCTACCCGACCGGGTGCCAAATTCATTTTACTGATGGCTTCTAATAACGGAAAACTCTCGCGAAGGCGTAATTTTTGACCTTCGAACCGCTCTACTGTTTTATGCGCTTTAATAATATCAATGGTGGTAGCGTTAACCAGAGGCCGCCCATAGATAACCACCTCAATGCCTTTATTACGATAAAGCCGACCAATGATAGGTAACATGTTTTCGGCGTATTCCTGGCGTTCCTGCCAGCTTTTTTGATACTGTTCTGCGTGTGATAGGGTCATTATTAGGCCTTTTACTTCAATAAAATGAATTAATCGGTGTGCCTAAGCCGCTTTTCTGTAGGATACAGCGGTTTTTATAAGGCGGCCTATTGTAATTGATTATGAAACCCTACCACAACACTTACAGCTTAAATATAGGCTTAAGTCTTATGGGTGAATGTTAATGAAGCTGAATTAACACAGTAGCGCTGCCCGGTTGGCGCAGGCCCGTCTTCAAACACATGGCCTAAGTGGGCATCGCAATTATTACAAACAATTTCAATGCGTTGCATACCATGACTGTGGTCTTCTTCATAACGCACCTTCCCCGCTAACGATTGATAAAAACTGGGCCAGCCGCAACCGGCATCAAACTTCGTGCTGGCATTAAATAATTCTGTACCGCAACAGACACAGTGATAAGTGCCTGCTGCGGTATGGTGTAATAATTCACCCGTAAATGGATATTCTGTGCCTTTTAAGCGCGTTACCCGAAATTGCTCTTCGGTTAAACGCTGCCGCCATTCTGCTTCTGATAATTTCATTTGATGCTCCTGTATTATCTTTTAACGCTAACATCAATATACGCTGCGCGCTGTGCTTGGCTCAATCAGTTTGTCTCTGGCCTAGCTAAAAGCGTAACGATTGCTAATGGCTTTGGCTTTAAAACAAGCTTATAGCAAAATGAATCAACAAAACTGGCTAGCTGTTAGCATCGTGTAAAGGGGCTTAGCCAACATTAATCCGCCGTAATAACAACACTTAACCATAGCACTTATCGATGCGCTAGCTAGCTATTTGTTGAGGTAAATCAATACTAACAGGTAGCCCATCGACTGACCTTAAGGTAAATTAGTCATCATACTTAATACACTGAACAAAGTGAGGGCTAACGTAAAGTTACAGGCGGTTATATCAGCCTGCAGTATGCCACTGGCGATTTGCCACCGAAGCTACAACTTGGCCATGATACTTCAGAAATTAGACAACAGAGCGCTGCAAATGACTATACTGCAGGTGTCGATTAGCTGTTTAATAGCCAGAGAAGAGCGTATTTCTTTGTTAACCAGTAAGCGTTGACCGATGAGACTGACACCTCGATCGCGTTAATTCTGCAATACCATTTCTAGGAGCTCATCATGACAGTTAACGAAACGAAAACCCCATTTTTGGCGCTGCTGATTGGCCCATTGTTGATGCTAATCACCTTAGTGTTACCCGCACCTTTTGGTATGAATGAACCTAGCTGGTTAGTCATAGGTTTAACCGTTTGGATGGCCAGTTGGTGGATCAGTGAAGCTGTTCCCATCCCTGCCACAGCTTTTTTACCTTTACTCGTGGCTCCCTTACTCGATTTAAATAGTTTAAGCGCCGTGGCACAGTCTTATGCCCATCCATTGATTTTTTTATTCTTGGGCGGATTTATAATCTCGATTGCCATGGAACGTTGGTCTTTGCATACCCGTATCGCCTTGCATACCATGCTGATTGTGGGCAGTAAACCAAGCCAGCAAATTGGCGGTATTATGTTAGTCACGGCGTTCTTATCAATGTGGATGTCGAACACGGCAACCGCGGTAATGATGTTACCCATTGCACTGTCTATTACTCGCATGTTAGAGCAAGATAAACAACCTAGCGAAAATGACTTTAGCAAGGCTATTTTATTAGCCGTGGCTTATGCTGCCTCGATTGGCGGTTTAGCAACCTTAATTGGTACACCTCCTAACGCTTTTATGGCCGCGTTTTTACAAGATACCTACGGCATTCGGATTGGTTTTGTTGAGTGGATGATTGTGGGATTACCGCTGTCCGTTGCCATGTTGTTCGGTTGTTGGTTATGGCTAACCAAATTTGCTTATAAACTCGACCAAGTTAAGATTGCCAACACCCGTAACTTATTCCACCAAAAGTTGATTGTGCAGGGTAAGATGCAGCGAGGTGAAAAAGCGGTACTGATTATTTTCGCCCTGACTGCCTTACTATGGATCACACGTCCGTTTTTAGTCAAACTCATCGGTTTACCGTTAGATGACACTATCATTGCGATGCTTGCAGCGGTATTAATCTTAGTATTGCCTTTGGACAGTAAAAACACCCGCATTTTAACTTGGGAAGAAACCAAGCAGTTGCCTTGGGGGATCCTAATGTTGTTTGGTGGCGGTTTAAGCCTCGCCGCGCTGATCAGTAAAAGTGGTTTAGCCAGTTATATCGCTGAGCAAGTGATGTTACTCGACAACATGCCGCTGTGGCTGATGGTGGTGCTCGTGACGACTGTTATCGTATTTTTGACCGAAGTCACCAGTAATACCGCGACAGCAGCAGGCTTTTTACCCTTGCTAGCGCCCATATCGTTAGCCATGTCAGGCTCGCCAATGACCTTGGTGATCCCGGCTGCCATTGCAGCCAGCTGTGCCTTTATGATGCCGGTAGCCACCCCGCCCAATGCCATTGTCTTTTCATCTGGTCATTTACGCATTGCGGACATGGTTAAAGCCGGTTTTGCTTTAAATCTCTTTGCCGTCTTGTTGGTGAGCTTAACCAGCTTATTTTTAGCGCGTTGGGTGTTTGCGTTTTAATCCGTTTTTACGCAACCTTATTTATCACCATAAAAAAACCCACTGCAGCGAACAAACTGCAGTGGGTTTTTCTTTGTTATGGGTGATGAAAACCGCGATAAACTAGCTTAATTCAACTTTTAATTCAGCGATAACGGCTAAGGCTTTAGCACAGGCTTTATCAGTATCGTCAGCCAAAGCTAATGCCACCCCCATGCGCCGCTCGCCTTGTACTTCGGGCTTACCAAAAATACGCAGTTCCGTATCGGGCTGCATTAATGCCGCCGCACCAATATGATATTGAATATTTTGGCTGTGCCCAGGCACCAATAATACCGCCGAGGCAGCTGGGCCGTAGTGTTTAATGCTAGGAATAGGTAAACCCAAGATCGCACGAGCGTGCAGTGCAAATTCACTTAACTGCTGTGAAATCAAGGTCACCATACCGGTATCGTGTGGCCGCGGTGACACTTCGCTAAACCATACTTCATCGCCTTTAACAAAAAGCTCAACGCCAAATAAGCCTTTACCCCCCAAGGCTTGCACCACAGCGGTAGCATACTGTTGAGCTTTTTGCGCAGCAACAACCGACATCTGTTGCGGTTGCCAGCTTTCACGATAATCGCCTTGCTCTTGCCGGTGGCCAATCGGATCGCAGAACTGAATGCCTGAAATAGAATTTACCGTCAGTAAGGTAATTTCATAATCAAAATCAACAAACCCTTCGACAATGATACGGCCTTTACCGGCGCGGCCGCCTTCTTGCGCATGAACCCATGCTGCTTCAACATCGGCATCGCTGCGTAATACGCTTTGCCCTTTGCCAGAAGAAGACATAATCGGTTTGACCACACAGGGATAACCTATCGCAGCCACCGCAGCCAGATAACCGGCTTTATCGCTGGCAAATTGATAATTGGAAGTAGGCAACTGCAAAGTTTCTGCAGCTAAACGGCGGATCCCTTCGCGGTTCATGGTTAAATTAACCGCTTGAGCACTGGGAACCACATTAAAACCTGCGGCTTCCAGTTCCAGCAACACCGACGTCGCTATCGCCTCTAGCTCTGGCACAATTAACGCCGGTTTTTCCGTGATCACCAACTGTCGCAGTGCGGCATTGTCGAGCATCGAGATCACCACCGCTTTATCGGCAACTTGCATGGCAGGAGCATTAGGATAACGATCAACCGCTACCACTTCACAGCCATAACGCTTTAATTCTAAACACAATTCTTTACCTAATTCACCAGCGCCTAATAACAATACCTTAGTGCTGCTGCTTGTGCCGGGTGTTCCAATGACAACGCTCATTTTACTTTCACCATTGGCCGTTCAGGACGACTCCAATCAACATGATAGGTTTTACCCTTGGTTTTATCCGTGCGCTCAAAGGTATGAGCACCAAAGAAATCACGCTGGCCTTGCAATAAATTAGCCGGTAATACCGCAGTGCGATAAGCATCGTAGTAACTTAAAGCTGAACTTAACGCGGCCACGGGGATCCCCGCCAGCGATGCGTTGGCCACGGCTTTGCGCCAGTTTTGTTGATACACTGAAATTTGCTTTGAGAAAAACGGATCCAACAGCAGGTTTTCCAACTCGTCGTTTCGCTCGTAAGCTTCAGTGATCGATTGTAAAAACACCGCTCGAATAATACAGCCCGCACGCCAAATCTTAGCGATTTCGGCAAAATTTAACTGCCAACCATGCTCGGCCGCAGCCGTTTTCATAAGATGAAAGCCCTGTGCATACACGCAAATTTTGGCACAATACAAAGCATCATGCAGTGCTTGGATCATGTCGGCTTGCTGTTCTTCTGAAAATAAATTTTGAGCAGGACCGGCCAGTACCGTTGCAGCTTTCACCCGTTCAGCTTTTAAACCAGAAATCGCGCGGGCATATACCGCTTCAGCGATGGTGGGCGCGGGGCTACCTAATTGTAAACTGCTGACGGCAGTCCACAGGCCCGTGCCTTTTTGACCAGCTTTATCTAAAATAACATCAACCAGCGGTAAGCCGGTTTCGCTGTCTTTAGTGGCTAAGACTTGGGCACTGATATCCATTAAATAACTGTGCAGTGGGCCATCATTCCATTGCACGAAAATCTCACCAATGGCCGCCGCCGACATGCCTAACACATCTCGCATCACTTGATAGGCTTCGCAAATCAGCTGCATATCGGCATATTCGATACCGTTGTGCACCATTTTGACATAATGGCCAGAACCACTGGGGCCAATATAGGCCGCACAAGGTTCACCTTCTGTCACTGGATTACCCGGCTCGAAGCGTTCGATGGGTTTACCGGTAGCAGGATCAACTTTGGCGGCAATCGCTTGCCACATCGGTTTAATGCGGGTCCACGCGTAAGGATCGCCACTGGGCATTAAAGAAGGGCCAAACCGGGCACCCACTTCACCACCTGACACGGCCGTGGAGAAAAAGATAAATTTACCTTCGTAGCTTTTTTCTCGCGCGACAGTATCCGTCCACAGACTGTTACCAGTATCGACTACGATGTCATCGGCTTGAATACCGGCATCGATCAATTTATGACACACATCGTCAACGGCTTTGCCCGCAGGCACGGATAACACTATTAGGTGAGGCGCAGATAAGCGTGATAACAATTCGGTGTAAGAGCTACACCCGACAACTCGGGGGCCTTTATCGCCTTGCTCTGCCGCATCTTGTGCTAGTACAGCCTCTAATTTCTGGTTATCAAGGTCAAAAGCCGCCACTCGATAGCCGTTATCTGCCAGGTTGAGAATAAGGTTTTTACCCATTACCCCTGCCCCAACAAAACCAATTTCACACAGAGTTGTGCTGTCTGTCATCTAACGATCCTTAACAACGTTGAAAGCGCGCAAACTGGCGCGGGTCGAAAAATGCCGCGCATTATAGGCTATATGCCAGCATAAACCTACTGCCAGACCGATAAGCTATAAGCGCTTTGCAACCACTTATCTTTACGCACCGCTGTAGTGGGCGTTAAACCGTCATTCACTGACGTGTCAAACAATAAGTTGCGCAAGGGCGCAGGAATGCTAACCGCTTGATTTTTATCCGATGCATTTAGGATGCATAACAAACGTTGACCGCTATTGTCATTAACAATATCCACCATGCAACTGTGCCGATCAGATTCATGCCAATTCGGTTCGCTCATATCGGTGCCATCCATTAAATACCAATGCACGTGGTGTTTATCACCATGTTTTTGGTAGTTATCGTCTAATAAGCTGATTTGCTGTAAACAACATAATGACTGGCGCATTTTCAGCATTTGTTGTACGAATTTCAGAAACTTAGTGGCGGGCCCATCTAACTGCCAATTTAACCAAGAAATCGGATTATCTTGGCAGTACGCATTGTTATTGCCATGCTGAGTATGACTTAGCTCGTCGCCGCCTAACCAATGGATCATCCCTTGGCTAAGTACTAAAGTGGCAACCAAATTACGTCGATGTTGATTACGGGCATTAATAATGGCTTCATCCGAGGTCACACCTTCCGCACCATGATTCTTACTCAGATTATGGCCGTGGCCATCACGGTTTTCTTCACCGTTTAGCCAATTGTGTTTGTCGTTGTAACTGACTAAATCTCTTAGCGTAAAGCCATCGTGATAGCTAATATAGTTCACACTGCAACTGGCGGGCTTATGATGTTTTTGAAAAATATCGCGCGAGCCTAATAAACGTGTAGCAAATTCGGGGAGCACCCCTTGATCGCCACGCCAAAACGCCCGAAAAGTATCACGACATTTATCATTAAGCTCAGACCAGTGCGCCGGAAATTGCCCCAAATGATAGCCAAAAGGCCCGACATCCCAAGGCTCCGCAATCAGCTTAGCTTTACTGATCACCGGATCTTGCGCAACGATTTGAAAGAAAGCCGCAAACGGATTGTAGCGTTTAAACTCCCGGCCCAGTGTCACGGCTAAATCAAAGCGAAAACCATCTACCTGCATCTCGGTTAACCAATAACGCAAGGCATCCATTATCATACGCTGCATCATCGGATGCGACACATTCAAGGTATTGCCACACCCCGTAAAATTACAATAATTTTGGTAATCAATCATTTCACCATGGCTATGAAACAGATAATACTGCCGATTCGCTAAACCACGAAAACTAAGCACTGGGCCATCTTCACCCGCTTCAGCCGTGTGATTAAACACCACATCTAAAATGACTTCTAAGCCATGTTGATGCAAGGTGCGCACCATGGTTTTGAACTCGGCTACTGCATCTTCATACTGATAACGCGGTTCCGGTGCAAAAAAATTCAACGGGTTATAACCCCAATAATTGGTTAAACGTAACGCACTGAGCCGCGGCTCGGCCATAAAAGAAGCCACCGGCAATAATTGCACCGTGGTAATGCCGAGCGCTAACAGATGTTCAATAATCGCCGGATGACACAAGCCCAAATAGGTCCCGCGCAAATGCTCAGGCACATCGGGATGTTGCATGGTCATGCCTTTGACATGGGCTTCATAAATGACGGTTTTTTCCCGAGGGATCGCAGGTTTAAAACTATCTTGCCAGTCAAATGGAGCCTGTTCTAACACCCCTTTCGCTAAAGAATAATGACTGTGGCTAGCGTACTGACGTTCTTGCCACATTTGCGGCCGATTTAACTTACGACAGTACGGGTCAAGTAATAAACGCTCTTTATCAAAACGTAAACCTGCATCTGGAATATTGGGGCCAGCCGCTTTTAGCGCATATAAAGAGCCTTGTTCAATACCACTGACCGCCACATGCCAAATTTCACCAGTGCGGCCTTGAAAGGGGATCTCGGCAAGCAACTCTTCGGTATCGGGCAGAAACAAACACAAGGTCAGTTCACTGGCATCTGGAGCATACACAGCAAAATTCCACGTTTCTGCTTGCACTAGACTCGCCCCTAACGAACTCGGCTGGCCAGCAGACATTTTTAACAACCCAATGACGGCGGTCATGGTATTTCCTTAGATTTTTTGTCGAATGTATAACGTCGATAATGGCGGTAAATTTAACACGATACTACAAGCCTGACCGTGCATAGCCTGCTCAAGCGCTAGCAAAGGTGCTTGCTGCACCGGATAGTTACTGCCCCAGTAATGTTCGCTATCGGTATTTAAAATGATTTCGTATTCACCGGCCTGTGCCACACCTAAACAAAAATCATTGCGTGGGATCGGGGTAAAATTACTGACCACATAAACCCGCTCGCCTGCGGCATCTTGCCGAAACAAGCTTACGGTACTGTGTGCGGCATCCTGATGATCTAACCAACCAAAACCGGCAGTGTCATAATCTAATTGGTACAAGGGCGTATGACCGCGATAGGTATGGTTTAAATCACGAAAAAGTTGTTGCATACCGCGATGCTTATCAAAGCTCAGTAAGTGCCAATCCAAGCTTTGTGAGTGCGACCATTCTCGCGCTTGCGCAAACTCAATGCCCATAAAATTCATTTTCTTACCCGGATGGGCAAACATAAAGGCTAAAAAGGCACGCATATTGGCCGCTTTTTGCCATTCATCACCCGGCATTTTTTCTAACAAACTGCCTTTACCATGCACGACTTCATCATGCGATAACGGTAAAATGAAGTTTTCGTTATAGGCATAAACCATTGAAAACGTCAGATCGCCATGATGATACTGCCGATAAGCCGGATCTTTACTGATATAGCGCAAGCTGTCATTCATCCAGCCCATATTCCACTTGAAGCCAAAGCCTAAGCCACCACTATCAGTGGGGCGTGATACTTGAGGAAACGAGGTTGACTCTTCCGCAATGGTCATCGCTAAAGGGAACTTGCTATACACTTCACGGTTAAGCCATTGAAACAAACTAATGGCTTCATAGTTATGATTACCCCCATCAATGTTTGGCACCCACTCTCCCGCATTTCGAGAATAATCCCAATACAACATCGAGGCCACGGCATCGACACGGATCCCATCAATGTGGAAGTGTTCGAGCCAATAAAGAGCACTGGCCACTAAAAACTGTCGCACATAGTCTTTACCAAAGTCATAAATGCAGGAATTCCAATCTGGGTGCCAGCCACGACGCGGATCTTCGTATTCGTATAAACAACTGCCATCAAACCGTGCTAAGCCATGGCCGTCTTCAGGGAAGTGCGCCGGAACCCAATCTAAAATCACGCCAATACCGGCCTGATGGCAAGCATCGACAAAGGCTTTAAAGTCATCTGGATGACCAAAGCGAGAAGTCGGCGCAAATAAGCCCAATGGCTGGTAGCCCCAAGAACCATCAAAGGGGTGTTCCATAATCGGCATCAGTTCGATGTGGGTATATCCCATCTCAAGTACATAAGGAATTAACTGTGCAGCAAGCGCTTGATAACTCAGCGGGGCATTGTCGCTGTCACGACGCCAAGAGCCTGGATGCACCTCATAGATGCTCATCGCACTTTGATAGACATTGCCAGCCTTTCGTGTTGTCCAGTTCTGATCTTGCCACTGATAAGCAGCATGATCATAAACTAAGGATGCATGTGACGGATATTGCTCAGCATAAAACGCCAGCGGATCGGCTTTATGCGGTAATAAATCGCCATGTTTGTTTTTAACTTCAAACTTATAACGAGTACCAGTGGCGATTTCAGGTATCACTAATACCCAATGCCCGCATTCGGTGCGCTCCATCGGATGACAACGGCCATCCCAATGGTTCATATCCCCAACCAAACTGACGGTGCTGGCATCCGGCGCGTATACGGCAAAGCGAGTCGCCGGAAGGCTTTTACCAGCAAAATCTAAAGTGATCAGCTGAGCGCCTAACTGGCGGTATAAATTTTCTGGCTGGGAATGCACAAAATGCACAGCGTAGTAAGCTTGATCAGAAAACTGATAGGGATCAACTAAACGGTATTGGTGTTGTCCTTGCCTTACTTGAAAATAATAAGGCACGGCTTTACGTTTTCTGGGCTGCGCCAGTTCAAACACCCCCGGACAGCCTATCACTGCAGCTAATTGTCCTAAGCTTTTATCAGTCTTAGCGTCAAAAGCTTCAACTTCACTCGCATGAGGTAGATAGCAGCGTAACACTAAGCCTTTATTTTTATTGTCTGGTTGCATTAACTGCCAACCTAAAACACTAAAGGGCTGTCTGCAGCGCGCTTGCGCAAAAAACGTTAAGTTCATTACCTTGTCCTTATCTTATTATTGTTGCTTAATCCAGAGTCAACACAATTACTGGCCTTTACGGCGAAGTGCGAGTTGCTTTAATAAATCATTGATCGGTGCTTCGGTGGTCCATTGCTCCAGATCACGGCTTAATTTACGTCGCCAGTTTGGATATTCGTTACTGGTGCCAGGCACATTGACTGGTTGCGTCATTTCTAACCAGTCTTCGATTTGTAAACATAATAATTGTGAGCGACCGCTGGCTAAATGTTGCTGTAAGGCAAAATTGAGTACCCTGTCCATGGCTAGCTGATCAACACTACGGGGGTAATCAGCAGGTAGCAAGTTATGGCCATGCAAAGAATCTAAAATACGTTGTTTATTATGATGACGCTGATGATAAAGCTGCTCTAATTGCGCTTCATCTTGATATAACCCCAGTGCTTTGCCCAGTTTTAAATCTTCACAATGCCAAAAACCAATTAAGGTAGGCAAGTCATGCGTACTGAGTGTCGCCATTGCTTGTTGCGGGTAGTGTGCTGGCGAAATATAACCACCATCGGCAGCCGTTTCAAAAAAGAATACCCGATAAGAGTACATGCCAAATTGCTGCAATAACTCGCGAATACCGTCTGGCACCGTACCTAGGTCTTCACCAATAATTACCGCCTGTTGCCGCTGACTTTCTAAGGCTAAGATCCCGAGCAAATCCATAATAGGATAATACACATAAGCACCGCCACCGGCATTAGTTGCGGCCTTAGGTACCCACCACAACCGCAGAAGCGCCATCACATGGTCAATGCGCAGCGCCCCCGCGTTTTGCATATTACTGCGAAATAAATCAATCATCGGCTGGTAAGCTTGCTGATATAACTGATAAGGCTTCATTGGTGGCAGCCCCCAGTTTTGTCCGGCCGGCCCTAATGGATCAGGCGGAGCACCTACACTGGCATCACGACAATATAACTCAGGGTTGCCCCAGATCTCAGTAGATGCCTCGCTTACGCCCACGGCGAGATCGCGATATAAACCTAGCAACATGCCACTGTCTTTAGCCAGTTGCTGCGCCTGCGCTAATTGCTCTGTGGCCAGGAATTGCAGGTAACAATAAAAATCGAGTTCCGCCGCGTGATCTTGGGCAAATTGTAGTACTGCGGCATCGTTAGGATCACGGTATTGCTCTGGCCAGTTTGGCCAACCCCAATATTGTGAGTCTTGCTGATACAGCCAAGCATGTAGCGCATCATACAAGGCTAGCTGCTGTAAGCTCTCACCGCCATCGGCTTTAAACTGTGCAAACGCAGCCAGTAGTTTTGACTGATTTTTGCTTTGTGTTTGCAGCCACTGATATAAGCTTTTTAATACAGGCAGTTTTAACATCATTACGGTGGGGTAATCCACCCAGTCTGCGGCACGCACCGCTTTTAATTTCGTCTGAAACGCGGTGTTATTAACTTGCTGTTGTGCAACAGCACATTGGGCGTAGCCCGGTACAGCGGTAACATCAAGATAAATAATATTTAACCAACGCCGCGAAGACGGGCTATAAGGGCTGGCATTATCGGCAACAGCGGGATAAAGCGCATGAATAGGATTTAAACCAACAAAATCAGCACCATGCGCCCCAAGATAACGCACTAAATTATTCAGATCAGTAAAATCACCAATGCCCCAATTTCGCGCTGAACGCAGCGCATATAATTGGATTGCCGTGCCCCACTGTTTTTGTTCAGTAAAGGCAGGCGGTTGATAACAGCGCTCAGGCGCAATAATCAGTTTTTGGCTAACTGACAATTCTGTGCCCGCGCAGGTTAAGAGCAACTGATGATAACCTAACGGCAATGCCCCATCGAAGACATGTAAATATTGCTGATATTCTTCCTCTTGCAGCACGGTCACTTGCGTTAGCTCACCATTAACTGGCGTTAACGGATACTCCGTTACCTTGCCCTGCTCGGTGATCAGTTGCAAAACAAAATCTGTGTTAGCCAAGGCTAATGGCACTTGCACTTCAAGTTGCCATTGCTCCGCGACCGGCTGGACAGAAACAGGGGCAATTAACTGCTGCCAAAAATCGAGTTGTCGTTCAAGTAATTCTGTGCGGGTCGCGTCATCATCTGCAACCGGGTAACCCATTGCGGCTAATAAGGCTAATTGATTGACTTCGCTGACTTCTGTCGGCTGGCCCCAGGCATCATTAAAATGTGTTTCGATACCATTAAAAGCGATAAGTTGTGCCCGTAAAGCTGCGTCCATTGGAATTCCTTGGCAAATTAGAACTAATATAAAGCATTCTAAGCGGCATAGATGCCGATGTCATGAGCTAATTTATGTCATAAAATTACAAAAAAGCCAACAAAACAGTTTTCAAGCTTGAAAAATGTGGCAAAAAATGTAATTTTACTACATATTATATTGATATTACTTTTTAAAACTTAGTCTAGCACTTAACAGCGGGGTTCTTATGTCAATTCGTGTTGCTATTAACGGTTTCGGCCGTATCGGTCGTAATGTACTACGCGCACTCTATGAGAGCAGCAAAAATTACGATATTAAAGTGGTTGCTATTAACGACTTAGGTGATGCGTCAATTAATGCACATTTATTAAAATATGATACTGCCCATGGCATTTTCGCAGCTGACGTTAAGCATGATGAGCGGGCTATCTATGTTAATAACGATGAGATCCGCACGTTAAGCGTTCGTAACCCTGCCGATTTACCTTGGGCTGAGCTGAAAGTAGATGTCGTACTAGAATGTACTGGCCTGTTTACCGATCGTAAAACGGCTGGCGCGCATTTAACCGCAGGTGCCAAGAAAGTGATTATTTCTGCACCTGGTAAAGATGTCGATGCAACGGTTGTCTATGGTGTTAACCATCAGATTTTAACGCCAGAGATGAACATTATTTCTAACGCATCTTGTACCACTAACTGTTTAGCGCCGATTGCTAAACCTTTATATGAGGCGCTGGGTATTGAGTCAGGTTTAATGACCACTATCCATGCTTATACTAACGATCAACGTTTAAGTGATGTGTATCACACTGACTTGCGTCGTGCTCGCGCAGCGGCCATGTCTATGATCCCAACTAAAACCGGTGCGGCAGCTGCCGTGGGTTTAGTGGTACCTGAATTAAAAGGCAAATTTGACGGTTTAGCGGTACGGGTACCGACGTTAAATGTGTCGTTGGTTGATTTAACCTTTATCGCCGGTCGTGAAACCGACGCGGAAGAAGTGAATAATATTATTCGCCAAGCTGCTGCGAGCAGCCCGATGAATCAGGTATTGCATGTTAACGATTTACCTTTGGTATCAATCGACTTTAACCACAACCCCATGTCATCTATCTTTGATGCCACTGAAACACGCGTATTGGGTCGTTTAGTCAAAGTGATGAGCTGGTATGACAATGAGTGGGGCTTTAGCAACCGTATGCTAGATAACACCGTTGAATTAATGAAGTTCTAAGCCTTACGCTTTTCAACAACAGCCAGCCTTTGCTGGCTGTTTGCGTTTAAGCCTATAATAACGTTTTAATAATCACAGCACCGTTGTTGGGGAATAGCATGTCAATCGCAAGCGCACAATTGGGTTTTGCCCATCTGACCGATCTACCCTGTTATCGCTTACAGTTTCAGCAAGCCAGTTTAGTGGTGTCACTTTATGGTGGGCATTTACTGTCTTATCAACCGCAACCTGGGCAAGAAACGCTGTGGTTATCGCCACTTGCAAGCTGGCGTCAACAACAACCGCTACGCGGGGGGGTACCGATTTGCTGGCCTTGGTTTGGTCCAATTGAAGCCAAATTAAACCCAGAGCAGCAAGCCGTACCCAATCATGGGTTAGTGCGCAATAGAATGTGGACCTATATCGACAGCCAAGCGCACAGCGACTTTAATAGCCTAACCTTAAGCATCAGTATCGATGATATGCCTGGACATCGGGCTAAAACACTCAGCTTAACGCTTTGCTTGCGACTTTATGCCGATAAGCTGAGTATCACACTCGAATGTGACGAACCCATGTTACAACAAGCGGCTTTACACAGCTATTTCCAAGTGCCCTCCCTGAACGCTTGCACTGTGCAGGGTTTGGGTCAGCGTTTTATGGATAAGGTTAGGCAACAACATTTTATTGAAGCGGAACCCGTCGTGTTTAATCAAGAAATTGATCGGGTGTATCTTGAGCCAGCAGCGCAATTAAGCATGCAAAGCGGTCACTATCAGCTACTTATTGACCAACAAGGGCATGACAGCACCGTGCTGTGGAACCCGGCAGCAGAACGTAGCAAAGCGATGGCGGATTTGCCTGATCACGGTTATCAAGAATTTGTCTGCGTGGAAACGGCACAACTGCAGATTGCTACCCCTAGCCCATTGCAGTTAACACAGACATTGCAGCTAACAAAAACAGAGTAACGGCACTAGCGCCAAATTAAATCGGCACAACTGCAGATTGATAACCCTAACCCACTGCAAGTTAACAAAGACAGAGTCACAGCGTTAGCGCCAACTTGAGGTGAACTGCAGCTGATGCAGTTCACGTTCACCATCTTGATAATCCAAAATCAATTGTAATTGCCACTGCATATTTGGATCGCTACAAGCGCCCAAGAACAGCTCGGCCTGCCAAGTGGTTAACGCCTCAGGCTGTTCTGCTGCTTGCTGGCGCCAGACTAGCGGAATGCGCCCCATATACATGGAAATACCTTGGAGCTCACCACTAATGGCTCGTAAAGGCTTTTGGCTTTGTAAACGGAGCTGTAAAGGGGTTTCTACAGGTGCATGCTCTGGAGAGAGCGTGAGTTGCAGCGTCGCGGTTTGCAGCAACAGTAGCTGACTGGTATCCTTGGCAGGTGGTTGACAAGCTGTGAACGCCAATAAAAAGAGTAAAGAAATAACAACGTTAAGCGCAGTTCGTATCAACAATTTATTGCCACTAGATTGTGCTAAAACACTATTTTAACCGTAACAGCATAAAAAAAACCAGCGCAACCGAAAAGCGATGATAAATTGAACAGTGACTTTGTTCTACATCATAAAAACGGTTGTTTTACCTATCTTTTGACCGGTAAAACTCGTATCATTCGAGCCAAATATAGTAGGTAAGATTAGGTACAATGAATAGTGTGCCGATACTACCTACCTATCACAAGAAGGGCCACCTCAAGGTGGTATATTTAGTAACCAGCAAAACTGCAGCGGAACTCAACATGAGCCAGACCAAACCGTTAAATGTTGAATACAACTATAGCGTTGTCCGCCTCTTTGCCATCACTACCGTATTATGGGGTATTGTTGGCATGGTGGTGGGTGTATTACTTGCAGCCCAGTTATACTGGCCAGCGCTTAACTTCGACACCCCGTGGCTGACCTACAGCCGTCTTCGTCCCTTACACACCAATGCGGTTATCTTCGCGTTCGGAACCAGTGCTTTGTTCGCCACTTGTTATTATGTTGTGCAACGCACCTGTCAGGTCCGTTTGTTTGCTGAAAAGCTGGCCATGTTTACATTTTGGGGCTGGCAAGCGGTTATTGTTGCCGCGGCAGTTACCTTACCGATGGGTATTAGCCAAAGTAAAGAATATGCCGAGCTAGAATGGCCAATCGATATTTTAATTACTGTCGTTTGGGTGTCGTTCGCGATTGTTTTCTTTGGTACTTTAGCCAAACGTAAAACCAGCCATATCTATGTGGCTAACTGGTTCTACGGTGGTTTTATTATCACGGTTGCTGCGCTGCACATTGTCAACAGCATGGTTATCCCACTTAATTTAGTTAAGTCTTATTCCATTTATGCCGGTGCCGTCGATGCCATGGTGCAGTGGTGGTATGGTCACAATGCGGTCGGCTTCCTATTAACCGCAGGCTTCTTAGGGATGATGTATTACTTCGTACCTAAACAATCAGGCCGCCCTGTTTACTCATACCGCTTATCGATTGTGCACTTCTGGGCACTGATTGCGTTATATATTTGGGCAGGCCCACACCACTTACATTACACTGCCCTGCCAGACTGGACCCAGTCTTTAGGTATGGTGATGTCAGTGATTTTATTCGTACCAAGCTGGGGCGGTATGATCAACGGTATCATGACCCTGTCAGGCGCATGGCATAAACTGAAAACCGACCCTATCTTACGCTTCTTAATCGTTTCCTTATCATTCTATGGTATGTCGACGTTTGAAGGCCCAATGATGGCAATCAAATCAGTTAATGCATTATCGCACTATACTGATTGGACTATCGGCCACGTGCACTCAGGTGCTTTGGGTTGGGTTGCGATGATTTCAATCGGCGCGATGTACCACTTAATCCCTACTGTCTTTAATAAAGCCGGTATGTACAGCGTAAAACTGGTCAACACTCACTTCTGGTTACACACTATCGGTGTGGTACTTTACATCGTTGCTATGTGGATCAGCGGTATTATGCAGGGCATGATGTGGCGTGCAGTGAACACTGACGGCACCCTGACTTACAGTTTTGTACAAAGCCTTGAAGCCTCTATGCCCTTCTATCTGATGCGTTTTATCGGTGGTGTATTCGTTGTAACAGGTATGTTAATCATGGCCTACAACGTCTACAAAACGGTAAGTAGTAAACATCCCGCTGCACAGCCTGCAGTTGCAACGGCTTAAGGAGACTGACCATGCAAAAGAATCATCATGAAAAAGTCGAAAAAAGCGTGGGCTTGTTAGGGGTGTTAACTATCGTCGCCATCAGCTTCGGTACCCTAGTACAAATTACGCCTTTGATGTTTATGGAAGAAACCACGCAACCGATTGATGGCTTAAAGCCTTATACAGCGCTGCAGATGGAAGGTCGTGATATCTTCATTCGTGAAGGTTGTACCAACTGTCACAGCCAGATGGTGCGTCCATTCCGTGCTGAAGTAGAACGTTATGGTCACTACTCTGTTGCCGGTGAAAGTGTTTGGGAACACCCATTCTTGTGGGGTTCCAAGCGGACGGGTCCAGACTTAGCTCGTGTGGGTCAACGGTATAGCGACGACTGGCATTATGCTCACTTAATGGATCCACGTTCAGTGGTGCCACAGTCAAATATGCCAGGTTACCCGTGGTTAGATGCTAACCTGCTTGATGGCAAGTATACCGCGAAAAAATTAGAAATATTCCGTAAGTTCGGCGTGCCGTACACGGATGAAGATATCGCTGGTGCAGCTGAAGCAGTGCAAGGTAAAACTGAAATGGAAGCCCTGATTGCGTATCTGCAATCACTGGGCACAGCCTTAAAGTAATCGCCATGGAATTTGCAACAGTTCATAGCATTCTGACAGTGATTCTGTTCGTCGCGTTTGTTGCTTTCGTTATTTGGGCTTACAGTAAAAAACGTAAGTCCGATTTCGATGAAGCAGCCAACCTTGTTTTTGATGACGAGCCAGAATCAAAAAAACAACATTCTAAACGGGAGTCGGAGCATGAGTAGCTTCTGGAGTCTTTGGATTTGGGTACTAACCATCCCAGTATTGGTGCTGTGTTTAGTCCTGATCATGTGGAACTTAAAAAACTATGTCGGTGTGCCTGAAGATGAGACCACTGATCACGAAGTGGATGGCTTAAAGGAATTTAACAACCCACTACCAAAATGGTGGACTTACATGTTCCTTGCCACCTTAGTCTGGTCGGTGTTTTACTTAGCCGCCTATCCAGGTTTAGGTAATTACAAAGGTTTCTTAGGTTGGACCAGCTCTAACCAAGGTATCAAATCTTTGGAAGAATCTCGCCAAGCGGTATTACAAGCGCAAGCTGAAGGCCGTAACGTACAGTTAGATATGGAAGTGGTTAAAGCTGATGAAGTTTATGGCCCCGTATTTCAACAATTTGCTCAGCGCGACGTGTTGGACCTAGCCTACGATCCAGAAGCCTTAAAGATTGGCCAGCGCTTGTTCTTACAAAACTGTGCCTTATGTCATGGTTCTGATGGGCGCGGCCAACGTGGCTTCCCAAATTTAACCGACAACGATTGGTTATATGGTGGCACAGCAGACAAGATCAAAGAAACCTTATTGCACGGTCGTAAAGCCGCCATGCCGGGTTGGGAAGCCGCACTAGGTGACCAAGGCATCAAAGAGATGACTGCTTATGTTCTGCAGTTATCAGGTCGTGCTGTTAACGAAAAAGATGCCGAAGCCGGTAAAGCGAAATTTGGTATGTGTGCTGCCTGTCACGGTGTTGATGGTCGTGGTAGCGTTGCGCACAACTTACCTTTCGGTGCCCCTAACCTAACGGATAACATTTGGTTGTATGGCGGTTCTTCAGCCACTATCGAAGAAACACTGCGTTTAGGTCGTTACGGTGTTATGCCAGCCTTTAAAACAACGTTAGGCGAAGACAAGGTGCATATCCTAACGGCTTATGTGTACCGACTGTCAAATCCGGAAGACTTGCGCTAAACCGCACAGCAATCCGAAGCGCACTAAGCCCCGTAAAGGGGCTTAGTTTTATGAACGAGGTGAGTTATGCAAGAAGATACTAAACCCTGGTATAAATACGCTTGGACCTGGGTGTTAATCGCCATCCCTGTGGTTACCGCATTAAAAGCCGTTCACACCGTTGTGGTGATGCAGCAGCATAAGCCTGAGATCGTCATTGACGACTATTATCAAGCCGGTAAAAGTATCAATATGCAACTGGCGAAATATCGCGAAGCCGCCCTGCGCAATATGGATGCACGTATTTTAGTCGCCGGTAACCGGGCGGTCATTCGATTTACTGAAAACCAAGTATTGGGTGAAACTATTCATCTTGATTTTTACCACCCTACCCTAGGCGCACATGATTTTGCGGTTGATGCCGAACGCAGTGGCGAGCTACTGTATGTGGCAACATTACCGATCACGCCAAACGGCCGCTGGCGTTTAACCGTATCAGACAAATCCGAAGAATGGCGACTGCGCGCCAACTTAACACTGCCGGCAGAACAAGAAATTAAACTGGGTTATTAAGAAGGATAATGGCTGTGGCAGCAGTGAGGTGTTTTCATTGCCATGAAACGGTACACACTGGCGATCGTTTTACTTTAAACGTTGACGGGCAAGAACATTATTTTTGCTGTGCTGGCTGCCAAGCCGTCGCTGATACTATCTTTAGTAATGGTCTTGCCGATTATTATCGTTTTCGAACGGCTGCAGCCACTAAGATCGATGCTCTACCTTTGGATCTCAGCGCCGAATTAAGCCAATTTGATAACGAGGCGGTGTTAGCCGATATTAGTCAGCAGCATAATGAGCTAACCGATATTGAATTGTCCATCAGTGGTATGAGCTGTGCAGCTTGTGCTTGGCTTATCGAAAAACAACTTCGCAAACTACCTCAGCTCCACAGTGTGAGCATTAATGCCTCAACCCAGCGAGCGTTGCTGCGATTTGATAGTAAACAGCTGTCACTCAGCGCTATTTTACAACGTATCAACGATATTGGTTATCAAGCCAGTCCCTTTGTGGCCGATCAAGAAGAGCACAAATTCAAACTCGAGCTTAATCGTTATCTCAAGCGGCTCGCGGTATCCGGCATTTTAACTATGCAAGTGATGATGCTGGCTTTTGCGCTGTATTTTGGTGAATACACTGGCATTGAAACAGCCCATGAAGGCTATCTGCGTTGGATCAGTTTGCTTTTAACGATCCCTGTGGTGCTGTATGCCGCTAAACCTTTTGTAGTCAGTGCTTGGCGCAGTATTAAGGCACGACAAATGAATATGGACGTGCCGGTTACGCTGGCCCTGTATTACACCTTTTTTGCATCTGCGTATGCCACCGCGATGCAAACCGGCGAAGTGTATTTTGAATCCGTTTGCATGTTTACCTTCTTGCTGCAATTAGGCAAATTCTTTGAATTCCGCGCCCGTGCGCAAGCCCGCGAAGCGACCAGTAATTTATTAAAAATCATGCCGGTTACGGCCACCCTACACACCGAGCAAGGGCCACAGCCCACATCGGCTCGGCGCTTACAAACGGGCGATATCATCTTAGTTAAAGCCGGTGAAACCCTGCCCGCCGATGGCATAGTAAAAGACGGGCAAAGCTCAGTTGATGAGTCGATGTTAACCGGTGAATATCGCGCGATCAGTAAAACAATTGGCGATACAGTATTGGCCGGTAGCGTTAATCACGATGGTTTATTACAGGTTCAAGTAAGCCGAGTTTTAGCCCATTCGCGCTTGGGTCAAATCATTCAATTACAACAACTGACGCTGAGCCAAAAACCGAAACTAGTCGAAAAAACCGACCAATTAGCCAAGTATTTTGTCGAGCGTTTATTGGTGATCGCCCTGCTCACTTTCTTACTTTGGTATTTCTGGTGGGATCCTAGCCGCGCATTTTGGGTCACCCTATCGGTGTTAGTTGCCACCTGCCCTTGCGCCCTTAGCTTAGCGACCCCCACGGCGATAACCTGTGCCTTGGCCAGATTAAATCGACAAGGCGTGCTGATTAAAAATGCTCAAGTGCTTGAGGTTTTACCCAACATTAGCCATATCGTGGTAGATAAAACCGGCACCTTAACTGAAGGTAAATTTAGCTTACAACAGGTGCACAGGGTCAACCCTACCCTAGCTGAAACCGATTTACTTAACTTAGTGGCCAATTTAGAACAATATTCTGAGCATCCGATTGCCCGGGCCTTTGCGCCGTATTTAACGCAGCCCCTAACATTAAACGACGTACAGGTAGCCATTGGCGCCGGTATTCGTGCTCGTTGGCAAGGCCAGCAACTCAAAGTGGGCAGCGCACAATTTTGTGGCGTACCAGCAGAGCCAGAATGGCAGGTGTATTTTACTCTTGATAACCAACTGCAAGCTAAGTTAAAACTTGTAGATAAATTACGCGAAGAAGCGACGGCGTTAATTCAGCAACTTCAGCAGCAAGGCTATAAACTGGGGATGTTAACCGGTGATCACTCGGTACAAGCAGAACAATTAACCGCAGCATTAAAACTCGACTTTATGCACAAAGGCTGCAGCCCTGAAGATAAAGTCACCGAGATCCAACAATTAATCGCAACAGGTGCCAAAGTGCTGATGCTGGGTGACGGTATTAACGATAGTCCGAGCTTTAACGCTGCGCATATTTCAGTTGCGGTGCAATCTGGCACCGATTTATCGAAAAACCAAGCAGATGTGGTATTTTTAAAAGCCGATTTACGCTTATTACAAAACCTTCTTCAAGGTGGCAAACAAACCTCCCGGGTGATCAAGCAGAACCTTGGCTGGTCAGTGGGCTACAATCTGGTTATTATCCCTTTAGCCGTTGCGGGTTTTGTTTCCCCTTACATTGCCGTGATTGGCATGTCGTTTAGCTCGCTGTTAGTGGTATCCAATTCATTGAGGTTACTGAAAAAATGAGCATTATCTATGTACTGATCCCGATTGCCATCCTGTTTGTGGCTATTGGCATCGGTATCTTCTTTTGGGCGGTGCGCTCAAAGCAATTTGAAGATTTAGAAAAAGAAGGCTTAAGTATCTTGTTCGACGAAGATAAGCCCAAAGTGATACCACCGAACAAGCCTGATGAACATTGATTATGTCGCGGCGCTGCTGATTGGTTTTTTAGGCAGCAGCCATTGTTTAGTCATGTGCGGTGGTATTGTTGCCGCCTTGCAATTTGCCATGCCGGCCCAAAGTGCTTGGCAAAAGTTTCGCTTACAATTGTTGTTAAGCCTTGGCCGCTTGATTACCTATACCTGCTTTGGTGGCTTGGTCGGTTATTTTGGTGCGACCGCCATGGGCATTACCGGAGCCACTTTTATTGGGTTGCGTTTATTGGCCGGCTTATTATTACTGGCAATGGCGCTGTATATTGCCCGGCTTTGGTTTGGTTTAACGCGTTTAGAGCGCGCAGGGCAAGGTTTGTGGCGCTTTATCCAACCTTATACGAAGCGCTTATTACCGCTTGATAGCAGTGTTAAAGCCCTAAGCTATGGCATGTTATGGGGCTTTTTGCCTTGTGGTTTGGTTTATTCAACCCTTAGTTGGAGTTTAGCCAGCGGCAGTGCCAGTAGCGGTGCACTGATCATGTTACTTTTTGGCGTCGGCACCTTACCTGCGTTACTGGTATTTGGCTCCGCGGCTAATAGCCTAGTCAAACTAAAAAACCAACTATGGTTTCGTTACAGTGCGGCATTACTGTTAGCGGTTTATGGTTTTTACACGATATGGCTTGCTTTGCATAGACTAGTTTTTTAAGCTGTTACCCTATTAAGGGTAAAAGGGTGTGTGTGATGCAACGTTCAGCTATAAATTGTCAGGATTGCGGTTTTAGTCAGCTGTGTTTACCGTTTTCGCTCAGTGAGCAAGAAATGAGCAAACTTGATGATATCATTCAGCGAAAGCGCCCTTTGCACAAAGGCGATATGTTGTTTGAAAGCGGTAACGAGCTTAAATCGCTATATGCCATCCGCACGGGCTCTTTTAAAACCTTCACGCTCACCTCACAAGGTGAGCAGCAAATCACCGGCTTTCATTTACCTGGCGATGTCATTGGTTTTGACGCCATCAATACTGAAAAACATGCCAGCTATGCTGAAGCCTTAGAAACCGGTATGATTTGTGAAATACCCTATCAAAACCTTGAAAATCTGTTAAGTCAATTACCTAAACTACGCCAGCAAATGATGCGTTTAATGAGCCAAGATATTCAATCTGATCAACAAATGATGTTGCTGTTAAATCGTAAAACCGCAGAGCAAAAATTGGCAACTTTTTTAAATCATTTGGCTTCTCGTTATGGCAATCGTGGTTTTTCTGAAAAAGCCTTCCGGCTCAGTATGACCCGCAGCGACATTGGTAATTATTTGGGCTTGACCGTAGAAACCATCAGCCGTTTGCTGAGTAAAATGCACAAAGATGAAATCATTCAAGTTGATGGCAAGCTTATCACCATTTTGGATGCCCCCAGCTTAACCGCGCTTTCAGGCCAATGTTAACTCCCTTTAACTTGATATAGCACAAACATAAATCCCTATTAATCGCTTATCTTGGTCTACACTTAGATAAGCTGATTGACTTAAGAGGGAAGCTTTAATGTCTATTTACAATAATGTGTTAGTGGTTTTAGATCCGAGCGCTGATGAGCAAAAAGCGCTCGATAGAGCCATCGAACTTGCCCGCAAACAAGGCTGTCAACTGACCGCTTTTCTTAGTGTTTATGAATTCTCTTACGAGATGACCACCATGTTATCGGGTGACGAGCGCGAATCGATGAAACAGTCGGTGATTAAAGATCGCGAGCTTTGGGTCAAAACCTTTTTAGAACAACCCAGCGCCTTGGGTTTAAACATCAAAATGCACGTGGTTTGGCACAATCGCCCCTTTGAAGCCGTGGTGAAAACCGTCTTAGATAATGATTATGATCTGGTGATCAAAGGGACGCATGATCATGATGTTTTAAAATCGATGATTTTTACGCCGACCGATTGGCATATTTTGCGTAAATGTCCTTGCCCAGTATTGTTAGTTAAAGATCATGCATGGCCTGCTAAAGGCAATATCATTGCTGCCGTTAATGCGGGTAGTGAGCAAGAACATCACCTGTCATTAAATCAACGGGTGATCCACAAAGCACAACAAATGTCGCAATTACTCGATGCTAAGGTGCATTTAGTCAATGCCTATCCCGGCACCCCGGTGAATATCGCGATTGAGATCCCCGAGTTTAATCCACAAGAATACAATGACACCCTTCGCCGCCATCATAAAGATGCGATATTAAGTCTGGCCGAAAAACATCAAATTAGTAACGAGCAATGTCATGTGTTAGAAGGTATGCCCGAAGACGTGATCCCGAAACTGGCCAAAAAGCTGGATGCCGAAATGGTCATTATCGGCACTATTGGGCGTACGGGCTTATCCGCGGCGATCATTGGTAATACCGCTGAACATGTCATCGACCGCCTAGATTGCGATGTATTAGCCATGAAACCGGCTGACTTTATTTGTCCGCTTGAAAAAAGCTAATTATCAGACTTTGGTAAAGGCGCGAGGTTGGGTATAATGAGCGCCTTTTTTCTGGCGGGTAGTTACTGATGTCGCACGCAGCACAAGCAAAAGCTCAATACAATCTGAACAAATTACACAAAAGATTGCGCCGGGGTGTGGGTCAAGCCATTGCTGATTTCGGCATGATTGAAGAAGGTGATAAGATCATGGTCTGCCTTTCTGGCGGCAAAGACTCTTACACCATGCTCGATATCCTGATGAATTTACAGCAATCCGCGCCGGTAAATTTTAGCCTTATTGCCGTTAACCTCGATCAAAAACAACCTGGCTTCCCTGCTGAGGTATTACCTCAGTATTTAAACCAGCTGGGTATTGAATATCTGATTGTTACTGAAGATACCTACTCGATAGTCAAAGATAAAATTCCAGAGGGTAAAACCACCTGTTCGCTGTGTTCACGTTTGCGCCGGGGCATTTTATATCGTACTGCAAAAGAGCTGGGCGCCACTAAAATTGCATTAGGCCATCATCGTGATGATATGCTTGAAACCCTGTTTTTAAACATGTTTTATGGTGGCAAGATGAAATCGATGCCGCCTAAACTGGTCAGTGACAACGGTGAACATATCGTGATCCGACCTTTAGCTTATTGCAAAGAAAAAGACATTGAAAAATACGCTGTCGCGCGTGAGTTTCCGATCATCCCTTGTAACCTTTGTGGCTCACAAGACGGCCTGCAGCGCCAAGTGGTCAAAGAAATGCTGCAAGATTGGGATAAACGCTTTCCTGGGCGCATCGAGACCATGTTTCAAGCCATGCAAAACATCGTGCCATCACATTTAGCAGATAAATCGCTGTTTAATTTCGCAGGGCTGACGAAGGGTGACGCTTTAGCGACTGAGGGTGATTTAGCATTTGATAAAGCGACCATCCCCAGCATTCCGGTTGGCTTAGAAATAGATAACGAAGATGAGCAGCCGCTGCTACAAGCGGTCGAGTTAAACTAGCTCCTTGATTATCTCTGCGCTTTAACTTGGCATCATGCTGTTAGAGCGCAGCTTTTCACATCGGCATTGCAGCGCGATATGCCAGCCTGCCTTTGATAACCATGCTGCACCTTGGCTTATGCGCACTTGGCTTCTTAGCTGTGATGTCCAGCTAAAACCATACCCAACAGCACATCGCAGCGCAGGAAATAGCAATCAGCTTAATCTTCTAAAAAACGTCGATTATAACGGATCATGGCGGTTATCTCTTCGATGTACTCTTCACCACGTTCAGAATAAGCATGCAACCCATGCGCCAATGCTTCACCACGTATGGGGCGATCCTCTTCACGCAACTTCCAGCGGATTTGGCGTAACGACTCATAGGTATGAAAAGTATTCAGATTATAAAAATAACTGCTAATCGCTGCGGCGGCATCTTCAAATCGGGCCACTTCGTGAAACTGATCTTCAGCACGATTTAATGGCACGAGGCCACAGCCCTCCCGAAAGCACCATTGCCCAAAAAAGTTATAGCCTTCCACGGCAAAACGACTAGTGCCCCAAGCCGACTCATTGGCTGCCTGCATTAAGACTAAACTCTCCGGAATAATATCCACGCGCAACAGTAATTCTTGCAGCGATGCCATATCCGTTTCAGTAATATCTAAGCGGAACTCATCATACAAACTATAAAGAAAGGCATATTCGTCGATATGTAAGCGCATATTCTTACGCTTTTTATCTTCAATTTCTAATAATTGCTCGCGCAATAACAGCAAGCGTTGATTTTCGCGACGCACGTGAGGGCGCAAATAATCAAAAAAAGCTTTTTTCTTTTTACGGACATCCGTAATGGCATTAAAGTCGGGTAACGGCCGAGCGGGAATTTCAGAGCGAGGATAAGCCAACCGCTGTAGCAGTTTTTTCTGATCAGCCTGCGATAATGCAGACAGCCGAGTTGGGATCTGCCATTGCTCGAAAGACTCGAGCGAATCGCTTTCTTTTAATGGTTCGAGTTGGCTAAAAGGGCTTAACGTGGCAATCAGCACCCCTAACCAAAACAATACCAGCAATAATTTTCGGAAAAACAGCATTAACCACCTTTGTCATGAAACAACAATTCAACACTATTAGAACGTATTATTATTATTTAGCCTGCCATTCTACCGCCTTAGTCTGCTAGATTCGACCAAAAGTTGCCACGCTGGGTTTTTTTACGCATTTTATGCTGAAATCATTGCAAATTTAGTCTGTCTGATAAAAACTGGCTTGGTAAGATTTAGCTGTCTGGATGGATATAACGGGGTAAATGGCGAAGATATGAAACCAATTGAACGTTCAACTAAGTTAGATGGGGTATGTTATGACATCCGTGGGCCAGTTGCTCGAGAAGCCAAGCGCATGGAAGAAGAAGGTCATCGGATCCTAAAACTCAATATTGGTAACCCTGCCCCATTTGGTTTTGAAGCACCCGATGAAATTCTCAAGCACGTTATTCATAATTTGCCAACGGCACAGGGCTATTCTGATTCACAAGGTATCTATCCGGCGCGAGTGGCTGTCGCGCAATATTATCAACAACGGGGTATTCGTGGTGCCGATGCCGATGATGTTTATATCGGTAATGGCGTCTCTGAATTGATATTGATGGCCTTACAAGGTTTATTGAATACCGCCGATGAAGTGTTAGTGCCGATGCCCGATTATCCGCTATGGACTGCCGCAGTTAATTTAGCGGGGGGCAAAGCGGTACATTATTTATGTGATGAACAGCAAGACTGGTATCCTTCGCTTGAGGATATTAAAGCGAAGATCAGCAAAAAAACCCGTGCTATCGTGTTAATCAACCCGAATAACCCAACCGGTGCGGTGTACAGCCCTGAATTCTTACGTGAACTGCTTGAAATCGCCCGGCAACATAAGCTGGTGGTGATGAGTGATGAGATCTACGACAAAGTCTTATACGACGGTACAGAGCATGTCAGCACGGCAGCATTAGCAGATGATTTAGTAATGCTGACCTTTGGTGGCTTATCTAAAAATTACCGCATAGCCGGTTTTCGCATCGGTTGGTTGTTTATCTCTGGTGCAAAAAAGCTCGCCAAAAACTATATCGAGGGTTTAAATATCCTGGCCTCGATGCGGTTATGTGCCAATGTGCCCTGCCAGCACGCCGTACAAACGGCACTGGGCGGCTATCAAAGCATTAATGAGCTTACCGTTCCTGGTGGCCGTTTATACGATCAAATGGATTTGGCGCACAAGTTGGTCAATGAGATTGATGGAGTAAGCTGCATGCGCCCAAAAGGCGCCATGTATCTCTTCCCCAAAATTGATTTAAAGAAATATCATATTAAAGATGACGAACTGTTTGTGTTAGATTTTTTACGGCAACACAAAGTGCTGTTAGTGCATGGTCGCGCCTTTAACTGGCCAGAACCGGATCACTTTAGGATCGTTACACTGCCGCATAAAGATCAATTACGACAGGCAATTAGTAAGCTTGCACAATTTTTACCCAGCTATAGCCAAGAATAAAACATGACGCTTTAAGAACTTCATCTGTAAAAATGCCGTGTTTGACACATCACTGTTGTCAGCACGGCGTCAAGCAGGTATGCTCGGCCAGGTTGTAGCCATCTGGATAGCAAAATGTCTGCTGAATACTCTTTCCAATCTCTGTTTGAAGCTTTTACGACGCAACTTGCTGCAGTCGTATTTTACGCCTTTTCCTTTAATGGCGTGGATATTCCCTTGGTCATGATTTGGCTGATCAGCGGTGCCATCATTTTTACCCTATACCTCGGATTTATTAATATCCGTGGCTTTCGCTATGCGATTAGCCGCTTATTCGCCAAACCAGAACGTGATAGCGCCGGTGAAATCTCCCCTTATAAAGCCCTAACCACCGCCCTCTCTGGTACGGTGGGTACAGGTAATATTGCAGGTGTGGCGATTGCTATCAGCCTTGGCGGCCCGGGCGCGACGTTTTGGATGATCATGGCCGGTTTATTGGGTATGTCGACCAAGTTTGTCGAATGTACCTTGGCTGTGAAGTATCGTCAGCAAAACGCCGACGGCAGTATCTCGGGTGGCCCAATGTTCTACATTAAAGCCGCGCTAGATAAATATCATTTACCCCGCTTGGGCTCCGCTTTGGCCATCTTTTTTTCTATTGCTGTTATCTTTGGCTCGGCCGGCTTTGTGCATGTAAACCAAGGCTTTGTGCAAGTAGAAAGTGTAACGGGCTTTGATCAACCTTGGCTGTTTGGGGTGATTTACGCGGCGCTAATTGGCGCAGTGATTATTGGCGGTATCAAAAGTATTGCCAATGTCACCAGTAAACTGGTGCCTTTTATGTGTGCCATTTACTTGCTGGCTGCCTTTGTGGTGATTGCACAGCATTTACCTGCCGTGCCTAGCGCCTTGCTGTTAATCGTACATAGTGCCTTTGCGCCCGATGCGGCCTATGGTGGTTTTATTGGCGTGTTGATCCAAGGTTTTCGGCGCGCCGCTTACTCGAATGAAGCGGGCATCGGCTCGTCGCCTATCGCGCATGCGGCAGCCCGAACCAAAGATCCTATCTCGCAAGGCTTTGTCGGCTTGCTCGAGCCTTTTATTGATACAGTGGTGATTTGTACCATTACGGCTTTGGTGATTATTTTAACTGGGGCTTATCAATTACAAGGGCTGGATGGCGTACAAATTACCTCGGGTGCCTTTGCTACGGTATTTGATTGGTTTCCGATAGTCTTGATGGTGGCGTTGTTGCTGTTTGGTTTTTCAACCGTGCTTAGCTGGTCTTATTATGGCTTAACCGGCTGGCGTTACATTATGGGTACCGGCCCCAAAATGACCACGCTGTATAAGATTTTATTCTGTGGCATGGTATCGATGGGCGCAGTACCCAGCATTATGGCAGTGTTTGATTTTATCGATTCAATGATTTTCTTAATGGCGATCCCGAATATTCTGGCCCTGTATTTACTGTTGCCAGAGGTAAAAGCCGATTTAAATCGTTATTGGCAAAACCGCGTTAAGCACTAGATGGTGTTGAGGTAGGCTGAGCCTTGTAGCGCAACTGAGATTTGTACTGCAAATTAAGATTAAGAGCAACACCTTGCCTTTGGCGCTTCACGCGCGCAGACAAGGTGTTGCCTTAGCCGTATTAGCTAGGAAGGCTGAACTGAGGGTTAAGCCGCTTGCTCGGTTTTACTGCTTTTCTTTACGGCCGTTAACTCTGCTGTGTTTAGCTGCGACTTCTCGCTGACTTTAGGCTCTTTCTCTGCCGTTTTTGCTGGCGCTTTTTTGGCACCTAAGGCAATTAATACCGCGTCTTTTTGCTGCGCTAAATATAACGCCAAGGTTTCAGTTTGTTGTTCGTCAGCGATTAAAGCGCTGTCTTGAAGTAATAGTTGCAAAGCATCTGCCGTATCGAGCATTTTGTCATAGGCATCCGCCTCAGCTTTTGAGGTAAACGTCATTTTTTCTACTCCATTTCGCTCTACAACATATTTGGTGATTACCGCCATCGTTTTACCCTCTGCTAGAAAACTGTTTATTTATACAGTATAAATAAGACCCTGTCCAGCGCTCGCATCTCACTGTTATTTACATTACTATAAGTAATTGAACTATAGCGATTTCAGTGGAGGATTTATGGGTTCAGTCTGGTCAGAACGTCGGTCGGCGGCCCCCGGTAGTCGCCCCTTAGACCATCGTACGCCATGGCAACGAGATCGGGCTCGTGTGTTACATTCAGCCGCCTTTCGTCGCTTGCAGTCTAAAACGCAAATTCTTGGTATTGGTCAAAATGACTTTTACCGCACACGGTTAACCCATTCTTTAGAAACCGCACAAATTGGCACCGGTTTACTCAATCAATTACGCCTAAACGCGGATGATACCGTACGCGCCTTCTTACCCGAAGACAACTTAATGGAAGCGCTGTGTTTAGCGCATGACTTAGGTCACCCCCCTTTTGGGCATGGTGGCGAAACGGCACTTAATTACAAAATGCTGGCCTACGGTGGCTTTGAAGGTAACGGCCAAACCTTACGTATTGTCAGTAAATTAGAACCTTATACCGAACATCACGGTATGGATTTAACACGCCGCACCTTACTGGGATTATTAAAATATCCGGTGCTACAACCGATGCTGACAGCACCAACCCAGCTCGATAACCCGTTAAGTTTAGCGCCGTGGAAACCCGCAAAGGCGGTATTTGCGGCTGACAGTGCTATTTTAGATTGGATCTTAGCGCCACTAAGCGCAACCGATCGCCAAGCATTTCAACAAACTCAAGTACTGGATGACTCACCGTGGCAAAAATCACGCTATAAATCCTTAGATGCGTCGATTATGGAACTGGCCGATGACATCGCTTACGGTGTGCATGATCTTGAAGATGCTATCGTGCTAGGTAATATTAGCTTTAGCCAATGGCAACAGTTTACTGCTGAGCCCTTTGCTGCACTGAGCCACGAGCAACAACAAGCATTGCAGGCCGTTGGCGTTAAGTTGTTTGCTAAGGCGCATCACTTGCGCAAAGATGCGATTGGCTCCTTGGTAAATCAGTTAATTACTTCGGTATCTTTATATGAAAGCCTACCACGCTGCGAAGAGCCGCTAATTCGTTTTAATGCCTGCCTAGCTGAAGCCGAGCAACACATCTTACAAACGCTGAAACAACTGGTCTATCGGTGTGTGATCCAACAACCGACCATTCAACAATCACGCTTTCGTAGTCAAAATATGTTACTGAAATTATTCGATGCTTTTGCCTCTGATCCCCAACGTTTGTTGCCGCTTAATACGCAGCAACGTTGGCTAGTTGCCGCAGATAAAACTGCCAAGCAGCGAGTAATTTGCGATTATATTTCAGGCATGACCGATGATTATGCCGAGCGGATGTATAGCAGCTTATTTGGTAGTTAAACTGAGGGTGTAAAAGTGCAAAAACCACTTCGGGTTCTCGCAGGCCAACGCGCCTTTACACAGATCCAACAACAGGGCTTACACGCTGATGATATCAGCGTGATGATTGGCGCCAGCGGTGGCCCTAAATGGTTTTGCCTGTATGGGCTTGATCAGTATCTACTTACACAATTTTTTAAAAACCGCAGCAAGCCATTGCACCTGCTGGGCAGTTCTGCCGGTGCTTGGCGCTTTACTTGTTATGCCCAGCAAGATGGTGCAGCTGCATCAAGCCGCTTTGCTAAAGCCTACTCCGAAATTCGTTTTCCCCCGCAGGCCGACATTAAACTGATCACGCAGATCTCACAAAATATTATTAAGCAGATCCTGCCGGATAACGACAGTATTCAACAGGTATTGCAGCACCCGGTTATGAAGTTAAATTTAATAGTTGACCGCGCTAAAGGCTTAAACCGCAGCAACCGCCCTTGGCTGCAAGGCACGGGGTTGATGCTCGCTGCAGGGGCGAATTTATTAAATCGACGATTGTTAAGGCATTTTTTTCAGCGTATTCATTTTCATGTCGCCGGAGAAGCGGCGCCTTTTTTCCACAGTGCTGATTTACCAACCGAACACGTATTACTGAATGAACACAATTTATCCGCCGCGGTGATCGCCAGTGGCGCTATTCCCATGGTATTAGAGCCCGTTTTGGATATTCAAGGTGCGGGCCAAGGACACTACTTTGATGGTGGTATCACCGATTATCACTTCAATCAGCAATTTAGCAGCGAAGGCTTGGTACTCTATCCGCATTTCTACCCCGACTTAACGCCAGGCTGGTTTGATAAAGGTTTAAAATGGCGCAGAGCCAATCGTGCTTATCTTGATAATGTGGTGATTCTCTGTCCTAGTCCGGCTTGGATCAGCAGCTTACCTCACGGCAAAATTCCTGATCGTAAAGACTTTAAACTCAACGAGGCACAGCGCATCCAAGCCTGGCAAACGGTGCTAAGTCGTTCACATGAACTCGCCGACGCCTTTGCCAGTGGCCACTATCAGTTAGAGCGGCTGTAACGTTCTTTTTAATTGACTTTTTGTTAGCCGAGGTTGTATTTTTGTCACCTTATCAGCAACAAAAAGGATGTTTCACAAATGGAGCGGCACAATGTTATCAACTAAATGGATAGTTTTAGGCGGCTGCTTGCTGCTTGGTAACCTGTTATCGGGTTGTACCGCGTTAGGGATGCTCGGTGATAGTCAGCTACGAAGCGACAACAGGCGCGTGGTGCAAGATCAACAAACAGGGCAAAGCAAAACCGTTGAGCCGCCTTTACTGTTAACTGAGCTGGGCATTGCGCTAGATAGTGCAGTGATTGAAGGCGTGAAAAAGCTCGGCAAAGACGAGCAGCCAAAAGAAATTTGCAAGCACAACGGTCACTTCAACGAATGCCGACCGCTCGGTAAGCAACGCTCAGATATTATCGACTGAGCCACGATAAGGTTCTAGCCCTTCGCACAAGGCCTGCATAGCATCGAGCATACGTGGGCCTGCTCGATACACCCAATCCGCATTTAAACTAACAAAAGCCTGATTTTTTACCGCAGGCAGGTTGGGATAGCGCTGCCAAAACGCTGCTGTTGCTGCCTGCTGTGGTTGAATAATTACCGTGGGTTGGCGGACTAATAACTGCTCTAACAACGGCTGCGGATAATCGCCTTTAGCATCAGCGAAAATGTTATCACTGGCACACTCACGTAATAGTTGCGCAGGCCAAGCCGAATTGGCGACCGTCGTTAACGGGGCCACCCCCATGGCATAAAACACCCTTGGCCGCGGTTTATGCGCATAGGCTTTACGCAACGTGGTTAAGCGTTGCTGAAACGCTGCCGCTTGTTGCTGACCTAACTGTGCATGCCCGAGTAAAGCACCGAGCTGCTTTAACTCCAGTGCAATATCATCAAGCGTGACTGGATCAGAATAAGCCACCTGAATACCAAATTGCTGCAAGCGTTCAAGATCCTGCGCCGGATTACCACTGCGCCAGGCCAGCACTAGATCCGGTTTTAACGCTAAAATAACCTCAATATTTAAGGCCGCAAAACTGTTCACCCGCGGCAATGCTAAGGCAGCTTCAGGATAATCACTGTAATCACTCACGGCAATTAATTGCTCGCCCGCCCCCACCGCATACACTAATTCCGTAATATGCGGCGCCAGACTGATCACCCGCTGCGGCGCGGCAGCAAGCGGCAAAGCGAGTAGTGTTAAAATAACCCCACTAAGCCAAAGCCGCGACATACGGTGTAATAATCGCATTTACCAATCCAAACCTTGTTGTGCTTTCACACCAGCGTCAAACGCATGTTTTACTGCTTGGATCTCGCTAACGGTATCGGCTAATTCCAAGATACGTCGATGGCAAGCGCGACCGGTTATCACCACATGTTGTTTAGCTGGGCGCTGCATCAGCGCTTTTTCAATGCGTTCTAGTGGTAAATAATGATAACTGAGCATGTAGGTAAGCTCGTCTAGTAACACCAAATCGAGCGTATCGTCGGCTAAAAAGCGCTCGGCATCTTGCCACACCCGCTCGGCCGCTTCGATATCTGCCGCTTTGTCTTGCGTATCCCAGGTAAAGCCCGTTGCCATCACTGAGAACTCAACACCATGTTGTTGCAGTAAATTACGTTCACCACAAGCCCAACTGCCTTTAATAAATTGCACCACTGCCGCATTTAGGCCATGGCCGACCGCACGAGCCACGGTGCCAAAACCGGCAGTTGATTTACCTTTGCCGTTGCCGGTTATGACTAACAACAAACCTTTTTCAATATTGGCTCGTGTTACGGCGGCATCAACGTACTCTTTTAAGCGTTGTTGCCGTGCCTGATGGCGTTGTTGTTTTAATTCATCTGCACTCATGCTATCCACCTTGTTGTAACTGTCGCCGTAAAATAATCAGAAAGAATACACTGCCAAGCACCGAGGTGATCACCCCTAATGGAATTTCTTGCATCGCTAACAGGCTACGCGCGGCATTATCCACCCACATCATAAAGATGGCCCCAAATAGCGCCGAGCCCAGCAATAATGGCACTGCGGTTACCCCCATAAAATAACGCACCATATGCGGCACCATTAAGCCCACAAAGGCGATACCACCACACTGCGCCACAATACAGGCAGTGACTAACGCGGTAAGCAGTAATAACACCAGCCGCAGACGCTGTGTATTCACGCCCAAGCTGCGGGCACTGTCGTCTGATAATAACAAGGCATCCAATTGCCGCCTGACCGCCAATGCCACCACCAGTAATAGCAGCACGGCGGGCGCAATTAATGCCACACTGTGCCAATCGGTTCGACTTAAGCTTCCCATCATCCAAAAAATAACCCGATTAGCGGCAAAAGGCTCAGCAAAATACAGAATAAAGCTGCTTATCGCGCTGAGCATAAATGACACCGCCACCCCAGCGAGTAAGGTCACTTCCATTTTTTGTAGCCTATTACCCATACAGGCAATAAACACCAACAGCACCGCAAGCAAAGCCCCTAAAAAGGCCGCCAACGCCATGCTGATCAGTTGATCGGGTAGCACAATACTGACAATGGTCGCCCCTAACCCAGCCCCAGCCATTAAACCAAATAAGTAAGGATCAGCCAGTGGATTACGACTGACGTTTTGTAAAACGGTACCGGCCACAGCCAAGCCTGCCCCCACTAACATGGCGACCAATAAACGAGGTAAACGAATTTGCCAGATAATCGTCTGGGTCAGCGGCTCGCTCACTGCTTGGCCAGTTAAAGCGAGCAGC
Source organism: Alishewanella sp. SMS8 (assembly GCF_030737935.1). Classification (NCBI taxonomy): domain Bacteria; kingdom Pseudomonadati; phylum Pseudomonadota; class Gammaproteobacteria; order Alteromonadales; family Alteromonadaceae; genus Alishewanella; species Alishewanella sp. SMS8. Next base: position 178,858 of record NZ_JAPJEA010000001.1, read on the forward strand.
AATTCACGCCAACTGATCGCGACACTGCCAATGTGCAAACTCAATAGTAAACTCAGTACCAATAAACCGCTTAACAGCCATAGCAAGGCTCGCTGACGGGGTTTTAACTGTTTTAGCATGGGCTTGGCACTCCGACTTTCGCGTGCGCGAGCTCAGGTATAAAGGTCACTTGCAACCAGCCATAATCGGCTTGAGATGATACCACGCAAGGCAAACCAAAAACCTGCTGTAATAATGCTGGGCGCAAAACGTCGTGTGGCGTACCATAGGCCCGCACCTTACCGTTTTCCAATAACAATAGCTTGTGGCAATAACGCGCGGCTAAATTCAGATCGTGCAAACAACAAATAATGGTTTTATTCAGCCCCTGTAGCAGTTGCAATACCTGATGTTGGTATTTCACATCTAAATGATTGGTCGGCTCATCCAATAATAAAATAGTCGCTTGCTGCACCAAAGCGCGTGCAATATAAAGTCGCTGTAATTCGCCCCCCGATAAAGTATCGGCGCGTAGTTGCGCTTTATCAGCCAAACCCACTTGCTGCAATGCTAACCTTACCTGCTGCAGGTCTTGGGCACTGGTGCCCTCATACCAGCGCTTATGTGGTAACAAGCCCATCGCCGCAACTTGCTCACAAAACAACCCCTGCGGTGCACTGCTGATTTGTGCCACGGTGGCAACTTGCCGTGCTAAAGCCTGTGCACTCTGCTGCTGCAACGGCTGGCCAGAAAGTAAAATTCGGCCACTATTCGGCGCATAACGGCCATTGAGTAGTTGTAATAAACTACTTTTACCCGCGCCATTTGGGCCGATAATACCGACGACTTCATTAGGGGAAATCGTCAACGTAATCTGGTCGAGCGCCAGCACAGAGCCTGAGCTACGCGAATTGGGATACGCTAAACAAAGCTGGTCTAGAGTATAAATGGCGGCTGTCAAAACGATATCCTGTAATTGCTCGCAGGCAGCATCCTACAGCCCGTTTGACACAGGTGGCAGGCCGCTACCGTGTTTTCCCGCACGGGGGCATTTTACACCAAGGCAGGTATCCTGACTGACTACGATGACCCATGTTTCGCCTTCCCGTTAAGTGGCCTTGAAACACAGCGTAGTTTACAGTTGCGGGTACAGTTCAGGGTTCGCACCTGATTCCCTATGTTAAGCTTTAAGCTCACCTTAGCGTTTAAGCGTTGCTTGTTATAAGATAGCAACGCTGGCTATTGTAGCAGTAAAAAGTTAAAGCAGATATCGGATTACTGCTTTGCTTTATTGTGCTCTACCGGTGAAATTTATTACGCATAGGGTTAACTTTTATCCTGCAATTTTAACGATAACTGCTAGGCTTAAGCTATTTATAAAATCTGAACGCTGCAAGCCTCAGGGCTAAACACCTGACATGGAGCAACCTATCACTATGACAAAAACACTCAACGTCTTGGCCATCTGCGGCAGTTTACGCGCTAAATCGACTAATCGGGGTATGTTGCTATGGGCACAAGCACACGCACCAAAAGGTATGAAAATCCACCTGGCCGACTTATTAGATGTGCCCTTTTATAACGCCGATTTAGCAGAGAAACCTGCTGCTGTCAGCCGGTTACTTAACGATTTCGCCCAAGCAGATGCATTAATTCTGGGCTGCCCAGAGTACAATTACTCACTGGCCCCCGCTTTAAAAAACGCGCTAGATTGGGCATCGCGTGAACCTGATAATTACCTATTACGTGGCAAGGCGGTGGCTATTATGGGAGCGGCAGGGGGCATGGGTAGCTCGCGCGCGCAATATCATTTACGTCAAGTCTGTGTATATCTCGATTTACACCCGTTAAATAAACCCGAAGTTTTTGCCAATGCGTTTAGCGGCGCTTTTGACAACGAAGGACATTTAATTGATAGTAAAATCCAAGAAAATATCAAACAGCAACTGCTCGCGTTGGCGGCATGGCAACAAAAACTGCAGCCGTAAACTTATAATACTTTGCAAGTTAGGGATATTTTTAGCGCTCTTGTAACGGAACGGGTAACACTATTCGCCTGACGTTGCTTTATTTACTCATAAATAGCTGAACCGCATCTCACAAGATGTGCAAACGCTAAGACTAAACGGATTGATCTGATGAAATGGCTGCTACTTTTTAGCGTAATGATCTGGAGTGTGTCGTACGCCGAAACGGCAGAGACATTGCCGTCAAAACTTCAATTTCGCGAAGCGCTAACCTCACCTGCAGCGCAATACAGCCAAGCTTTGTTGTCTGAAGCCTATCGGCGTTTAAATATTGATGCACACTTTATTGATATTCCGTTTGGCCGAAGTTTATTAGAGTCGAATAAAGGCAGCTTAGATGGTGAGCTAGCTAGGGTGCTGGATGTCACTAAGCATTACCCTAACCTCGTCGCAGTACCCTATGTGTTGTTTGATACCAAGGTTTATTTGTATATCAATCAGCAACGCTGTGCAAAATGTAGCCTAGACGACGTGCCAAGCTTGGCTTATGTCCGTGGCTCTTTGGTGCTGGAAGAAATCTTAAAAAAGCTGCCGCCTTCGCGCCAAGTGATTAGCTCTGGCAGTATCGAAAGTACCAAAAATTTATTTTTAACCGGCAAAGTCGATGCCGTGATTTTTGCGGCTTACCAGCTTAATGCACAAAGCGAATTCCCGATTAGCGAGCAATTTATTTTTAGCTTACCTGATTACCATTTACTGCATCGCGACCACAGCGCCTTATTACAGCCCTTGGCAAATATGCTGTTTCAATTAGAGCGTGAAGGCTTCACCGAAAATTTGCGTTTACATTTTGGTATTGCCGCCCCAAGCCGACAATTACAAACGGGGCAGCAACCCTTTGCTTACTATTAACCGCTGCATGATTCCATAACAAAGCCCCACAGAGCGGTCATACCGATCAGTTTAGTGTTAAGCATAACGCGGTTTGCTTAGCCAACACGCCATAAGTCTTTCTTGAGGATTCTTTGCGGCCATCCATGGCCTGCAACAGTTGATTTAGCGAAAACAGTGTTATGCTTAACTCACGCGCATTAGCTTAACGGAGCTTATGTTTAACGTGTATATTTATCTAACCACTGAAACACTTCGTTGTACCAACGCACTCTGTTATCCGGGTTTAAAATCCAGTGATTTTCATCTGGAAAGATCACCAACCGTGAATCAATGCCTTTACGTTGTAAATTAGTAAAAGCCCCTAAGCCTTGAGCATAAGGCACACGGAAATCTTTTAAGCCGTGGATCACCAACATCGGCGTTTGCCACTTTGCGGCATGCGCCGCCGGATTAAATTTTTGATAATCTGACTCAGCCTGCCAAGCTGGCCCGCCTAAATCAAACTCAGGAAACCACAGCTCTTCCGTACTGCCATAAAAACTCGGCATATCATACAAACCGGCATGGTTCACTAAGCATTTAAAGCCCTCTGGCCAGTTACCGGCAATCCAGTTCATCATATAACCGCCGTAGGAAGCCCCCAGAGCACAAGCACGCTCGCCATCAATCCAAGGCTGAGCTTGCACAATATACTCAAAGCCTTTTTGCAAATCGATTAAGGGCTTGCCACCCCAATCACGGCTAATCGCATCAGTAAAAGCTTGGCCATAACCGGTAGAGCCATGGAAATCGACCATGACCACAGCATAGCCTTTAGCCGCATACATTTGCGCATTCCAACGCTCGTTAAACATATTACCGAAGCTACCTTGTGGCCCACCGTGCACCAAAAAGGCCATCGGGTATTTTTTGCTTGGCTCAAAATTCCACGGCTTCACTAAATAGCCGTATACGGTGGCATCGTTTGCGCCTTTAAAGCTAAATTGCTCGTACTCACCAAATTGTACCTGCTCGCGCCAAGTGGCGTTAACATCGGTTAATTGTTGTAATTGCGAACCATCTGGCCCGGTTTGAAAAATCTCTGCTGGCATATTTAAGCGATGATTGGTAAACACAATTTTATCACTGGCAACCTGTAAGTTACCGGCATAGCCATCACCATACACTTTGACGACATCACCAAAGCTGGTGTTGATGGCATAAATGCTATATTGCCCAACATCTTGGGTTGTTACATAAATAGTACGATTATCTAAGCCAAACTGATAATCAGAAATCGAGCGGTCCCAGTTTGGTGCCACTTCTTTCTGCTCACCGGTCACCAGATCCAACAACATTAAACCAAAGCGATCGGCTTCAGCGCCGGGTTTTTTCATAGCCAAATAAGCCATAAAACGGCCATCGATGGAGAATTTTGGCTTTGCATCCCAAGCGGGGTTATTGGCGGTTAAATTAACTTTTTCACCACCGCTAATCGGTACCTGAAAAATATCGTAATTGGTATGCCAGGCTTGATCGACGGCAGGGATCTTGGCACTAAACACCAGTTGCTGATTATCAGGCGTGAAAGATACTTCACTGATCCCGGCAATATCGGTGTTCCAATCGGCCATCAGATTTTTCGCATCCGTTAATACCTTGTCACCAAGGGTAGCAACATGCAAATGCTCACGATACTGATCGCGCCAGTGATCCCAATGTCTAACCATAAGCTGGTCATAAGCCAAGGCACTGTCTTTTTTCTCGGCGTCTTTGGCTTGCGCATCCAAGGTGCAATGCAACGTTTGGCAGCCCGGTTTCACGGTCAACGCTAACGCCAGGGTTTTGCCATCAGCGGCTAATTTAAATGCATTCACAGGTACCGGCAGTTGGGTGACTTGCTGTGCTTCACCACCGTCTAACGACAACCGCCAAATTTGATTACTACCACTACGATTGGCAATAAAGAAAATACTCTGGCCGTTAGGATGCCACTGCACTGCAGTTTCACGGCTACTGTGTGTAGTCAGGCGTTTCACACTGCGATTTTCACCCAGCGTCATTAAATACAAATCATGGCTGGTATCGGCGGGCGCAAAACCGCCATTGCTCTGGCTGTAAACTACCGCTTGACCATCTGGCGCTAACGCCACATTACCCACTTTATTAAATTGGTTTAGGTGCTCGACCGTCAGCGGCCCCTTTGCCATGGCCGTACTGCTTAAAACACAGGCAGCCAGTAACGTCAGTTTTTTCATCAGTTCCCTCGGTTAGCAAAAGGCCGCAGTCGTTGCTGCGGCCTGTTATTATTATTTCGAGCCTTTGCTTAACTTGGCATCTAACTCAGCGATGTTCGCTTTCCAAATCACCGGCCCTTGTTGGTGCACATTATTACCATTGCTATCAACAGCAACCGTCACCGGCATATCTTCAACATCAAACTCGTAAATCGCTTCCATACCTAAGTCTGCGAATGCCACTACGCGGGCTTTTTTAATCGCTTTTGACACTAAGTATGCCGCGCCACCTACCGCCATTAAATAGGCTGCTTTGTGTTGCTTGATACTGGCTACGGTTTTATCACCGCGCTCAGATTTACCAATCATGCCCAGTAAACCGGTTTGCGATAACATCATATCGGTAAATTTATCCATTCGTGTTGCGGTAGTTGGACCGGCAGGCCCTACTACTTCATCACCTACCGCATCAACTGGGCCAACGTAATAAATAAATTTGTTTTTAAAATCAACGCCAGCGGGTAAGCCTTCGCCTTTATTCAGCATATCAGCAATACGCTTGTGCGCCGCATCACGCCCTGTGAGCATTTTACCGCTTAGTAATACTGTTTCACCGGCTTGCCAGCTTTGTACTTCCTCGGGTGTCACGGTATCAAGGTTGACCCGTCGCACTTTATCGCCCAGCTCCCACGTCACTTGTGGCCAGTCTTCCAATTTAGGCGGCTTAATATCAGCCGGGCCGCTACCATCTAAATGAAAATGTAAATGCCGAGTAGCCGCACAGTTCGGGATCATCACTACCGGTAAAGATGCGGCGTGGGTCGGTACCGATTTGATCTTAATATCAACAACCGTGGTCAAACCGCCTAACCCTTGAGCGCCGATACCTAATTTGTTCACTTTTTCGTACAGTTCAACCCGCAGTTTCTCTTCTGCGGTCTCTGCGCCTTTATCCAGTAAATCTTGAATATCCACGGGATCCATTAATGATTCTTTGGCCAATACCGCCGCTTTTTCAGCCGTACCACCGATACCAATACCTAGCATGCCTGGTGGACACCAGCCGGCACCCATTTTGGGCAGGGTTTCAAGTACCCAATCCACAATAGAATCTGACGGATTTAACATCGCCATCTTGGTCTTATTTTCAGAGCCACCGCCTTTGGCCGCAATCATCACTTCAACGTGATGGCCTGGGACTAAATCAATGTGCACCACGGCTGGGGTATTATCTTTGGTATTTTTGCGCAGACCAGCAGGATCAGCAACAATAGAGGCTCGTAGCGGATTGTCTGGGTTAAGATAAGCACGACGTGTGCCTTCATCAACCATTTGCTGTACCGTCAAGTCGGTTTTATCCCACTTCACATCCATACCGATCTTCACAAAACAGGTGACGATGCCGGTATCTTGGCAAATAGGCCGGTGCCCTTCTGCCGACATGCGCGAGTTAATTAGAATTTGGGCGATGGCATCTTTAGCCGCTTGGTTTTGCTCTTTATGGTAAGCCACTTCCAGCGCTTTGATAAAATCCAGTGGGTGATAGTAAGAGATATACTGTAATGCATCTTCGATACTATCAATAAAATCTTGTTGGCGAATAACCGTCATGCTTACCCTTCCTCAGTCGCCAAACTTGGCGAGACATTTAACTATTTATGTAGGTACTGGTATGATAGCGTGCATCGAAAACAGCGGCTAGTCCCAATCATGCAGCAGTATCTAATCTACGACGCGAAAAAGGTTCCTGACCCGATATTTTCTCTGTTAAGCCTGTTCGAGGTATTTGCTGAGCAGCCTTGGTCAATGTTTCTTGACTCGGCAGATGCCAGCCATCCGAACAGTCGTTATCAGATTATGGTTGCCGAGCCCATTGCCACCCTGACCAGTCAGCACGGACAAACAATTTTAACAGATGAGCACGGCGCCCATCATTACACAACCGATCCGTTTAAGGTATTAGACTGTGCGCTAAAACGGTATTTTCCTCAGGTAATCAGCAGTGAATTGCCCTTTCATGGCGGTGCTCTGGGCTATTTTGCTTATGATCTTGGCCGTTACCTAGAAAAACAACCTAGCCTGGCAGCCGCGGACATTCACCTTCCGGATATGGCACTTGGGCTTTACAGCTGGGCACTGATCTTTGATCAGCACAGCAAGCAATTGTGGTTTACTGACTACACGGGCGATGCCGAAGAAAATTGGTATAAGTTACAACAACGCTTACAAGCGGCACCTCAAACGTCACGCCACTTTCAGTTAACCTCAGCTTGGCAAGCCAATATGAGCCAACAGCAATATCAAAAAAAGTTTGCGCAAGTACAACAAGAGTTACTTAGCGGTAACTGCTATCAAATTAACTTAGCGCAGCGCTTTAGTGCAACGTATCAAGGGGATGAATGGCAAGCCTATAAACTGTTACGTGAGAAAAATGCCGCACCTTTCTCGGCGTTTATTCGTATCCCTGAAGGTGCGGTGATCAGCATGTCACCTGAGCGTTTTATTAAACTTACCGATCGACAAATCGAAACCAAACCGATTAAAGGCACTCGACCGCGTGGGCTTTGCCCTGAGACCGATCAAGCTGAAGCCGAAGCGCTGACCCTATCTGAAAAAGATCGCGCTGAAAACGTGATGATTGTCGATTTACTGCGTAACGATCTAGGTAAAGTCAGTGAAGCCGGCTCAGTGAAAGTACCGGCATTGTTTGCTATCGAAAGCTTCCCAGCGGTACACCACTTAGTCAGCACTATCACCAGCACCTTAGCATCGCCGTTCAGCGCCTGTGACTTATTACGCGGCGCCTTTCCAGGAGGCTCGATCACCGGTGCACCGAAAATCAGTGCTATGCATATTATTGAGCAGTTAGAACCGCATCGGCGTAACGTGTATTGTGGTGCTATCGGCTATATCAGCAGTAACGGCAATATGGATACCAATATTGCCATTCGTACCTTGGTTTGCGAACAAGGACAACTGCATTGCTGGGCCGGCGGCGGTCTGGTGGCAGACTCTGATGCCGATAGCGAATATCAAGAAACCTTAGATAAAGTTGCCCGCATTTTACCGGTACTCTCGGCGACTCGCTCTGAGCAGGACGATGATGTTAGCCGCGCAGTTTAAAAATCGTTTTTTGCTGCAGCCTGGTTTGCCGCCGCAAAGCGAGTTACTGCCTATCGAGCAAGCCACGCACGTTAAACAAAGTGCGGTGCTGGTGCCGATTATTGATTATGGCGACAGGCTCAGTGTGTTATTTACCCAGCGCTGCTGGCATTTAACCCATCACCCAGGACAAATTAGTTTCCCGGGCGGCAAACTGGAACACGCTGAAACGCATGCGGCCGCTGCGCTACGTGAAACCGAAGAAGAAATCGGCGTCAAAGCAAACAATATTCAATTATTAGGACAGTTGGGGTCACATCATACGCTGACCGGTTTTCAAATTAGTCCCTGGGTGGGCTTATTGCCTGCCGGCACTCCGATCATTGCCGATCCGGCTGAAGTCAGCGCGGTGTTTGAAGTGCCACTGACTTTTTTTCTCGACCCACGGAACTGCCATGAACTTTGGCTGCCTTTGCGCGGGCAGGCTCGACAACTGCATTTTATGCCTTTTGAGAACAAACTGATTTGGGGCGCCACCGCAGCCATCATGGCGCAATTACTGCAACACATCCGCTAACTGAGCTTAAGCCCTGCCACCCTGTAACGTTTTCAATACACCAGCGTACTATTTGCTTCGGCAAACTCAGAGACGGCAGCTCTGCTCAACGGCTCGCAGCTTACAGTCTGTCGGTGCTTCAGCTACAATGGCCTGAACAACACCCCTGCATAAACCAAAATGGAAACGGCCGGGTGCAAGGATTTGCCCACACGCTAGCCCTGCCCTCTGTTCGTCAGCCAATGAGAATTCAGAAGTAGATTTATTATGATTATCAGTGCATTTGATATGTTTAGTATCGGTATCGGCCCCTCTAGCTCACACACGGTTGGCCCGATGCGCGCCGCTAAAAAGTTTACCGAAGACTTAGCACACAATGAGATGCTACCTCAGGTAGCCAGTGTAAAAGTAGAGCTTTATGGCTCACTTGGCCAAACCGGTATTGGCCATGGCACCGGCAAAGCCGTTATTTTAGGCTTATCGGGCTATCTGCCAGAAACCATTGATCCTGATGCCGTTGACGGTATTTTAAAACAAGTACACGACAGCCAGCGTTTACAATTGGCACAGCAACACTCGGTCAGTTTTGCCCGCGAAGGCGCCATTATGTTTCATCGGCGTAAAACGTTAAAAGAACACTCTAACGGCATGGAGCTGATTGCTTTTGATGCCGAGAAAAATGTCTTGCTGCGCGAAATCTACTTTTCGATTGGCGGTGGCTTTATTGTTAAAGCCAGCGATTTTGCCAAAGAAAAAGAAGCGGCCAGCCAATTTGCCGCCGATAACCCGCCTCCCTTTCCGTTTGAATCTGGTGCCGAATTACTCGCGCTATGTAAAGAACACGGCTTTTGTATTGCCGGTTTAATGCAAGAAAACGAAAAAGTACTGCGCAGCACCCAGCAAATTGAAAGTGAGTTAAATAATATCTGGCTAACGATGCGCGCCTGTATCGAACGGGGTATTCGAACTGAAGGCATCTTACCCGGCGGCCTGAAAGTGCGGCGGCGCGCGCCAGGGCTTTATAAACGTTTAATCGCTGAAAAAAGCAATGATCCGCTGCAAGTGATGGACTGGGTTAACCTGTTTGCTTTAGCCGTCAACGAAGAAAACGCCGCCGGTGGCCGTGTCGTAACGGCGCCGACCAATGGTGCTGCCGGTATTATCCCCGCGGTGTTGATGTACTACGATAAATTTATTCAACCGGTAACCCCAGAAATCGCCTCGCGTTATCTATTAACGGCGGCGGCTATAGGTATTTTATACAAGAAAAACGCCTCAATCTCTGGCGCTGAAGTGGGCTGTCAGGGCGAAGTTGGGGTTGCGTGTTCCATGGCCGCCGCCGCCTTAACGGAAATTCTTGGAGGCAGCCCCTCACATGTCGAGAACGCCGCCGAAATTGGTATGGAGCATAATCTAGGGTTAACTTGCGATCCGGTTGGGGGTTTAGTGCAAGTACCTTGCATTGAACGTAACGCGATGGGTGCTATTAAAGCCATTAACGCTTCACGCTTGGCGATCCGTGGTAGTGGCGATCACAAAGTCTCGTTAGATAAAGTAATTAAGACCATGTGGGATACGGGTAAAGATATGCAAACCAAGTACAAAGAAACGTCACGTGGTGGTTTAGCGGTTAATATTATTGAGTGTTAATCGCTTTATAATATCCCTGCTTGTTCAAGTGAAGTCAGTAAGGCCTATGCCTCACTGACTTTGCTAAGCAAGTTAAACATACTCAATCTTGCCTAACCCCTTAACCAAGTGCGTTTTAAAATCTTCAAGCTGTTCTAAAGCAAAGACAAAGCTCGGTAATTTGTTGCTATTAAAAGGTAACGAAAAATACACTTGCTGCTCCACCACATCTAGCGCCACTTTTTGTACTTTCTTTATTTCTATATTCGCCTCGCCAATCAGCATTTGCTCAGCATTAAAGCGCACATAATTCTTCGGATCGTTGATCAGCAATGGTTTTGGTGCTTTAAATAACGACGGTAGCCAAAAAGGATAACTCAGTAAAAGTAAACCATAGAGCGTTTCGAACAGCCAAAACTGGTCAGTTATATAGCGATACGCTAAGTAGAGGATGCTCAATAACAACCAGATTGCAAACATCATGCGCGGTTGTTGGTAAAAAGCTTTAGCCTTCACAGCCGATGGTATCGTACTTAACTTGGTCATTTTACTGCTAACGTCCTTATTCATTTGCGCGTTCGTTAATAAAACGCGATAACTGCGGCCCATGCCATACAATGATAGATTACCAGCCGGTTGTCGCGGCTTAATTTATCTCTCTTAAACCGTCTGGTGTTATTTAGCGCCTTGCAAACCTGTTTCATCCCAGTCTGCTGCAGTAGGCTCAACGATTTCCGCCGCTTGATAATCTTTTAATAACTGCTCGGCCCGTGGCATGTCTTCATCAGCCACAAATACATTTGCAAAGCCCATTGTGCCAATATCGCCAACAGCGCCTTGTAAATAATGCCCACCAACATGTGCAGGGATATCATGCGCTTGTAACATACCGGCAACGATATGGGCTTCGATTATTTCATGCGCTCGAAAGACTATTTGCATACTTCATCCTTTTCTTTGAGCTTAGTTGAATAACCAGTTTGCCACCAGCACCGCACCAAAGCAATAAAACAGCATTGGCCACAGGGTATAGCGGATGATCTCACCTTCACGGCCATTTAAATTAACCACACTGGCCGCCGCCACCACGTTCACCACACAAATCATATTCCCGGCATTGGCGCCAAGCATTTGTAAGGCCAGCACCAACTGGCTATTCACGTCAGCTTCTACCGCCATGGCGTGCTGAAAACTGCCAAACATCAGATTAGAAAAGGTTGCAGAGCCTGCGATAAATGAACCTAAGGCGCCAACAAAAGGCGCTAGCCATAACCAACTCTCTGCTAAACTGCCTGCGGCTAGCTGGGCTAAGGCCATCGGCATCGCCGGTAAACCCGCGTCATTCAAATCAGAGTGTAAAAAAATCCGCACCATGGGCACGGCAGCGGCTAAGGCAATCACGGAAGGAAGCAACATCTTGTAACTGTCTTTAAAGGCATGGTGCAACGTCTGGCGCGGTGCCGCCAACATGAAACAGGCTAACATGGCCGTGATCACAAAAATTGTGCCCGGTAAATACAAGGGCGCAACACTGACGTTTAAGCTGGAACCGATAATACCCTGCCATTGCCAACTCACTTGTTGTAACCCGCTTTTAAAGGGTAAAGCCGGCACGCGGCTTAGCACCAGCAACAACGCGACCATTAGATAGGGTAACCAGGCACGCCAAAGACTTAAGGTGGGTGCAATGCTTGGCGCTGTTGATAGGGATGAATTTGCTAACGTGCCGGGCAGTAAAAACCGATACTTGGCAGCGGTGCAAACCAAGGCTAAGCCCACTAAGGCACCTAATACAGAGGGAAACTCTGGACCAAACGCCCACGCCACCCAATAAGCTGGCACCGTAAAGGCTAAGCCGGAAAACAGGGCAAACGGCGCCATAGCAAAACCGGCGCGCCAACTGGCAGGCGTACTGAAAAAACGGGTATACAGCACACACATCAACAGCGGTAGCCAAGAGGCCACCATCATATCAATACTAATTGCAATAAGGGCTATCTGCTGTAATTCGCTGGATGAAGTGCCGGGTACACCTTGCGCAATCCCCACTAACACCGGCGTACCCACTGCGCCGAAAGAGACTGCACTGGAATCGGCAATCAGTGCCAACACCACGGCCGCTAGCGGTGGAAACCCCAAAGCGACGAGTAAGGGTGCGGCAATAGCAGCCGGGGTACCAAAACCGGCTGCACCTTCTAAAAAGCTGCCAAATAGCCAAGCAATGATGATCAGTTGTACGCGTTTGTCCGACGAAATCTGACTAAAGCCCTGTTTGATGACCTCTAAAGCGCCACTTCGCTTCAACACATTGAGCAGTAAAATAGCGCCAAAGATAATCCAAATAATGGTCGCGGCAATCACTAAGCCTTCTAACACGGCAGCACTTAATTGCTGTAACGGCATCTGCCACACGCTATAAGCCAATAGCGCGCTAAGCAGTAAACTGAGCGGCATCGCCTGCTTTGCTGGCAGGCGACATAACACCAATAAGATAAATACACTGAGCAGCGGCATGGCCGCTGTCAGAATTTGCCACAGGGTCATGCCACGCTCCTTTGGCTGATTACTGGCTGGTCACTAAAGACGCCTGCTGTTTTTCTTGCCGACTAGGCATGGCACAAATAACGAACACAAATAATCTACCTATGGTCGGAATAAAACTAACAAGCACCCACCACGGATTCCAGCCTATACTGCGTAAACGACGAACCGTGGCGGCGGTGATTGGCAAATACATAAACAACATATAGGTCAAAGCGACCATGCCTTTAGTGCGTAAAATGGCATCAATGATTAAGAACACGACAATCACCACCAGATGCAGCATATAAAAATGCACATATGCTTTGCGTTCCGTTAAACCACGCCAATCGGCATAACGGCCAAACTCCTGCATAAAGTTACGGAACCACTGTGGTACATGCTTTTTAGCATCTTCCAGCATCACATATAGCGCCGGGATCAACACTAAGGTAATCACCGTAGCGAACAAAATACCAAAAGCCAACGACACCGCCATAGGCACCACAATTTTTGCTTGTAAGCTGCGCTCAAATACAATCGGCACTAAACCCACAAAGGTGGTTAATGACGTCAGCAAAATGGCGCGAAAACGTTGCGCACCGGCTTCCACCACCGCTTGCTTAATCGCGATACCTTCTGCCCGTGCCCGGTTCACAAAGTCAACCATGATCAAACTGTCGTTTACCACGACCCCAGCCAGCGCGACCAAACCAAATACGGACATGATACTTAAGCTTAACCCCAACAACATATGGCCGATTAACGCACCGACTAAACCAAAGGGGATCACGCTCATAATAATTAACGGTTGCGCATAAGACTTTAGCGGTACCGCCATCAAGGCATAAATACAGAACAAGGCAAAGGCACCGGCAATTAATAAATCACGAATGGCATCCACTTCATCCTGACTGGCGCCATCAAGCTCACCGGTGACACCTGGGTATTTTTGTTCCAGCTCTTTAATAAGGGTCTTACGCACTTCGGCGACCACTTTACCCGGTTCAATACGCGCTTTGTCAGCCGCCGCGGTTATGGTTACGGCTCGTTCACCATTAACCCGGTTGATGGCACTAAAGCTCGGTTGCAAGGTGTAACTGGCAATTTGTGAGAATGGCACTTCGCCGCCGTTAGCGGTGCGCACACGCATATTCTCTAAATCACCAATTGAACGACGCTCTTCTTGTGGGTAGCGCACCATCACTTTAATTTCTTCGCCATTGCGCTGAATACGCTGCGCTTCGGCACCATAAAAACCATAGCGCACCTGACGCGCTAAATCAGCTAAAGTGATGCCTAACACATCGGCCTCGGGCTTTAGCGCCAGCACAATTTCATCGTTGCCGCCGAGCAGGTTATCTTCAATATCAAAGACCCCTTCATAAGTGGCTAAACGCTCTTTTAATTCTGCAGTGGCTAATTGCAAATTAGCCAAATTGCTGCCGCGTAATTGCAGCGCAATGTCAGCCCCGCCACCAAAACCAGAGCTACTGAGTTTAAAGGCTTTTAAGCCTGGAATTTCTGGGATCTGTTCACGCCAGCGTCGACCAATCTCGTTGCTGTCCACTTCACGGCCTTCACTTTTATCCAGTTCAACTTGCAGTTGCCCCGCAGTATCGCTACTGAGGAACACTAAACGATGTTTAACAACTAAATCTTCGCCTTCTGCTAACAGCTCTTTATCTACCCGCATTAACGCTGCTTCAATTTCTTTCATGGCGAGCACCGTTGCTTCGTTTGAAGCGCCCTCTTCCATTTGCACTGTAGCGCGTAAAAAATCATTCGGCACATCAGGAAAAAACACCCAACGCACAAAACCGGCCGAAATGACCCCAAACATTAAAATCAACAAGGCAAAAAATACCGCCATGGTTAAATAGCGAAATTCGATGCATTTCTCAATAAAAGGCCGGTATTTCTGTTGAATAAAGTGGTTTAAGTGGCGAGTAACCGCGCCACGGATTTTTTTCAGGGTATTGCTACCAAAACGACCTAAGGCATAAATACCGCCTTTATCGGGATCCCAAGGTTTGGTGTCCATATTGGCAATGTGCGCCGGTAAAATCAGCTTAGATTCAACAATCGAAAACAATAAACACAACACCACAACCCAAGCAATCGAGCCCCAAATAGCCGATTGTGCGCCGCCGACCAATAGCATGGGCACAAAGGCAGCCACGGTGGTTAACACCCCAAAGGTGGCGGGCATCGCCACTTTTTTTGCCCCAGCAATGACCGCTTCGGTTGATTTACCGCGTTTTTCAATTTCGGTATAGGCACTCTCGCCGATGATAATCGCATCATCGACCACTATCCCCAGCACCAAGATAAAACCAAATAAACTGATCATATTGATGGACACATCAAAAAAGGGCAGCGGTAACATGGCCAAGGCACCCAAGAAACAAATTGGAATACCCACCATCACCCAAAAAGCAATGCGGAACTCTAAGAACAGCGTGAGCGCCAGCAGCACCAATAACACGCCATACAGCAGGTTGCTGGTCATTAAATCCAAGCGGCCTTGCAAGTAATAGCTCGAATCACCCCAATAATCTAACGAGATACTCGGTGGCAGCTCATTGCGTTTGTTTTCAACATATTTTTTAACTGTTTCAGCAATTTGTAGGGTGTCGTCTTCACCTACCGCATCAATGCGCACCGTTACGCTATTTTGACCATTAAAGGTCGCTAAACTGGCGCGTTCAATAAAACCATCGGTCACTGTCGCGATATCACTTAATGTTAAGCGAGTACCATCAGGGTATTTCACTAGAACAATGTTGTCGAAATCGTTTTGATCGTAAGCTTGGCCTTTGGTGCGCAGCAAAATATTGCCGCTTTCTGAACGGATCGAACCACCGGGTAAATCGACCGAGCTGCCGCGAATGGCACTGACCACTTGATCAAAGGTTAAACCGTATTCACGCAAGCGTGATTCAGGGATCTCAACAGAGATTTCGTAGTTTCGAGCAGAAATGACATCAACCTTACTCACACCCGGCTGTTTTTTAATTTCATCGCGAATGGTTTTCGCCAGTTCTTTTAATGCCGCCTCTGAGGCTGCACCATAGAGCGATAGAAACATCACATTACTTTGAAAACGAATCCGATAGACTAATGGCCGCTCGGTTTGCTCTGGCAGAGTGGAAATAGAGTTCACCTGCGTTTTAATCTCTTCCATTACCTCGGTAATGTCATAACCCGAGGCAATTTCCGCCACCACCGTGCCTAAACCTTCAACCGCCGTTGAGCGAATACGTTTGATACCGTTAACACCCCGAATGCTCTCTTCGATTTTATCAATAACGCCACTTTCCACTTCTTGTGGCGCAGCACCTAAATAAGGCACTCGAATATTCACTTGCTCTAGCTGAATTTCTGGAAAAGCTTGTTTTTTAATGGTTAAAACCGCCGCAACACCCGCGAGCAGCAAAATAATCATCAACAAATTGGCCGCTACGCTATTGCGAGCAAACCAAGCAATAATACCTGTTTCTTTATTCATTGCCGGTTGCCTCAGTTGCGCTTGCGAGTTGCTCGGTTGTTACCGCAGGCGAATCATTATCTGACGCATCCTTGGGCGTATCACCCGCCACGCGCACCACAGTACCACCAATCGGATTGGTGACCGGTGATACCACTAAACGATCGTTCGGCATAAAGCCCGCATTGATATAGGCAAAATTAGCATCAGCGCGTGCTAGGTTAACTTGGCGAAATTGCAAAGTGTTTTGCTCATCGACAATTAACACCCGATTTCCCGCTTGCAGTAAATGCCGTGCCACTTTGACCACTTGTGATGCGGCAATACCACTGATTTCAGCTTGCACAAAACGACCAAATTGTAGCGGCTGGCCGGCAGCATTTTGCCGCTGATAAGGATCGGCGACTTCTGCCACGGCATAGATGACGCGGCTGCGCTCATCTAACACGCCTTCGGTACGAACGATAGTGGCTTGCCATTGCTGCGGCTGACCTGCTACCACAGTACTTAAGCTCACCGGAATAGATAAACTTTGTTGCGTGCTGGCTGGCGGTAAAAAACCAAAATCGGTATCCGTTAACGGTAAACGAATTTCGGCAATCTCTGTGCCGTAAATCATCCCTAACTGAGAACCGCGAGTGATAAATTGCCCTAAGTTGGCGCTGCGGCTATTCACCATACCGGCATAAGGCGCTCGGATCTGTGTTCTGTCAAGATCACGCTGTGCCCGCTCTACTTCGGCTTCGGCTGCTTGCACGCTGGCTAAGGCACTGGCCAATTGCGGTTGGCGCAAACCTAACGCCGGGGCTTTGCCTTCGGTAAAAGAGCGCCATTCGGTTTCAGCCACGCGGCCACGGGCTTTTTCTTCTTCTAGCTGTGCCTTGGCACCCGCCAGTGAGGCTTGCGCCGCCTTGACTGCAGTTTCGTAATCGGCCGGATCCACTTGAAATAATAAATCGCCTTTTTCAAAAAAACCGCCGACCACAAATTGCTCAGAAACCGCGACAATACGCCCGGTAACTTCAGAGATCAGGGTTGTTTCAAGCTTTGGCGTTACCGTACCTTGCGAAGCAATTTTATAAGTAATGTCTTCGGCAGGTAACTCAGCGGCATTGACTAATAAAGCTAAACGCTGCTCTGCCACCTTAGCTGGGGGTTTACGCAACTTTGACAAACCGTAAGCGGAGGCAATGGCAAGTACCAGTATGATGATCGGCAAACCGACCCGCATAAATTTTGAAGACATAAGATGATCCTGAGTTTAATAAAAATTTTCTATTTGCCATCATACGCAGAATTACGACAGATCGTTGCATTGCTCTGTTAATTTTTGTATCGATAAAAATACGCCGCCAACCCGTGTCCCCAATACCTTTTAAAACGCTGTTGCAAGCAAAGGCGCTAGTACAAAGGGCTTAGCGCTGTTCGCCAGACAGCGAGTGGCAGCTAGACCTTGGCAAGCCGTATTATTACGCCTGAATGCAAAAAACATTTTGTTACAAACTAATGATGCCCAAAAACCTGCCATGCTTAATTTTTAGGCATTGGCAAAATCGTTACATTGCGTTAGGGTTATGAGGTACCAAATATAATGTTTGGTATTAATTTGTTATAAGCCCTAAGCCGCAACAGGAGTGTGCAATGAGCATTAGTAAGCAGTATTTGAAAACCAAACCCGCTTGCAAAGTGACCTTTAAATTGGCAGCTGCCCGCTTGCCCGATGCATCACAGGTTGCTTTGTTAGGGGAGTTCAACGATTGGGATCCTGCAGCCCTTTTGATGAAGAAAAGTAAAGCCGGTGATTTCAGTGCCAGTATTACGTTACCCAAAGATAGCGAATATCAATTTCGTTATCTTATCGATGGTACCACTTGGTTAAATGACGATGATGCAGATGGCTTTGCACAAAGCGATATGTCGCATGATCAGAACTCAGTATTAAAAATTTAATTAACAAGGGGCATATCGCCCCTTATTTCCTATAGCGTTAAGCGTTCAATTTACCTAATAAGTTAAGCTTTATTGTTGCCTTTGCGCAGCGTTAGCACTTTTCTAAAACTAAACAGCCAACAGAGTATCCTGCGCCAAATGAGCATAAAATGGCTTTGTCACCCGTATCCAATCCTTGTTGATGCAAATGAAAAGCAATAATCGACCCTGCTGAAGCCGTATTAGCATAAGTATCTAACACTAACGGCGCTTCTTCAGGTAAAGGCTCGCGCCCTAAAATTTTCCGCGCAGCGAAAATATTCATATTGATATTGGCTTGATGTAACCACAGCCGTTTAAGCTCAGTTGGCGCAATGTGCTGCGCCGCAAGCTCATCTAAAATGACATCGGCGACAATCGGCAATAACTCTTTAAAGACTTTGCGCCCTTGTTGTTTGAAAAAAGGCGTACTGACATCATGCTGATCAAAGCAATGCTCGGTGTAGCCAATATCACAACGAATATTATTAGAAAATTCAGTTTTCAGGCGCATGCCTAAGATACGAAAAGCGTATGGGCTGTTTGCGGTTTCTTCCGCTTCAATAATGGTTGCAGTACACACATCACCAAAAATAAAGTGGCTATCGCGATTACGATAATCGACTTGTGGCGAAGCAAACTCGGGGTTGACCACCAAAACGGTTTTCGCCGTGCCACCGCGAATGGCATTGGCAGCATTACTAATAGCAAAGGTGGCAGAAGAACAGGCAACGTTCATATCAAAAGCAT
The DNA here is from genome assembly GCF_030737935.1 of Alishewanella sp. SMS8. Lineage (NCBI taxonomy): Bacteria > Pseudomonadati > Pseudomonadota > Gammaproteobacteria > Alteromonadales > Alteromonadaceae > Alishewanella > Alishewanella sp. SMS8. The sequence continues at coordinate 197,929 of NZ_JAPJEA010000001.1, forward strand.
AACCGCGCGCCCCTAGCTGCTGTTGCAGCTCTATCGATAAAGCCGGATAAGGGCGCTGCATGTTCGACGCCGCACAAATAATTAAATCGATATCTGCCGGTGTTTTATTCGCTTGAACTAAGGCTTGATGCGCGGCAAACAACGCCATTTCAACCATTTCTGGCATGTGTTCTTCACCACGTTTTTGAAAAATAGGCCGCATCACGGCAGGATCTAAAATGCCGTCTTTATACAACACATGTCGCGACTTAATGCCCGAGGCTTTTTCAATAAACTCGCAACTAGAATACGCCAGTGCCGCTAACTCGCCTGCGGCAATCGCTTCAGTATGTTCCGCATTATATTGATCGGCATACTGATTATAACTTTGTACCAATTCTTCATTACTAATGGTTAGTTCTGGCGTAAATAAGCCAGAGCCGCTGATCACTATGTTTTTCATCGCGCCACCTTGTGCAATTGTGAACCTTTGTCACTTTTGTGGCTCAGTATAACAAACTTGCTGGTCAGAGGTGATGCTCAGTTCAGCTTTAGCCTGATTTATTGCAGAATATTTCAGCAGTTAACCTGCTGTTTACTGCCGCCATGCTGGCGATCAGGTACACTTAACTTAAGAAGTTCGGTTTTTTGCTGCTAACGACCTAACGTTGGCTAACCGACGACCTCACAGGAGAGTCATGTTCCGACTGATCATGTTTTTAATGGTGTTGCTGCTGCCAAGCATTGCCACAGCGCAAACAAGCTTGCGCCTGACGGGTTTATCTGGCGAGCTGGAAGATAATGTAAAACTTTATCTCGACCGTTATACACCGGACGAGATCTCCACAGCACTGCGTTTTCAATCTCGCTTAGAAGATGACATTGGCACGGCTTTGCAAGCACTGGGCTATTACCACAGCACGGTCAGCATTGAACTTCAACACAGTGGTAAAAATAGTCGGCTGCTCATTCAGGTGGATGCCGGTGAGCCTACGCTTATCAACAAAGCCAATATTCTGCTTAACGGCGAAGCGCAAAACGATAGTGATTTTCTGGCACTATTAAAACAAGCCCCCCAAGTTGGTCAAACCGTGCATCATGGCCGCTATGACAGTTTTAAAAAAGCGCTAACGAATTTAGCCCTACGCAAAGGCTATTTTGAAGCAAATTTTAGTCTTGCTCGTTTAGAAGTGGCGCCAGCGCTGAAACAAGCCTTTGTACAACTGACGTTTGACAGTGGCCCGCGTTACCGTTTTGGCCCGGTGAGGTTTCAAGGCAATCAAATTGAAGATGCCCGCTTACAAAGTTTAGTGCCGTTTAAAGTAGGTGATCCTTATCTGGCAACTCAACTGGGTGAATTAAACCAAGCGATTGCCAACACCAGTTGGTTTTCTTCTATTTTAGTCACCGGTAATACCGATCAGGTGACCGAACATATTTTACCGGTGGATGTTGAGCTTGCTCCGCGCAAACGCAACAGTATCGAGACCGGTATTGGTTTCTCAGATGATGTGGGCGCGCGCTTAAAGCTCAATTGGTTAAAACCTTGGTTAAATAAGCGTGGCCATAGCTTAGACAGCAAATTAGCGCTGTCGGGAGCGGAGCAAAGTATTCAAGCGGCCTATAAACTGCCATTAGAAAGCGTGGCCACCGATTTCTGGCAATTACAATACGGCCTGCGCAACCGTGATTATCAAGATACCTTGTCAAAAGAGTCTAATTTGGCATTAGAACGGCATTGGCTGCTGAGCAACGATTGGTATCGCACGGCATCGCTACGCTGGTTGTATGAGGATTACACCCAAGCCGATCAACAAGACACCAGCAGCTTAATTATACCCGGTATGAGTTTCTCGCGCAGCCGGCAAACGGGTTCAGGCATGCCAACTCGCGCTGATCGCTTGTTATTTGGCGTGGAAGTATCAGATAGCAGTTGGGGCTCTGATGCTAGCTTTGTTAGGCTACGAGGCCGAGCGGGCTACATTACCACCTTTGCCAATAATCATCGTTTCGTCGGTCGGCTAGACGCTGGTGCCGTGCTGATGGAAGATATCGATAACTTACCGCCATCGATCCGTTTTTTCGCTGGTGGCGATAACAACTTACGTGGCTACGCCTATGAATCTGTTTCACCCCTTAACGATGAAGGCGAACTGATTGGCGGTCGTTACATGACAACGGTCTCACTAGAATATCAATATCGGGTAAAAGGGAACTGGTGGTTAGCCGGCTTTACCGATTATGGCAGTGCTTGGACAGATACCCCAGACTGGAAGCTCGGGGTCGGCTTTGGGGTGCGCTGGTCCTCACCTGTTGGCGCCGTCCGTATCGATTTAGCGTGGGGTTTAGATGCCGTTGACTCCCCTTTCCAACTCCATTTCTCTTTAGGACCTGAATTATGATTACTCGGTCAGTACAAAGGAGCAGCGTCTAATGCGCGTGCGCCGCTGGTTAAACCGTACACTGGTACTGCCCTTGTTAGCGGTATTACTGTTACTCAGCTTGCTGTTGTTTACGCAGCCAGGGCTACGTTTTAGCGTTTGGATAGCCGATAGCTTGGTCGATGAATTAAGCATCGGCAAAACTGAGGGCGCTTGGTTAAGTGGGGTGAGCTTAGCGGATATTCGCTTTAAAAATGCCATAGCAGATGTGCAGCTTGAAAGCCTAACCTTTCGCCTGCAAAAACGCTGCATAATACAGTTGCGTGTGTGTATCCCTGAATTAAAACTGCGTGGTAGTCGGATTGATCTCGCTAGCCTAGAAGAAACCAACCCAGACACGGTGAGCGCAGCCCCCGCCGAGGCCAGCGGTTCAGGGCGTATTTTACTCCCTATTCCTATTAACATTAACCGCATCATATTAGAAGATGTGGCCCTAAATACCCCGACTCAACAACTTGCTTGGCAATCTTTTAGTACCACCTTGGTTGCTTGGGGCAGTCGAGTGCGTTTAAGCGAAACACGCTGGCATCAATTAAGCGTTGAGCTCGCGCCTGCAGCTACTGAAACCGCCGCATTACCCGGCTATCACGCGCCAGTATTACCCGAGTTTTCGCTGCCGCTATCGATCCTGATAGAAGATTTCCAACTGACAGAATTCAGCTTTAAGCAAGCAGCGTTGCATCAGCAACTGGCGAAGTTAACCTTGAGTGCCCAGTTAACGCCGCAACAAATCCGGCTACTGGATGTCAGCGCCGAGCATCCGCTTGCCTCTGTGCAATTCAGCGCCAATGTCGAGCTTAAACCTAACTACCCACTACAAGCACAACTTGATGCAACGTTAAAACAAGGCGATTTTGCAGGACAGCGCTTAAAGTTAACACTCGGTGGCGATCTGGCGGATCTGTCGTTGTCATTGTTGGCTTCAGGGCCTATTACTGCAGAGTTACACAGCGAATTGGCGTTGTTAACCGATGATTTACCGTTACAACTTAGCCTGCAAAGCCCCCAGTTGAACTGGCCGTTAAGCGCACCGACTATGCAGTTGCAAGACACCCAATTAAAAGTGACTGGCCGTTTAAGTGCTTTAAACCTGTCATTAGCCAGCGCCATCACGGGTAGCAACCTGCCCGACAGTCAACTGCTGCTGCAAGGTCAATGGCAACATTGGCAACAACAACTTGATCTTGCCCAACTGCAATTGACGACCCTAGGCGGCATGATCAGTGCCGAAGGTTTACTCAACTTACAGCAGCAGATAGCTTGGCAATTAGCCCTAACCTTAAGCGATATCCAGCCGGGTCAATATTGGCCTGATTTCCCCGGTCGCTTGCAAGGCTCGCTGCAAACCCAAGGCAGCTATAACACAGCAGGACAACTTGAGTTGCACGTACCACAAGTAAACTTGAGCGGCCCATTACGTGGTCAAGCACTGCAAATACAGGGCGAATTAGCGCTAAGTGGCCAACCCACCAACGCCGATTGGCAGCTAACAACGCCGGGCTTAACCTTAAGTCACGGCAGCAATACGCTGAGTGTCCAAGGTTCACTGGCGGAACAATGGCAATTGGATGGCGAAATCACACTGCCGCAATTAGCAATGAGTATCCCGGGTTTAAAAGGTGCAATAAACGGTGCTTTATCAGTACGCGGCCTGGCGAAACAGCCTGATATTTCAATCGCACTTAATGCCAGCAAGCTCAACTATGAAGATTTTCGACTGGCCGAAGCGAACCTAACCGCACAGGTGTCTTTGGCACAACCGATCCGCAGCCAATTGAAACTGAGCGCGACGAAGGGGCAATATCAACAACAACGTTTACAGCAATTATCGCTTGAGCTAAGCGGCACCGAGTTGGCACATCAATTAAAACTGGCGCTGACCGCGGATGAGTTCAGTACCGATATCAACTTATCAGGAGCCTTAACCGATCGCCAGCTTTGGCAAGCCGAGCTGCAACAAGTGGCCTTAACCAGCCCAGCAGGCGCTTGGCAATTAACTGCGCCGCTGCCTATTACCGTCGATATTATCAAGCAACAATTAAGCCTGGCCGCGCATTGTTGGCAGCAAGCCCCCACCACCTTATGTTTAACCGAAGCAACCACCTTAAACCGTGAAGCGATCAACCTCAGCTTAACGCTAGCAGATTATCAATTAGCACAATTAAACCCATTACTGCCGTATCAATCGAGTTTAAAAGGCGGCATTTCACTGCAATTGGCCGCCAATTGGCAACAAGGCAAAGCCGCCAAGGCAACGCTACAATTAAACGGTGAACCGGGCAGTTTTACACAACAACTGGATGTGCCGGTGACTCTAGATTGGTCGGCATTATCACTCACTGCTTCGCTCGAACAACATCAGCTTCGCAGCCAACTTGAACTGCGTATTGGCAATGACGGACTGCTACAGGCACAAACTTTGATCAGTGATTTAAACCAAGAACAAAAACCGTTACGCAGTGAAATTACGCTACAAAACCTGACATTAGATTTTTTACGGCCGTTACTGGATGAATACAGCGAGCTGGCGGGTACCTTATCCAGCCAATTAAGTATCAGCGGCGATTTAGCCGAGCCGCAAATTGCCGGTGAGCTGCGCCTTGCCGATCTGCGGGTTAAAGGTAAATTAGCGCCAACCGATATTGAGCAAGCCGATTTACAAGTGAAGTTTACCGGTGAACAAGCCAGCTTAAGCGGCATCGTCAACACCCCTGAAGGCCGGGTCACCTTAAGCGGTGATGCTAATTGGCAACAGCGTGAAGATTGGCGTTTAACGGTGCAAGTTAAAGGGGATGAATTAAAACTGCAGATCCCACAAGCCTTACTGTTTGTAAAACCCGACCTGCAGATCACCGCCGCACCCGGGCGCAGTAAAATAACAGGTATAGTGCAGATCCCGCGTGCAACGATTATCGTTGATAGCTTGCCGCAAAATGCCGTGGGCTTATCCAACGATTTGGTGCTCTTAGATCGCCGCCTAAAACCCATCAGCGAAGAGCAAGCAGCGGCTTTTGCCATTGAAACAGACATTCGCGTGCAACTTGGGCAAGCGGTGAGTTTATCCGCATTTGGCTTAAAAACCCGTTTAAACGGTGACTTACGTGTGCAACAACAACAGTTTAACCCCACCGTGCGCGGTGAAGTGAACTTACAAGACGGTACCTTTCGTGCTTATGGCCAAGACTTATTAATCCGCCAAGGCAAAATGACGTTCAGTGGCCCCGCTGATCAGCCGTTTTTAAACGTCGAAGCCATTCGTAACCCAATTAATATGGAAGATGACGTGATCGCCGGTATTCGCGTTACTGGCCCAGCCGATCAACCGGTGATTAGTATTTTCTCCGAGCCCTCTAAACCCCAAGCCAATGCCCTTTCCTATTTAATTATGGGTCGAGATCTTGACAGTGAATCAGGCAATGCCGCCAACAGCGTTACCACCAGCTTAATTGGCATGAGCTTCGCGTCTAGCGGTAAGCTGGTTGGGGAAATTGGTGAGGCTTTTGGGGTCAGTGATCTCACTCTGGATACAGAAGGTGCCGGTGATAACTCACAGGTGACAGTCAGTGGTTATCTGACCCGAGATTTACAACTAAAATACGGTATTGGTATTTTCCAGCCAATTGGCCAGTTTACACTGCGCTATCGCTTGATGCGCAGCCTGTTTTTAGAGGCAGTATCAGGCTTAGATAACGCTGTTGATGTGCTCTACAAATTTGAATTTGATTAAAGCAACTTAATTATAAGTGAACCACGTTTTCGCCGTTGACGGGTAACGTTGTTTTGTTTCGCCAAAAAGAACGTTACCTATGAACTTAACTTTACAGACCCAGGATGCGGCGAAAACGTGATGGGTTTAAAAACCTGTTAGTTTCAGCGGGAGCAACTACAGAAATACCAACCAGTGGATCCGGTTTCAATTGTTAAAGTGAGACAACTTTGTAATCTAAATAACTGTTTTCGCCGTTGGCGAGTAACGTTCTTTTGTCTCGCCAAAAGAAAGTTACTCGCCAACGGCGAAAACATTAAGGGTCTACTCACTTGTAATACCCATCACGGTTTGCTTAACCTTGCAGCAATAAGTGCGTGTAACGCCCTAACGACGCATACGGCTCTTGTTGATTGTATTGTAACTCGAGTGCTTCAAGTTCGCTGTATTGAGTGATTTGTAGCTGACGATCACGTAAATAATCATGAAAACAGCGTACACCACTTTTACTTATGACGCTGAACCCCGCTTGCTGACACCACGCCAGCACATCCGCTTGCAGTAACGGCTGCTGTGGGCTTAAGCGTACCGGTTTTTTCACTCGCATATCGGCTTTTACGTAATCAAAATTGCCATACAAAATATTACTAAAGCGAAGCGCGTCTTTATTAAAAAACATCAGAGACAAAATGCCACCGGGTGCCAGCACTTGCCGTAATTGTTGAATTGCGCTGGCTGGATCAACCAACCACTCTAATACCGCATGACAAAGTACCAGCGGATACTGTTGCCCGGCAAGTTGACTGCTCAGGGTTTGTAATGGGCTATGGGTAAAGCGAAACTGTTGCAACAAGTTTACCGCTTCAGCCTGCGCCTTTGCAATCGCCAGCATGTCCGCAGAGATATCGGTTAAATGCACCTGATGCCCCAAGGCTGCTAGCCGCAAAGCGAGTTGCCCCTGACCACCGCCGACATCTAACACCGAACAAGGCTTAGCTAACAGCGGGAGCGCCAATAGGTCGCGCATTAACACCGCTTGGCGCAACTGCCCCTTGCTGGTGTTATAAATATTTTGCTGGAAACGCTCAGCTAATTGATCAAAATTACGATCGGTTAATTTATCGCGCATTGCGCCTCTTTGTCGGCAGGTTAAGCCGGGTTAGCAATATCAACAAAATGTACGGTTAAACCCAGCTCAGAGGCTAAATGCTCACCTAAGGCTTTTACACCGTAACGCTCTGTGGCGTGATGGCCTGCGGCAATAAAGTGAATTCCCAGCTCGCGCGCACAGTGAATAGTTTGCTCTGAAACTTCACCACTAATAAATAGCTGTGCCCCGGCCGCTGCGGCTTGTTCGATATAGCCTTGGCCGCCGCCGCTACACCATGCTAATTTGGTTACTGCACCAATACCTACATCTTCGACCAACAGGTCACGCTGCAATTGTTCTGCTAACAACGCAGCGATCTCGGTGAGAGGCGTTGCTTTGGCTAACTTACCTTGTTGCAATACGCCAAGCGGCTCAACACCTAACACGGGTGTGGCCGTTTCAAGATGTAAAATTTGGGCTAATTGTGCATTATTACCTAAGGTTGGGTGCACATCTAACGGCAAATGATAGCCCAATAAATTGATGTCATGCGCTAACAAAAGCTGTAAACGGCGCTTTTTCATGCCAACCACCATGGGCGCTTCATTTTTCCAGAAGTAACCATGATGCACCAGGATGGCATCGGCATTTAAGGCCGCCGCTTGCTCTAATAGCGCCATGCTGGCAGTGACACCAGTGACCACGGTTTGGATCTGTGCTTTGCCTTCTACCTGCAAACCATTAGGGCAATAATCTTTAATGCGCCCACTGTCGAGTAACTGATCCAAATAGTCGACTAACTGTTGGCGTTCAATCATGGCATTTTCCTATTTTTCGCTTCTATCCACTGCCCCATATAACGGGTACTACGATAAGCATGCGATTGTAACATCTGGCCAGTAAAATTGCTGGCGCGCCGCTCTGCTCGCGTTAGAGCCGTTTCGACCAGCAGCGGTTGTAATCGCTGCCAAAAATACTGAGCTTGATCACTGTCAAAGCGCGTAGCTAAAATGTGAAAACCTTGCTGTTGCGCGCTTTGCCAAGCGGCAGCATCATGATACAACTGACAGGCGGCAGCTGCCTGCTCGCTGCTAGTCTGGGCAATCTGACCGGCCCAGCCACTGTCGATGGTCATCCCTTCTGCACCAATAGGCGTCGTCACACTGGGTGTGCCACATTGCATGGCTTGCAATAACTTGCCTTTTAAACCGGCGCCAAAGCGCAGCGGCGCTAAACAGACTCGGGCTTGACGCATAACCTGCTCGGCATTATCTACCCAGCCTTTCACTAAAAAGCCTTCTCGAGCATTATGTAAGGCGGTGGCTTTGGGTGGCGGATAGGCTCCATAAATATGCAACTCTGCTTGGGGTAACTGCGCTCGGATCTGTGGCCATAACTGCTGCTTTAACCACAATACGGCATCCCAATTGGGCGAATGCCGGAAATTACCAATACTAATAAAGTGCTGCCGTTCAGCAAAGCCAGGCGCGCTAGCAACAGGCTCAGTTTGCCAAAATGGGCAATAGGCCAGTAAGTTGGCTGGCAGCTGATAATGCTGTTGTAATAATTGCAGCTCATACTCAGAAATCACCAAGGTAAGATCACAACGATAAATCGCGGCCACTTCACGCATAGCAAGTTCATTGTTCAAGTCAGCTAGCTGCAACGGTCGCTGCTGCTTAACAGCTTCATGCCGGGCATGGCGCAGCGCATGCACGTCTTCCATATCAAGTAAACGTAAAGCCTCTGGGCAAGCCTCGGCTACGCGCCAGCCAAATTGTTCTTCTAACATAAAACGATCGAACAATACGGCAGCAGGTTGTAACTCAGCGATCCATTGATCAAAACGGCTGTCGTTCAGTGCAATGCTCTGCTCAGTAACACCAATACTTTCTAAAGCAAAGCGATGCGGGCTTTTTTCCGCCGCACTGGCAAAGATCACCTGCCAGCCCTGCTGTTGAAATAACTGCAGTAAACTGAGCATTCGGCTCCCCGCCGCCGACGAATTGGGTTCAGGCCAAACGTAACCAATAATCACTAACAGTGGCATGTTGGCTCCTATTCAAAAGGCCATATTCTACCTGCTAAGCCTGTAAATAGCATCTGTGTTGCCCCCCCGTATTTCACTGGTGTTTTCGAATATTATGGCCGGCACTATGCTAAGGGTGACCAAACCTTTTCGGACGGGCGATTTTATTCAAGTCGGGGAGCTATTCGGTCGTGTGGTAGAACGCGGTTTACTGGATACCGAAATCCAAACCGAAAACCATGAATTGGTGGCGATCCCCAATACTCTTCTGGTCAGTACCGCCGTTACTGTGACGCACAGCTCGGGTTGTATTGTCTCAACAACCTTATCTTTGGGCTATGATGTGCATCATGCTCAAGTTGAAACGCTGCTGCTGCAAGCAGCGGAAAATAGCCAGTTAACCGATCCCTTTGTGCAAGTGCTTGAGCTGGGTAATTTCGCGATTACTTATAAAATCAGCGGTATGTTGGTTGATGTAAAAAGTTTACTCAGTGCTCGTTCAAATTTGCGCAAACAGGTTTTAGATGGCCTGCATGGTGAGGGTATCGAAATTATGTCACCCAGCTTTATGAATCAACGTAAAGTGCCGGATGATGGCAAGGTGATCCCTGTGGGGCACCAACCTATTACAACGAGTCACACTGAAAATGTGGCAGAAAGCGTCGTGTTTGATAAAGCCGAAGAAGCAGAGCAACGCGAGAACGCCAAAGCAGGTTTGCAGGCACAAATTGCCGAGTGTGAACAAAGGTTAGGCGATGCCAAAGATGAGCAAAAAGAACTGCTTCAGCAGCAACTAAAAATGCTAAAAGACCAGCTAAAAATATTAAATGATACCCCGGTTGAACAAGCCGAATCGCCTGCTCAATAAGCTTAAATCACACTTAGCGGGGTGCGGGTAGCACATACCAGTACACCGCCAAAAAGTGCAAAATACTACCGGCCATCACAAACAGATGCCAGATTAAATGATGCATGTACAAGCTTTTCCAAACGTAAAAAATGACACCAAACGAATAACTTAGGCCGCCGGCTAACAGCAGCATTAAAGCCCCCGGCTCTAATTGCTGCAGCATCGGTTTTAACGCCAAAACCGCCACCCAACCTAAGCCAAGATAAAGCGCCAGCGACAATTTTTTGTATTTCATCGCAGTGAGCCATTCTAGCAACACGCCGCCAATGGCAATGGCCCAAACCAGCGCAAACAACGCCAAGCCCCAATGCCCCCGCAAACTGACTAAGGTTATAGGGCTGTAAGTACCCGCAATTAAAATAAAAATTGCGGCGTGATCTAGCTGTCTAAAGCGAAACTTTAATACCGGATCCACCACCGCATGATACAAACAAGAACTGCTATACAGCAGCACCAAAGCACTGGCATAAAGTAGCGCGGCCACCCGCTGCCAAACATCCCCCTCTAGGGTATGTGAAAACAAGGCATAGCCACCGACACAAGCCAGCAAGGCACCAATACCATGGCTTAAACTGTGTAATTGATCTTCTAAACGGCTGTAATGACTCATAACATCTTAAAATAGGTGCGATAATGCAACTCATCTTACCAGCTTTATCGCTAATGCCTAACCACAGTCGACAATTTTAACTGTCTGTTCGTCTTTATTTACAGCAAAACACCCGCATATCCGCTTTACGGGGTTTCGCTTTGCTCGGCCTTTGCCGTAGAATCCGCCTACTTGTTTTGATGATTGATAATGGAGCGCTCTGATGTCAGAGATAAAACACAGCAAATTACTTATTCTTGGCTCAGGCCCTGCCGGTTACACGGCCGCCGTTTATGCCGCCCGTGCTAACTTACAACCGGTATTAATTACCGGCATGCAGCAAGGTGGTCAATTAACCACCACCACTGAAGTCGAAAACTGGCCGGGTGATGCGCATGGTTTAACAGGCCCAGCGTTAATGGAACGGATGCAGGCTCACGCAGAAGCATTCAATACCGAGATCGTGTTTGACCATATTCATACCGTGCAATTACAACAGCGCCCCTTTATTTTAACGGGTGATAACGGCCAATACAGCTGCGATGCGCTGATAATCTGTACCGGCGCTTCGGCTAAATATCTAGGTTTAGAGTCAGAGCAAGCTTACAGCGGCCGTGGTGTTTCAGCGTGTGCTACCTGCGATGGTTTCTTCTATCGTAACCAAAAAGTAGCAGTGATCGGTGGCGGTAATACCGCAGTGGAAGAAGCGCTGTATTTAGCCAATATCGCTGCAGAAGTGCATTTAGTGCACCGCCGCGATACCTTCAAAGCAGAAAAAATCTTAATCGACCGTTTAATGGCCAAAGTGGCCAGCGGTAACATTATTCTGCACACGCACCGCACCTTAGAAGAAGTGCTAGGCGATGATATGGGCGTGAATGGTGTACGTTTAGCCTCAACCCAAGGGAAAGCGACTAAAGATATCGCCTTACAAGGCGTCTTTATTGCCATTGGTCATAAACCGAATACCGACATCTTCGCTGGCCAACTAGAAATGAACGGCGGCTACCTGAAAGTACACAGTGGTACTGAAGGCAACGCGACACAAACCAGTATTGAAGGCGTTTTCGCTGCCGGTGATGTTGCCGACCATATTTATCGTCAAGCCATCACCTCAGCCGGTTCAGGCTGTATGGCTGCACTAGATGCTGAGCGCTACCTAGACGCCCTTGCCAAATAAGCCATCCCTGTTAACACCTTAAACGTCTCAGAGTGAGGTCCAACCACACTCTGAGACTGGTCAGACCGCACTCTGAGACAGGTTAGACCACACTCAGACACTGGTCAGACTGCACTCTGAGACAGGTTAGACCTCACTCAGAGACAGGTTGGCGTTGTAACGGGGTTTTTAGTGCTTTTTAACCGGACATTGCTATGCCGATTTATTTACCTGAGCTAACTGTTAATTCACTTGTTTTCCCCCCGGTAAGTCAAGCGTTGACCGAGCCGGATGGTTTGTTGGCGATGGGCGGGGATTTATCGGTGGCACGGTTAACGTTGGCTTATCAGTCTGGTATTTTTCCTTGGTTTGCCGATGGCGATCCGCTGTTATGGTGGAGCCCGGGTACGCGTGCGGTATTTCCTCCTAACACGCTGCAATTAAATCGCACCTTGCGTAAACAATGGCAAAAATCCGAGCTGCAGATTACCCTTAATCATGACTTTGCTGCCGTGGTGAAACTTTGCGCGGCCCCCCGACCAAGCCAAGCACAAACATGGATCTTGCCTGATATTCAGCAAGCCTATATTGCGCTTCATCAACAGGGCTTAGCGCACAGTATTGAAATCTGGCAACAGCAGCAGTTAGTCGGAGGGTTGTACGGTGTACAATTAGGCCAGTTGTTTTGTGGAGAATCGATGTTCAACCGTATCGACAATGGCGCTAAATTCGCGCTCGTTGCGCTACAACAACATTTACAGCGTTATGCACCGGGCTGGATTGATTGTCAGCTACCCAACCCTTTTTTATTAAAACAAGGTGCCAGTACCATGCCAAGAGCCGATTACCTCGAATTGCTGCAACAACTCCGCACTCTGCCGGCACCGGCAAAACATTGGCAAGCGCAAACCTTAACGTTGCAGTATTAAGGTCCTGAATGGAAAATATTGCCTTACAATTTGGTTTAACGCAGCCGACAACCTGCAGTTATCTCCATGAACAACAAGAACAATTAGCCGTATTAATTGGTCCTGAGCCAATTGAAGCCGATACCTATAGCCAACTCATCGCCTATAATTTCCGGCGCAGTGGGGATCAAATTTATCGACCGCACTGTGCAGACTGCAGTGCCTGCCAATCATTACGGATACTGGTGAGCGATTTTCAACCCAGTGCCGCACAGCGACGCATATTAAATAAAGCACAGCGCGAACGTTGGCATTATAAACTGAGTGACGCCCCCCAAATTGATAGCGCAGAATACACCGAGTTATTTGCCCTATTCAGCCGCTATATCGCTTTTAAACATGCTGACAGTGTGATGTTTCCGGCTACAGATGAACAATTACACTCGTTATTACATAGCTACTGGCAACCTATCCGCTTGTTAAAGCTGTATCAAGCTGATGTGTTAATGGCAGTCAGTATCATTGATGATCTTAGTGATAGTTTTTCCGCGGTTTATACTTTTTTCGCTGCTGAAGGGGCTCGGTTTTCACCGGGTAAGCTGGCGATTTTATATCTATTAGACTTCGCAGCGACCACCGATCGGCGTTTTGTTTATCTTGGCTATCAAATTGAAGGCTGCAAAAAAATGGCCTATAAGAGCGAATTTCGACCTCATCAGCGTTTTTTTAATGGTTACTGGCATTCATTTGCGTAAAAAAGCGCTTGCTGCTTTACTTATCGACGGCTTTTCGGCACAATCTGCGCTGTTTTTCGAAGGCACCCAATTTTTTATAGAGGCGAGTACGCTGAATGGCGAAAGAAGATGTAATTGAGATGCAAGGTACCATTTTGGATACCCTGCCAAATACGATGTTCAAAGTTGAACTAGAAAACGGTCACGTTGTGATCGCTCATATCTCTGGCAAAATGCGTAAGAACTATATCCGCATCTTAACGGGCGACAAAGTCACGGTTGAACTGACGCCGTACGACTTAACCAAAGGCCGGATCGTTTTCCGTCAGCGTTAAGCATTAGCCAAAAACGAACACGCTTTCGTTTATTGGACAAACCCGGCATTCGCCGGGTTTTTGCGTTAAATCATTTTTGATGACGAGTAATTAAACAAGCAGCCACTACCCGATTAGGCAGCAACTGCTTACTCATCAGGCATCTGCTAAAGCTTGGCTCGATTGATAATCAAACTGCAGCGCATCAGCAACTAAGCTGACTTTCACGTCGCCGCCACTGCTTAAACTACCAAATAAGATTTCGTTCGCTAACGGCTTTTTCAAATGCTCTTGAATTACCCGCGCCATCGGCCGTGCGCCCATTGCCGGATCATAGCCTTTGTCTGCTAACCATTGTCTTGCTTCGGCAGTTAACTCTAACGACACCTGTTTTTTATCTAACTGCACTTGCAGATCACAGATAAACTTATCAACGATTTGCAAAATAATGTCAGGATCTAAATGCTTAAACCAAATAATGCCATCTAAGCGGTTACGAAACTCAGGGCTAAAAGTCCGGTTAATTTCGGCTAACGCATCATGGCTATGATCTTGTTGCTTAAAGCCAATGGTTTTACGGATGGTTTCTTGTACACCCGCATTGGTGGTCATCACCAACACCACGTTTCTAAAATCAATCTTCCGGCCATTATTATCGGTTAGGGTGCCATGATCCATGACCTGCAGCAGAATGTTGTAGATATCGGAGTGCGCTTTCTCAATTTCATCTAACAACACCACCGAATAGGGATGCTTAGACACGGCATCGGTTAACATGCCGCCTTGTTCAAACCCGACATAGCCTGGCGGCGCGCCAATTAAGCGGCTCACCGCATGGCGTTCCATATATTCAGACATATCAAAGCGTAATAACTCTACGCCCATCACTTTTGCCAATTGCTTGGTCACTTCGGTTTTACCCACACCGGTTGGCCCCGCAAATAAGAAATTACCAATCGGCTTTTCTTCATTGCCCAAACCTGAGCGAGATAAACGAATGGCCGAGGTTAATACATCAATCGGTTCGTTCTGACCAAACACCACCATTTTTAGATTACGATCTAAATTGGCTAACACATCTTTATCTGAAGCCGATACCGACTTCTCAGGGATGCGCGCAATTTTGGCAATAACTTGTTCAATCTCTGCCACGTTAATCGTTTTACGGCGCTTAGAGGCCGGTAATAAGCGTTGTGACGCGCCGGCTTCATCTATGACATCGATGGCTTTGTCTGGTAAATGCCGTTCGTTAATGTATTTTGCCGATAACTCCGCTGCCGCACGCAACGCTTTTTGGGTATATTTAACGTTGTGATGTTTTTCATAACGCTCTTTTAAACCAATTAAAATACGCGTCGTGTCGTCAACACTCGGTTCTAACACATCAATTTTTTGGAAACGACGTACCAAGGCAGTATCTTTTTCAAAGATACTTTTAAATTCTTGATAGGTTGTTGAACCCATGCAGCGTAAACGCCCACTGGATAATAACGGTTTAATTAAATTCGAGGCATCCATAACGCCACCAGAGGCGGCACCAGCACCAATTACGGTATGAATTTCATCAATAAATAAGATGGCATTTTTTTCTTGTTCCACTTCTTTTAGTAGCGATTTTAAGCGTTTCTCAAAGTCGCCACGGTATTTGGTACCGGCCAGTAACGCGCCCATATCTAATGAGTAAATCGTTGCGTCAGCAATCACCTCAGGCACTTGTTGTTGCACAATACGCCACGCTAGGCCCTCGGCAATGGCGGTTTTGCCCACCCCGGCTTCACCAACCAGTAAAGGGTTATTCTTTTTACGCCGACATAAAATTTGTACCGCCCGCTCGACTTCGGCATCACGGCCAATTAACGGATCAATTTGACCATTTTTCGCTAATTGATTTAAGTTTGCCGTGAAGTTTTCTAAATAACGATGCTCATCAGTCGAGGATTCGCCCATATCTTCAGGGGGCGTATCGTCATGCTGCTCCAGCTTTTCGGTTTTAGCGATGCCGTGTGAAATGTAATTGACTACATCTAAGCGTGTGATATCGATTTTTTTCAGAAGATACACCGCCTGAGACTCTTGTTCTGAGAAAATCGCCACCAACACATTGGCGCCGGTGACTTCTGACTTACCTGAAGACTGCACGTGAAATACCGCGCGCTGTAAAACACGTTGAAAACCTAAAGTAGGTTGGGTATCCCGCTCGAGTTCGCCTTCGGGTAATACGGGTGTAGTGGAGTCAATAAAGCTGGCCAATTCGTGGCGCAATTTATCAATATTAGCCCCGCAGGATTTTAACGCTGCTCCTGCTGCAGGGTTATCGAGTAAGGACAACAGCAGATGTTCTACTGTCATGAATTCATGACGACGGTCACGCGCGAACCTGAAAGCCGCATTCAGTGTCAACTCAAGATCTTTATTTAACATGCACTACTCCTAATCCACCTGAGTTAGATAATTCTCCGACCACAGTCGGTGTTCCCATTGGATTATGCTCGCTCCATGGTGCATAACAGCGGATGCTGATGCTCCTTGGCATAATCACTGACCTGCTGTACGCGAGTTTCTGCTATTTCTGCCGTGTAGATGCCACAAACAGCTTTACCCTCATAATGAACTTTCAGCATAATTTCTGTTGCCTGCTCGTACTGCAGGTTAAAAAACCGTGACAGCACATCAATAACAAAATCCATAGGCGTGAAATCGTCATTGTGCAAAACCACCTTGTACATAGGGGGTGGCGCCAGTCGTTGCCGCGTTAATTCTGCAATGTCATCAAAGTGTACGTTTGGATTGTTATTACCGCTCATAAATAAACTATAGCCATGCGCGCGCCATCCAGCAAAGGCGCTTCAATTAAAATTGCGTAAAAGTATTTAGCATATTTCAGCAAATACCTTGACTGTCTGTACAAATTATCTACATTAGATAGTGGAGCAACCAAAAAGCTCCTCTAACATGAAGCTCAAGCATACAGAATATAGCTAAACTTAGAGAAGGATGTAAGTAGTATGGCTACCGGTAAAGTAAAATGGTTCAATAATGCAAAAGGATTTGGATTTATCCGGGAAGATGGGCGCGACGAAGATATCTTCGCGCATTATTCAACCATCACCATGGACGGCTACCGCACGCTAAAAGCGGGTCAGGATGTCGAGTTTGACTTGTCTGAAGGGCCTAAGGGCTTACATGCAGTTAATATCAAACTTCCTGGCGAAGAATAAGTAAGCGAACACGTTACGGTTATTTCGGTAAGTTCATTAGCCATAATGTTAGCTTGCCCCAATAACCGATGTGGCTTACTAAACTGCCCGAGTACAATCCACAAGCTTGCTGAGCTGTTTCAGGTTCACAACGTTGGCTGTTCTCTCTACATTACAGTGACTACAGGCAGAAAAAAGGCGCTAACCCGAGGGTTGCGCCTTTTTGCTTAACCAAACAACTTGCCCAAATGCTTACAGGGCAGTTAAGGCAGCGTTTAGTGTTGAACTTGGACGCATGGCCGCTGCAGCCTTGCTTTGATCCGGACGGTAGTAACCACCGATATCCACTTCACGACCTTGCACACCGTTTAACTCGGCCAATATTTGCTGCTCGCCAGACTGCAGAGCGTCGGCTAGCTTAGCAAAACGGCTGGCTAAAGCAGCATCCGCAGTTTGTTGCGCCATCGCTTGTGCCCAGTACATGGCTAAATAGAAATGGCTACCACGGTTATCTAACTCACCCGCTTTACGGCGTGGTGATTTGTCGTTATCTAAAAACTGAGCGGTGGCTTTATCTAACGTATCCGCTAAGATCTGCGCAACCTTGTTATCAGCAACTTGGGCTAAATGTTCTAACGACGCCGCTAACGCTAAAAACTCACCCAATGAATCCCAACGTAAGTGGTTTTCTTGCACGAATTGCTCAACGTGCTTCGGTGCTGAACCGCCTGCACCCGTTTCAAATAAACCACCACCGTTCATCAATGGCACTATGGATAACATCTTGGCACTGGTACCCAGCTCAAGGATCGGAAATAAATCGGTTAAGTAATCGCGTAATACGTTACCGGTTACCGAAATCGTGTCTAAACCTTGTTTCATACGCGCTAAGGTATGACGGGTTGCCTCTACCGGCGACATGATTTGAATATCTAAACCATCAGTGTCGTGATCCGCTAAATAAGCATGCACTTTCTTGATCAATTCAGCATCGTGAGCACGTTGGTTGTCTAACCAGAAAATGGCTGGCGTGTTGCTTAAACGTGAGCGATTAACCGCTAATTTAACCCAATCACGGATCGGCTCATCTTTTACTTGGCACATACGCCAAATATCACCGGCCGCAACTTTATGGCTGAACACGGTTTCGCCTTTGCTGTTGGTTACCACAACAGTACCTGCCGCGGCGATTTCAAACGTTTTATCGTGTGAACCGTATTCTTCGGCTTTTTGCGCCATTAAGCCAACGTTAGGCACTGAGCCCATGGTACGAGGATCAAAAGCACCGTTTTGCTTACAGAAGGCAATAGTCTCTTGATAAACACCGGCATAGCAACGATCAGGGATGACCGCTTTGGTATCTTTTAATTGACCATCTGGACCCCACATTTGACCTGAGCTACGGATCATCGCTGGCATAGATGCATCGATAATCACATCGCTTGGCACGTGCAGGTTGGTGATACCTTTATCAGAGTTTACCATCGCCATGGCGGGTTTATCCGCATACAGCGCGGCAATATCAGCTTTAATCGCGTCTTGTTCAGCTTGAGGTAACTGCGGTAACTTGGCGTATAAATCGCCGATACCGTTGTTAACATCTAAACCCAATTGAGTAAAGGTTGTGGCGTATTTTGCGAAAATTTCTTTGTAGAATACTTTAACCGCATGACCGAACAAGATTGGATCCGACACTTTCATCATGGTGGCTTTTAAGTGTAACGAGAACAACACGTCCTGCGCTTTGGCATCTTCAATCTCAGCGGCGTAAAACTCGCGTAAGGCGGCTACGCTCATCATGGTAGCATCAACTACTTCACCGGCTAATACTGGCACTTTTTCTTTAAGTACTTGTACGCTGCCATCGGCTTGCTGCAGGCTGATTTTTAACACATCCGCTGCCGCCATAGTGGTAGATAATTCAGAGCCATAAAAATCGCCGGCACTCATGTGGGCAACGTGTGATTTTGAGCTGCTGCTCCAAGCACCCATGCTGTGAGGGTTTTTACGCGCATACTGCTTAACCGAAGCCGGCGCACGACGATCCGAGTTACCTTCACGTAAAACCGGGTTTACGGCTGAGCCTTTGATCTTGTCATAACGCGCTTTAACATCACGTTCTTGCTCGGTTTTTGGCTCTTCTGTGTAATCAGGTAAAGCATAACCTTGCGCTTGTAATTCTTTTATCGCTGCTTTTAATTGCGGTAATGAAGCGCTAATATTCGGTAATTTAATAATGTTTGCGTCTGGCTGTTTAGCTAATTCACCCAACTCAGCTAAGTCGTCGTTGATCCGTTGCTCTGGTGTCAAAAACTCAGGGAAGCTGGCAATAATCCGACCTGACAATGAAATGTCGCGGGTTTCAACCACTACGCCGGCAGCGGCAGAGAACGCCTCGATAATTGGCAATAAAGACTGGGTCGCCAGTGCTGGCGCTTCGTCAGTTATGGTGTAAATAATTTTTGCACTTTCATTCGACATGTTAGTTCCTGTATTGTAATCGACGGATCGCATTGACAGGGCCATTGCCACCCGAGTGTGGAAATTGTTTTAAACGCAGCCAAAAAACCGACTGATTATATCAGCATCAATCAGATTAAAACAGGCGCAGTATGACCGACCAGTAAATGTTCTAATTCACGCGTTAGGATGCTTACTGGTAATGGCGGCGGTTTGCCCCAGATTAACGTCGAGAATTTGTGTGAAAAAATCAACATCAGCAGCCCAATCCAAACATAAGGGCTTTTTCAAAAAAAACAATGGCGAGAGTGTTACAACACCGATCTTAGTGCTTTTTAATAAGCCTTTTGATGTGTTAAGCCAGTTTACCGACAACAGTACCCCACCGCGCGCTACGCTGGCAGACTATATTGATATTCCAGATGTGTATGCGGCAGGTCGCTTAGATCGAGATAGTGAAGGCCTGTTATTACTGACCAACTGCGGTAAAACCCAGCAACGCATCAGCGATCCGAAATTTAAAGCCCCTAAAACCTATTGGGTACAAGTTGAAGGTGACATTAGCGAACAGGCACTGCAGCAATTGCGCCAAGGTGTGCAACTCAAAGATGGCCTCACCCTGCCCGCCCAAGCACAACGGATGGCCGAGCCCGAGCTGTGGCCTCGCACCCCAGCCGTGCGTTATCGCGCTAATATTCCAACCAGTTGGCTAAGTTTAACCATTAGCGAGGGCCGTAATAGGCAAGTTAGACGGATGACCGCTGCGGTCGGCTTTCCTACGCTGCGCTTAGTGCGCTGGCAAATTGGTGATTGGCAACTGGCCGATCTAGCACCGGGTATGAGCCGTACTATCCCGCTAACCCGTTAAACGGCTCTGTTAAGGGCTATTTGCTTTACAGGATGACACTGCATGAGTAGAAATCGATTACATTTGACCGTGGCTGCGGTTATTCAGTATCAAGGCCGTTTTTTATTTGTGGAAGAGCAAGACAAGCAACACGGTCATAAAGTACTGAATCAGCCAGCTGGACATATGGAAGAAGATGAAGATGTACTCAGTGCAGTATGTCGCGAAGTGACAGAAGAAACCGGTTTAATACTCACGCCTACTGCTTGGCTTGGCATCTCACAATTAGCGGCAAGTAACGGTCATACTTATGTGCGGATTAACTTTTTATTTGAACCCGACTCGCTACCGCAACACTACCAACCGCAAGATAACGATATACTCGCCTTGCATTGGCTAAGCGCCGACGAATTACGCCAGCACCCCGTTCCAGCACGCAGTCGACTGGTGCATGATGCCATCAATAGCTACTTACAAGGCACTCGGTTGGCACTTAATCTGATTGAGCCGCTGCGTTAGCATTTTGCCCGACTAAATTTGGTGGTATAATCCGCGCCTTTAATTTTCAGCTAAGTTAAGTGCGGTGTCATGTCAGATAACAGCAGTAAAAAAGTCATCGTCGGAATGTCTGGCGGCGTAGATTCCTCAGTATCAGCCTGGTTACTTATACAACAGGGTTATCAGGTTGAAGGCCTGTTTATGAAAAACTGGGAAGAAGACGATAATGACGAATACTGTGCTGCCGCCGAAGATATGGCCGACGCGCAAGCCGTGTGCGATAAGCTCGGCATTAAGCTGCACAAAGTCAACTTCGCCGCTGAATATTGGGATAACGTGTTTGAGTACTTTTTGGCTGAATACCAAGCCGGTCGCACGCCAAATCCCGATATCATGTGCAACAAAGAAATCAAATTTAAAGCCTTTCTTGAATTTGCCGCTGAAGCCTTGCAAGCCGATTATATTGCTACCGGTCATTATGTGCGCCGCCGCTTTCAAGACGGCCATTGGCAAATGCTGCGTGGTTTAGATCAAAATAAAGATCAAAGTTACTTTTTATACACACTCGCTGAACAGCATATTGCGCAAACGTTGTTTCCGGTAGGTGAGCTAGAAAAGCCGGCCGTGCGTGCTATTGCAGAACAACAAGGCTTGATCACCCACGACAAAAAAGATTCCACCGGTATTTGTTTTATTGGCGAACGCAAATTTAAAGATTTTCTACAACAATATTTACCGGCACAACCAGGCGATATTGTCAGTATTGATGATCAGAAAGTGATTGGGCAACATGATGGCTTGATGTATCACACCCTTGGCCAACGTAAAGGCTTGCGTATTGGCGGGCTACGTGATGGCAGCGACGAACCTTGGTATGTGGTGGGTAAAGATCTTCAGAAAAATCATTTATTAGTGGCACAAGGCCATGACCATCCGGCCCTGTTGTCTAGCGGCTTAATTGCCACGCAATTAGACTGGGTTGATCGCACGGGGCCGCAACAACCGCAGCGCTTAACGGTGAAAACTCGTTACCGTCAAACCGACATTGCTTGTTTGGTTACGCCGTTGTCTGAAGGTCGGTTAAAAGTCGAATTTGATCAGCCACAAAAGGCCGTTACTCCAGGTCAGTCTGCCGTATTTTATTTAAATGAAGTCTGTTTGGGCGGCGGCATTATTGATGAGGCGTTAAACTAAATGGAAGCATCGTTACAAACTCAATTAATTGCTTTAGCGGGCCTGTGCCAAGCAGTAAAATTGGTGCAAACGGTTGCTCGCAGCAGCGAATCGCAACAAGGTCAATTAGCCATTGCGCTTGGTAGTGTTGTTAATCTTAACCCGGCTGAGCCGCTCGATATTTATGGCGGTGAGATGCAAAACTTGCGGCAGGGTTTTGAACTCATTATCGAACAACTTGCTGATAAACCAAAAAAAGATGTCGAATTAACCCGCTATTTAGTCGGCGTATTAGCGCTAGAGCGCCGTCTGAATAAAAACAGCAAGAATATGCAGCAGCTCGGCAATCAGTTACAGCAGATGGACCGTCAGTTACAGCACTTTACCGTAACAGACGAAAACATAATCGCTAAGTTAGCAGACATCTATACCGAATGTATCAGCAGCTTGGGGGCCCGTATTCAAATTTACGGTCAACCCGACTTACTCAGTCAAAACAGTGTGCAGCATAAGGTACGAGCATTACTGCTAGCCGCTGTGCGAGCAGCAGTGCTTTGGCGTCAAGCAGGTGGAAGCCGGCTGCATTTTGTTTTTAAGCGACGTAAATTATTGGCTGCGGCAGAAGCCGCATTAAACAGTATCTAACTAAGCACGATACCTCAGGAGATTTCATGGAACTTAATGCCCTTACCGCAATTTCGCCGGTGGATGGTCGCTACGGTAGCAAAGCGGCTGCCCTACGCCCAATTTTCAGCGAATTCGGTTTAATTAAATACCGGGTCACTGTCGAAGTGCGTTGGTTACAACAACTGGCGGCAGAGCCAAAAATTGCTGAAGTACCGGCGTTATCTGCCGAAGCAAATGCCATTTTAGATAAGATTGTCAGCGAATTTAGTTTAGCCGATGCCCAGCGTGTTAAAGATATTGAGCGCACAACGAACCATGACGTTAAAGCGGTAGAATATCTGTTAAAAGAAAAAGTTGTTAACAACAGCGAATTAGCGGCCATCAGTGAATTTATCCACTTTGCCTGTACGTCTGAAGACATCAACAACTTATCACACGCGTTAATGCTACACGATGCGCGCAGCCAAGTCTTATTACCTGAGTGTGATGCACTGCTTAGCGCACTGAAAACGCTAGCGGTTGATTTAAAAGCCGTTCCTATGATGGCCAGAACGCATGGTCAGCCAGCCTCGCCAACCACCATGGGTAAAGAGATGGCCAATGTTTACATGCGCTTAAAGCGTCAGCGTGAACAAATCGCAGCGATCAGCCTACTGGGTAAAATAAATGGCGCTGTCGGTAACTACAACGCCCACTTATCGGCTTATCCGGATATCGATTGGCATCAATTTGCGGAGCGTTTTGTCAGCTCGCTGGGCATTACGTGGAACCCGTACACCACACAAATCGAACCGCATGATTACATTGCCGAATTATTTGATGCCATTGCGCGGTTCAATACCATTTTGCTGGATTTTGATCGTGATGTCTGGGGTTACATTGCCTTGGGTCACTTCAAACAAAGAACGATTGCCGGTGAAATTGGTTCATCGACCATGCCGCATAAAGTAAACCCGATCGATTTTGAAAACTCAGAAGGTAACTTAGGTATTGCTAACGCGCTGTTTAACCATCTTTCAGCCAAATTACCGGTGTCTCGTTGGCAGCGCGATCTGACTGACTCAACCGTATTACGTAACCTTGGCGTCGGTTTTGGTTATACTTTAATTGCTTATCAAGCCACGTTAAAAGGCATCAGTAAGTTAGAAGTGAACGAAGCCAATTTACGAGCCGAATTAGACGCTAACTGGGAATTACTGGCCGAGCCGGTGCAAACTGTTATGCGTAAATATGGCATCGAGAAACCTTACGAGAAGTTAAAAGAACTGACTCGCGGTAAGCGGATCAGCGCCAATGATCTCGCCTTGTTTATTGATGGCCTAGACTTACCGGCGCAGGCTAAAGCGGAAATGAAACAGCTTAGCCCAGCCGGTTATATTGGTGATGCGATACGGTTAGTTGAGTTATTAGACTAACCACTTAGTTGTCACTGCAGCTTGATGTGGCATTGACGAATAAAGGCGAGCAACTCGCCTTTATTCGTTTTAAGCTGGCAAGCTGCAAAGCGTTGAAACGTTAAGTTAGCGGCTTTACGTTTCAACGCTAACCGGCCAATTGTGCTAACCCTTTCGATCCTTTATTCGGTGCCCAAATATGTACACATTACACCTCGGACAGCTTAGCCTTGCAGACTTTATGCAGCAGTATTGGCAAAAAAAGCCGCTGCTGATCAAGCAAGGTTTTCAAGAATTTAAAGATCCTTTATCCGCCGATGAATTGGCGGGCTTGGCCTTAGATGAAGATGTCGAGTCACGTCTGGTGCAATGTCATGCGGGCAACTGGCAATTAGAAACCGGCCCCTTTGAAGATTTTAATCGCTACGGTGAACGTGATTGGACGGTGTTAGTTCAAGCCGTCGATCATTGGCATCCGCCTGCGGCGGCGTTATTAGAGCCGTTTCGTTTTATCCCGAATTGGCGGATAGATGATTTGATGGTCAGCTTTTCCACGCCAGGTGGTGGTGTTGGCCCGCATTTGGATCAATACGATGTTTTTATTATCCAAGGCGAAGGTAAACGCCATTGGCGCGTGGGTATGCCCGATGCTTCCCTGAAGCAACATTGCCCGCACCCACGCTTATTACAAGTTAGCCCTTTTACAGCCTGTATTGATGCCATTTTAGAGCCAGGTGATATTTTATATATTCCACCAGGTTGTCCGCACGATGGCATCTCTATTGATAACAGCTTGAATTACTCTGTGGGTTTTCGAGCGCCAGCACAAAAAGATCTACTTACCGGTTTAACCGATTATTTAATTGACCACGAGATTGTTGGTAAACGTTTCACCGATCCTGCTCGGCAATTAACTCCGCAAAACGGCGCGATCAGTGAACAAGATTTAGATCAGGTGCAGCAATTGTTACTACAACTGATTAGTGATCGACAATTACTCCCGCAATGGTTTGGCCAATACATTACTCAAGCTAAGCATGAATTAGATCAGCAAGAGCCTGATCCGCATTATCAAGCCGAAGAAATTGCGGAATACCTAGAAGAAGGCTCCGTACTGGCCAGTATCGGCGGTTTACGCTGCAGTTATTATCAGCAAAAACCTGACTGTGATATTTTGTTGTTTATTGATGGTGAGAAAATCGTGTTACCCTCAGAGGAATTACACACCGCGCAACTGCTGACACAGAGCCCCAACATTAGTCAGCAAGACTGTATGCATTTTATTGCCCGCGAAGAGCGTTTGCTGCTGCTCACCGATTTGATCAATCAAGGCTTGTGGTACTTTGTTGAGTAAGCTCTCTGCCCAGAAAAAAACCGCTTAACAGCGGTTTTTTTGTAAAGATTAAAATACAGATTTGAGTGGCGCTTGTGCTAGCTTTGCCACAATTGTTCGTCATCAAACAAGTCATATAAACCGTGCGCACGAGCAACCAATAAATTAGCAAAATCTTGCTGAGTTTTATCAGACACACCCGCTTGAATAATTTGCTCGGCCTTTAACTGCCAATGCAACGCAAAAGCACGGATCGCTTCACGTGCATTAGGTGCTGCGCCGATGGCCATATGGTCTGTTGGTAAGTCGCCACTGATCACCCAAAAGGATTTTTTCTCGCGGGTATTCAGTTTCCAAATAGCCACATAAGGCGGTAAGTAACGGCTTTCACTCACGGCAACGTTATCGGGGATAATACCTTTAGTGGCAAGGTATTCGTTGGCTTTTTGAAACTGCGTTCGCACCCATTCTGTGCGCTCCGCATCACTGATTTCAGCATTATTCTGAGTTAACGACTCACTCATAAACGGCTTCCTATGTTGTAGTTGCCGCTACTTTAGGTGACTCGCTGCCGACAATCAAGTCTTGATAGCGCAGAATCAGCCCACCCCATCCAAAAAGTTCACCTATCAACGCCCTATCAGCTCCGACCACACTCAGACACCGGTCCGACCACACTCTGAGACTCATTTGACCACACGCTGAGACAATTTAGAGCTGAATGATGCTTTGCTGGCAATAGACAGATCAGACGTGTCTCTGAGTGCGGTCTGACCAGTCATTATTTCGTGGGAAAGCTGGCATAAAGTAGGACTAAATGGTAAATTCCGCGCCACAAACATCGGCTACAGTTTACGTAAACGTAAACGGTAGCGCTTTATCCGCTTTTATTCCAATGGAGTTCATTGTGGCTGTATTTAATCATCCTGAATTTGATCAACACGAACAAGTGGTTTATTGCAGTGATCAGGAATCTGGCTTAAAAGCCATCATTGCTGTGCACAGTACCCGCTTAGGCCCGGCTGTCGGTGGTTGCCGCATGTGGGATTATGTCTCAGATGAAGATGCACTGGTCGATGTACTACGCTTATCTCGCGGCATGACTTACAAAAACGCTATGGCCGGTTTGCCATTAGGTGGTGGTAAGTCTGTGATTATCGGTAATGCTAAAACCATCAAGTCTGAAGCCTTGTTCCGTGCCTTTGGTCGAATGGTCCATCGCTTAAATGGCAGCTATTACAGTGCTGAAGATGTGAACATTACCACACACGATATTATGCAAGTGAACCAGGAAACGCCTTTCGTGGCCGGTTTAGAAGGTAAAAGCGGTAACCCTGCTCCCTTTACTGCGCTAGGCACCTACCAAGGTATTAAAGCCGCCGCGATGCATCAGTTTGGCTCGGCCGATCTGAATGGTAAAGTTGTCGCGGTGCAAGGTTTAGGTAGCGTGGGTTTTTACCTGTGTGAATATTTACACGCTGAAGGCGCGAAACTGATTGTTACTGATATCAATGAAGACGCCATCACTCGGGCGGTGAATCAATTTGGCGCAACAGCTGTAGGCTTAAATGACATCTATGCGGTTGATGCTGATATCTATGCCCCCTGTGCACTCGGTGCCACATTAAATGACGACACCTTGCCACAGTTAAAAGTAAAAATTATCGCAGGTTGTGCCAACAACCAATTAAAGCGCGCAGAGCATGGCCAGAAGTTACGTCAAATGGGTATTTTATATGCACCAGACTATGTGATTAACGCCGGTGGCATTATCAATGTCGCCTTTGAGATGCGGCCACAAGGCTATAGTAGCTCTGAGTCAACGGCAAAAGTGAAGCAAATCTACGACACCTTGCTGACTATTTTTGAACGTGCTGATGCAGAAAATTTACCCACCAGCACCGTAGCGGATTTGATGGCGCAAGAAATTATTGCTCGCGGTAAACTGTTATAACGCTTTTTAGTGCAGCAATGTATGAAGGAAATGATGGCTTAAGGCGACGCGGTTAATGAACCGCGGTTTGCTTTAAGCCATCAAGGCCATGGCTGGCAAACGCAGCACTTTACTCGAATCGACCGTGCAGCACTAACCTTCAGTGCTTCACGGTAGACCGCAGCTAAAATTTAACTCTCTGTTTGGCGTGTTAACAAGCTTAAGCGCGTAATCTTGCACACTTAACTGCACAGTACCACGCTGATGTGCTCTTTGTGGCTCATTATTACAGACAACCCACACCATTCCAGCCTAGCCATTTCAAGACAAAACAACGCCGCAACAGCTCAAGCCCTACAAGATAAACTTAACGATTAAATCCCAAGCTATTAGTAAGATTGATAAAATAATCAATAGAAAAATACTCACATGTAGCCAAAACATCGATTGCGGCTTTGCCTTGCTCACTCGCTGTTTGATCACAACCTTAGTCTGTTGCTTACGACCAGAGGAAACCACCGCCCCGGCCGTTGCTGACGCTTTTTTCACTTGAGACATTTTCAACAGCAATCCTTCAGAAAATGTTAACGCCACTCATTAATTCGGATAAGAGGCAGCTAGGGCCTGTAATTCCGCACCGGCAACACGAGTGATCCGCCAGTCATGCATAAGACTGGCACCTTGCGCTTGATAAAAATCGATTGCCGGTTGATTCCAATCCAGCACTGACCATTCAAAACGACCACAGCCACGTTTTACGGCCAATTTTGCTAAATAGCTTAATAATAATTTACCTAAACCCTTACCCCGATATTCAGGTAGAACAAATAAATCTTCCAGATACAGTCCAGGTTGCGCTAAAAATGTGGAGTAATTATGAAAAAACAAAGCAAAGCCCGCCGGCTGCCCTTGATACTCAGCAATCACCACTTCGGCTGCGGGCTTCTCGCCAAACAAGCTCTGTTGTAACTTTTCAGTGGTGGCGACCACGTGATCTGCCATTTTCTCATACTCAGCTAAGCCCTGAATAAAAGCTAAAATTAAGGCGCAATCAGCCTCGGTTGCTAAACGGATCGTGCTGTGATTATTCATAAAATACCTTTGGGATCATAAAATGTCAGGCTAGGCTCAAAATAAGATACTACTATAGCCTGCGTTATGGCGAAAAAAAACCGGAGTATACTCCGGTTTCTTAAAGCGTTAGCGATTACGCTGCATCTTTACTCGGTAAACTGAATTTTTCTAGTTCACCGGGTTTAAAACTATCCACACTGATAGCTTTAAAGCGTAATTCATTCATTTTATGCAGCGATGCAGCTTCAGCTTCTGAAATAATCTTCGCCGCTAACGCTTGCTTAATGGTATCCACCATCGGTTGCTTACGCGCTAACTGACCAGACTTTTGCCCCTGAGCTATTTTCTTCAATAATGGCTGAGCTTCATGCATCGCAACAAAAGCCGCTTCCATTAGGCCTGTAGCATCATCCGCGTCTTCGCCGACATAACACAGATGCGTTAAGCGATCGCGCACCACATTGGGTTTAGACAGTGTCTCGCAAATTTGCTGCGCCACTTCATCGGTTGGCAGTTTGTAGCCGATACCAAATGGAAACACCAAGGTACGTAATGTGCGTGCCACAATGCGATTTGGAAAGTTAGCAAAGAAACCATCAAAGGCTTTACCAATTTCATATAAAGCACGTGCCACACTGTAATGTACAAAAGGCAGATCCGCTTGCTGACGGCCGTTATCTTCGTAAAACTTCAATACGGCTGAAGCAATATACAACTGGCTTAACACATCTCCTAAACGCGCTGAAAGCATTTCTTTGCGTTTTAAATCACCGCCCAGCATCAACATAGATACATCGGCACTTAGCGCTAAGGCACGGCTCATACGGCTTAATTGCTTGTAATAACGAGCCGTGTCACCCGACACCGGTGCAGTGTTAAAGGCACCGGCCGTTAAGCCCTGCCATAACGCTGAAAACGTATTGCCTACCGCAAAACCAACATGCGCCATTAATAGCTTATCAAACTGTGCTAAACCTTCATCGGCATTCGGGTTGGCCGCAGCTTCTAACTCCGCTAACACATAAGGGTGACAACGCGTGGCACCTTGACCAAAGATCATCAAGTTGCGCGTTAAAATGTTCGCACCTTCAACGGTAATCGAAATAGGCACGCCCATATAACCGTGTGCTAAATAGTTCATCGGTCCGCACTGAATGGCTTTACCGGCATGAATATCAAACGCATCGTTTAATAAAATACGTGACATCTCAGTCATGTGATATTTGGCAATGGCGGTGACGACGGCAGGGCTAAGTTTTTGATCAATCGCACCCGCGGTCATCACGCGCATGGCTTCTAATGTGTAAGTTAAGCCACCGATACGCGCTAAGCCTTCTTGCACACCTTCAAATTTACCAATTGATAAACCAAACTGCTGACGCACATAACCATAAGCGCCCGTCATCCGAGCCGCTAAGTGACCCGTTGCGGTGGCCAGCGCCGGTAATGAAATACCGCGACCTGCCGACAAGCACTCTACCAGCATACGCCAGCCGCGACCGGCATATTCTGGCCCACCGATAATCCAATCTATCGGGATAAATACGTCTTTACCGTAAGTGGTACCGTTCATAAAAGCCATATTCATAGGGAAATGGCGATCACCAATTTGCACGCCAGGATGGCTGGTCGGAATTAACGCACAGGTGATGCCTAATTCTTCTTTATCACCCAGTAACTTATCAGGATCAGATAATTTGAACGCCAAGCCCAACACCGTTGCCACAGGTGCTAAGGTGATATAGCGCTTATCCCAGTTCAAACGAATACCCAGTACTTCTTTACCTTCAAATTCGCCTTTACACACCACGCCGGTATCAGGAATACCGCCCGCATCAGAGCCCGCCTCAGGGCCGGTTAAAGCAAAACACGGCACATCAGTACCATTGGCTAAGGGTGGCAACCAGCGGTTCTTTTGCTCTTCTGTACCGTAGTGCATTAACAATTCACCGGGGCCTAAAGAGTTAGGCACCATAATGGTCACGGCAGCTGTTAAGCTGCGCGTCGCAATACGCGATACGATTGTCGAGTTGGCTATCGCTGAAAACTCACGCCCACCATAGCTCTTCGGAATAATCATGGCGAAGAAACCTTCGCTTTTAATGTAATCCCACACGGCTTTAGGCAGGTCTCGCTCTTCTTGCACGATCTTGTAGTCATCCAGCATTTTCAGCAAGGTTTCAACTTGATTATCCATAAAGGCTTGCTCATCGGCCGATAACTCGGCTTTAGGAATGCTGTGCAGTTTTTGCCAGTCTGGTTTACCTTTGAACAGTTCACCATCCCACCACACATCACCGGCTTCCATCGCTTCACGTTCAGTATCTGAAAGAGGCGGTAAGATTTTTTTGAAAATACCAAACACCGGTTTGGTGATCAGACTGCGTCGAATAGAGGTGACACCGAATACCACCACCAGAATAACGATAATTAATAATAAAAAGACCATTTCAGCTTCCTTCCAGCATCAGGCTACGGTTTGTGTTACGCCTGTCGGCATAACATTCGTCAACACAGGCGCAGCAATGGCTGCCGCCAAATAAGGGATCAAGCGTGCTATCACGCCTTCGATATCAACCGACTCGTTAAAATCGGCTAAGGCAATTTCTGCCAACGCATCGTTGGATGCCATGGTAAAAACAATAGAACCCAATGAAAAATGCAACCGCCAAAACAACACGCTCGCAGGCAAATGTGGGCAGCTTTGTTGCACAAGTAACACAAACTTATCTAGGGTTTGACCATAATGATGATTAATAAACCAACGCAAGTGGCCTTGCACATCGGTATAACCGCGCCCTAACAGTTGCAAAAAAGTACGGGTGCCTTTGCGCTGCACATGGTTAAGCTCTAACAAGGGCTTTACGAAAACAGCGAGGATATCCGGTAAGCTATTCGGCTGGGTTTTCGCCAGTAATTGAACAAACTCATGATCTAACCGCGGCATCAACACTTGCAAATAACGCTGTAGCACCGCTTGGATCAGTTCTTTTTTAGAGCCAAAGTGATAATTAACCGAGGCCAGATTCACTTCCGCTTTGGTTGTGATCTGGCGCAGTGAAGTATCATTGAAGCCGGCTTCGGCAAACAGGTTTTGCGCCGCATCCAAAATTTTTAATTGTGTATTCACTTTCACACTCATTTTATTCAAACATGCTTTTTAAACACCTGTTTGAAATGTACGTTTGAATCACTGGTCTGTCAAGTGACATTCTGCAATGAATGTAAGTAATGCCGAGATGTTGCGTGAGTAAGATGATGGGTTTTAGGCAGGCGGTTAAGTTTGCCATTCGCTCTATAGCGGTGTTTTAGCGCGTTGATCTCGCCAAGTTATCGCTTTTTTTGGTAGGCAAAGTAACAGGCCGACTGAACCGCCGACCTGTTAGCGTGGTTTTTACTTCAGAGTACGCTCAAAAAAGCGCGTAATGCTTTTATGTAAATGCGTTTGAACCGGCTGACCAAACATCGAGTGTTTACTGCCTGGGTAGTCAATCATTTCAAACAACAGGCCTTTATCCTGTAAGTGTTTATACAGCTTAGTACTGTGGGTAAACAACACATTATCATCAGCCATACCATGATAAATCAGCAAATCGCCTTTTAGCCCGTCGGCATAAGGGAAGACCGCGCTATCACGATAACCCTCGGCGTTTTGTTGTGGGTGCCCTAAGTAACGCTCAGTGTAATGGGTATCATACAAGGCCCAGTCAGTAACGGGCGCGCCCGCAACGCCGGCGGTGAAATAATCACCGGCTTTAAACAGGGTCATGATGGCCATATAACCGCCATAACTATGGCCATAAATCGCTATTTTCTGCGGGTTGACATGAGGCAAAGTTCGCAGGTACTTAACACCGGTGATTTGATCATCCACTTCGACCTCACCGAGTTTTTTATAGATCGGATCTTCAAAGGCTTTACCACGGTTGTACGAACCACGATTATCTAATTGAAATACCAGATAGCCTTGTTGCGCGAGGTAATGCAAATACAAATTGCGCTGACTCCAACTGTTCGTCACACGCTGAGCATGAGGCCCGCCGTAGACACTGACGACCACAGGGTATTGTTTGCCTGGCACGATATTTTTGGGTTCAAATATACGGTAATGTAAGGTTTGACCATCTTCGGCCTGTAACGTGCCAAAACGCGGGGCATTCAGCTCGCTATGATAAGGGCTTAACGGATGATCTGCGTTCAAGGTGTTTTGCGCTAACCAGGTGAGTACCTGACCATCCATGGCACGCAGCGCTACTTTATCGGGCGTTGTGACATTTGAGAAGCTATCTATAAAACTGCTGCCATCTTTGGCCACAACCACGGCATGATCATAACCGGCTTCTGTGATGCGTTTAATATTGCCATCTTTTAAACTCACCTGATACAGATGACGTTCTAGCACGCTATCTTTGCGCCCGGTAAAGTACAGCAAACCTTGCTGCTCGTTGACGGCATCTAGCTGATCCACCACCCAGTCGCCCGCGGTGAGCTGACGCAGTAACTTGCCATTAAAATCATAGTGATATAAATGTTTATAACCACTGCGTTCAGAGGCCCAAATAAAGCCTTGATTATTACTTAAAAAATGTAGGTCATCATGCAGGTTCAACCACGTGTTGCTGGTTTCCGTTAACAGTAATGTTTGCTTATCCGTTTTAAGATCAACCAAGCGCAGTTCTATTTGCTGTTGGTTACGGCTTTGCCATTGATAACTTACATACCGCGCGTTTTTGCTCCACTCGACTCTTGGCAGATAAATATCAGCATTATCACCGTGCGGTAGCCACTTCACACTACCATCGTTTAATGTCACAACACCTAATTGAATAGTCGTATTGGCGGTGCCGGTATAAGGATAACGCTGTTTAAACAATTTAATTTCGTCAGCATATATTTCATTACGAACGACTTCAGCAACCCCACTTTCATCAGTACGGGTAAAGGCAATTTTACTGTCATCCGGAGCCCACCAATAACCTGTCATGCGGCCCATCTCTTCCTGTGCCACAAACTCGGCCATCCCGTTTTTAATATCACCACCGCCATCAAAGGTCAGTTGGGTTTCTTTACCGGTCGCTATCTCTTGCACAAACAAGTTTTGCTCGCGAATAAAAGCAACATAACGGCCAGTAGGTGAAATGGTGGCATCGGTTTCAAACTCTGGGGTATTTGTCAGCTTTTTTGCTTTATTGCTGGCGAGCTGGTAGTAATACAAATCACCATTTAAAGGGAATAATAAAGCGTCACTACTTTTAGACCAACTGTAACTGACAATACCCGAAGCAAATAAACGTAGTCGCTCGCGGCGGGCTTTTTCTTCATCAGACAGTGTTTCTGCACCACTAATTAAATGGTCGGCATTCACCAGCACACTGTGTTTGCCCTCTTTAATATGGTATTGCCACAAATCTAAACGGTTGGCATCTTCAACTTTGCCTTTAAGATAGGTAACACGGCTACCGTCAGGTGCCATGGTCAAAGAACGAGGCGTCGTGCCGCTTAACACTGGATCGGCGAACAGTCGCTCCAGTTCAAGTTGCTTTGCATCAGCCATAGCGGCACCTCCAAGTAATAAACTGAGTGTTATCAAAACACGTGGTAATTTCACTGGCATTTTTGTTCCTGTGTTTTTGCTGTAATTAAGCGTAACGTTTGTATAATGCTTCGATATAAACTGCAAGCAAAAGCAGATTGCGTTAGGCTTATCTGCGCTGAACAGAGGAAATCTTGATGAAACTGACCGAAGTAAAACACCCACTGGTGCAGCACAAAATTGGTTTATTGCGCGCAGCCGATATTAGCACTCGCCAATTTCGCCAATTAGCCGCAGAACTAGGTAGCCTCCTGACTTATGAAGCAACCAAAGATCTGCCCACTGAGCAACTGACGATAGAGAGCTGGAACGGCCCTTGCGACGTTCAACAAATTCAAGGTAAAAAAGTGACCGTAGTGCCTATTCTGCGCGCGGGCTTGGGTATGCTAGACGGCGTTTTAGATTTAATCCCCAGCGCTCGCATTAGCGTGGTCGGTATTTATCGTGATGAAGAAACTCTGAAACCGGTACCTTACTTTAAAAAACTCGCTGCCGATTTAGATCAACGCTTAGCGATTGTTGTTGATCCCATGTTAGCCACGGGCGGCTCGATGATTGCTACCATCGATTTACTAAAACAGCATGGCTGCCAACAAATCAAAGCTCTGGTGCTAGTTGCCGCTCCTGAGGGAATTAAAGCCTTAGCCGAGGCACATCCTGACATTGAGCTTTATACCGCAGCGGTAGACCAAGGTTTAAATGAGCAAGGTTATATCCTGCCAGGCTTGGGCGATGCCGGTGATAAATTATTTGGCACTAAATAAGCGATTAGTGACACAAGTTCAGTATTAATGACTCAATGCTTATCTTATGAAGTGAACATCCATGCAGTTGATCCCCTGGTCTTATAGTAGCGCACATGGCCTAACCGTGCGCGGACAACACAGCGTGCCAAGTGGCAAGCCTGTATTACATTTTATGCACGGTAACGGCTTTAGCGGCCTAACCTACAGCCCTATGCTACGCCAACTAAGCCTACATTATGATTTGTTCTTGTCGGATGCCCAAGGCCATGGTGATAGTGATCATGGCGAACAGTTTTTAGGCTGGAATAACATTGCGCAGATTGCCGCAGAAGCCTGGTTAACCCATCGCCCATTGTTTGGCACTGCGCCCGTTTACGGCTTAGGCCATAGTTTTGGTGGTGTATTAACCGCCCTGATCCACGCCGAGCATCCACAGTTATTTCAAGGGTTGGTATTACTTGATCCGGTGTTATTCCCCCCCTCAATGCTATTACTGGCCCGAACCCTTGAAGGTGTGCGGCTGTTTAAAAAAAATCCGTTAGCCAAAGCCGCGTTAAGGAGACGCCAACATTGGCCCGATCGCTCTACTGCCTTAAGTTACTTTCAAAGTCGTCGTTTATTTCAAAGCTGGGATGCACAGGCGCTTAATGCTTATGTTGAACACGCCTTAGCTGACCAAGACGATGGTGTGCGCTTAAAGTGCTTACCAGAGCGTGAAGCCGATGTGTTCAGCTCCTACCCAAGAGGGCTATGGCCGGCACTTCGTAAAGCAAAGGCGCCGGTAAAAATCTTTTATGGGGAACAAACCTTTCCATTTGTCGTCAAAGCCGTGGCTAAATGGCAACAATTAAACAGCGGGGTGCAAAGCCGGCAAGTGCCTGGCGGCCATTGCTTTATGCAAGAACAACCGTTGCAAAGTGCACTTTGGGTGCGCGAAGCATTACAAGGGTTTGCACCGATAAAATAGGCCTGTTTCCTAAGTGTGCATGCGTTATAATGGCCGAAACGTTTAGGCAGGGATTTCTAAGATGAAAAAGCTAGTTGTCGTCACCGCATTATTATTATCGGCCTGTAGTCAATTACCCGATATCGGCGCTGACAAACCCACCACCTTAAGTGCAGAGAAACAACCGGTATTAGCCGTACCCATCCCGGCACCGGTTACCGATGCCAGCGAAGTGGCTAATAACGATACTACCGAGTCGTTAGCAACCGATTTCGAGCATATTTTCATAGATACAGATATGACTTTTGAAGGCGTCTTGCCGTGTGCGGATTGCAGCGGCATCGCTTATCATATTAATCTGTATCGTGATGGGCGCTTTGAAGCGCGTCAAGAATATCTTGGCCGCGGCCAGGTGCAATTAATTAGCGGCTCTTGGTTGTTAGAAAAACGCACTTTGCATTTGATTAATCAGCAAAGCACGCTGCCGGTCTTTCATTTTCGCAGTAATCAGCACTTAGTGATGACGGATTTGGCCGGTAAGCCCATTTTGTCGTCTGAAGCGTATCAATTAAGCCGTTATGCCTCGCTGAAAAAGCTCGACTCACGCCAACCGCTACTGGGTATGTATCAATTAAAAAACAATGTTGCGACCTTTATAACCTGTCAAAACGGTGACACCTTACCGGTGGCTAATACACAAAATCATTTACCCATGATGCGCCTGTATCAACAAGATACACGCTTAAATAATAAACCGGTTATTGCCACCTTAGTTGGACGTAAAAGTGCGGACCAGCACGGTATTGATACGCTTTACATCGATAAATTTGAACAATTTTGGCCTAATGCCACCTGCCCCGACCAATTTGCTCAAAAACAGTTACAAGGTATTGTCTGGCGTGCGGAGAAAGTGGCTAACCGTTATATTCCACACCAGTTAAATGTTCGGCTTATTTTTGAGAAAGACCGTTTATACGGCTTTAGCGGCTGTAACAACTTTAACGCCAGCTATGAGCAACAAGCCAATACTCTGAGCGTGCAACCGCTTGCCAGCACACGAAAGTTCTGCGCTGAGGCCAGTAACATTGAGCAGCAATTTACCGAAAAACTGCAGCAAGTTGACCGCGCGGAAGTGAACGCCGATAAACTGCAATTATTTTTTAATAACCAAGTTATTTTAGAGTTGGTGCCTGCGGTTAACTAAACCATTTTTCGCTGCATTTAGTGTAAGAACTTTGTGCAGCCTGCTTTGCGCTCACACGTTGATTTGAGTTGTTTAGCTAAAAAATGCGAGTTTGCTTTTAGAGACCCTTTTTCTTGAAGTATTCCAATTTGATTACTCAATTTTAGGCCATTTCTTAAATTCACAAGGTATGACTTTTATAGCAAACAACATTAAGTGAGCCCTTAAGAATTTAAGAAATGTGCTGAGCATGAAACCTAAATTGCAGACATAAAAAAACCACCCTAGGGTGGTTTTTTTATTCAAGCAGTGTTTAGACTAAAGCTTCTTTTGCTTTTGCTACGATAGCAGTAAAAGCGGCTTTGTCATAAACAGCGATGTCGGCCAGGATCTTACGGTCGATTTCAATTGAAGCCTTTTTCAGACCTGCAATTAAACGGCTGTAAGACATACCGTTCATCCGTGACGCTGCGTTGATACGCGCGATCCACAGTTGACGGAACTGACGCTTACGCTGACGACGGTCACGGTAAGCATATTGACCGGCTTTGATAACAGCCTGGAAAGCAACCCGGTAAACACGACTACGGGCACCGTAGTAACCTTTAGCCTGTTTTAATACCTTCTTGTGACGAGCATGTGCCGTCACACCACGTTTAACTCTTGGCATTTCTGACTCCTATTAAATTATGCGTACGGCATGCAACGGACTAAGCCGGCAATATCCACTTTTGCGACTAAGGTTTTTGGACCTAACTGACGCTTACGCTTAGAAGTCTTCTTCGTCAAGATGTGGCGAAGGTGAGATTGCTTACGTTTAAAGTTACCTGAAGCAGTCTTTTTAAAACGCTTCGCGGCACCTTTGTTGGTTTTCATCTTTGGCATAGTATTGAAACTCGCATTGTTAAATGACAACGAATAATAAGGCGTTAAAAAACTGCGGCAAGCCGCAGTTTAATAAACTTGAAGGCGCTTATTACTTCTTATTTGGGGCTAGCATCATGATCATCTGCCGACCTTCTACCCGGTTAGGGAAAGATTCACAGATGGCGATATCGCTAAGATCCTCTTTAATACGAGAAAGCATTTCGATACCGATTTCCTGATGCGCCATTTCACGACCACGATAACGTAGTGTTACTTTAGCTTTATCACCCTCTTCAATGAAGCGACGCAGGTTGCGTAGTTTTACCTGGTAATCGCCTTCATCAGTTCCAGGCCGGAATTTAATTTCCTTTATCTGGATCTGTTTTTGCTTTTTCTTTTGTTCTTTAAGAGCTTTGCTCTTTTCGAACAGGAACTTACCGTAGTCCATCAACTTACAAACTGGTGGTTCTGCTGTAGGACTGATCTCTACTAAATCAGCACTTGCTTCTTCAGCTAACCGAATTGCTTCTGTCGTGGTAACGACGCCCAGCTGTTCACCTTCCATACCAATTAATCGCACTTCTGGCAGATTAATTTCTTCGTTTATCCTGTTAGGACGGTTGGCCGGTAATGTTTTCTTTCCTACTTTAATAGTATGTTCCTCCGAAAATTTATAATTCACTTAAAGCTTATATCCGGTTTTTAATTTCAGTCAGCATTTTCTCGACAAAGCTGGCAACCGACATTTTGCCTAAATCATCAGCTTTACGTGTTCTGACTGCAATATCACCTGCTTCGACTTCTTTATCACCGACGACAACGAGGTACGGAATACGCTTAAGTGTGTGCTCGCGAATTTTAAAGCCTATCTTCTCATTTCTCAAGTCACTTCTTACTCTAATACCGTGAGATTTGAAAGTTTTTACTAATTCTTCGACATATTCGGCCTGATTATCGGTAATATTCATAATTACCACCTGCGTGGGTGCTAACCACGTCGGGAAAAAGCCGGCGTACTCTTCGATGAGAATACCAATAAACCGCTCTAACGAACCTAAGATCGCACGGTGAATCATCACCGGAACCAGTTTTTCGCCGCTTTCAGACACATAACTGGCTCCTAAACGACCCGGTAACGCGAAGTCGAGTTGCACTGTGCCACATTGCCATGCGCGATTTAAGCAATCGTGCAAGGTGAATTCAATTTTCGGACCATAAAAAGCACCTTCACCAGGTTGCAGTTCATAGGCAATATCATTGGCTTTTAATGCGTCCATCAAGCCTTGCTCGGCACGGTCCCAAATCTCATCAGAACCAATCCGTTGTGCCGGACGTGTCGATAGCTTCACCACGATGTCTTTAAAACCAAAGGTACTGTAAGTATCAAACACCATCTTGATACATTTAGTCACCTCTGCCTGCACTTGATCTTCAGTACAGAAGATATGCGCATCATCTTGGGTAAAGCCGCGCACGCGCATCAAGCCGTGTAAGCCACCTGAAGGCTCATTACGGTGGCAACAACCAAACTCGGCCATACGCAGCGGTAAATCACGGTAAGACTTTAACCCCTGGTTAAAGATTTGCACGTGCCCCGGGCAGTTCATCGGTTTGATGGCGTACTCACGATGCTCAGACTGGGTAGTGAACATATTATCGGCATACTTTTCCCAGTGTCCCGATTTTTCCCACAATACACGATCCATCATTAATGGACCTTTCACTTCATCGTAGTCGTACTGGCCAAGCTTCTCGCGTACAAACGTTTCTAGCTCACGGAAGATAGTCCAACCATCGTTGTGCCAGAACACCATACCCGGTGCTTCTTCTTGCCAGTGAAATAAGCCCAGTGCTTTACCAATTTTACGGTGGTCACGCTTCTCGGCTTCTTCTAACTGGGTTAAGTAGCCCGCTAATTGTTTCTTGTCTGCCCAAGCCGTACCGTAAACACGCTGCAGCATTTTATTTTTTGAGTCGCCGCGCCAATAGGCACCGGCCACTTTCATAATTTTAAAGTGTTGGCAAAAGCGCATGTTGGGCACGTGCGGGCCACGACACATATCAATATATTCTTCGTGATGATACAGCGCAGGGCTGCTATCACGCGGAATATTTTGCTCCAGAATTTCTTGCTTGTAGCTTTCGCCACGTGCGGCAAAGGTATCCCAAGCTTGTTGCCAGCTCACCTTGTTTTTTACCACATCATATTCGGTTTTGGCTAACTGCAGCATGCGCGCTTCTAGCGCCGCTAAATCATCACTGCTGATCGGCTGTTCTAAATCAACGTCGTAGTAAAAACCATTATCAATAACAGGGCCGATAGCCATTTTCACGTTTGGCCAAAGTTGTTTAATCGCGTGGCCTAATAAGTGTGCACAAGAGTGACGTAAAATCTCTAAGCCTTCTTGATCTTTGCTGGTTACGATACTTAAGCTGGCATCTTGTTCAATCAGTTCACAAGCATCAACAAGTTCACCATTAACTTTACCGGCAATGGTGGCTTTAGCTAAACCTGGGCCAATGTCTTTAGCAACATCAAGTACAGTAACGGCATGGTCAAAGGCGCGCTGACTACCGTCAGGCAGAGTAATAACTGGCATGATCAATCCTTTTACAGTGGTGGCCCAAACCAAGGGTCACTTGATTAACAACAAAACGCTATATTCTATGCACCTTGCGTGGCAGTTGACACCCACAACTTAGGGTGTTTGGTACACAGCGTGGTACACAATTTTGAATTTCACCTGCTTATCTATTTTGCTTCGGATTAAAACAGGGATGAGCATTGTACATTAAAAACGGCTATCAATCATTTGCTAAGGGATCTTAAATTTATTTTTTAACAGAAATATGACTAGCACAATTGCGTTAAATAGAATGACAGCATGCAACTCAGCGCTATAAGTTCAGCTAATTGCTTGATCGATAAACTTGAATAAGAGATGTCAACACTATGAATTTATTTATTAAATTAAGCTCTTATATGGCCGAGCCTTAATTCCACTGCCATACTTTTATTGGGTACTAAAGTAAAAGGTTGACACCATGCATGTAAAAGCTGACAACTTATTGCTAACTGCAATCTGCAAGGCTCTTTCCACTCACATAATCGATGACTATGTACTGAGCGATTTCAGGAACCTATTACTCAGAATATCTCAAATTGTTTTGGAGCAAAAAAGCGAGTCTGAGGGAACTAACATAAATAACCATGCAAGGTTGTTAGGTTATTGAAGTACCTATTGATTGCAGAAAACTTGAAAGTAGCCTTAACCGCAAACAATAAATACATTGAAATTAATCATTTAAGCTCTCCCATTTATGGGTTTTCACATCGCCGTATCGCCGTAGTAAGTCAGCAAGAAAATTCACAAGATAACCACCAGACACGGCCCTTTCCTTCGTGTAAAGCATCACTGTTACAGCGTTTTCACTCTCATCACTAACAAATACTTCGGTATGCAAAAACATACCTTGTGTCTTCGCTTCTTCAGTTGTGGCTTTCAGTATGCGTTTAATGGCAACTCGACTTTGATGAGTATCTTTTAGTGTTAACGTGTGTAAGCTCAATGAATGCTCCATTATTGTGCTTATAACAGCTAAATTTTTTTGATATCACAACTTATCGCAAGATCAGTTGTAGTCACTTCAAAAATCATCTCATTATCAACTCGAGCCATTGCATAGTCGCCGTGTCATTTATCTCTGTTTTAATTCTCTGCTTTGCTTCATAGGTTAAAGAGCCTAATAATGATAATTTCGTTACAAACATCACCAAGCTCAGTGATTTTTCATTTAGACCAACACCACTAAAAGGCGGTTTATCCTGAAAAAGCACTGTCTTGCATATATCAGAAGGAAAGCCCCATAAGGTTAAAAAATAAACAGCACTCATTGTCGACGGCTTGTAACAAAGAGCTTGCTCGATATCAATTAATTTACTTTCAGCATCAGGGTCGTAATCGGTCTGCTCTAAAGCCTGTGAAAAGTGCCCAAGCCCTGTCAATAAAGCAGCAACATAAATAAAATCCTGCATTTCCGTGCTAAACCCAAGTGTTTTGCTATTTTGCCGACATGCGGCGGCATAGCGATATGTCCACTCACTGCAATGCTTGTAAACTGAGAGAGGGATTCTTAATGATACTTGTTGCTCAACGGAGATGGATATCACGATCGCTTCGACCAGACGCAAGCCAAGACGTTTTATTGCTTCCGCTAAAGAGGTAGTATGAACGCGGTATCCAAGAAATGCTGAGTTAGCAAACTGTATAATCTTCGCCGTAATCACGCTATCTGTCATAATATGATCAGTAACGTCTTTAATATCGACATCCGGCTGTGAAAAGAGATCCTGTAACTTTAAAGCCAGTTCCGGTAACACAAAAAAATATCCAATTTGCCCCAGCTTCGCTCGAGAAACCTGGGGAAATTTCAATGCGTTCAAACGCTCTAAACATAAAAAAACATGATTTAAATCGTTTTCAGCAAAAGGTTTACTCAACACAAAGTGTGCAACCTCACTCGCCTTACTGAGCACTTCTTCAGTCACGTCCCCAGTCAGCAATACCCTTACCGCAGAGGGATAAGTACAGGCAATTTCTTCAAGTACTTTATCACCATTTCTCATCGGCATTAAATAATCACAAAAGACCACGTCTGGAGGGGTGCTTTCACTCCAGACGCTCTGCCACATAGATTGTTGCTCACATAAAACAAAATGATAGTCAGGCTTTAAACGGCGACATACACGGTGCAAAGCTTTTAACATAAAACTGTCATCATCAATAAACAGGACATTCAACCTTGTCATATCACTCCCCTGTGGAAATAAATCATAGCTATGCAACGCCTAAACACTTTAATAAACATGCCTCTATTTGAGGTTGTGCTATTAAAGATCCCTGAATAACATCACAATTAAGCTGTTCTAAAATATGGCGTTGTTCAAGCGTTTCTACGCCCTCCACCACTACCTGAATTTTTATGTCATGCGCCATACGGATAATGTTTGCTATCATGCTTTGAGTATTAATGTCGTGCACAATAGGAGAAATTAAAGATCGCGCAATTTTTATTGTATCTATCGGTAGCTTTGATAAATAAGCTAATGATGAATAACCTGTGCCAAAATCATCGATAGCGATACTAAAACCCACTTTTTTTAAAGCGCTCAGTATTTCTGCGCTTTGTTCAATGTTCTCAACTATCCAAGATTCGGTGAGCTCAAACTCCAGTAACGCGGTATCTATCTTTAAGTTAGCCAATATCGCTTTAACACGCGAAATAAAATCGTCTTGCGCTAATTGCTTACCAGAAACATTAATAGAAACTTTGTTTAAAGCGACACCTTGATTTATCCACTTGGCTAGTGCCAGACAAGCACGTTGAATAACCCAATAACCAACTTCAATAATTTGACCATCATGTTCTGCTATTGGCATAAAGATCGCTGGCGAAACATCACCAAAAGTAGAATGTTGCCAGCGTAATAACACTTCACAACCAATAATTTTTTGTTGGCATACATCAAACTGTGGTTGAAAATGCAAGTAAAGTTGTTCATTTTCAATCGCATAAGATAACGCCTCACTGAGTAGCAATTGCTCACGTTTACGGTCAATTAATGCTGCGTTATACCGCATAAAAAAACCGGAATGCCCTTGCACATGCAAACTATTTGTAACAAGTACATGGCTCAGAAGCTCTCGACCAGAATTACCATCCCAAGGTGCAAGGCAATAAGAGATGACAAACTCAACCCCCAAACCATTTTTTCTAAACTTTTCAATAGTTAACGGTTTTAGTAGCGCAGTGAGTCTCTCGTAAACATCCAAGTCTGAAGCCACATTTTCAAAAATCAAAATAAACTGTTCATTCGCTAAATAACCTAACGTTCCAGAGAGTCCTTCAGCTTGTTCTAAAAAGGTTGCAGATATTTCATCAACTAACGCTTCAACTTCGGAAAAACCAATAATGTTAGACCAAAAAGCGTAATCTTTTAACTTAATCGCAACCATCGAAAACGCTTCACCGCGTTCAAGCAAGCTATCAGCTTTTCGAACAATTGACCTTTGATCGAGAACTGCAGGTAAATTAATACTGCTTGAAAACAAGGGAGGTGCTTCTTCAATAATTTGTAAGTGAAGCAGAAGGGCACCAGGCTCAAAAACTTTTACAAACACTTCAACATCCAAGTCTTTCGATGTTTTTAAAACTGCATGGTCTTTTTCTTTGGCTATTAAATCAGTTAACTCATGCGCTGAAGTCGTTGAGAATAGCTCATATAAAGTTGAATAAGGATCATAATCTAAGTCGAACATCTGTTTAGCAATACCATTTGCACGGCCGATTTTACCGTCAGCGAACACTTCTATTATTGCATCGGAACTACTTGCCATTAACGAATTAACAAAAATATTATTGCTTCTTTCGTAATAGGCTTTGAAAGCATTTTCAACTTCGGCTAGTAGTTCAACTTCATCCCAAGGCTTTTCTAAAAAACGGAACGCCGCACCACCATTAAGCAACTTTAAAACAGAATCAAAATCAGTGTATCCACTTAGCACCATAGCTACCGTTGAAGGATAAGATAATTTAACTTCGGCGAGTAATGCTGCTCCGTCCATTTCTGGCATCCGAAAATCCGTAATCAGAAGCTGACAAGCCTCCTGCTGCATCACTGACAATGCTGCTTTTGCATTATCCGCTGAAAACACTTTATAGCCTGCCCTGAAAAGCAATCTGTTCAGCGATCTCAAAATGCTGGGTTCATCATCTACAATTAGTATTTTTTTAATCATAAAAACCACATTAATAAGGTAGTAATGCTTGCCAGCAAACTGTTATCGAGTGTTCCGCTAATACAGTGCTCAAAACATATCTTCTGCTTATAAGAATCGTAAGTCGGAGCTATTAGGCATTGCCAAATGACTTTGTTAGTGGCGAATACCCTTTTTATTGATTATTTTTAACTTATAGCATATCTTGTACAAAGAGACAAATAAGCCAATTGAGATAATTGAGCCACCCTGGCCGAAGGAAAAAAAAGAAG
Organism: Alishewanella sp. SMS8; assembly: GCF_030737935.1. Lineage (NCBI taxonomy): Bacteria > Pseudomonadati > Pseudomonadota > Gammaproteobacteria > Alteromonadales > Alteromonadaceae > Alishewanella > Alishewanella sp. SMS8. The sequence continues at coordinate 242,710 of NZ_JAPJEA010000001.1, forward strand.
GCGAGCACTCTATGAATCAGCAAGAAACAGCATCCCTGCCTGTAATTTTGTGTGTAGACGACGAGTTAAATATTTTAAAGTCGTTAACACGTTTGTTTTTGTCTAAGCCAGTAAAGTTGTTGCGGGCATCAAGTGGGCAAGAGGCACTCGCTTTGCTGGAAAAGGAAAAGGTTAATTTAATTATTTCTGACATGCGTATGCCCAACATGACCGGAGCCGAGTTTCTTGCTCAGGCTGCGACATTACAGCCAGACGCTTATAGGATTTTAATGACAGGCTACGCCGATCTGGCATCAACAGTCAGCGCCATTAATGTTGGTAAAATTCACCGCTATGTGCAAAAACCTTGGGATAACGCTGAGCTTTTAAAGCACGTTGATGATGGTTTAGAAATGTATCGATTGGTCAAGGCCAATAAAGAACTTACAACAAAAATTGCTAAGCAGAATAAACAACTTAAAGAGTTAAACCATAGTCTTGATGAGATGGTGCAGCAACGAACTTTACAATTGAAGAAGACAATACAACAATATAAAAAGTTGGCAGAAACACGTGGCAATGAGCAAAAAGCAACTCTCGAGGTTCTCTACAATATTATTAGTATTAATCCGGCCCTCAATGGAAAGTTTGCTCAACATGTGGCAAAAACATGCGCCAATATTGCCGCGATAATGAACCTCTCGGGTCCAGAAAAAGACTTGATGAATAAAGCAGGCCTTTACTCAGAACTGGGTAAATTAGGTTTACCCTCACACTGCCTTAGCACTCCCGCTTACAAATTAGACAGTTCAGAACGCAAACAATTTTTACAACACCCCCAACTTGCAGAAGAAATGTTAGCTCCAGCAGTTCACTTGCATACACTCAGTGAGGTTATTGCTAATCAGTTCGAGCGTTTCAATGGCAGCGGTCAACCACTACAAAAAGTAGGAACTGACATCCCTATTGGTGCCAGAATATTAGCGGTAGCGAGAGATTTCTGGCTTGCTGTATATCAGCAAATGAATTCAAAAAGTTACACCAGAACTGAAGCTTTTGAGTTTATCAGAATGCAAAAAGGCACTCTGTATGACCCCGACGTTGTTGCAGCGCTAGAAAAGTTAATAAAAAACAACATTGATAGTTTTGATAAAAATATTCAAGACGGGCTTCACGTTGAGCAAATACAAGTTGGTATGCGCCTATCACAAAATCTATATAACCGTAAACACATGCTACTGCTGCCTAAAGACCATATTTTTTGCGATAAGACGTTGAGCAACTTAATAAAGTATCAGTCTAAACATAAGGAAAAACTGCTGGTCCAAGTAGAGCCTTTTACAATAAAAGAGGATTCCGATGAGGAGTAACTTCTCACTCATCGTTCTTCTCAGGCTAATGCTGGCCTAACTATGCTGTTCTTCAGAAACAAACCACCTTATGCAATTTCGACCTTCTTTTTTAGCGGTATATAATGCTCCGTCAGCATGAGCAAGATGTTCAGTCAATTCTTTAGGGTCTTTAGCCGCGACTGCGGTAGCGCCGATACTTACTGTGTAAGCAATCCGATTGTTTTCAAAATCAACCGGCGCATCTTGTATGGTTTCTCTTAAGGTCTCTAATATCGGCGTTGCCGTGTCAATACTTGCGTTTTCAATTAAAATCGCAAACTCTTCTCCGCCTAAGCGGGCGCAATAATCGTCTGAGCGCAAGGCGTTTTTAATTGCTGTTGCCGTAACTTGTATGACTTGATCACCCGCATTATGGCCATATGTATCATTCACGCGCTTAAAATAATCAATATCTAGGATGGCAACCACATAAGGTATAGTTTGTTTATTGAGCCCTGCACAATGCTCTACGAATGCTCTTCTATTTGGTATTCCGGTCAATGAATCTGTCATTGCCAATAATTTCAATTGTTGTTCGGCAGCATTTCGGGCATTTTCAATCTCTACAGCATAATAAAGACTGGCTAATGCATCTAACAAAGGCTTTAAGAAGGTAGCGTCTGCTTGGGTGTAATCTTCAAACTTATTGGCAAGACCAATCATGCCTACCACGCCATCTTTAAGCTCAATTGGCAACCCCATAAAGCGGAATATCTTCGGATGGCCTTTGGGCGTTCCTCTAGATGCAGGGTGTGAAGTTGGGCTATTACTAATAACGGTTTTTTTACTGGTAATCACACGGCCAAATAAATTATCGAAACTTTCAAAGTAAAGTTTGCCTTGTCGGTAAAGCTGTACCAAATGATTGCTATGCTCGTTCCATGCAATTTCCGTGATTGCATGAATAAACAAGACAGACTTACCATCGATTACACGCATCTCACCAATAAAAGCAAACTGGCTTTCAGCAATTTCCGCTAACTCTGACAAAATTTGTCGACATGCCGAAGATAAATCATGTTCTTTTAAATAAATAGACTGAGCCTTACTGATAAAACCCAACAAGTGTCGCTGCCGCATTTCAAGTAACTCGGCTTTTTTCTTATCAGTGATATCTCGATGCGTGCCGGCTAATCGTAAGGGCGTACCATCTTTTGCGCGCTGCACTACTTTAGCGTATGTTTCAATCCAAACCCAATGGCCACTGCTATGCCGCATTCTATAAATGGTGTTAAAAGTCTGACTAACCCCCCCCAGATGATTAGATAACTCTTGCTCAACACGCTGAATATCTGCCGGATGAACTAACTGCCGCCAATACTGACTACTCGGCTCCACCAAATCAAAATCAAGCCCTATAATCTCACACCAGCGTCCGTTCACTTTATTCACATCTAATTGAACATCCCAGTCCCAAGTTCCTAATGCAGAGGCTTCAAGTAGAAGTCTCATTTGTTGATTCGTTTCAAGAAGCTTTTGCTCTGTATAACGATTAAGCGTGTGATCGATAAGCATGGCATGAATCATATCTAGCTTACCCTCACTACTAAAAAATGCTTTTGTAATAAGCTTTACCCAATGCTGTTTATTATTTGACGTCTTGAGTCTGAAAATCGCTTCTCCTTTAGTTACGCCTGAATGGTGGTTACTAAACAAAAAATTGAATTCATCTAATTGGCTAACATCGATAAAATCCTCAAACATCGCTGTTTTTTTACGTAAATCTGCAACAGCAATCCCAAACAAGGTTTCAATATTCGAGGAAACGTAACTTAACTGCATTCCATGAATATTTTGCCATTGGAGCAATACTGCTGGTGAATTATCAATCAGGCTATGTTCCTGCTGTACCAGCATAAATTGACGATATAACGATAAATAAGCTGAAACATGTGAACTTAGGCTCTGTAATATCTCTATTTGTGAAGCATCCAATGTTCGGGGTTGAAAATCAATAACACATACCGCTCCAACAATGACATCATCAAGTAATAAAGGAACACCTGCATAAAATCTGATATGAGGCTCGCCAGTAACCAGTGGATTATCGACAAAAACGTTGTTTTGCTTTGTATCTTCCACAATTAATGTGCTTTGGTTTTCCACAACATGATTGCAAAACGCATCTTTTCTGAGAGTACTTTGAACATCTAAACCAAAACGACCTTTGAAGAATTGTTCATTTTCTCCTATTACCGAAATCAACGCTGTAGGAACGCCCAATAGTAATGCCATTCCTGCAAGTAACTCTGAAAGGCTTTCATCTTCAAAACCTTTTTCAAGATGATACTCAGCAATTTTATTCAATCGTTGAATTTCGTTCATTAGATTAATTTCCCAAAGTTAAAGAGTAAAACATACTGCAAATGTCATAATTGAATTGCATTACTATCAAACTTGCCTCAATTTATAGCATGAAATATAAAAAAAATTTTTAATCAGCTAAAACCTTATCCAGCCAATCGATTACCGCTTTACTCTTTATTCTTGATTTAAGCATTAGCAAGCTTTCTGAATTAACCTTCTTATTTAATGCTAATTTGCTAACAAACATAACCAAATTGAGCATAGGTTCATCACCGTCCGCCGCAACCAAGTCTGGTGTGTCTTGCTGCGAAATGATTTCGCATAAATCAAACGAAAACCCCCACAATGTCAGTAGAAAAACGGCTCTTAATGTCACAGGATCAGCGCTTAACCCTACATCAAAATTAATTGGGGCCTGGTGTGAATCAGGGGTATAGTCTGGGTAATCTGCAGCCACAACAAAATGCCCTAATCCCGTCAATAACGCAGCAACAGAAATCAGATCTTGCATTTCAGTGTTAAAACCCAACAGTTTGGAATTTTGCCGACACGCAGTGGCATAACGATAAGCCCAATCGCTACAACGTTTATGCACTTGTGCAGATACTGTACCTAACATGCGCTGTTCAATCGAGATTGAAACAACAATAGCCTCTGCAAGCCTAAGCCCCAGCCGCTTTAGCGCTTCAGTTAAAGAGGTAGTATGTCGGCGGTATCCCAAAAATGCTGAGTTAGCCAGTTGAATAATCTTAGCCGTTACAACACTATCTTGTTCAATTAAGTTAGCGGCTTCTGTGATATTCATTTCAGGCTGAGAAAATAGTCGCTGTATTTTTACTGTTGTTTCGGGTAGCGAGAAGAAATAGCTATGCCTGCCTACTTCATTACGAATTTTCGGCGAAAGCATCAAGGCATTAAGGCGCTCAAGGCATGAAAACACGTAATTCAAGTCATCATCGACAAAAGGTTTACTTAAAACAAAATGGGCAACATTGCTTACACTGCTAATCACATCTTCAGTGGTATTTCCAGTTAGTAATATACGCACTGCAGATGGGTGAATATGTTCAATTTCTTTCAGCACTTTATCGCCATTTTTTAACGGCATTAAGTAATCACAAAAAACCGCATCAGGTACCATGCCCGCTGATAATGTATTCTGCCATGCGGTTTCTTGATTACACATTATAAAGTTATCATCGGGCCTTAAACGAACAGCTGTTCGCTGCAACGCTCTTAGCATAAAGATGTCATCATCTATAAACAGGACATTAAATGCCATTACAACGCTCCTAACAGAGAGCTGATCTCTGTCCTTGCGACGGCCAAAATATTAACAAAATTATCCTCTGGCTGGGGTTTTGCAATAAGGAATCCCTGTATGACATCACACTTAAGCTGCCTTAACATTAAAAGCTGTTCAAGGGTTTCTACCCCTTCAACAACTACCTGCATTTTCATGTCATGCGCCATACGCGTAATGTTGGCAACCATACTCTGAGTATTGAGGTTTTGCGCAATGTCAGTAATCAAAGAACGGTCAATTTTAATTACGTCTATTGGCAATTTAGATAAATACGATAACGATGAATAACCTGTACCAAAATCATCAATAGCAATTGTGATGCCCGAAGCTTTTAATCGATTGAGCTTTTCTACGCTCTTTTCCATGTTTTCCACTAACCAAGACTCGGTCAATTCAAATTCAAGTAAGGAGGCATCGATGTCAAAATTGGACAGTATTGATTCAACACGTGTAATAAAGTCGTCCTGAGACAACTGCTTACCCGATATATTTATTGCTATTTTATCTAACTGCACACCTTGCTGCTGCAAATTAACAAGCATCTGACATACTCGTTGTAAAACCCAGTAACCCACCTCAACGATTTGGCCTTCTTGCTCGGCTACAGGAATAAATACAGCCGGTGATACAAAGCCCAGCGTCGGATGCTGCCAGCGCAACAATGCTTCACAACTGGTTACTTTGTGTTGCAGTAAGTCAAACTTAGGCTGGTAATTTAAATAAAGTTGATTATTTTCAATTGCGTAAAACAAGGCTTCGCTAATTAGTAGCTGTTCTCGTTTGCGTTCAATCATTGACGCGTCATAACGCATAAAAAAATTAGAATTACTATTGATGAGTAACCGATTAGAAATTAAGACATTATTTAATAATTGACGGCTTTCTTTGCCATCATCAGGTGCGATGCAGTAGGATACCGCAAACTCAACTCGAACAGCACTCTTGAAAAAATCGGGTAATTGAAAAGATTGAATCAGTACGGTCAGTTTTTTATGGACATCAAGTTCTGATGAAATGTTATCCAATACAAGTATATACTGCTCATTTGCTAATTGTCCGAGTTGTGCAGCCAGTGATTTTGTTTGTTCAAGCAAAGTGACTGAAATAGCATTTGCTAATTTTTCAGCTTCAGAAAAGCCAATCATTTCGGACCAGTATTCATAGTTCTTCAACCTTATTGCCACTAGTGCAAAAGGATGATTTGAATCTAGCAGCGCATCTGCTGAACGCAAAATAGCCTTTTGGTCCATTACTACTGATGAGTTAGCGCCTAGGAAAATGGTTGAAAACGGATCTGCATGTAATATTAATTGCAATACACGAGACAACTTATCAACCACTTTTACAAATATCTCGACATCTTTACCACTGGTCGTTTTAAACATGCCATGCCCGGTATGACTCTCAAGCAATTGCGCTATCTCTTGCTCTGTCGCTGTTGGCAAAAGCATGCTTAAGGTGAGTCCTTGAACTTCATCTAAATTTAGCGCTTGCTTAGCCACACCATTTACTCTGACAAGTCGGCCTGTATTGGTTATCTCAATAAGGCTATCAGCACTGCTTGACATGAGTTGGTTAACAAGTGTGTTATAGCGCCTTTCGTTGTAGATAACAAAGGCGTTATTAACTTCTTCTAGTAATGTTTTTTCTTCCCAAGGTTTTTGCAAAAAACGAAACGCAGAACCCGCATTCAGCAGCGCCAAAACCGAATTAAAATCAGCAAAACCACTTAATACAATGCATAGGCTTGAGGGGTAGTGAATTTTGAGCTCTGCCAGCAAGGCTGCGCCATCCATTACTGGCATTCTAAAATCAGTAATGACAACCTGACATGCCTCCTGATGCATTATTGCAAGCGCACCAGCTGCACTATCCGCGCTGAATACAGAGTAACCCGCTCGTTTAAATAAACGGGTTAATGCTCTTAATATGGCTTGCTCATCATCGACTAGTAGAAGCTTGTTGGGCATGAAAATACCATTTAATTTAAAAGTTGACTTACAACATCACGTAACTGCTCATTCTCAAACGGCTTTGGCAATGCTAAATCTGCACCTAAATCTAATGCTTTTTTGAGGCCGTATCCGGAGAGGCCTGAAATCACAACAATTTTGATGTGAGACATTTCTGGTTGTTGGCGAATAAACTGCAACACTTCATACCCATCTAATCCCGGCATGGATAAATCTAGAGTGACCAAGTCTGGTTTAGCAGACAAAATCTTCACACCGGCTTGGAAGCCATCTGAGGCTGATATAATGTCAAAGCCGCAAGGCCTTAAGGCTCGCCTTATCGCATTTCTGACTTCAGGTTCATCGTCAATAATTAATATCCGTTTAGTGCTTATAGCTGTTGGCGCTAAATTGCTAACACCCGAGTCAAAGTCTTCAGGAATGGGCATGTTTTGCTTTTGAAGAAATAATATAAAGTCGTTTAATAACACCCTATAGTTACCCCTTCCTGGTAGCTTGTATCCTTTTAACCTTCCTTGTGCTATCCAACGACTTACTGTCCGTTGGTGTACATCACAATACTGCGCAATTTCGCCTGGCCTCAATGTCCTCATAATAAGCAATCCATATTCCAACTTGATTATTTGGATGTTATAGCATAGATTAATGAAAGAGACAAACAAGACAAATGAGAAAAAGTAATGGAAAAGACCAAATGCTTAATCCTCCCTCCAGTTTTCGCTGTCTCTCAAGCCATCCTTCTAACAAAGAAAACTCAATGGCCGCAAATTTTAACATCGGCTGGGCTTTATCATGTTAACTAATTTTATTATCGCGCTCTGCAAATCAAAAACATTTTCATCACGCCGCTTTTGGTTTTTTGCAAGCACGACATTTTTAGGCTTTATAGCCAATTCCTTAGCGATAAACATCCCTTTTGTAGTGCCATTTGTGATTGGCAACATCGCTTTTTTAATTATCTTATTACGCCTAGGTTTACTCTGGTCTTTATTGAGCCTTGCCATTGTCTGTGCCCCTTTAAACACTGATATTGTCTGGTATAACAGCATATTGCAGTTAATATGCTTTATGCTGTTTAACTTTAATCAAAGGAAACCATGGGTTCGGTACATGCTGCTTTACAGCATCGCAATTGGCATAATTTATTATCTGTTTAGTTATGAAGTTCTGACCGATTCACCCGCCATATTTTTAAGTATAGTGCTTTTAAATTGTTTAATTTTCTTAATCTGTGTCAAAACAGTACTGATGCTTGATGCGATTTCAGTATCGCCAACAAAACAAAAACACTTGAGTTTAAAACTACAGCTAACTCATCGCATTGGTTTGTATAGTGCTGTTCCAACAACCATTCTTATTGCGTTTATTTTGCAAGGAGCAACAAGTCTGCACTTGTCATCACAACTTCAGTTTTATGACCGTGAACAAGATATATTTATCAGTAAGATTCAACGCCATGTGGAACGTTATATCAGCAACACCGAACTTGTAGCTAGCCTAGGACGAGATAATATCGACAAAAATATACTGCGTAATCTAACCGAACAACAATCTGAATTTATTTCTGCGCTCGTTACTAATAAAAATGGCGCTATTGCTATGTTTTACAAAGCAGATTTACCTGAAAATTTTATGCAAAATAGTTCTGTAGCAGACCGCAGTTATTTCATGAAGCCGAGAGAGCTTAATCAAAGTTATGTTAGTGAGACATTTCAAGGCAGAACAATCGGTCAGGATCTATTATTTGCTGTCAGTTCACCTATTTATAAAGATGGCATGTTTGATGGTGTCGTCGAAATATCTGTTGATCTCAACACCTTGACAAATACCTTGATTGCAGATGATGCTTTGAATGCCAATCGTATTTTGCTCGATAGTGGATTTAAAAAGATTTGGGGAATGGATACACTTGGCGAATTGGGTGAAGTTTGGACTGAACGGCCGTTACTCGCCCCCTACCAAACATCGTTAATTAAACAGCTTTTTCTTAAGACAACTAACCCCATAATTTTCAGCTCAGACTCACGCTTTATCGTTATTAGTAAATATATTAATGATTTAAATTGGACAACACACTTCTATGTGGATACCTCTCCTTTTGTCGTTATTTATTCCATCTATCTTGGAATTGCAATGCTCTGTGCCCTGGTATTATTGCAGTATGTGACAGTGCTAGCCGGCCGCTTTATACACAACTACACCGATACTTTAGAAGATATTGCCGAATATGCCCATCGATGGAATTCAGATTCAACTGATACTAAACCACTCACGTTAAGGCATACCGCACTGGACTTTGAAATATTGTTAGACAGTATTTCGGGTATGCAAAAGCGCGTTATCGCCTCACGTAAAGCCATGTTAAATTCAATGAAAGATGTGACATTGCTTAATAATGACTTGGAAAACAGAGTAAAAGAGAGAACGCTGCAACTTGAAGAAGAGCGCGATAAGGCGAAACAACTCGCGGCAATTAAAACACGATTTTTAGCTAATATGAGCCATGAGATAAGAACACCTATTACGATCATAAAAGGCTTTACTGAAGAATTGCTCGGCGAAACGAGCGGCGATGTTCGAAACGTATTGAAACGTATTAATCAAAATACCCTGCATCTGCAAAATGTCATTAACGACATTTTAGATACTGCCAAAATTGATGAAGGAAAAATGGCGGTGGTAGTCCAGCCACTTGAACTAGGTCCCTTTTTAGAAAGTTTCGCAGAAAACACATTACAAATGGCAAAACAAAAAGATTTATTGTTTGATTGTGATGTTAATGATGTTTATCACATGGGTGTGATGGCGGACCCGTTCAGGTTACAACAAATATTGCTAAACTTACTCAGTAATGCGGTTAAGTTTACGACTAAGGGCTGTATAACCCTAAAGGCTGAAAAATACAATGACAACACTTTAACGGTTAAGGTGATTGATCAAGGAATTGGCATGAGTCAACAACAACAGCAAAAGTTGTTTCAGGCATTTACTCAAGCAGACTCCAGTACTAGCAGGGATTATGGCGGCACAGGCCTTGGTCTGTACATTAGCAAACAACTTGCTGACGCAATGAATATTAAATTGTCATTAAGCAGTGAATTGGGCAAAGGCTCAACCTTCATTCTTACCTTTAAATCTATACTTCTGCCTGCAGAACTAAAAACAGTTACAAATTCATCGCTGATATCGCCGCCACCTAAAACTAAAGACGAACTGCCAGCGCTGACCGGTAAAATACTTATCGTTGACGATGTTCAGGATATACGAAAATTATTAGCCTCCTATCTTAAAAATACCAATGCGAAACTCGTGTTTGCCGAGAATGGGGAAAAAGCCATTGAAGTTGCGCTAGCCGAAGCACCTGATCTTATTGTCATGGACCAACAAATGCCTGTGATGGATGGTTTTACCGCGGCATGTCAGCTTAGAAGTAGCGGATTTACCTCACCTATCATTTCACTTAGCGCAGATGTATTTGAAGATGAGAAGTTAAAAGAACATACCTCGCCTTTTAATGTCACTTTGAATAAACCTATAAACAAAACGCAACTTATTAACACCATTGCAACGCTCTTAATCACAAAATTCATCGATACGTCTGCTGACGCTCTTTTAACTTACGATAGTGATAACTTTAAAGAGACAATTGCTAAAAGCATATCTGAAGAAGATGAAGATGAAGATGAAGAATTACGCCAAGACTACCTTAATAGCCTTAATACATTACCAGAAGAATTAGCATTACTTATTGAAACTTTAGATCAAGAGGGTATTGCAAAGCTATTCCATAAAGTTAAAGGCACCAGTGCCTGTCTGGGGTTAAACGACATAAGCGATGCGGCTACGCAAGCGCAATCTGCGTTAAAAACGGGGGAGTCTCTTGAAGAAATTTGCAGGGTATTTATTGCTAGATTGAAAGGTGATGGCGGATAAGAGCTTAAGATGCTGATTAGCTAGTTTGAAGCATCACCTCAGGTTGTAAGATCGGTATAGAAATAGTGAATGTTGTACCAACGTTAAGCTCAGAAGAAACAGTAATATTCCCCTTATGCTTTTGGACAATACTGTAGGACAAAGATAAGCCTAGACCTGTCCCCTGACCTACAGGCTTCGTAGTATAAAAAGGCTCAAATATCTTACGCATAGCAGACTGACTAATGCCACAACCATTATCTCTTATACTGACAACAAATGTCGTTTCAGTTGCCGATGCTGCAATATAGATATGGCCTGCTTCTTGAATAGCATGTGCTGCATTGACCAGTAAGTTTAAGAAAACCTGATTTAGCTGCATTGGCTGACAAAACAGCTTTGGTAACTCTTTTTGATAATCACGGTGAATTTCGACATTATATTTAAGCTGATTGTTGGCAATCTTCAATGTACTTTCAATACCGTCAACAATATCTGCATATTGCCATTCGCTGTTATCAACGTGAGAAAACGCTTTCAGATTTTTTATAATTTCAGAAACGCGACCAATACCTTCCAAAGATTCAGACACTAACTCAGGCATATCCTCACGCAAAAATGAATACTGAATACGATCATGCATATCTTGCTGCAATGCCAAAAACGTTTTGTTTTCTGTCTTGCGTATCATTTTTTCATAAAAATTGGTCAATTTTAATAATTTTGCAGCATAATCTTGTAAGCTTTGTAAATTTGAATTAATAAAGCCTATAGGGTTATTAATTTCATGCGCTACACCCGCGGCTAACTGACCAATTGCTGCCATTTTTTCAGATTGTAGTAACTGATTCTGCGCTGCCTCAAGTTTATTATTTAATACTTGCAACGCGGCATGCTCTTGCGCCAATTGCTCAGACAATTGCTTTTGCACCTGGTAGTAACTCGCTAACTCGGTAACATCTTGCACAATCATACATACAGTTTTCACGATATTGTTCTTCACATCTAACGGCAGAAACTCGATATTCTGATACATCAACGTTTCTTCACCGGTTATCGGCCGGCTACTGCTAAACAAAAATACATGGGGACGATGCTCCCAATATGAAAAACTGGCGTTATTTAATATAAATACGCTATTAATTTTCTTTTTCAGATACTTAGCTTCATTTGGAAACAAATCCAACAAACTTCTACCTTTAACATCGTCAGAACTAATGTTAAGACGATCAGCAAAAAAATCATTCCAATACTCAATACCTAAGTGTTCGTTTAGCACACAAACACCAAGAGGTAATTTTGCTGTCAGATTCTCTAATACACTAAGTGTAGCCATTGTCACTCCAGCAAAAGATTTAATCTGTTTAATAAAGTGGCAATAGAGTCTTGTTCTAAACAGATAACGATTTTTGAATCAAAGTGACTCGATTCCACTTTAAATTCTACTTCCATCAGCAACGTATGCGCCCAACGGTAATGATCTGATGACAACTTTTCAGGCTCAAATACTGTTGGCATACTAAGCTTTGTGGTAAGTTCAAGCTGTTCAGCAAAACCACTCAAACACGCCCCGGCCAAAATATTCGACAACTCAAGCAATAACTCTTCACGAGTGACCTCTGATAATGGCAAGTCATAATCCATTAATTCAGCAACAGCCTCACAGCCTAACCGCGATTGCAATGATACGACTTCACCTTTCACCGTGCCTAAAAAGGATTGCCGAGTGTGCCACATATTGTTTGCACTCAGTATTTCGATGAATTCTGCAGGCGTGACAGAGGATATCTTTGGAATAGAAAGTGCTATTTTAGCCTCGATAAGTCTGGCTAATGCATTTGCAGCCTGACCCATTGAAATATTCATCAGCTCCTGTAATGCATCGCGCTGCTCTTCAGTCAAAGCGCTTATCATATTAACCCCACATCAGTTAACACCTGATGCAGCAATTGAGGGTTTAAAGGTTTGTGCAAAAATCGAAAAGCGCCTAACGCATCAACAATTTTTTTTGCTTCTGGCTGAATGTCTGCGCTTATCACAATAACGATAGTTTTTGCATGATGGTCGTGTAAATAGCGTAGTACACCAAAACCATCGAGTTCAGGCATGGTGAGGTCTAAAAAAAGCACGTCTGCTAATCCTGCTTCAACAGCGGCAAGCGCTTCTTTGCCATTAGTTGCCTCTGTTATTTCAACATCCCAATCAGCAGGCAACGCTCGCCGTACCGCCTTTCTGGACATCATAGAATCATCTGCTATGGTAATTGGTATTGGCATAAAACCCTCAACTTGTCTCATTTGTCTTATTGGTAGTATGGTAAATCCAGAAACTAAAGTCAAAAAATTATTGCTTTTTTATTCAACAGCACTAGTTTTAGAGTAAATTCACTGCAATAATCAAATTAAGACAAATAAGACAACTTAATGCAGTGGCATCACCCAAGACGCATCGATTTTTAAGAAATCATAGTCACGTTTACTTAAACATTCCAAGAATAGAGGCATTATGAAGGGTATTATTTTTAACGTTCTTGAAGATATGATTGTAGAAAAGTTCGGCATGGCTGTTTGGAATGACTTGCTCGCAAAACATGCTCCACCAGACCGCGTTTATATTTCGGGTAAAAGCTATGAAGACAACGAGTTAATTGCCATTGCCAGCGATGTAGCCGTCTTATTAAACATTCCTTTACAAAATGTAGTAAAAGCATTCGGTGATTTTTTGTTTCAAGGTTTAGCGTCAAGACATGAAGACGTTATTGAACAATTTTCTGATTTTTCTGAATTAGTGATGGGGATCCATGATGTAATTCACGTTGAGGTGAACAAACTTTACGTTGAACCGGCGTTACCAACGATTTCGTGTCGGACTTCATCAGCTAACCAGATTGAACTCACTTATTCTTCACCACGAAAATTATGTTTTTGTGCGGAAGGACTTCTTTTCGGTGCCGCTCGCCACTACGGACAAAAAATTAAAATAGAACATACTGTCTGCATGCACAATGGTGCAGAACATTGCATATTGGATATAGAGCTGACACATGGATGATGTATCAAACCCTTACTTCATAGCCTATATGCGTGAAAAAAAGGCAAGACGTGAAGTAGAACAGTTGCTTGAAGACAGTACCAGACAACTGTACAAAAAAAATAAGTTACTGGAACAACAACTACTCAAAATTCAACAACAACAGCAATCTATTGTTCAACAGGAAAAACTTGCCACACTTGGCACCTTAGCGGCAGGTGTAGCCCATGAAATCAATAATCCGCTGGCTTTTGTTATCAGTAATGTGGATACCTTATCCAGCTATACTTCTGAGCTTCTCAATGCAAACGTTCATCCAGAGCAAAATAGCATTGCACCTAGCACGCTTGAGATGATAGCTGAAGACTTTCCAGAACTTATCACTGATACTGTCCAGGGGTTAACACGCATAAAAGACATCGTCAGAAACTTGTTGTTTTTTGCTAGAACAGATACAGAATTAATGTCCGACATGCAGTTGCGCGACGCGCTCGAGCTCGCGCTTAAGTTATTAGGGCCAAAACTAAAAAATGTACTGTTAACACAGCAGCTTGATACCGTAACGACTATTCCATTTAATTCAGGTGAATTAAATCAGGTTTTAATCAATATTCTCGTCAATGCGATTCAAGCATGTGAGTCCAAGCCTGAAAAAGCCTCCGAAATAAACGTATTATTAACGCAAAATACAACTCATATCATTCTTTGTATTAAAGACAATGGCTGCGGCATGGATGAAGAAACGTTGACAAAAATGTATGATGCTTTTTACACCACCAAACCCGTCGGGACAGGCACCGGTATGGGCATGTCTATCGTCTTACAAATACTTAAACAGCATAATTGCGAGATCGATGTGCAATCTGAGCTTAATATCGGCACAGTAGTTACCCTGAAATTCCCTATCTCGAAAGGGTGATTCTTAATAACACCTTTGAACACATGGATTTAACAACCTTACTAAGCGAGTGGAAGAGCTTAAAGAGGAAATAATGTAACCAGAGAATGAAATAGCTGATTGATAATTTTTAATTCACTCTAAGTGTATTGAAATTTATTAAATAGAACTATGGTCATTAATCGGCTACAAGTTCGTCAAAGGAATTACAATTATGACTTGTAAACAAAACTATAATGAAGTTACAATTTTGCTCATTGATGATGATGACGTTGATGTGATGGGTGTTAAAAGAGCACTCAAGCAACTGAAAATTTTAAATCCAATAATAAGAGCACGCGATGGCGTTGAAGGATTAGCCATCATTCGTGATACCAAAAAACAACGTAAATCGTATATAGTCCTACTAGATATAAACATGCCAAGGATGGATGGTCTAGAAATGTTATATGAGTTGCGCAACGATCCTCACATTTCCAACTCTATCGTTTTTATACTGACAACATCCAAAGCCGACGAGGACAAAGCAAAGGCTTACAATCAGCATATAGCTGGCTATATCGTCAAGAATCAGGTTGCTGAAGGTTTTGTTCGAGTAGTAGAGTTGCTGGATAGCTACTGGCGACTTGTAGAACTCCCAAGCCAAAATTGATGAGGTATTCATGGATAATACTTTAAATGTTCTGCTTATCGATGACGACCAAGTGGATCGGATGGCTACTATTAGAATATTAAATAAACGTGGTGCACTCTACAACATTACGGAGGCTACAACAGCTTCAGATGGATTAAAACTTGCTTTAAAACAAAACTTCGACGCAATCTTACTTGATTACCATATGCCCGGAATGGACGGTATTGAGATGCTCCAACTGTTGCGAACTCAAGCCAATAAACGAGTGGCGGTGCTGATGTTAAGCCGCCAGGATGACGAGGCCTTAGCAGAACAATGTTTAGATGCGGGAGCACAAGACTTTCTTTTAAAAGACGAAATTGATCATCGAAGACTGACTAGGGCATTGCACCAAGCACAACATCGAAACATGATGGAAGAAGCACTGCTTGCCAGCCGAAATGAGCTACTGCAATTGGTAGAACATGATATTCTGACAGGCCTAGTCAATCGCCGGGGTTTTGAACGGGCGCTATCGGCAGCAGCATCTCGCTTAAAAAGAGGGAGTAAAAGTCTTGCTGTGCTCTTACTTGATTTAGATGACTTCAAAAGTGTAAATGACTCTGATGGACATGATGTAGGTGACGCTCTCCTCATTGAAGTGACCCAAAGACTGAGTTCAGCCATCCGAGAAAGTGACCTGTTATGTCGTCTTGGGGGAGACGAGTTTGTTTTGTTGATTGATCAATTTGATGATAATGAACAGGTTTTATTATTAGCAGAACGATTAATTGAGGTATTGCGGGAACCCTATGCCTGGGGCGATAAAACCCACATCGCAACTGCAAGCATCGGTGTAGCAATCTATGATCCATCCATGTCTGCTGTTACCGATTTACTTCGTTTTGCAGATATGGCCATGTACCAAGCGAAGCAGGCTGGGCGAAATCAGAGTCGAGTTTATTCTTCGTCATTAGGAGATGCTGCTTTAAACCGCAACCGCATCAAATTCGAGTTACAAAATGCTGTTGCAAACAACGAGATGCGAGTCTTCTATCAAGCACAAATTCGCACTTCAGATGGCAGCCTAGGAGGTTTGGAGGCATTAGTTCGTTGGCAACATCCAGTATTAGGTCTGCTTTCTCCAGCAAGCTTTATTGCCATTGCGGAAGAAGTTGGAACCATTGTTGATATTGGAAATTGGGTTCTTTTAACCGCATGTGAACAGTTGGGACAATGGCAGTTAAAGTACCCCTCTGCCTTTCAGAACGTATCCCTTGGCGTCAATTTGTCAGTGGTTCAAGTGTCATCAACAACACTGCTCGATACAGTTAGTAAAGCCTTAGAAAGGTTTGATGTAAATGTCAGTAACTTAGAAATGGAGATTACTGAGAGCGTACTAATTAAAGACCCAGAAGCTGTATCCACGGTTCTGGCACAACTCGTCGAACAAGGTGTTTTCCTGTCGCTCGATGATTTTGGTACTGGATACTCCTCTTTGGAGCATCTAAAAATTTTTCCAATCAGTGTACTAAAAGTTGATAGAGGATTTGTGGGTGGCGTCGGCAAAGATAAAAAAGCAGAGCAATTGCTCGTCGCTATCATTGCGCTTGCTAAAGCCCTCGAAATGAGAGTGGTTGCAGAAGGTGTAGAAACGGAAGAACAAGCACATTTCTGTCGTAAACATGGCTGTGATTTGCTACAGGGCTATTATTTCTCTATGCCAATAACCGCCGAAGAATTTGAAGCTCGGTTTTTAAGGTAAATTTTTTAAGTAAACGGTTTCACATTGAGTAAAACCTTACGTCAATACATAAATTGCTGCCCTAAAAAGTTCTTTAATTTACGTTACGACGTGGACTTCGATAAAACTCAACTCAAAAGATAACTATTTGATTGGCCAGGTGAAAACAAATCGAGCACCTCTTGGTGTGTTTTTCATTAACTTAATAGCCCCCCCACACGACTCAACAATTTTTTTAACGATGGCTAAACCGATACCACTGCCTTCCACTTCATCTCTTGGACGAAGCGTTTTAAACATCGTAAATACAATATCGGTGAACTCTGAGGGAATACCTGGCCCATCATCGGTAATTTCAAACTGATGAAATTGACCAATTTCAGAATACTTAACGGTGATTTCTCCTGTACCTTGATCATGATGTTTTATTGCATTATTAATCAGGTTTAAAAATATCTGCTCTAAAGGAATTCTATTAGTTTGGATGAGCGGAAGAGCATTTTCAATTTTTAGAGAGAACGATTGATCTACATTTAGCGTTTCAAAAACATTTGAGATTAACAAGTTAACATCTGTCATTTCCAAGAATTCTTCTCGGACACCCGCTCGCGAAAAAGCCAATAAATCGTCTAACAGACGCTCCATTCGATTAATTCTGCTTTGCATTAAATAAAGATGCGATAAGTCATTCTTATCAATTTTTCCTTCTAAATCCTCTTTTAACCATGAAGCCAATTGATAAATAGCACGTAATGGAGATCTTAAATCATGCGATGCTATATAAGCGAAACTTTCTAAGTCTGAATTAATTCGTTGTAACTCTGAGTTCGTCTGATTTAATTCGTTAATTAACATTTTTTGCTTGTTAATTTGCCTATTCAATTCTACAAGGCTCTGGCTAAAAGTACTTTGATATTCTAAATGGAGAATAATTTTATTGATTCCATCATCTTCGGGTAACGAGGCTTTAAACAAGCAACCTCTTGACGATAACAGACTTTGCGTTTCTGTGTTGATCAGTTTTAAAGGAACTAAAATAGGTGTAGTACTTCGGCTACATTGCTTTAAAATCTCGACAATTTCTTGCTCTGTAAATTGACTAAACTTTGAAAGATTGGCAGTAACTAGCTGGCCATGTTGAGCGCCTAAAATGGATGTCGCAGCATTTGAAGCGGCAATGATATCCCCGTTTTTTTTGACCAGTAATAAAGCAACGGGAAAAGCAGTAAACAATTTGTTAAGCTCAAATTGATCCATAAGGTTTTATTATCCCTGAAAATAGTCAATACCGCTTGCATCATTTGATTCTTGATTTTGTTGTAAATAGATCACCACTTTACATCCATCACTTCCTTTGGCAATAGTTTCGCTTAGTTGGACTTTTGCATAACCCAAATTTTCAGCAGCAATCACACCAAAAACATTAGAAGTCATCATACACAATGAAGGTCGGCCTTTAACCTTGTCACCAAAAGGGCAGCTCGTACTTTGTAAAATAATTTTTTCATCCGTTTGCGAGACTACAACAAAATTTCCTGAAATCTTATGCTTAAGGCTAATCAAAACCTGAGTGACTTGCTCACGGTCTAATTTTTCAAGTTGCAATGCGGATTTGTACTGTTCATTTAATTCATCACCAATACGTTGCCCTACAACACTGACGAAGCCAGAAGCGTCGTCGAGACCAACCACATCCTGCAAAGTCCCAGTCAAATGACGAAGCACATCTCTAAAAAAACTATCGCGATTCAAATCAATCGATGCATCAATGTTTACCGCTTCGATTTCATTCATATTTCACCTTTTGAGTTTACAGAGGTAAATGATTGTACTTTCCTGCTTTCACAAGAAAGTCTATTTCTCAAAAAACGCCTCTTCAAATTTAGCAGAAGAACGCCGCTTGTGTGACAATGGTATTTTTTGGGCTTTAAAACGTTTCTATAAAGTTAAATATTTCAGTTTTACTTTATCTTGTCACACACATCGCTTTTTACGCGTCACTCGCGTTTAAAAGTCGCAAAAAGGAACGAGTATGGCGTTATCATAATAATCGTCTCTGCAGCTCATTGACGCTTTCAAGTTACGCTCTTTCATAAACGATAAATAGTTAACACTGCCATAATTGTTATAACATGATTAAGCCTCAGTTGGAGCAAAATATAAGCCGAAAAGGTAATTGCGCGGAAATGCGGCAGTGAAGCAAAAAGCGGTGGCAGTAGTATCACTTGATGCTGGGTGTGACCAAACAACGACAGGCTTTTACTTCACCGTTTAACCAAAGACCAGGTAATTGCACTGACCGGGCAAGTATACTGGTTAAAAAGCTATCACTGGTGCTGCACATCGGGCCGCTGGCATAAGGACCTGCGTAAACAAGTTGGCCATCATCAAATAATAACACTGCTGGCACAGCGGGTAATACAAAGTTAGCCGCGGCAAGCTCAGCAGCCGAACGATAACTTTGCTGCTGAGCAGTAATCTGATAACGTTCGGAAAAAACGTCAGCATGCTCACGTGCCAGTCGACTACAACCACACTGGCTCTCCAAAACATGTACGACATGCCAACCTGTATTATTTACTAACCCCAACTCGGTCAGCGACAAAACCGGCGGCTGAGTTGTCCATTGCTGGTTTGGATCAAACTCACCGTATTGGTTTAATCCAAACTTAAACAAAAAAACACTACTAACTAAAACCCAGCAACCAAAAATGATTGCCCCAATCCATAGTGTTTTCGTCATACCCAGTTCGCTAAAACGAGCATTTATTAGACGACGAATTTTTGCGTTTCCTTGTTTAATAAATTAGACAGATTAGAAAGTTGTATTGCCGAATCAGAGACGGCATCACTCATTGAGGCTTGATCCTCGGCCATCATCTTAAGTTGTTGCGTACTACCAGCAACTTCAGCACTTGCCAAATTCTGTTGATCAATTGCATGATTCATTGTGCTGGCGGATTCTGCAACAAATTGAGCTTGGGTAAGAATTGCTTGCAAAAGCTGGTCACTCTCAACTGCTTTTTGACGAGTAATATCAAGCTGAATAACACTTTGCTTCACTACCGCGACCGAATCCGTACTGTGAGTCACTAGACGCGCGATAATTTCTTGTATCTCACCAGTAGAAGCTTGAGTTCTTGAAGCCAGTGTTCTAACTTCATCAGCGACCACAGCAAAACCTCGGCCTTGCTCCCCCGCTCGGGCAGCTTCAATAGCGGCATTTAACGCAAGTAAGTTAGTTTGCTCGGCTATCGACTGAATCACATCTAAGACTTTGCGAATATCCTGACTGGCTATCGCCATTTGATTCACTTTGTCACCCGTTTGCGCTAACTGGTTTGATAAATGCTCAACAGAGGTAATTGTCTCATTGACTGAATGTTTGCCACTTAGGGCAGCTTGTTCAGCTTCAGAAGCATAACTTGCCACCTGCTGAGCTAATTTTTGTAATTCAGCAATGTTTTGTGACATTTCTTCCGTAGCAGCAGCAATGCGCTCCACTTCCCTAAGTTTTTGCTGCATGCCAGTGGCCAGAGATTTGCCGTCAGCGGATAACTGATCCGATTGTTGTTGTAAATTACCGGCTTCTTTATAAAGAATGGAAATCGTTTGCTGTAACACATTTAATGCATTGTTGAATCCAGTAATCACTTTAGCATTTAACGACACCGCTCGCTGATTCAATACAACCCTTCTTTTTTCATCAACCATCGCTTCGGTTGCATCAGACAATGCCTGACCGATTTGAGCCTCTCTCAATGACTGACGGCAAAGCAACACTAAGACGATCGTTTCCAAAACAACATAGGCAGCATGAATCATAACGATTGGCAGAGTGTTGTATTGCTCTGGTAATAAGTACACACCCAGATCTTGCTGCTGCATCCACATAAACAACAAGTGATGAACTGCAATAACGGCCGCGGCAACAATAATAACCCATTGATCTCTGAAGGCAAAAAGAATGGCCAAATAAACAAAGATGCCAAAATGTAGCTCTTCCATACCATAGGATTGATGAATTTGCAGAGCGGCAAAAAACATAAAGCTCACCCCGTAGCTAATACGAGATAAATAATGATCGCCTAAAGTTTTATAAAGAAAATAAGGTACAAACAGTGAAGGTAGACCTACCACGAACACCCCAACCCAGCCCCCAAAAACAAAAGCTAAAACGACTGAGAAAATAAACTGGAAAATACTTACCATTCCAATAACTTTAAAAGCATGGGAACGGAATTGAAGATTTAAGTTTGGCATTTAGTCTCCAGCAATGCAGTTAAAAGAAAATCTTTTTCAGTATTTTAGCAGCTATTAATTAAAGTGAATTGTTTTACCACAAGGAAAAGCGAAAAAAACTCAACCATAATAAGTGAAATATCTCTAAAGGTAACACACTTATGTGGCAACAAATAGCAGCTCAAATTAGCTTAGAGTTGGATATCGATTTTCAGGTCGAGCGCAAGATTTCGCTTACCGGCGGCTCTATTAACCTTGCGTATAAAATTTCCGGTGGTGGCCATGATTTTTTTGTCAAATTGCACCATCGCGAACAACTAGAACAATTTGAAAACGAACAATTATCCTTAGTTTGCCTAGCGCAAACACATTGCGTAAGGGTGCCTAAGGTCATTTGCGTGGGTCAAACGCTCGACAAGGCTTTTTTAGTGCTCGAGTATTTACCGCTGGAGCCAGCAAAAGCGGAGCACCCTGCCTCTTGGCAAAACTTAGCCGAGCACATCGCTAAACTGCATCAACAACACGAACAAGCCATGTTTGGTTTTGATTGGGACAATCAATTAGGGCTAACCACCCAACCTAATCAATGGCAAGGTAACTGGAGTAGCTTTTTTTCTGAACAACGCTTGGGTTGGCAATTACAATT
This sequence comes from Alishewanella sp. SMS8, assembly GCF_030737935.1. Taxonomy (NCBI): domain Bacteria; kingdom Pseudomonadati; phylum Pseudomonadota; class Gammaproteobacteria; order Alteromonadales; family Alteromonadaceae; genus Alishewanella; species Alishewanella sp. SMS8. The sequence goes on from NZ_JAPJEA010000001.1 coordinate 264,751, forward strand.
GCTGTTAGAGCAAGGGTTTGGATTTGGCAATATTGATCATATTGTGGAGCAAGCTCGACAACGCTTAGTGCATCATAAACCCAAACCCAGTTTATTACACGGCGATCTCTGGCGTGGCAATATTGGTTTTACGGCTGAAAGCCCAGTGATTTTTGATCCGGCCAGTTATTTTGGTGATCGAGAAGCAGATATTGCTTGTAGTAGCCTTTACGGTACCTTTCCTGCCGAGTTTTATCATCATTATCAGCAATATTACCCTTTAACGGCTGATTTTGAGGAACGAAAAGCGCTGTATAATCTGTATCATATTTTAAACCACGCCAATTTGTTTCGTGGTAACTATTTGATCCAGGCACAAGAACAGATCAAACTACTTTTTCACTTAAAAGGCCAAGCATGACCGACTCGAATCACCCCGTAGCATTAGTCACCGGCAGCGCCCTGCGATTGGGCAAACAAATGATTATCAGCTTGCACCAACAAGGTTATCGAGTACTGATCCATTATCGCAGTTCTTCAGCGGCGGCCGAGCAACTCGCCGCGCAATTAAACCAATTACGCGCTAACAGTGCTGCCACGCTTTGTGCGAACTTAAGCGACGACGCGGCAATTGTCCCCCTCGCCAAGCAAGCTATTGCTTGTTTTGGCCGTTTAGATTTATTAGTCAACAACGCCTCAAGTTTTTATCCGACACCGTTGGCTCATGCCCAACTGGATGATTGGCAAGAGCTGTTTGGCTCGAACGTGAAAGCGCCCTACTTTTTAAGTAAAGCTTTAAGTACCGAACTGACAAAGCGCCAAGGCTGCATTATTAATATAGTGGATATTCACGCCGATAAACCCTTAGCTGAGCACAGCATTTATTGCATGGCCAAAGCGGCCTTACAAATGATGACCAAGGCCTTAGCTCGTGAGCTGGCGCCAGCTGTTCGGGTAAATGGTATCGCGCCAGGCGCCATTTTATGGCCAAGCCAGGCGCTTGATGATGCCGATAAAGACATGGTATTACAGCAAGTACCATTGGCACGCTTAGGTGAGGCCAGCGACATTGCCAATACTCTGCTATTTTTAGCACAGGCACCTTATATTACGGGGCAAATTGTTGCGGTAGACGGTGGCAGAAGTTTAGGTGGTGCCAATAAAGCGTAATATGCCGAGCCCTAAACCGCTCAGGCACAACGGGAGAAGGTAGTATGAAACCCATATTTCAAAGTGTGAATTGCCCTTTTTGTGGTTACCCCAGCGACATTTGCGTGGAAGCCTCAGCAGAGGATCAAGACTACATCGAGGATTGCAGCAATTGCTGCAATCCAATGCATATTCGAGTGCATACCGATGATCTGCAGCATCGTGTGCAGATCTTCGTCGATGCCGATGACGAACAGTATTACTGAGCTTGCTCAGTGTTGGCAAAGCGTGTTGCCATCACGCGCTCAACGGTGCGAATAATCGTCACGGTTTGTTGATCGAGTTCGATATTAATGCGATCGCCAATCAATTTATCGCCTAAGGTTGTTAGCGCCAATGTTTCCGGGATCAAATACAAGCCAAAGCCTTCGGCAGTGACTTCGCCCACGGTTAAACTGCAGCCTTCCACCGCGATAAACCCTTTTGGTTGGATGTAAGGCAGCATGGCCGGATCTACTTTCAGCAGCAGCTGACAGTTTTGCGCATCTTGGGTTTTTCCGACCAATTCGGCCGTTGCTTGAATGTGGCCCGAGACAATATGCCCGCCAAGCTCGTCGCCAAAACGCAGAGAACGCTCTAAGTTCACTCGGCTACCCACTTTTAGCGTACCAAGATTGGTTTTATCTAACGTTTCAGCAATAACATCAAAGCAAACCCAACCAGCAGCACTGTCAAAGTCGGTGGCGGTAAGGCAAACACCATTAATCGCAATACTGGCGCCACGTTGCAATTGCGCCAGATGTGTGGGGGCAACGTTTAGGGTTAAGGTCCTCAGACCGGGTAAATCAGCAATTTGCTTGATGATGGCGGTGGTTTGCACTATTCCAGTAAACATAAAACCTCAGTTGTGTTAAATTGCGCGGCTGACAACACTGTAGCAAAATTAAGACGGCGCTCATGTTACCTTTTTCCCGCTTTGAAGCCAGAACCATTTTAAAATTATCCGGCCCGATCATTCTGGCACAAGTCACGCAAACCTTAATGATGTTTGTCGATACTGTGATGGCCGGTCGCTACGGTGCCGTTGATATGGCCGCCATTGCGGTTGCATCAGGCTTATGGCTGCCGATTGTGATGACCTTACAAGGTTTATTGCTGGCGTTAACGCCGATTATCGCCCAGTTTTTTGGCAGCAAACAAACCAGCTTAGTCAGTCACTATACGTTACAAACCAGTTATTTGGGTTTACTGCTCGCGGCATTATTGTTTGTATTGATGTTGTTTGCTGAAATTCCCATCAGTAAATTACACATGGAAAGCGAACTGCAAACTAAGACCCTGCAATACCTGTACTACGTTAGTTTTGGGCTGTTTCCTGCTGTCGGTTACATTGTGATGCGCAACTTATTTGAAGGCCTTGGCAACACTAAAGCCAGTATGTGGATCAGCTTTGTGGGCCTGTTAGTAAATATCCCCGCCAATTACGTGTTCATTTATGGCAAGTTAGGTATGCCCGCGCTTGGGGGCGCCGGCTGTGGTATTGCCACCAGTTTAGTGTTTTTAGCGATGTTTTTGGCGATGCTTTGCTACGGTTGGTTTAGCCGCTCTACTCGGCCTTATCGGCACTGGCCAGCCAGTTTAAAATTAAATTGGCCAGCACAATGGCAAATCTTTCGTATCGGCACACCCATTGCTGCTTCTATTTTCTTTGAAGTCACCTTATTCGCCTGTGTGCCGCTAATGATTGTGCATTTGGGGCCGGTGATCGTCGCAGGTCATCAGGTGGCGCATAACTACAGCTCGATTATCTTTATGATCCCGTTATCTCTAGGTTTAGCCACCACCATCCGCGTCGGGCACTTAGTGGGCGAGCAAAATTTACAAAGCCTGAAAAAAGCCATTGGCTCGGCGCTGATCCTGTCCATGTTGCTCTCGCTGCTCACCATTGTGTTTACGCTATTGATGCGCCAGCACGTGGCAGCCTTGTATTCGCCTGATCCTGCGGTAATTGCTTTGGCCAGCTCATTATTAATTTTAGCCAGCTTTTATCAGTTTTCAGATGCCATCCAAGTAGTGTCGTCATGTGCCTTACGCGGCATGAAAATTACCATGCCGGTATTTTTTATCACGCTGATTTCCTATTGGCCAATCGGTTTTGGCCTTGGCTGCGTACTAGGCTTAACGAACTGGTTGGTTGAACCGATGGGCGCTCATGGTTTTTGGATCGGCATTATTGTTGGCTTAACGGTCTCTGCCATTGCCTTAGGTTTCGTGTTACGCAAACAATTAAACAGGATGGAACATGAACATAACGCAGGGGCTACTGCTTAGTGTTGCTACCACACTTTTACTTGGCTGCAGCAAGCCAGCAGGTAAAGCGGAACTCGCAGATTATCAACAACGTTTAACGCGGGTGTTGGCTTTAGACAAAGCGGACATCTCGCTCTTACCCACTACTCCCTTACCCGCCAAAAATAGCCTACTGGTGCCGCAACCTGATTTACGCATGGATCTTTTAGACGCGTTTGCAACGCGCCAGTGTGGCTTAGATCAGCTCATTGCTGAGCGCAACAGCAGCATGGGCCGCGTATTTAGCGTGAGTAAACGGCTTAACTACGAATTACGTTTACTGGCGGTGTTAGATGATTGCGATCAGCAAGATTGGCCTGAACCATTAAAACAACAAATAACTGAGGTTTATCAGCAGAAACTCGCACAAATCAACAGCGTGTTTTTAAACATGCTGCAAACCGATGACACCTTACGCAAACGTTGGCACAACAGTGACAGCATGCTCGCGCCCAATGATAGCAGTGGCTTTAACGAAAGCTTGGCCGCTTTACAGTTGCTAGTGGAATTGAAACATGCCATCAATGCGAAAGATTGGCAACGCGCCAGCCAAATGGATCCTGAGCGCGCGCTAGAAAGTTTATATCGTTATGATTTTCTGTCCAAACTGCAATACAGTTTACGTTATACTCGCAGTTGGTTTGTGGCGATTAACCCCAAATTACAACAGCTCTCCCCGAGCACACTGTGCACCAATAACCGCAATACCGAACAGTTAGCGATATTAACCACCGTCTTTCGCAAGTTTTTTATCGGCGAGATCCAAGCCTATTTAGCGCAGCTCAGCCGCTTTCAACAACAAAGTTGGCCGCTGTTAGATGAACTATACCAAGATACGGCGCTGCATCCTGTGTTAGCGCAGCGTTACTTAGAGCAAGCTGAGCAATTACAACGTTTATTGTTAGCGCACGTGGGATGGTATCAAGAGCTTAATAAGGTATGCCCGGTAGGCTTAACCTCAAGCTAAGCACACTTAGCTTGAGGTTGTTGTAGGTTATTTACTGGTAGGTTGATAAGGCATACCTTGTTGCCACCACTTGGGTGCTGGCTTACCTTTTAAATAATGGTCAAAAAACTCAAGCATTTTAATGGTGTAATCAATTTTATTAGCATACTGCTTTAAATGATGCGGCTCTCCTTCGTATTGCAACATCACTACCGGCTTGTTTAAGCGGCGCAGTGCTAAATAGTACTCAATGCCCTGTTCCCATGGCACTGCGCCATCGTCATCCCCAAATTGAATTAACATCGGTGTGTTAATGCGATCAGCAAAGAACACTGGCGAGTTATCAATATAGGGTTTTAAATTTTCAAACATCGAGGGGCCAATCCGGCTTTGCCCTGTTTCATACTGAAACTGCCGCGCTAAACCTGACTCCCAGCGAATGCCACTGTAAGCACTGGTCATGTTCGACACCGGTGCACCCGATACCGCTGCGGCAAACATATCGGTTTCGGTCACCACAAAGGCGGTTTGATAGCCTGACCAGCTGTGGCCATGTAAGCCAATGGCTTTAGGATCAGCAATGCCCAAATCAATCAGTTTTTGCACCCCTGGTACTAATGACTCGGTGGCGCTTGGCCCTGGCGCGCCCTCACGGAAGCGTACATCCGGTAAAAACACCACATAATCTTGGCCTAAATAAAACGGAAAATTCGGCCGGTGGTTAATTTTCATTTGATTATAATGGTTTAGGCGCTGTGAAAACTGCTCATAGTAATACACCATAACCGGATAGCGTTTTTTGGCATCATAACCATCAGGCGTTAACACTACACCTTGTAAACGCTCGCCATCGGCGGTAGTCCAGTCAATTAAATGGCTGTCACCCCAAATAAACTCGCTTTGCTGCGGGTTAACATGAGTTAACTGTAGGCGCTCGCTAAAGTCATAACTGGCTTGCCACAGATCCGGGAATTGCCGGAAGCTTTGCTCAGTAAACAGGTAGCGTTGTTGTTGCTCTAACGCTTCGACAAAGTCATAGCGCTTTGCACCTTGTATTAAGGTGGTTAGCGTACCATTGGCCAATTCAAACTTGGCAAAACCATAGCCCTTGTTTTCTTCGTGATACATGGCCAATAACAGGGTGGCGTTTGGCGCGAAGGCAAGCGTCTCATCGGTTTTTTCTACCCGGTATTGCAGCTGATTAGCGCGGCCCTGCTTAGTCAGGTTTTGGCTAGTGCCATCTAAAGCCAAGGCCCAAATGTCGAAGCGATCGTACACCAACACGGCTGAGCTATCAGCAAGCCAACCCGCTACGCCGTAACTGCGCGCTGGCATGGGTACGTCATTTTCTTCATCGACCCAAGATACGTTAACGTCTGCCCCCAACACTTGCTGCTGACCGGTTTGGCTATCAAATAGCCAATATTGCGCATCTTGCAAATACACAACGAAGCGACCATCGGGCGATAAGTGCGCCCATTCTTGGCTGCGATTCTCGCTAAACACCGGTTGGCGTTTGCCGGTTTTTAAATCTACATGCCACATATCATGCAAACGGCCATTCCAGCTCAGCTGTTTTAAATAAGGTCGGTCATTACTGATTAACTGCGCGTTGCTGTGCTCGGTTAAGCGCAGTCGATCTTCGATATCATCACTTAACGCCACCATCTTTAAGTTATCAAGCCAAATCACCGCAGGGGCGGTACGTTTTTGTGCTTCTTTATACTCGGCCTTTTGTTGGCTATTAATCCGCTCATCTTCGCCATGCCATACCTGCAAGCGCCGATCGGCCAGTAAACGGTTAATGTCATACAGCTCAGCTTCGGTTTGCGGTAAGCCCGGCTTTGCCGCTTGCTCGCCCAGATCCGGCCGATGCCCGACAAACAAACGCTGGCCATCTTTGCTAAAGCGCGGGGCATAATGCTCGCTTAATAGCCAGCCGCTACGCGCAGTATTCACTGCTTTTGCTGCCTCTGTACCTGCTGACCAAAGCCATAATTGCTGCGCCGCCTCTGCTTGCTTACTGGCAGCCAGCTGCGCTTTAGTTGGGCCTTGGAAAAACGCTAACTGCGTGCCCTGCTCATTAAATTGCAGCTGTTGCAGTTTTTGCACAGCGCCAGCGAAGGCAGCATATTGCTGATTGGCAGCACTGTCCCAGACTATCAGCGCTTGTTGCGCGGCGCTTTCGCTTGCGTTGTTGTTTTTGCTCGCCTTATCGGTATGCTGAACAACCCATGCCACTAAGGGCCCGGTTTCAGCTGCCGCAAAATCTGTTACCAGCCCTAAGGTTGTGAGTTTACCACTAGCTAAATGCAGCGCTTGTAAGCTTTGCGTCTCGTCCTTGCTGTCGGCTTTACGTACCAGTAACAGCGCATAGTGGCTGTCACCGCTAAAGGCAAAACGGTCAATATTGGCAATCACCTGGCTTTCGCCGGTGGCGGTATTAATAAGCACCGCGTTTTGCTCAAGCGCATCGCGGGCTTTTTTATCTGCTGCTTGTTCACGGGCTAATAACGGCGCTTGCTGGCGAAACAAAGCATAAGCCCCATTGGCGCTTACTTGGCCACGATCGGCATTGGGTACACTAAACTGCTGACCTGAAGCAATGTGCACCACATAACCGGTGCTATCACCAAAATCCGGCATGGCGGTATAAAGCATCACCTGCTGGTTTTTACTGACTTGGCGCTGGCTAATCTCCCGAAACTGCATGATATCGTTCAGGCTTAACGGTTTAAGATTGGCGGTACTGATTTGACTGGATTGGATCACAGCCGAGGTTGCAACATCGCCGCGCACCATAGGTGTAGTGCTTTGATACTGGCTACAGGCGACACTGGCAAATGCCAGCAGAAAACAGCCAGCCAGGCGGCTAAAGCCGCGAACAGTATTAGACATAGAACCCTCAATAACGGTGTTTATCTTTTTATTGTATCAAAACTTAACACAAGCCAACGACGTTGTGACAAGCCATAGCCTGAGCACCACCCTAGATACGACCAACTCCAAGCCATGTGCGGTTAATTACCCCACAATAGCGCCCGCCGCAGGCCAACACGGCTAAATTTCAGCCAAACACATCAACCAGGCAGAAAAACACTTGCCAACAGGCCACTAGCGCAATAACATAGCGCCCGTTGTCGATGACAGTTATCAATAACAACTCAGTGCGCGTCCTTAGCTCAGTTGGTTAGAGCACTACCTTGACATGGTAGGGGTCGGTGGTTCGAGTCCACTAGGACGCACCAAAGAATTCAAACAAAAAAGCCGCTCATTGAGCGGCTTTTTTGTTTTTAGGACACTGAATATATTCATTTTTATTTTTAACAGACAAAAAATTAAAACAGCGTGTGATTTTTAACCAGTGATCACCCACCCTTGTTTTGACCCGTTTTACACCCAAAAACACGTTCGGTGACCAAACGGTGACCACGCCCCTCGCAAAAATTGTTTGACGTGTAAGAGTTGAGCTGTTTTTTTCATCGCCGCTATTGTCACGGCTAATTTATCTAAGTGATTGGAAAATTTTTTGTCTTTCTTAAGCCGTACATACCACAAGCAAATCCCAGTATTATCTCAGTGTCATTTACGTAGATTGAGGTAAGTTAGAATGATCTCTTTTCGTTTAGCCAATGCCGTTTAAGTGAAGCCACTTTTGGCTTGTTCAGCAAATAAGATCAGCCATTGTTCTTTAGTACGCTTCATGATCTTTAACCTGATAATTCACAATGGCAGGCAGAGTAAGGTTGATCAGCTAGGATAGAAATGTGTGGTTGGCGTTACGCTTACGATGTAACCCAGCATACGTTCGGCACCGACATTAAAGATCTGAATGACACCTTTGGCATCGGTGGCAATACTAGAGAACTTTTCGCTGTTGAAAATGGCGCTCTGTAAGGCGCCAGCTCTCAATAATGCAGCGTTACCCTGTTTGCTCTTCATTATAATATAGTCGCTTTCGCTGGCCTTTACGGCAAAGTAGAGAAATGTGGAGGAAGGGCATTTAAGTACCTTGAGTCTAGTCAACAAAACCTATATTTGATATGCCTTTAGACGAATTAACCAATTCTCCTAATAAACTAATCAATCGAAAACACTTTGGTGTCACTTTTAAAATGGTTAAGCGAAATATATTTTGACGAAATAAGCTTAAAGGAGTGAACTTGCCTGTTTGCACAACATAACATGTTCAGGCTGTTCCAAATCATAAATCTTTAACTTATTATTCAATTACTTAAATAAAGAGGTTACACCGCTAAACGTTTAAATTAATCAATGAATGCAAACTGTATTTATGTGTTTGCAGGTTCAATTCAAGATGGTTTAAATGGTTAAGCACCATACGCTGGTAATCGGCCCAGCGGTATGCGGTCAAAGTAACTATAGAAACCCAATTAACGGTGTATCAACATGACCAAAGTCACGACCACGCCGACCAAGATAGGCATTTGCATTATTGCTGGCCCGGTATAGACACTCACAGCAATCCCACCAGCGATTGTTTGAACAATCTACCTACTTTAATCACCCGATCGCCCTCAATACGAACATGGTCATTGTCCAAGGCCACCACTTTGTTTCTGTTAACAATAAATGACTTATGGACCTGCACAAATTGCTGCTGAGGTAGCTGCTGAACCAGTCGTTTTAACGTACTACTTACCAGTGTCATGTGCTCACCCTGCCATACTTTAACGTAGTTACCGTAAGCTTCTAGCAAAGTAATATCACCCAGCAGGAACTTACGCTTTTCGCGATCCACTTTAAGCATAAGATAAGCATTTAATGGGGGTACAGCGGTGATCACTCGGCGATGCACTTTATTTAGCGCTTCAATTAAACGTTCAGCACTCACCGGTTTTAACAGATAATCGACCACGTCCAACGCAAATCCATCAATGGCATAGTCTTGATAAGCGCTAATAATAATAACATGTGGCCGATTGCTCAGTACTTTGAGCATGTCGATACCACTTAACGCCGGCATATTAATATCTAATAGGATCAAATCAACCTTATGATGAGCAAGATAACGCAGAGCCTCAGTAGCGTTGTAGCAGTTTGCCACCAGTGCTATATCATCACGCGCTTTTAAATGATGTTTAATCACATTATGGGCCAATGGCTCATCATCGATAATGACGGTGCTTAACATGGCTCTAGCTCCATTATTAGCTCAGCACTCCAAAATGTGTCTTGCCGCTGCGCCACAAATTGGTGTTTTCCGGCATAGAGCAATGCAAGACGTCGCTTTAGGTTATCAAGCCCGATACCGGGAGAAGGCGAAATGGGTTTATCAGGCAAACTATTAACACAGCGCATCAGCAGCAGGCCGTTTTCGACTGTTATATTAAGAGAAATTGTACATGGCGATTGGCTAGGCTCAACGCCATGTTTAAAGGCATTTTCAAGTAAGATGATTAGCAATAACGGCGCGATCTGCCACTTATCTGCTTGTTCTGGAAAAGCGGTGTTGATTTGACATTTATCTGAACTGCGGATCGCCTGCAACGCCAAGAAATCCTGCAAATACTGGATCTCCTGCGATAGCGTTACCCGCTGCTGTTGACCTTCGTATACGGTATAGCGTAGTAAGTTTGCTAATTGCAACACCAGATTAGGCGCTTGCTGAGAACCGGTCAATGTCAGCGAATATAAGTTATTCAACGTATTAAATAAAAAATGTGGATTAACTTGTTGCTGCAGAAGTTGCAGCTCGGTCTGACTTTGGCGCTGAGCAATCTCAGCTATGGCTTTGTCTTGCTGTTGTCGTTCAAACGCTAAAATGATCGGTGCACTGATCGCCAAAACAAAAAAGCTAATTTGAAAATTGATGGGCGCAAATACATTGTAGTCTTGCGACGGTATAAGGGTAAACTCCGGAATATTTAACGGCAACCATAACACCACAGTACACAATAATGGCGTCATCACGATAAGTGTAATCAGGCAACTTGCGGCATAAGCAAATACACCACTGCGGGCCAATATACGACGGATCAGAACATACCGATTTAGCCAAAACACCAATAAAAAAAGCGAACCCATCAACAAAAACTGCCACACGTAATGTATGAAAAATCCAAAATTCACCATAACAATGTCACTGCGAATGACGGTTTCTAGCGGCTGATTTCGCAGCGGATCATCGGTTGAAGCAAAGATGCCCGCCATCATAACTGCCCATACAACCATCAACAACGCCAGCACTGAATTCAGCGAGAATAGCCGTGATACAAAAAGGGTATAACGGCTGCTATTCCTTCTCGCCAATAACTGGCTTAAACCAAAACCCATACTCGCTATGATCAAAAACAACCAAGCTTGCATCTCGAACAGTGTCCATTCTGCATACACAAGGCTCAGTTCAGCCAACAAAAAACACAATATGGGATAGATAATAAAGCCACTACACCAAATCACTGCTGCATGGCGCTGCGATGGTTGAAATGAAACAAAATGAGCAAGCAACAACGGTACGCTTTGCAACACCAACTGAAGAAAAGTTATTGTAAATATCAACCCACTTTGGCTATGAAAAGAGAAATGGCGAATGGACGCTTCAAGTAGCAATGCTGCAATGAGGCCCAGTTGATTCTCCATGATGGCCGTTAACTGTTGTTTGAACCTAAGTGACAACTGAAATGGCATCTTACTCTCCTTAGTGCTGCTTACCGCAAGCTTGATGGCAAATATAGCCGATGTCATCGATTAGATGACAAACCACCAATATTACTGACAAAAGTAACATGTTCTAAATATGTTCGCCTTGCGATTCATTCATCATCAACGCTAAGGGTTTCGTCATAGAAGGCTTGTTGGTGGGTATCGGGCTGCCTATGCTGAAGCACGATTCTGAAGGAAGAAGCCATGCTCTCAATAAACCAACTTTGTGTTACTTATGCTGACGGAACCCAAGCGCTACGTGAGATTAATCTGCAGCTACCTAAAGGTATGGTGGGTTTGTTAGGTCCAAATGGTGCAGGTAAATCGACCTTAATGCGCACACTTGCCTGCTTGCAAAAGCCGGATAAAGGGCAAATACACTTTGGCAACATTGATACACTAAAACAACCGATGGCTTTGCGCAGCCAGTTGGGTTACTTGCCACAACATTTTGGTGTCTATCCACACATGAGTTGCTACGAGTTGCTGTTGCATATAGCCATATTAAAAGGCATTAACAACAAGGCACAACAACAACAGCAAATCGACACCTTGCTAGAACTCACCAATCTTAGCAGTGTTGCGAATAAAAATGTGGCGACGTTTTCTGGTGGCATGCGCCAGCGTTTTGGGATTGCACAAGCCTTATTAGGTAACCCCCAACTGTTAATCATGGATGAACCCACTGCGGGACTCGATCCTGCAGAGCGTGAACGTTTGCATGGGTTACTGGTGAATATCAGCAAAGACAAACTCATTTTACTCTCTACCCACATTGTCGAAGATATCGAAAATTTATGCCCATTTGTGGCGCTCATTAACAACGGCCAAATTGTTGAAAGTGGCCAAGTGCAGAGCTTGATCGCTCCCCTGCAAGGACAGATCTGGCAAAGTTCGGTACGGCCAACCGATAGCAGTAAAATGATCAGTGAAAGTTATCGCTTTGGTTTACCCGTATATCGCCTACTTAGTGAACAACAACCTTGTAATGAGGCCATCCCCGTTGTTGCCAGCCTGCAAGATCGTTACTTTTTTGAGTTATTACACAAGGCAAATTCTGATGATGTTTTATAACGAATGCCGCTATGTAGTTCGACAACCCATGGTGTGGCTAGCTTTTGTGCTGGTGCCGCTTGTCGCCTATGTATTTGCTGAAGGTATAAGTGGAATTGACACCTTAGCCGACAAACGATTACAAATTCTGCAGATGACGCTATCAATGATGGTACTGCCGCTTATCTGCGGCGCGCTGGCGCCAATTGTTTTTTTACGTGATCACACGCACAGCATGTCAGAGTTAATTTTAGTGACACCGCAAAGTCCAGCGCGGCGTTTGTTTTATCGTTTTACTGTCATGGGTGTGATCTGTGCAAGCATAATGTTGCTTGGCTTTATCATTATATGGTTTACGCTCAGTCTGGAATACGGTTTTCAGACTTCTCTGTTGGCCTTAAACCTCTGGGGCTTTGCGTTAATGGCTCTGCCTGCTTGCGCGTTTTTCACTGCATTAACCTGCTACACCGCACAACGGTTTATGTCTACTGTGGTGATCTATGCAACATTTTGTACCTTATGGCTTATGTATCTGGTGCTGGCAAGCTTAACAGGCGCCCCCATGTTAGCTGGCAGTAGCATGAACTCTGTGTGGTTGTTTGATGCTATGCGCATGCTTGATCCGTTTGGCAATACACCACTGATCGCCATGTATAACAACAATGCATCCAACACGGCGCTCAATCTGTACGGTGATTTGTATTTTTATCTTAATCGACTGAGCTACTGCCTGCTGACTATCGGGCTTTTTGTGCTCAGCCTAAGGCTTAAACCTCAACGCACCAGCACTAAACCCCTTAATAGCAAGAACAAACAACAAACCAAACTGAACAGGCATTACCAAGTAATTACTGCAACGCCAAAAGCCGCATGGCAACTGTGGCAACTTGCACGAATGGCGCTGTTATTTATGCTTAAGCAGCGCGTGAACCAACTGATCCTGCTCGGTTGGACTTTCATGATGTTCAATGAGGTACTGTCGGGTATTCACTATGCAGAGCCGCTATCCGTTATTAACCCAACAAGCTTGGATGCGCTAAATCGCATTTCTGATGACGTTCTGCCTTTACTTGGAAGTGTGTTAATTGCGTTGTGGGTGTGGCAACTGAATTGGCATAACCGGCAAACTGGCATGGCTGAACTGATCTCGGCAACACCGGTTCGCTCCGGCATACTGCTGGCAAGCAACATTATTACGTTGAGTGGGCTCATTTTACTGCTGATTTTGCTCAGTGCTGTTGGTAGTATGACAGCTGAACTCATCGGCCATAGTGACATCCGGCTTGAGCAATATCCGCTTCAATTAGGCAAGGTGGCCTTGTCATTATGGCTGTTAGGGGCACTGTTTAGCGTTTTTCATAGCATTTGCCGCTCACCACTCATCGCTGGCGCTTGGTGTGCGGGTATTTTATTAATGAAATACTCGCCGCTTAGTGGCAAATTAGGCCTTACCCACACGCTGTGGAACATTGCCGCGTCGCCACTGCAACCGGCTGATGCTTTTTGGGGCTTAGAACAAAGCCAATCTGTGTACTGGCCCTTTATGACATTCTGGATAGTGTTAACTATTGCCTTACTCTGGTTGGCTGGGCAGTGGTCACACCGTAGTACTGGGCACTTCAACCATAAACATCGCAGACTTTCGTTTAGTTCTGCTGTGTTACTTCTCATTGCCTTACTCACGGGGATACATTTACACAACAACATCATCGATGAAAGACCACTGATGAGCTCAGATTTGCGCCAGCAATGGCGAGCAGAGTACGAGTTACACTATGTTGCTTGGGCGGAAACAGCTCAACCTACTATTAGTCATATTGACGCCAACGTAGAGATCTTTCCCCAAGCCGGTAACGCTTTTTTTGTGCTGAATTACACCCTGGAAAACCGCACAACTGTCGCGATCAATAAACTCCTTGTTGGTCATGATGCAGCAACACCGATTGAGGAACTTGTGCTATCTGCTGCTTACACCTCGCACTATGATAAACGTCTTGGCCAATACATACTCACACTGGAAAATCCACTCGCCCCGGGTAGTATGGTGCAAATGCGCTCGCGCTTGACTTTCAGTCAACCGCAGCATTGGCCAGCGGTAACACCGCAATTTGTTAAACCTTCGTTTAGTTATCTACGCGGCTTTCCGTTGTTACCCACGGTTGGGTTTCAACGCCAGTACACCCTTCGCGATGAGCCACTGCGCCAACGGTATGGCTTAGCGCCACTTAATCTGGCCAAGCCGTCAACCTTATTCGCTAAACCTGACGCAAGCCACGCCAGTTACGATTGGCTAACACTACATTCGGTTGTATCAACCGATGCCTCGCAAACGCCCTTAGCGCAAGGCCAGCGCGTTAAGCAATGGCAACAAAATGGCCGCAGTTATGCCGAGTATCACACTGTAGCCCCCATCCGACACGCCGCAGCGTGGTATTCCACTGGCAATACGGTGCTCACTGAGCAGCACGATAACGTCACGTTATCGGTTTACAGCCCTGAAATAAACGCGGCTGCAAGGCTTAATATGCTGGCAATGAAAGATACATTGAGCTGGATGGCACTGCACGTTACGCCTTATCGGGGATCGCGGCTAAATTTGTTGGCAACGCCAAGCATGGGCCCCACTGGCTATGCCTTACCTCAGATGATAATGATCGACTATCAACTTGGTTTTCTCGCAACACCAGCAAAAAATGCCGGATTCGATCAACGCTATCGCCGAGCGGTACACGAAACGGCGCATCAATGGTTTGGCCATGATTTAGGCAATGGTGTCTTGGAAGACAGCGCATTTATGGTGGAATCTTTGGCTAAATACATCGAACTGGTGTTAATTGAGCAGCGTTATGGAACTCATGCCATGCAAGCACTTGTTGCTTATGAACGGCAGCGCTTTCAGCTCGCCATAATAGGCTCTAGTGTTAAAACGTTAGCATTAGTCGATGCAACTGAAACTCATGATCTGTATTCACGCGCGACCTTAGTTTTTGCCATATTACGTCAGCAATTAGGTGATGATGTGTTAAGCCATGCACTGCGGCTGTTGTGGCAAAAACATGCCTACCCTAACACGCCCGCCACGTCAATGGACTTTGTGCGGACACTGAAAAGCTTAGTGGACCCGCAACAGCAGCTACTCGTTGATGAGTTATTACTGGGCACAGATATTAAGCCGCTCTTGCTGGAGTAAGTGAAGACAGTTCACTGATAATTAACCGATAATTTTTTTAAACTATCGCCTCAATAAAAACCATACCTAGTATAAATTCTAAAATTTCCCTAGTACGCGATAAAGGGCGATCTAAAATCTCGGCATTACCAATAATGCCTTCAGATGCGCTACCGCTGTGACCCAGTAAGTCTATCTGGCGGCCTTTAATTGAAATATTCTCAATGGCATGTGATGACAAAGGATCAGCTTGTAGGCTGTTAGAGTATGAAAACAGGCTGCAAACGCTAAAACAAAGAATAAAGGGTTTATGCATGGTTAGTCCTTAACCTTGGAAAAATAGTAATGATTACAGCTAATACTGGGTTAATTCTATAGTAATAATAGTTCTGAATGAGTAGGCAAGCTAGCTGGAAATTCGCTTAACTTTCTAAACAGTCATCCCGAAAAACGCCAGTAAGCACAGCCTCAGATAGTGAAATAAATTTCTTTATAAATAAGCACTTAAACATGGAAAATCCGTAAACCAAGGTATTAAATGACAATACCAACGGAAGCACTAAATTTAATTACAAACTTTATTCTCGCTTTAACACTATGCGGATTACTTGTCACATCAGACTAGGTGTGGATTAAACCGTTAAGCTTATTTATAGCAAAGCAATAGAACATAAAAATGATTCTTTTTGCAAGAATCGATTATGCTAAGACAACACGTTTAAGTTTCGTTTATCGGAGACTCATCATTGAAAAAGCACGTTGTCATCGCATGGGAGCTTGGCGCTGCGCTAGGCCACGTTATGGGATTCAGAGCTTTAGCCATAGGTTTATTGGCTCAAAACATGAAGGTATCTATCGTTGGCAGAAACCTCGCGTCTGTACAACAAGTATTAAGCGATCTTGATGTGACTTTTTATCAAAGCCCGATATCACTATCAGAGCGACGCGAGCGATTAAAAGCCACTTTTAGTTACAGCGATATCATTCACGATTTAGGTTATGAATCAGATCAGAGCTTACTTGGTTTGACGAAAGGCTGGAGCAACTTGTTTGAACTAATAAAACCGGATCTGGTCATTTGTGATCATAGTCCTACAGCCTTGTTGGTGTGTAAATGCTTAGATATTCAAAGCTGTACTTTCGGCAATGGTTTTTTCTTACCCCCGGACACCAAAGGACCCGTTTTATTTCAACAAACCGACGCTATTACTACGCAAGATGTAAATCAGCGGTATTTGACCGTTGTTGAAAACATTAACCTTGTGTTAAAGGCATATGGAAGAAACTCAATTAATGTTTTGTATGACCTATTTCGAGATTCAACGCATTTTCTATGTACATTCAGTGAGATAGATCATTACCAACGATCTGGCGATAGCGAATACTATGGGCCAAGAAACACAATAAATACGGGGATCACTGTGCCTTTAAAGCCTTCTCAAAAAGTGATCTTCGCTTATTTGCAGCCCAGAACACAACTGCTAGTACCTTTAATAAAGTCACTGGCAAAACTGTCAATAAAAAGTGTTCTATTCATTCCTAAGGCCCCAGCGGAACTGGCCAGCAGTATTCAGGAATCAACAAATATTGAGTTATATGATCGCCCGGTCAACATATCGAAAATCTTTGAACAAACGGCATTGTTGATTAACAACGCGAGTCACGGATTAGTCGGTGAAGCAATACTGCACGGCAAACCCAATCTGTTGTTACCTTACCAGTTGGAACAAAATATATTGGCACGAAAAACCAGTAGCCAAAAACTTAGCATTGCTTTAAACGCAGATTCAAAAATTGATATTGATAGTGCGATTCATTTTGCGCTTAACAATAAAGACTTAGCCGATAGGCTTAATCGGGTTAAACAAAAATACAGTCACTACCGTCATGAAGAGGCAATCGCGAGCATTCTTGATCAATGTTCACGCTTGCTAAAATGAACAACAAACACTGACAACGCAACGGCCTTCGTGCTGAGTTAACAGTGTTTGCTGGAGAGAGTGATTCGTTTATTCGCTATTTCTGATTGCGTACTTTTCGGCGGTAGCCGGCTAAGCCGAGCAGTGACAGACTCAGTAAGGCAATGGAACCTGGTTCACTTACGCTTGTGGCATTAGAGCGCTGTACAGTACTCGGCAAGCGATTAAAGCTAAACGGGTCATTGAACTGCGCATAAGCATTCAAACCATCCATTGCCAACGACATCGTCGATATTGAGTATATTATCTCAATAGTTTGATTGGCAGCTATAAAACCAAGGTCAACATTAAAGCTGCGCTCGCCCCAGCCAAAGGAAGAGTCACCGGGCAAGAAGGCATCATTTAATAAGGTGCCGGAAGTATTTAAAGTGTACCCATTCACATCCCAGATAAGGGTTGCAGCGCTGCTCCAAAGACTAGTCAATCCAACAGTAATATCGGCATTGTAGCCCGCGGTGCTAGCAAGGGTCGTATCGCAACTATTGGTGCCAACGCCATATCCGTCACCGTAGCCATCGCCATATCCGTCGCCGTAGCCCTCCCCATAACCATCGCCTACGCAATTAATACTTAGCCCACCATTCTCGACGGTAAAGTTAAAATCGAAAAAGCCATCATCCCCATCATTCTGAAAAACGTACTTTTGAAGAATAGTAGCGCTACTCGAAGCATTTTGTGTAGCTAGAGAGGTTGCATAAAACCATCCCGTACTCAATGCACGAGCGGTTGACTGCGCTTTAGAAGAGCCACTTTCTCGACTTATAAATGTATCAACTTCAACTGCGCCCGTATCGGAATCTGATTGTGGTGTAGTACCTAATGGAAATTCTACTTTTACATCTGCGTCTAACGCAACACTGATGATGCCTGCGTAGGCATTCGGACCAACTACACAGAGAGCAAAACCTATTGCACAAGCTATCTTATTTCGTTTAAACATAAAGAAACCCTCATACTAAAAACGCTAGTTTCAACCTGTAACATCAAATGGTATGAGCGCCATTAATACTAGGCATGCTATCTAGACTGGTGAATTGATTAGAGCAGTTAGTGCATTTAAAACACTTTTTCCGCAGAATTTATCAGCAATATTTGCACCATATTTTTTTACTCATATTTTTCAATTGCTTATATGGATATTAAAAAGAAAAGAGTTTTTTATTGTAAAATAAACTGACAGTCTTTTTAAATATTGCAATAATAACTGATCGTTAAGGCTCCTAGATTAACTCGTTACTGCCGGCTTGAAGCACACTTGCAATCACTGGCGCAATTAACGACTCCATCAACGCATAACCTGCGGCGTTGGGATGCACCAGATCTTTTGCATTGGTGAAATCAGGCACCCGCAAGCCACCTTTGCCATCATTCATGGCTGCGTAATAGTCTACATAAGGAATTTGGTGTTGCACTGCGTACTGTTTAATCAGCTGATTAAGCTCAACAATACGGTGCACCGGCTGCAAACCGCTGCGCCACGGAAAATCACTGGCTGGTAATACCGAGCATAGAATGACACTGACACCGTGAGCGCGTGCCAGTTCGGCCATACTGAAAATGTTGTCGGCTACGCGGGGTAAATCAATGGCGCCGCTGTTTTGCGCAATATCATTGGTGCCAGCGAGGATCACTACTACCTGCGGTTTCAGATTAAGCACATCTTCTCGAAAACGCAGCAACATCTGATGGCTAACTTGGCCGCCTATGCCTCGACCGATAAAGTTATTTTGCGCAAAAAACGTCGGGCGTTGGTATGGCCAGAACTCAGTGATGGAGTCGCCCATAAATACCACCAGTGCGCCCTGCGGGTAATTCGCTATAAATTGCTGGTTAGCCTGCTGATACTTTTCGTAATTGACATAAGTGGTAATGTTCAAGCTAATCTCCGCAGCAGCAATTGGCAACAGAGCACAGAGTAGCAGACCTTACAGATCATTTTTTATTATTCCTCTTATAAGCTATGGTAATCGCTTAGCAAGGTATGCAGAAGTGTTGGTACTGTGCCAAGTCATTCCGTTTTTCATGGTGAAATAGTTAATTTGGATAAAGAGATTGTCACCGCTGGCGCAGGTGATGTGTGGTGTGCTGAGTTTGCATTACACATAGCCAATTCGATTTTTGTTCAGCACAAGAAGTATCAATTCTGCCGCCCTTCCTCCTTGTCTGCGATGCTAGCGCGACGCCTCAAAACGATTGTGCAAAGATGCATCATTGTATGACATTACAACTTGCTTAGGTTTTGGATAAGTCGGCTTGTGCATCTAGTAATAACTCTTGTGTAAGCAGACGCTTGTAACGTCTCTGCCGGCGTCGTGCTTTTGCAGCGCTTGCTCGCCAGTTGCTGCGTTTGTCAGACACAATGTCGTCCACATCGTCGGCTGTGATCACGTGCTTAGCATCTCTAGGGGAGGTTCTTTTACTCATATTCTCGTCGTTCTCATCACTAAAAGGCAAAGCTGCTTTGCTTTTGTCTCCATCTTAAAGACCGTTTATTTAAGCAATGTAAATCCACTTCACCTGCAAGAATGTCTTCACATAGCTTGACGGCAGCCTGCGCCTGCGCAGCACTTAAATGCCGATATGCAGGTTGCTTAATGTAGTCATACCAAGCGCCGTTGCAGACATTATCAAGCACAACGCGTTGAAAACAATGGTCGTGCTTACTCGGCCAATCGTGTCGTTTATCAAGCGCTTCTTTGGGCATAATAAACTGAGTTAAATAGCGGTACTGGTCTACCCATTGCTCGCGAGTGTGATTGATGGTTTTGTTTTTTAGCATGGGTATCAATTTCGCTTCTTTTGCTTCCACGTTCCGCCATAGTGATAACCTTCACTGGTTTGCTTCAGCCGCTCTTGACACTGTTTGCAGACCAAGACCCAAATCTGACTTTGCATGACCTTCACTCGGTATAACACGCTATTAGCAATTGACTCACAGATACCGCAAGCCTTTGATGCTCTTTCACGCGACACTTTACCCATGTTTCAGCCTAAATAAGTCTGGCGGCTTTCACCGCGCATTGAGAACCGTAGGCAATCAAACGGCCCCAACAACGCATTGCTTTACCCGCTTGTTTTGTCATTGCGCGCAGAGCTTCATCTCTGTGCTCTGTTTCATCCGCATGAAACGCCGCCATCTGCTGAGAAAATTCCCTGACGAATGGATGGCACTCATGCTCAAATAATTGAAGCTGCTCGCGATAATGTTCATCTACAAAAGACTCAACGCAAAAAATAGTATAGAACATCCAGTTTCTTCCCAAGAGCGTTGGCAGAGCACCGGTAACAAAGCCCGCTATCCCCCAGAAAAACAACAACAGACTACCGCGATACATTTGGATATTAGCTTCAAAACCTTCCAGATGGGACTTTTCAGTGGCCAAGTGCTGCAAAGCAAATGATTTTATCTGCGCGTCTTGACGAATTACATTCGCGCACAGAATACCGCGATAAATCCAGACTGCCCCAAACTCGCCAGCGTGACTGGCGCGCAGCTCAGACCGAATATGCCTAGGTAAACGCAATATCGAGACTTTTTCCATACCCACTTCACCCATGTTTACAATTTTGCCCAATGAATAGCTTCCCAAGTTTAGATTATCCGCATTTTGGATGATCTCGAGTAACCATTACTAAACGCCAATGCTTTCTTTCCGCGCTCCAATCATGAGCCCCTCTTTGCCCCTTATAAACGCGATATCACGGATGCAATTGCACACTTGTTTATTTGAGCGACTCATCGTTATTGATTTTTATGCGCGAGGGAGGAGATAAGATCAACATCATGACTGGAATTGTGAAACGCAATTCTGAAACGTAATGGTAAGTTCTGTAAGGTTATAAACTGAACACTCAACAAAAATTAAGGAAGATTAACGCGACTGTATCACAAGACCACCCAACCGCTGTTTAACAGCTTGGCTGTTTAAGTTCAGCACCATTGCGCGGCTTAGCGTTATTTCAGTTCAATAAACGATATACTCAACGTTAGTTTTAATTCAATCGGAAAACAAACCTGTTAATGTTAAGCATCTCAATTGGGCCAATATCTTTACCAGTGCCGGTACTGTTGTTGCTGTTAAGTGTTTCTGCCGGTTTACTGGTGGCCCGTTGGCTTAGCAAAGCCAATAACCGTAGTGTAACTGACCCGTTATTACTGGTGCTATTTGGCGCCTTAGTATTTGGTCGTGTAATCTTTATTCTTCGTTTTGCTGACAGTTATAGCAGCATTTGGCAGATGCTGGATTTTCGTGACCGTGGTGTAGATGTTAGTGCGGTTTTGTTAGCCACGGCGGTGCTAACGTTATTGCAGATAAAGCGTTCACCGTCACTAAAGAAGGCCATGCTGGCCGGTGTTATTGTCAGCGCATGCAGTTTTTCTGCTGGCTCTGCCTGGATACATGTTCAGCAACAACATCAGGTGCTGGCCGATATTCGACTCGAAACTGTATTCGGATATACCGTGGCATTACCAGAGCTGGCTCAGGGTAAACCGGTAGTGATTAATCTTTGGGCCAGCTGGTGCCCACCATGTCACCGTGAAATGCCCTTGTTATTAAAAGCAGAGCATCAAAATCCGGCTGTGCGTTTTATGTTGGTAAACCTGCAAGAAAACCGCGACACAGTTCAGCAGTATTTACGCCAGCATCAGCTTACTTTTTCCCATGTCTTATTAGACCCTCTTGGCGATGTTGCAAGCCGTTATGGTGCGCAGGGGGTACCTGCAACCCTGTTTTTTAGTGCCGAGGGTAAGTTAGTTGATGCCCATTTTGGTGCCTTATCCCATGCGGTATTACAGCGGGGTATTGATAAAGCCAATTCAAGTGATCATGGGCGAACGGTTAATTAAGCCGCCCGTTTTAATGCCCACCAGGTAAATAAACTAGCACTGGCAAACATCAATAAGCTGTATATGCTGGGGGCAATCGACATGGCAGAACTTTGCAGGATGCCAGTGGTAATCAGTAGTGCCAAAGTGCCGTTTTGTAATCCTACTTCTAGGCAAATGGTGCGTGCCTGTTGTTCGCTATGCAATAGCCAGCGACCCAGCGCGTAACCCATTGCCATAGACAACACATTTAGCGCCAATGCTGCCGGGCCACTTAACCACAGGTAGTGCAAAAGGGTGTCACCTAAATCTATGGCAATACTGATAATTAATAACAGCAGTACCAACACGGAAAAACGGCTGATCTGCGGCTGTGCCCACTCAGCAAAATGCGTAAAGCGTGCTTTGATCAGCATACCTATTACTACCGGTATCACGCCAACAATTAGCAGTGTTAGCCAAGTTTTTAATAGCGGTAATTGCAATACACTGTCGGCGCTCAGGTAGTGTTGCATTGCCCAGGCAGCAAGAAAGGGTAGGATAAAAGGCGTAATAAAGCCCACCAACGCGGTTAACGACACGGATAAGCCAACATCGGCTTTTGATAAATAGCTATACAAATTAGACGTAGTACCGCCGGGGCAAAGAGCCAAAATAAACAGGCCAACGGCCAGCTCACCTTGTAATTGAAACAGGCTAATAATGCCAACAGCAAGCAATGGCAATAATAACAGTTGCGCCATTGCGCCGATAAAAAATGCTTTAGGCTGGCGCGCTACTTGTTTAAAATTTTCCAGTCTCAGGCTCATGCCCACACCAGTCATAATCATAATTAGCGCAATGGGTAAACCTATCTGAGTGAGTGTTTCAAACATAGCCGCCACATCAAATTAATACAGTGGCTGACAAGCTAACCTGTTTTGGTGCAAGTTGAAAGGCTGTTGCAAACTGATCCGTACCAGCAACAGTGAACACTTCACTAAGCACTGTTCTTCAATTCAAAACACTCTGGGCTAAGATAGCCAGGAGCAGGATTGTATGTTTATAGAAAAGGCAGCCTTGGTGGGGCACTGAAAAAGGATGTTTGGATAAACGTTTAATGTATTGGTGAAACTGCTCCGGATATATTTTTCTATGAAGAAGTTGACGCAGATCGCGAGCACCAAATCGCTGCTTAGTCAGAGTTTTCTCCTAATACGCTTACTTTGAAAACAGAAAGTGGCAAAAACTATTATGTTCTACAATTTATCAGACCGGGTATGCTTGTTGGTGGTGCCGGACTTAAGATGGTTGATGAAGCAAGAGGGTAAAAGGACATAGCTAAACTCGGCATGGCCAAAAAAGGTAAATGCAGCTCATAATGAAACACCAGAAATGAGAAGTTAAGTGCGCTTTAAGCATAGCAATATACTCGAAGCTGCACTTTTGTTCTTAACGAATTTCCTTTTTACTCGCTTCACTTAATCAACTTAAAGTACCTAATTTAGGTTCAGTGCTGGCAATATTAAAAGCTTAAACGCCTTAAAAGGCACTTTTGCGATATTGTTTTTTTATTAATGGCCTCAGGTACAGATCATCATAACCACTTCACCGACCTTAAACGGCAATTGTTAACTCATCAAAAGGCACAGTTAGAAACCTAACCGCAAAACAGCCTCATTTTGGACACGATAAGTTTTTAAAGTTTTAGTGACCAACATCATCGCTAAAAACTAAAAAATACTTGTAAAACGTGTTTAACTTTCCCACCATTAAAGTTTAAACTTATGTTTTTATTAGAATAAACTACATTCAAGGCAGTTAGAGGAGCTTAGCTATAACTAGTTTACTTGTCTTGACATGGTAGGGGTCGGTGGTTCGAGTCCACTAGGACGCACCAAAAATTCTAATGAAAACGCCACCTTACGGGTGGCGTTTTTGTTTTCAGCTTTTAAAAATCAAGTGCCCGCAAACATAATGCAAACATGAGTAGTTGCAGCATGACTTTTCACCCGCTACAGCGCTCGCGTCAGTGCACGCTTGAAATACCTGAGACGCCATCTAACGATCTAAACGCGACAAACCAAGTTTTGACGAGGCTGAAAAGTGTTATGCTCAGCGAACAAAACCAAAACGTTTAAACTCTATTTCTGTTTGTTGACGCATATCGTCCATTAGAGCACAGTATTCCGCTACCCTTGCTAGCTGTTGTTCCTGACAAGCCGTTTCAATGTTTAGCGCCAAGTTTGACATTTGTATAGCGCCAAACATATTCGCACTGCTTTTAATTGCATGAACCAAGATCTCAATCTGGGTAAAATTTTGCTGATTGAGGAGGCTGTTTATCTGAGAAACGCTTTTCTCCATCTCTGACAAAAACACTTCTAGTAAATGCTTAAACTTTGCCGGCGGTATATCTTGCTTTAATCTCATAAGCAGCTTTTCGTCAAACAATTTTGTGGACGTATCATCCACACTGCCTGTAAACACTTCACGGTCGCTGGCGGTACGATGCTTGGGCAACCAATTCAGTAACCGCTTAATCAACATAGATTTTCCAATAGGCTTGGTCAGAAAATCTTGCATCCCCGCTTCCAGACAACGTTGTTTTTCTGTTTCTTGCACATGAGCAGTTAATGCTATTATCGGGGTCCCCTTTGCAAGTTGCTGACTACGGATAAGCTGCGCCGCTTCAATACCATCCATAACTGGCATCCGCATATCCATCAGGATCAGGTCGAATGTTGTGTCCCGAACTGCATTTATTGCCTCCTGACCATTTGACGCTTCAGTTACCCGCATCCCCTCTAATCCAAGAAAAGTCTTGATAGTTAGACGATTTACTTCACTATCGTCAACCAACAGAATATGAAACGCCTGACGAGTTTGTGGCGGTGACAACATAATTTGAGGTGGATTCATTCGTACTGAATTAAATGTCAAGCTGCGCTGCCGTTGCGCTGCTCTGAGCGCCGCAATGATATCCTGACGCCGGTAAGGTTGGTTTATAAATGCAAAATGTCTTGGGCATGCAGCCAAGGCCGCTGAGTAGTCATCTCCGGCACTGATAATTCTAAGATGCTGCTGCTCTTCGCTTAAAACTAACGGATTAAATGGCAGTGGCACAGCCCCTTTTTGGGTATCAACAATAACAATTGCGTCATCTGGCAGTAGGCAAAATGTATCCGCAGTAACAATTTCTTGTTGCGTCACCCCCAAATTGACTAATTGCTGCATCATACAATTTAACCACCGTGGGTTATCTGAGTATAGAAAAACGATCAATTGCTGTAACTGTTTAAACTGCCGTTTTGGTCGAACATGCGCTATCGGTAATGATAATCTAAACGTTGTGCCAGCCTCTTTGTTGCTATGCACGCTTAAGGATCCACCCAACTGCTCTGCCAGCAAACGACTTATCATTAACCCGACGCCAGAGCCTGATGACGAACCATCCTGATGAAGCCGAGTAAATTCTTGAAATAGAGATTTCATTTGCTCTTCGGTTAAACTTATGCCGGTATCAATCACGTCACAACACCACCATCGTTCCGGCTTGCCGTAAAGAGTTTCTTCCTGACACCAACTGTGCACGGTTACACCACCGGACTCCGTGTATTTGCAAGCGTTACTTAGTAAGTTACTCAAAATTTGCTGCAGCATAGAAACGTCTGTACTAATCAGCTTCGGGCCGTTTCCCGCTTCAATTAAATAAAGCTCTAAGCCTTTTTCAGCTAGGCTTTGTCGGTAAACTTCGAGATGCTGCTCAAGTAATGCTTTGGGACGACACCATGAAAAATGAACTTCGCGTTTGCCTGATTCAATTTGGCCAAGTTCAAGAATGTCATTCACCATATTCAGTAATCTGTCTCCAGCCTGCTGCGCAGCAGAGACATATTCCAACTGCAGATCACTAAGCGCGGTGTGCTGCAAGCACTCAATAAGGCTAAGTACGGCATGAAGCGGTGTGCGAATTTCATGACTAACAGAGGTTAAAAAAAGAGATTTCGCCTTATTTGCTTCCTCTGCTTGTGCTAAGGCATCAACAATTTTTTTTCTGCTATGCTCACGCTCGGTAATGTCATTTATTACCGCAACAAAAATAGTACCGTTGGCACTGTCAATCGGCGTGATTTCCATCTCTATTGGAAATTCATCACCCTGTGCATTTAACGCTCGCACTTCAATTCGTTTTTTAAGAACCGACCCCATGCCAGTTTCAAGGTAATGTTTCATACCGGCACACTGCTTCTGCCGGTAACGCTCTGGCATAATAAGTTCAGCCATAGTCAACCCCAATACATGTTGTCGTTGTCGCTTAAACAACATTTCAGCGCAAGGGTTAAACTCAAGAATTTTGTCACCTTTGTCAATTACCACAATGGCGGACAGATTCGAGTGCAGTAACGCATTCTGAATGGCTGTTTTAGATTCAGAACAGTTACCCCCTACGTCTAGAGCTGATGTGTGCCTTTGCCGCCCAATAGCAAACCCTAAAAAAATCATCAAAACGGAAAACAGGCTCATTAATCCAATTATTGTTGTCATCAAATTTCCTGCTTTTCATTACCAAGGCAAAACATAGATATTGAGGGCACAGTACAGAAACCACCAATTAAGCCATTACTGCACCAATAAAGCATGCTGAAACGGCTATTTTCTTGGCAAACTTAAGCTGAACTATAGTTTAGAGCATCATGAATAACGCTGTTACATCGCAGTTAAATAAAAATTTAGCGCCACGGGTAAAACAAAATACGCTTAAAATTGCCTCGTTCTTTACATAAGGATAAATTACTGGCCGCAGTGAATAAATATTAATAACTTTGAGCCTTATAAGACTATCCAAGCTGCCAGCACCGTGATTTATGACGTTATTTACATGCCCAAAGTGGACTAAATTAGCGCTAAAAAGCTATTCGCAGTCAACAACAATGCACTAGCGCATACCAATGGTATGCCATAAAAGTTTATACCATTGCAGGTGTAGCAAAATGCTTTGCTACAACTAGCATATATAAATATCTCGCAAATCCGGTAGATAAACGCCAATTACTGAAAACGATTGCTCATTACACTGAGCCGCGAAGGTATATCAATATTTAAAGACTAGTTTATAAATATTGGCCTGTTAAATGCTAATTACAAGAAAAGCCGTTTTAAACTATCCCGGAGCTCACAACCATGCCAGTTCAGCAAATCGTATTTTTTCAAGACGGTGAAAAATCAGACTGGAATAACATCAGAAAAATAATAAGCCACGCATTAAAAAATCAACATTTTAGTATGGTGTATCAACCTTTGATCTCAGTTAATACTGGTAAAATCATAGGCTTTGAATCATTGGTACGCTGTCAATCACCAAAATTTGGTGTTATTTCACCTGCCGATTTCATTCCGTGTGCCGAGCAATCTGGGCAAATACTGGAACTGGGCAACTGGATTTTTCAAAAAGCCTTGTTAGATCTAAAATGCATGTTAAATCATGGTTTGAGTGATATTTGTTTGTCATTAAATGTCTCGCCGGTACAATTATTAAATAGCGATATATTTGAACAGATTATGTCACTGTTGCACACATTTTCGATACCGCCGTCTGCCATTAAGCTTGAACTTACAGAAACTGCTCTGATAAATAACCCACAAAAAATTGCCAATATTTTTAATGCATTTAAACGTGAAGGCGTGCAAATATGGCTAGACGATTTTGGAACGGGATTTGCCTCATTAAGCTTATTACGTCAATTTAATATCGACGGCCTAAAAATCGACCGCAGCTTTGTAGATGGGATCGACAATAATAATGATGACTTCACGTTGTGCAGTGCTGTGATTGCTATGGCACAGCGACTAGGCTTGTTTATTATTGCAGAGGGTGTCGAGACAGAAAACCAGCTGCAAATACTCAGCCAACTTGGCTGTGATGTCGTACAAGGATATTTACTGGGCAAGCCTAATACACTTGGTTACAACTTGGAGCAGTGGGCACTTTAATACCGTGGCTAATTTGCAATTTGCGATGCAATGTGCAAACTAAAGTGATAGTTCACCATTCACAGTTGTTTTAAGTGTTTTTGTTTTTTAGCTGTTCAGACCGGACGATAAACATTACAGGCTAGCTTATGACCAGTGACCAGCTATTAATCCTTCCCCTGCTTGACAAAAGTGTTATTCAAACAATGTCGAATGATGTTGGAGCGGATACCTGCCAGCAGCTTTCTTTACTGTTTATCCATGAGCTTGAACAGTTGCTGCAAAAAATCAGCTTAGCCATTGAACAGCAGCAGGTATCAGACGTTATTGACGCCGTACATATTTTGAAAAATTCAGCTGCGTTATACGGTGCCGCTAGGCTGGCATGGATCGCTAGTGAAATACATGAAGACACATCGTATACAACAACAGAACTTTTGCAACGCTCAGGCGACTTAGTCAACATTGCCCAGCAAACATTGTTCCGTTATCAAGCTCACTTCAAAGATGAAAATAAAAGGAAAGGTTTTAATGACTGACGTTAACAACAACACTCTTGTCTATGTGGTTGAAGACAGTCATTCTAGTGGAGCCCTTTACTGCAGACAGTTAGAAAAAGCGGGTTTTACGACTCAACATTTTTTTGATGGTTATTCAGCCTTAGCTGCCATTAAAAAGTCCATGCCTGCCGTTATTGTTCAGGATGTAAATCTACCCGATATTAGCGGGCTGGAGGTTCTGCAGTTTGTAAGAAAACAAAGTAAATCCGCACAGGTCGTGATTATTACGTCTAACAGCTCTATTGATATCGCTGTTGAAGCAATGCGTTTAGGTGGGTTTGATTTTATCGAAAAACCGTTTTCCGCCGCGCGCTTGGTCGCAGCTGTAATCAATGCAAATAAACAAACAATAAAAGATCTAGTAACAACGTGCCATAAAACTGAAATGGCATCTTTGCCTAAACAAGATTTCATCGGCGAATCATTAGCTATGCAAACGGTGTTTAGATTATTAATCAGTGCTTCACGCAGCAAAGCTAGCGTATTTATTACCGGTGAAAGTGGCACAGGCAAAGAAGTGTGCGCACAAACGTTACACAACGCCGGAGCCCGCAGACAAGAGCCTTTTATTGCCATAAACTGCGCAGCAATACCTGCAGAACTGTTTGAGTCAGAATTTTTTGGTCATGTTAGAGGGGCTTTTAGTGGTGCCCTTACCGAACGAAAGGGTGCCGTAGAAGTGGCAAATGGCGGAACACTCTTTTTAGATGAAATCTGTGAAATGGAGTTTGCTTTACAAGCTAAATTATTACGTTTTTTGCAAACCGGTACGTTTTGTAAAGTGGGTAGCAATCAATTACAACAAAGCGATGTACGAATTGTCTGTGCCACCAATCGCAATCCGTCAGCTGAGGTAGGAGAAGGCAGGTTTAGAGAGGATCTATACTACCGACTCAATGTGATACCGATAAAACTACCACCGCTGCGTGAGCGTACTAATGACATTCTGTTATTAGCAAAACATTTTTTACAGAGTAAATCAGCGGAGAACAGTAAAGCGTTTCAACAATTATCACCAGAGGTTGAGCAGTTTTTCTTAAATTATGACTGGCCTGGCAATATCCGCGAGTTACAAAATACCATTGAAAATATCGTGGTTATGCATGATGGTATTGTTGTCTCGCCTTCAATGCTACCAAGCGATTTTGGGCACGTTCAACACGCCCCTTTAAACAATGCGCCGACAAATAATATCAAAAAAAGCCCGTCATATGCCGCGTCTTCGCACCAGGATATTGTGCCATTATGGATTGTCGAAAAAAATACTATTCTATCGGCCATAGCGTGTTGTGATGGCAACATACCGCTTGCTGCTGCTTATCTTGGTGTAAGTGCTTCGACAATTTATCGCAAAATAAAATCCTGGGAACAAACTGATAATTAGTGCTTTCAACTATTTAAAGCTTTTGTCATTCGATATAGGTTGTTTTTCATTCTATCAACCCACCATCATATTCTATGTAACTCGGCACTATCAGAATTCAACAATCACTCTGACCTGATCACGATACAAACCGGGCAGCGGGAATCTGTCATCAGCAATGGTTGACACTAGCAACTGAAAACCTTGTACCTGACCACTACCAAGTCCGGCAATACTCTGCGAAATATCCGGACCAACAACAGTATTTCCATCTGTAGTCTTTATAACGTAAGGAATGGCCTCGGCATTGAACACCATATTGCGTTGACCGTTTGCGAAGTTATCTCCGCCATCGACGTAATACTGATAACTTAATTGCTTTGTGCAGTTAATATCTAAAGGCAAAATGGCACTGCTCACATTGCCTAGATAAGAGAGGCTACCAAGCGACACATCGGTTGTTTGAATACTGCAGCTACCCGTAACAGTCAGTTGCACATTGATAATTATCGTTGTACTGCCGGTATCACGGCCGATACAAATACCCAATAAGCCAATACCAGAGCAATAATCCCATTCCCACAATATAGCAATGCTATCGGTGTAAGTGCCTACCGAAACATTAGCCACAGCAGTATCAAAATAGATTGGGATTGTGCCATCGTCACCAAACAAACCTAATAAATCTAAGAGATTAAATGACCCAAAATTCACCGTGCTGTTGAGTACAAAAGGCGTGGTTCTGGCTGCATCCGTATACAATACATAAGGAATAGCATCAACATTGGCACTTGTTAACTCAAAGCTGGCTGCCACTAATGTGGCATCAATACGGCTGAAGTCGAGTAAGTTAACAAAACCACTACAACTAAAGTTCGAGCTAAAACGTGTTGATAGTGTGGCTGTTGCTATTTGTGATGATGAGAAGCTCCCCAAGTCTTGGGATGAATTACCACCCACTGTACAACCGGCGTGAAGTTTAAAGCTGGCCAACATGAAGAAAACCAATCCTATTAACGCGTATTTGGTAGACATTTTAATTCTCCTTTGCATCGCAGACATAAGGCCCTAACACCGGAATATCATTTTGGATAACCTCATAGTTGAACGAAATAACACAACTATATTTTCCGTTTTTTAGGGTTACTGTATTGGTACTTTGCAATCTCTCTAAATACAACTCGCCATCCCAGCCCACAAAATAGGGTGAATCTTCGTTATTAATTGTCGCAATACTACCTACCGGTATAGGTTTACCATCTTCATCCTGCACGATTACTATCGCGGCATACGTTTGATAAAGCTCAAAATTCACCTTAGCACCATGACCTGCGGCGGTCATAATCGTGATCCGATCATTGACAACATTTATATCAATAGGGAGCGGTTTAGTATGAATACCTATATTGACGGGATTGTATGAGGCCAGGCCTGTTACCAGTAATAACCCGTTACTATCTGATTCACCGACCAACTGGTTTTCTACTACCACTGGCACATTCGCTAAACCGCCGGTTGAAACGATTGCAAACGCATCTGCAATTCGATTGCCTAAAAGTAAGGTATTTTCAGCCCAGACAATCGCACCAGAGGCTTGAGCAAAATAACCTTTGCTATCGCCTCGATCGTAGATACCACCTGAATACTCTGCTGCTCTGCCTTTCCAGCCACCACTAACGGAGTAGTCACCCGATCCAACCACCGCGCTTGCGGCCCAGCGCAATCCTTGATTACCCACTCGTGCTTGATTAACAGAAACGAGCGCGTTCATCTTACCCTTGGTATCTTTTTGCACATTAGTGTTAGCTCGGTATCGATTCCCTAATGGAAATGATACATTTATACCGAAACTTTTTGATGATAGCTCAGCATCCCAGTTTAATGAGGCAGACAGCGAAGCCGTTTCAAACGACTGGTTATAAAATATTGAGAGCAGACGACGGCTCTGCCCGTCAAAAGGCTTTAAGGCAAAGTATCCCACGCCCATCGAAACGCCATTATTGAACGAGTAAGCCGCGTTCAGCTGGATTTCTCGTTTATTCTGCAGCACCAGTTGCGTGGTACCAATATCTTGATAGGTTTGTTGCTGCTGTTTATATTTAAAGGCAACACCCCAGTTTCGCGCTTGAAAACGATAACCGAATAAGCCTAACCAACCGCCATGTTGCTCATTTTTACCATAAGCTGTCGCAAGTGAAATTACGCCAAGATTTGCTAGGTTAAAGTCTGTGCCACCACCTAGATTGTAAATACCAGCACCAACCTCTGCATGCCCTCCTAGGGTTATGGTATCCGACAAACCGTATCTTAAATCTGCTATTCCAATGGTACTGCTGCCATAGTCGAAAGAACGGATACCAAAGTTTTGTCGTAAAACACCAAGGTTAAGGTCATAGTCAAGCACGCCTTTTCGCAGTAAATCGGGTGCTATGTAAAACTCCACTTCACGGCTTACAGCTTGTCCTGTTATATCGGTAGTCACAATCGTGGCCGTTGCCAAACCCGTTATGGTGGGTTCACTATCTAGGATGAAAGGCCCGGGTGCAACCTGTCCGGCATAGAGCTTTGAGCTGTTAATAAAAATCTCTACATCAGAGGGCAATACGGCACTGCCTGCAAATTCAGGATAGGGATAGCGCACAAATTGGGGGTCTAACTCGAAACGACGTGAAAACTTCACTCCCCCCATTCTAACTTGACGGGCCCAGCCACTTGAACCACTTACCATGTCACCCACACGCCAAAAACGCATATTGGTTTCATCATTGTATTGCCAAAAGCTATCGTAACGAACCAACCCCTGATTAGTGCCACTCTGGGCG
The DNA here is from genome assembly GCF_030737935.1 of Alishewanella sp. SMS8. Classification (NCBI taxonomy): domain Bacteria; kingdom Pseudomonadati; phylum Pseudomonadota; class Gammaproteobacteria; order Alteromonadales; family Alteromonadaceae; genus Alishewanella; species Alishewanella sp. SMS8. Next base: position 297,566 of record NZ_JAPJEA010000001.1, read on the forward strand.
TCATTACCGAAGTAATGCCGATAGTTCGCTGTCGTCTCAACAATGCCATAATTGCCAAAACCACGCCATTGCTGAAGCAAGTCTAACGTTTGTACGCCACCACTAAAATCGCGAAGATAGGCGTCATAGTTCAGCAATGCACCGGATGATTTAGTGGGTAATAGATTGTTCTTAGTAATGGAGGAAATACGCTGTGCTGGAAACAACCCTAATTCAGCGGTTAAGTATAACCGCTGGGTATAAACGTCATATTCGCACTGAATTGCATTAAGCGCACAATAATCGATTCGACCACTCAGCCCCGTAGCATATTCAGCCAAACTTGTCGTTTGCAGGATATTGTCATCGCTCCAAAAATGCGTTTGATCATGCTCGAATTGCACTAGTTCTTTAACTTTAACGCCATTTAAAAAGACGTCTAAGAATAAGGTTTCAGCACGAAGTGTCGAACAAAATATCAAGCCTAGAAGCGATGTTACAGATATCAGCTTTCGCATTTTTATCTCCCGTCAGCAGGGATCTCTAGCGTGATACCATTAACTTCAGCATACAATTTCATTTCTTCAGTTAGCGGTAAAGCAGCCACTGCAAAAGCAGATTCACTGTTTGCTAATACGTAACCAAGTAGACCAGCGAATATTGCACTCTCTCTGCCTTCGGCATCGATCAGTTTTACTTTTGATATTCTTGCATGCCCGGTTGCACGATTGTTAAACACTAATTGTCTCGTTTCTGCGTCGTATCTGTAACTTATGAACTGTTGCCAAATGCTTTTCAATTTTTCAAAATCGTTAATGCGACTGGTCGATAAATCAGGCCCGCCAATAAACAGTGGCAGTGCGTATCTTACCCTTAACACCAAACCCTTTTCAGCGGGCTGCTCTAAATCTGGGATCTCGTCTAAAATCACCCGATAAAGCTGCTCTCTGTCAAGAGTACTTACCGGCCCAACGTTGACAACTCTCACTACCTGCTGCTTTCCAGGCTGAATATTTAACGATGACGGACTTACCACTACATTTCTGGGTTGATTGATTTCATTATCCCAATCCCAGGGCCTAACTCTCACTTGAATTTTTATGGTTTTATTACTGTTGTTTTGTAGCGTCAGTAGTGCTGATTTTTCACCAGGTGGAATATCAATATTAACAGGAGAGATCAAAAGCTCTGCAGCATGGCCAACGCTGGTCATTAACGTCATCAGGCAGATGATTACAACAGGCATAATTTTCATGATGCTTCTCCTCAAAAAACTAAGAGTACTTCAACGCTATCTCGGTATTGACCCGCAGATGGGGTCGATGCCTGAGGAGATATTGCGCCATAAATAGTCAGCCATTTTTGCTTTCCGTTGGCGGTACCCGTAACGGCATTATTGCTATCCCATACTAGGCTTCTGGCTGCATCCTGAAACAGCTGGTAAGGTATTAATTGGTTGGTTGTTGAGTTTAAGAGTTGTCGATTACTGCCCGTAGCATTTTGGCCATTACCCAGCTCCACTCTAAAACTAAGATTGGGAGAGCATCGAAACCCTATAGAACCATTACCAATAGAAGATATGGCGTTAACTCCGTTTAACAGGTTGCTATGCTCGCCAAAGTTAATCGTACCAAAAGCATGACCTCCACTACCGTTATCCAACACACAGCCCTGTGCTATTTGAATACTGATCTCGCTTACATCTTGGGCCTGCTCTCCATAAAGAAAGCCGGTAAACATGCTTAACAAAACGACAAATCTTTTCCCGTTCATGATATTTCTCCTCAGAGCAATGAAGAGAGGTACCTAGTCAGTGCCTTAGCACAGAATATGTGAGATCACCATGCGATGGTCATTCGAACAGTATCGACATAATTGCCAGCTGCTGGCGTGGCCTGCCCGGCTAACACACGACCATATATGGTTAACGCTTGCGCAGCGCCGGTGCCCGTTAATGCTCTAGCCTCTGGGCCTTGCCCCCAGCGCACAGACCGGGCCGCGTCCTGGTAAAGCTCGTATTGGACATAGTCTAAACCACCTCGAGAAACACGACGCTGACCAGCTAGGGCATTCACGCCATCATCTAATGAAACGGCATAAGCCAAACTAGTATTGCAAGTAAGCTCCAGACCACCTGCGCTGCCAGATCTTGTCGATTCAGCATCAATAAACAGCGCCAAATTGCTTTGCTCACCAAAATCAACAGTACCGAATTTATTCACACCTGCAGCTGCAATACCGTTTATTGCACAACCTTGACCGATTTCCAGTAACACATCTACATCGCCACGTAGTTCACTTGCAGAGGCTGCAGAAGTCATAACTGCAACAATAGCACTAGAAATTAAAACTAATTTGTTCGTTTTCATAAGCCACCTCATCGTTTTGTAAATCAGTTACGTTATTCTAAGATGTTATTATGCAGGTATTGCGCCAACACAAAAAAACAGCATGCTATTGATTTTTATATTTTTATTTTTAAGAAATATAGGGTGACTGGATTTTTTCGCATTTTGCAAATCATTGATTAGCAAAATGCAAATTGATATTTGATTGCTGTATTGGATTAAAAGAATGACTACTTAGTTACCGCACCAGCACGTTTTATTGTCATCAAAGTATTTTAGTTATGGCAACTGGCATCGTTTCAATTACTTGCTACGGGACACTTAAGCTTGCCGGCTATGGCTGCAAACAGGCCGGCTTTCTCTATGGTAACGCGTTTTTAAGCAACGCCGATGGGCGGCACCGTAATAGGCGCTTTGATTAAAGTTAGAATGGTTGTTATTTAATCAATATATATTGCTGAGCGGCAGTGTCCGTTTGTAAGCCAAAATGCCCCAAATTATAGTTGTAAGTGGCGTTTTCACCCCAGATACTGCTGCTATGTATGCCATACACTAAGCAGCTACCTGTAGAGCAAACCACTTGATCTATATAGCTTTTAATGGAATACACCTTATTACCAAAGTGCGTACCATAAATGCTATCTAAAAATGGGCTGGAAACCGATAACCCCTTGCTGCCGCAGGTGCTATTCCATACATTGTAAGGATACACACCACAGCTTAATAGGCCCCGAAAAGCCCCCGCTATACCCACAAAGCTGTTTACTTGCGAGGCGATGGCCAATTTATCAATCTGCTGAGCAGCCAAGGTCGCGCCCATAGAATGGCCAATCACATCAATTTTACCGGTGCAAGACTGATTTAACGCCGTTACCAAAGCATTTCTAACCGGTGTTTCCTCGGTGCCATTATGGTCATTACAGGCCGCACAGGTTTTCGATCCCCAATTAGGTCGGTAAATATCACTGCTGGTGTAGCCTTTACTGAGTAAGTAGGTATAAGTGTTATCCCAACTGGCGGGGGTAGCCGTGTTGCCGTGCACAAGCACAACGGCATCAACACAAGCCGCATTTACCGCTTGGCTGAACATCAACAGTAACAAAGCCATCAGTGTTTTTTTGTTATACATGTTTAACTCCTGGTTGTTTTCACCATCAAGCTAAACAGTTGCTGAAATATTCACCATAACACTTTAGTGTTGCTCATCGAAGCAAAGCCTGCGGCCCTGTACAATCTACCGACCGATAGCTAAAGCCCCAAAAGCAAAAAGGCCGCTGCATGGCAGTGACCTTTTTAGTACTGTAACCTTCGCTACAAGCAATGCTTGCTGGCTCAGGTACGGCTTTAAGCCATTACATTACAGCGATTTTTGAAGCTTGTGGGCCTTTTTGGCCGGCTGTTACAGTGAACTGCACGCGCTGACCTTCTTGCAAGGTTTTAAAGCCTGTGTTTAAGATTTCGCTGAAGTGTGCAAACACATCTGGGCCTGAAGCCTGTTCAATAAAACCAAAGCCTTTCGCTTCGTTAAACCATTTTACGATGCCGGTAGTTGGAGTAGACATAAGAGTTACCTGTATTAATTAAATTAAATGTGCCTTAGTTAAGGCGATAATGCTGCAAGAGATGTTTAAGCTTATGAATACAGGAAGGGATACTAACGGTAGTAACATTCAAGGTTTGCATAAAAAATGAACAAGCTGATAAAGCCTGCGTAGTGTATAGGTTAAAACTGGGCTGTCAAAGCTTATTCTATAAAAAATGAAAATAAATTTTAAATCAGTTGTAAATAAAAATTAAAGCTCACTATACAGGGCTAGAACCAAGGCCAGAACAAGTAAGGCTAGAACAAGTTTAGTCTCCTGCTTGCCACATTACATAGGTGTTAACCTGCTTTGCCGCCGCCAACAATTTCAATAGAAGCTTTGCTCGAGTGGCCAGTGGCACGGGTGTGACCTCGCCTTTGGCAATCTCAGCCAGCTTGTTGCATGTTTTGCCATTTGCCAATTCAGTTATTAAAAAAATGTCCCTTAACGCCCTTTAAACAGTCGCATTCAAGTCATCAGCGCTGGGCTTAAATTAAGCCTTACTTAAGAAAACATCACGATAATGTCTGCTAAGTAGCACTTTTGCCGTTAATGCTCAGTTTGTATTTGCGCTTATTAACGCAGTGGCATGCTAATTTGGTTTAACGCAGCGATGGGTTTAATTGCCAAAGCATGTCACTTCGGCTAAGCGCTACGTAAATAGCCTTTGTTCGACTATATAGGTTGAGATAGTATGTTGGTTCGTCAGTTTTTCTCAAATCGCGCTCTGCTCGGGCTACTGGTAGCCTATGCCACCCTGATGTGGATGTTGGATTATGCCGGTGGCGATGTGTGGTTTGCTCACTTTTTATATTCGTTAGAAGGCCAACAGTGGCTATTGCGTGATCATTGGCTCACCCAAACCGTTTTGCATGAGGGTGCCAGAAGCCTGAATTATATTCTGGTTTTGGCTGTGCTACTCACCACCTTATATTACGGTTTACAAGCAACACGTTATCCAACCAAAGCGCGGGCTTACGCTGCGTTGAGCCTATCCTTGGCTACCTCTTTTTTTATTGTCGCCTACCTTAAAACCATCACCAACGTAGCCTGTCCTTGGGATTTATTGGCCTTTGGTGGCAGCGAGCCTTATATACATTACTTGCAAATAAAACCGTCTTTTTTACCCTACCACCGTTGTTTTCCTGCGGGCCATGCCAGTGTCGGTTTTGCCTGGGTGGCATTGTATTTTTTCTTTGAAAAAACCGCACCAACGTGGCGTTATTCTGGCTTAGCCCTAGGGCTAGTGGCGGGCAGTGTTTTGGGTATGGCGCAGCAATTACGTGGGGCTCACTTTTTGTCGCATGATTTAACCACTCTACTACTTTGTCTGGGCTGTGCTCGATTTTGCTTTATGCTCTTTTTTAAAACCGAAACCTCATGGGTTGCTCATAGCAGCTAACTTAGCCCCCTGAGGTTGACATGCTGCGGTTGGCCTTAACAAAACTTGGAAAGATTGAACGAAAACATTGCGTTATCATGCTGAAACAGCCATGCTTAATTAGCTTAAAACGCATCTAAACTATGCAATAACAGTAACTACTTTTGTGCAGTAAAAACCTGCCTTCTTATTTATCACTATCAATGGTGTAGGCTCTATGTTGAAGCGTCGTTATGCAGTTTAACAGTATCAAATTTTGGTTGTTGTTGGTGATCAACAGCATTATTTTTGTCAGTTTAAGTATCACCGCTTATATTTCTTACAATAATGCGCTGCATGAGTTAGATGAGATTTACGATGCCCAATTAGCGCGAAATGCTCGCTTGGTAAGTGCCTTGTTGCATAACATTTCGTTTGACGACACCGAGTTACCTATCATCATCGCCGTACCGAACATTATTGACAGCGGCGAAAACCAAACTGCTGCGCAACAACGGCAATATTCGGCCCATAAATATGAACGCAAGCTAGCCTTTCAGGTATGGCAACATGACAAATTGCTGATGGAATCGGAAAATACCTTAAGCTTTCCGCCTTTGGTTAAAAACGAAGGTTTCCATGAATTGTTTTATCAAGATGAATTATGGATCAGCTTTGTGTTGTATTTACCGGAGCAAGATACCTGGGTAGTGACGGCGCAGCGAGAAGATGTGCGCGAAGAAATCAGTGGTCATCTTGCCTTAGCGCAAATTAGACCCATTTTAGTGTTGCTACTGCCTTTAAGTATACTAATTTACATTGTCATTAAATGGGTGCTATTACCATTAAAACAACTAGCACGGCTAGTGGCGGCCAAATCGCCTGAACAATTAACCGAAATTACCTTGGCACAACCGGCCGAGTTACAACCGATTAAGCTGGCAATTAATCAGTTGATCCATCGCGTTGCCCATTTTTTACATCAAGAAAAGCGTTTTACTGCTGACGCCGCGCACGAATTGAGAACCCCACTCAGCATTTTGCAGTTGCACTGTACCAACTTATTAGATGCGAAAACACCCGAAGAAATCAAAGAAGCGGCAGAGTCGATCTTACTTGGCAGTAAGAAAATGACTCATCTGGTGAATCAATTATTACAGCTTAGCCGCGTAGAGCGGATTGCCGATACCGCGTGTAGTAACATGCCGCTGACGCAACTGTTGAACAACAGCTTATCCGCATTACCGCTAACGCTTTTAGAAAGCACAGAATGGCAGCTTACTGTGGACCCCGCATTGAATATTTACGGCGAGCCGTTGTTACTGAGTATTGTATTTAAAAATCTACTCGAAAATGCAGCTAAGTATGCAGAGCCGGAGCAGCAAGTTAGCGTAAACGCCGCTAAAAATGACGACAATGCATTGGTTATTTCTATCATCAACCCATCGCAAATTAAACCCGATGTTAACCGCATGGGTGAGCGATTTTATCGCGATCCGAAACATCAATCTATCAACGGCAGTGGGCTAGGTTTATCTATTGTGATGCGGATTGTCGAGTTACATCACGCCAATATTAGCTATCAGCTTGCGGCGGATAACTTTAACGTGACTTTAACGTTCCCTCTTAAAGAGGGATCTACCAAGGCTTAATAGCCCTAGTAGAAGCTAACCAACAACGCTTAGCAGCGAAAACGGTTTATCTGCTGCAATCAGATTAATTAAGCCCTCAGCCAACCGTGCTAAGGGCCTGGTTATCGACTAACGAAATCCCAGTTCATTCATGTAGCGATGGTATTGCTCAGATACCGCAGCACATTGCGCCATATAATCATCTAAGCTTTTGTTTAACCGTGCGGCTTCGTCATTCAGAAAGCGGATCACGAATTGATCAGAACCTGGCATTTTATGGGTTTGTTGAAACGTAATAATTTGGCTAAGGGCATCACACATCCCCGTCGCTTTGGCGACGATCATCATTTGGATGCGTTCATCATTCTGCTGTTTTGAGGGTTGCGCCTCAGAAGCGATGCTTTGAAACGTTAAACAGATAAAAATCAGGCTTAAAAATTTGCTCATGTTGATACTCCACACAGCTCATAACATTATTGGCTGGTTATAGCCTGAGTCAGCCGGCTTTACAAGCCCAGTTGGCTTAGCGTAGTGGGTTTCGCTTGGTTCGCTTAGCCCAGATGGCGGGCGTCTAGACAAAATAATCATCATGCCGCAGCGGCTTTACTCTGCATGCCTGTTACCACGTTGGGACGGGTTTAGCCTTATAGCGCTAAACCCGATTATCGCCGGCAATAGCGCCGGTTTATGAGTTTGAAAACTCAACTACCGTATCATCACATAATAGCGTGGATTGAGGTGCCTCGCCCGCGGTGTCGGGGGTGATAAAATCAATTTCTAACGCGGCTTTTTCAACAAAATAACTGGGCAGTTCAGCTTTTATCGCCGGAGCAAGATTTTTAAACTCACCCACCTGTTTCACCAAGTTACCTTTGCCACTGACCAGTTGATTTTCAGCGGTGCTGTAGGCCTCAGTTGCGGTATCTAAGCCTTTTTTAATCTTTTCAAAACTGCTTAAAAAAGTATTCAGCTTTTTAAAAACGGCCTCAGCTTTACTCGCCAGTGCCGCCGTATGTTTGTTTTGATCTTCATAGCGCCACAGCTGACGCACAATGTTCAAGCTGGTTAATAAGGTGGTCGGTGTCGCGACCAGCACATTGTTTTCGATAGCCTGCTGAAATAAGCTTTCGTCTGCTTTTAACGCTTCAACAAAAGCTGACTCTATCGGAATAAACATAAACACCATTTCGGGTGAATTCAGACCCGGTAACTTGTAGTAATCGCGATCAGCCAGTTCTTTAATGCGGCTAGCTACTGCGCTAACGTGCTCTTTTAAAGCTTGTGCCCGCTCAATATCATCCACACTATTCACATAGCGGGTATAAGCATTCAGCGATACTTTGGCATCAATAATAAGGTGTTTACCCTGCGGTAAATAGACCACCGCATCAGGTCGCTGTCGCCCTTCACTGGTGCTGAAACTCACTTCGCGTTTGTAATCGGTACCTAGCTGCAAGCCAGAGCGATCCAACACATTCTCTAGCACCAACTCCCCCCAATTACCTTGCAGTTTTTTCTGGCCACGTAACGCGGTAGAAAGCTCATGGGCTTCGGTGGTGATTTTTTGATTTAGCTCTTTTAATGAGGCGAGCTCTTTGCGTAATTCACCTTGCTGTGTGGTTTCACGATGATGAATTTCTTGCACTTCTTTTTTAAAGCTATCAATCGATTGTTGAAACGGACTCATCACCGCACTTAATGACAGCTTACTGCTCTCCTGCAAAGATTTGGTTTTCGCTTCTAAAATATCGTTCGACAACACTTTAAATTGCTCTGCAAGGCTATGTTTTTGTGCCGTAAAATTGGCAACCTCGCGCGCATGGCTGGCTTCGCGTTCAGCTTGCTCGGTTTGCAGTTGCGTATAAGCCCGATTTAATTGGCTTAATTGCTGTTGCAGTACGTCATACTTGTCGGCGGCTTGGCTCAAGCTGGCTTTCATGTCTTGTAACTGCAAACGCGTTTCTTGCTCGGCCACTTCTGCCGCTTTAGCTTTTTTGCCTTCTTGTGATAACTCGGCTTTTAACACACTGACTCGCTCTCGCTCCTCTTGTAATTCTTGCTGAGTGTGCATTAACCGCTGACGTAACTCTGTGGCCATTTCACGCTGTGCCCGGCCCTCTGCTTGTGCCGCTTCAAGCTGTTTTTCGCTGTTATGTAAAACTTGTCTTAGCTTATCAAGATCTGCACGCAATAAGCTAAGCTGTTGCTTTTGCTCGCTCGCCTCGCTAGTTATCCGTTTTTCGTTCTGTTCCGCATGCTGTAATTGCGCGTGTAACCGGCTTTGCGTTAATTCCTGTTGGTGGGCAGCTAACTCTTGTTGTTTAAGCGTGGTTTGCAGCTGCTGATGCTGGGCATGAAGTTGCCCCAGTGCAGTGCGCTCATTCATTAATTGCGTGGCTAATTCCGCATTTTTTCGAGCAAAAAGAGTTTTTGCTACTAAAAAACTGATTAACACTAACACAAACGCACTTGTGCTCAAAACAACAACCAACTCAGGTGTCCACTGCAAAGAAAGCATTATTTATCCTTAAAATTAAGGGCTTGTCGAAGATCCTAATACCATCAAACTATAAAGCAATCACACTGTAAATGCAGCTTCGCCGTTAAAATATGTCGGGCAAAACAGTCACCAGCACGCCTTTGCGTTCAAGCTGTCATAAAGGCTTCATTTGGTTTTCACCTTAGTGTCATCTGCAGCACCTGTAATAGCTGCAGATTTCGCCAGAGATAAAACAGATGAATACACGACAAAAATTAAGTTTATTAGACAATCAACTGTTCTTTCGCGTTAACTTGGTTGGCCAAATGCCGTCGATAAAAAAGCTCAGCTTGGCTTTATCTCGCTGTGGCGATGGCCCCTTGTATTTACTTTGTGCGTTATTAATTTGGCAGTTTGAGCAACAACAAGGTCAGCTGTTTTTTCAAAGCTGCTTACTGGCTTTTGCCATCGAGTTACCCCTGTACTTGTTACTAAAAAATGTCATTCAGCGCGAACGCCCTCGCGGTGCCGCCCAGCATGGTTGGACACCGGCCATTCGTCCCTCTGACCGTTTTAGCTTTCCCTCTGGCCACACGGCTGCAGCCTTTCTGTTTGCTTGGATGCTGGCCGCCTTTTATCCAGCGTTTACACCCTATTATTTATTGCTGGCAAGTGGCATTGGCCTATCCAGAGTGCTTTTAGGTGTGCATTACCTAACAGACATACTTGCCGGTGCAGCGTTAGGCTCGGCTATTGCCCTACTGCTGCTGGGCAGCCAGCTTGTTGTAATATAAAGACACTAAACCCGATGAAAATACTCTATGGAGTGCAGGCAACCGGAAATGGACATATCACCCGTGCGCGTGCCTTGTTACCGGCATTACAGCAACAAGGCATCGAGGTAGACTTTTTATTCAGTGGCCGCTCTGAAGCACAACTGTTTGATATGGCGATGTTTAAAGACTATGCCTGGGCTAACGGCTTTACCTTTAGTAGCCGTAATGGCAAGGTACAGCCGTTAAGCACGTTACGCCAATTAAAGCCTCTGCAGTTTATAAAAGATGTACGTCAGCTCGATGTTAGCGCTTACGATCTGGTGCTAACGGACTTTGAGCCGGTGAGCGCCTGGGCCGCCAAGCGCCAAGGTATTTTATCAGTAGGTTTAGCCAGGCAGTATGCTTTGCGTCATCCGCTGGCGGGAAAGCAGTCGGTGACCTGGTTAAAAGCTGCCGTCAGTGTTTTTGCACCTGCTCAACACTATTTAGGTGTGCATTGGCAACCTGATTATCCGGATCTGCTGCCGCCATTATTGTCTGCACCGGCCGTTTTTAATCAGCCTGCTAACTTTGCTAGCTTTGAACCCTTTATCCTGGTGTATTTACCTTTTGAACAACTTGCACAAATTTTAGCTTGGTTAAAGCAACACCCAGTTTGGCAATTTAAGCTCTACACCGAAATTAAGGCGCCTTACCAAGATGAAAATGTCAAACTACTGCCATTCTCCCGACAAGCTTTTCCGCTTGATTTACACCACGCTAGCGGTGTTATTTGTAACAGTGGTTTTGGCCTATGCAGCGAAGCTCTGCGAGCTGGTAAAAAACTGCTGATCAAGCCATTAAAGGGGCAAATCGAACAAGCCTATAATGCCTATACCTTAGCAAATATGGCCAAAGCAAGTGTGTTCTCTGACTTTACGGCCAACGTCTTAGATACTTGGTTACAACAAGAAGCTGCTCAACCTTATGCTTTCCCTGATCCCCTGCCCGCTGTAGCGCAATGGCTTAAACAAGGCTGTGTTCGCCCCGTATCAGATGTTGTACGCCAAGCTTGGCAACAGAACGAATAGACGCGGTGATACTTAGCTTAAACCCGCATAAAAGTTGATCTAGAACAGGTGGCCTAGCCAGTTTGCCGCTAAGATTAGCTTAATCTAATAAAATACTAATTTAAGGGCAATACCAATGAGTGAACTTAGAACGGTTTCTGTTAATGCCAACATGGATGCGGGCTTTGCCATTAGCGGTGTCATGGATGGACACACGGTTGTTATCGACCAACCGGTTGCCGCTAAAGGTACTGGCTTGGGCCCTACGCCGTTGCAAATGTTGTTATTTACCGTGGGCGCCTGTATCGGCACCATTGGTCGGATCGCGGCCTTTCAACAAAAAATCACCTTACGCAGCATGCAAGTAAAAGTGGATGGTGATTACAATCCTGCCGGCTTGCTTGGCAAAACCACTGATGATCGAGTGGGTTTTACGGAGATCCGCATCAGTGCCGTGATCGATGCCGATTTAACCGATGAACAAAAACAACAGTTTTTAGATGAAATCTGTCAACGTTGCCCATTGCATGACAATTTAACCCACAGCACGATTGTAGTGCATAGTTTAGCTTAGAAATAGCCACTTTATGGCCACCTGTCGCTGAGCTTCGGTGGCCGCTTACTTTTTCACTGCTTCGTGCTGCAAAAGCTCATAAAAAATTGATTGATGTCACGATTTACTTAGGCACGCACATTCGCGATCGTTGTTTTTAACAATAACTTTAACAGCAAAACTAATACCGACATTTAGCGCGAATACAGGCTATACTGTCAAAGAATTACTGGCTATTTTCGGCATTATGCTAAATATTGGATGGTTTTCAATCACTTCTGAATACATACTCTCATTGCATTCTTTAAATCTGATTAAAATAAAAGGCCGTTATGCGGATTGAAAAAAGATTATTGATTCTCGACGATGACGAATTAATCTGCAAAACCATAGCCGATGTGGCTAAAAAAGACGGTTTTACTGTTCGATATACCACGGATTACCTGACTTTCCAAAACCTGTTAGATAACTGGCCTCCTAATAACATTATAATAGATTTGAATATGCCGACGATGGATGGCGTACAAATTCTGAATGCGTTAGCCGATAAGGGCAATCAAAGTAAAATTGTTATCTGTAGTGGTGTCAGTGAACGCATAATCGAAGCGGCAGCTCGTTCAGCCAAGGCGCGAGGGTTAAATATTATCGGTATTTTACCCAAGCCTTTTTATGTTAAACAAATACGCGATGTGCTGCACGAGCCGCTGCACAACGATAATAAACATGCGTTAAAAAACGTATTGCAGCAGCAACAGGCCTACGATGTTAACGCTATAAAAAATAAATTAATGCATGCCATTGAGCACAACATTATCACCTTTGCTGTGCAGCCCATTATCAAATGCCGAACCCATCAAATTAAAGGCTTTGAGGTATTGGCGCGTTGGCAAGATGATGAGCTGGGGTTTATTAGCCCTGATGTATTTATCAAGATAGCAGAAAACCACAACCTAATTGACGCTTTAACCTTACTCATCTTTAAACAAGCGCTTACCTGGTTCAGCGAACTGATGCAGCATTGCACGTTGCTGAGCAAAGAACACAAAAACAAACTCACGCTGTCTCTAAATATCTCTGCTTGCTCATTACAACAAAACCACATGGTGTCGGAATTAGCCAACCTGTGCGCGGAACTCAATATTAGCCCGAGCCATGTGATCTTAGAACTGACTGAAACAGCGGCAATGGAAGATCCTATATTATCGATGGATCTTCTCACTCGGCTACGTTTAAAAGGGTTCAGGTTATCTATTGATGACTTTGGTACCGGGTTTTCGTCAATGCTGCAATTAGTGCGCTTGCCCTTTTCCGAATTAAAAATTGACCGATCTTTTACCATGACGGCTTTAGATGCGGAAGAATCAAAAATAGTCATCAATGCCACCATTGAACTAGCGCACCGCTTAGGTTTAAAAGTTACCGCCGAAGGCATTGAAGATGAGGCTACACTGGCATTGCTAAAAAGAATGAATGCCGATAATGCCCAAGGCTACTTTATTGCCAGGCCCATGGCGGCAGACCAAGTGACAGCATGGATTGAACACAATACTCAGGCCTCGGAAGAGAAGCGGATCGCCATTTTAAAAGCCTATGAATTACTGGATTCGCCCGAAGAAGAGCGCTTCGATCGGATCACCCGTCTCGCAGCCCGTTTATTTAACGTGCCGGTCAGTGTATTTTCGTTGATCGATACAAACAGACAATGGTTTAAATCTCGCAAAGGTACTGATTTAAAAGAAACGCCTCGCTCAGTGGCCTTTTGTGATCATACCATCCGTGAGCAACATACTTTTATTGTGCCAGATGCGCAACAAGACGAACGCTTTAAGGGCAATAGCTTAGTCACAGGCTCTCCCCATATTCGTTTCTACGCCGGTTACCCGGTTACGGTATCTGAAGGAGAATCCTTAGGCACACTTTGCATTATCGACAATAAACCGAGAGAATTCTCCGCAAAAGACAGCGCACTGCTAAAAAGCTTAGCTGAATTAGTCACTATTGAGTTGCAAGAATCAGCAAATTCGCATGCGGATCCGATCACTGGGTTGATGGATCGCAAATCTTTTGAGAAACGGGCGATGCTGCTAAACGAGTTGTGCCGTAAAGAAGGCTTAACTTATTTAATGCTGTATTTTGATTTAAATGGCTTTAACGACATTAATCAGCAATACGGTCGCCTCACGGGTGAAGAAGTACTGCAAGAGTTCGCTAACGATTTAAAATCGACTTTTCGTGAGTCAGATTTAATTGCCCGTTTAGGCTTGGACGAGTTTATCGTGGTCATGATCAGTAATCATGACATCGATGTAGAACAGCTTATTCAAAGGCTACGCGATACCATTGGTTTTAAAAAACATAACTCGGCTAAATTACCTGCCATTGCATTTTCTTATGGCTCGGCTATCTCAAATGCTGCAAAACCCATGACTTTACAGCAGCTGTATCACAAAGCCGATGTTATGATGCATATTAACTCTGAGAGTAAAGCTAATCGCTTATTAACCCCTGATTAATGCTCAAAGCTTAACACATTAAACAGACATGAAAACTCGCTTGATCGGTCAAAGCGCTGGATACATTTAACCCTAATACATGCGATATAACGAGCGGTACCCGATAACCGCAGCCGTTATTGACCACACAGCGGAATTTTTACCGTAAAGGTGGTACCCTGCCCTAAGCTTGTCTCAAGCAAAATGTCGCCTTTCACTTCAACTAATAATGAGCGTACAATTGAAAGCCCTAAACCGGTGCCTTCACCGCGTTTTTTCGTAGTGAAAAATGGCGTGAACAAACGGGCCTTCGTTTCATCAGTAATACCGGTACCATGATCCTGCACCGCAACGTAGGCATAATGCTCATCATGCCAATGCGTTAAACGGATGAGTTTTTCGGCATATCCCGCCATCGCATCTTTGGCATTGTTAATCAGGTTAATCAGCACTTGTTGGATGGCTGTGGTATCGATGGCGGCGCAGTGCTCCGTCGCCGTAATCGTGGCTTGGATCACCACGCCGTTTTTATGTAGTAATTGATCCATCATTTCTGCCACCTCTTGCACCACCGCAGGTAAATCGCATTGCACCTGTTTATTTTCTGGCGGCGAGTTTCGCGATAAGCTATTTAATCCTGAGACGATTTTCATGATACGTTCGGCAGCGGTCATGGCTCGCTTATTGGTTTCCATAGCATCCGCTATGGCAGGGGGGGTCTCTTCAAATGCAATTTGTTGTAATTCTAAACTGGATAAAATAATCGCTAATGGGTTATTAATTTCATGGCCGATGGTTGCGGCAAGTTCCCCTAACGACACCAAGCGGGCTTGCTTGGTTGAAACATCTAATGACAGCTGAATAGCCTTATTTTTAGCAATTTCTTCAGTGATATCCACATTGGTACCAATCACTTTTCTTACTAAACCATTCTCTGCTAACAACATATCAGCATGCGCCCGAATAGTACGAATGCCTTTTTTCGGATGATTAATCCGAAAGGAATGTTGAAAGGTTTGTTGCTGGTGTATCGCACGCTCAAACGCGAGTCGCGTATTTTCTATGTCGCTTTCAACAATACAGGCACTCCAACTCTGGTACTGACCATCAAAATGCTCGGCATCGACACCATAAATCTCGAACATCCGATCGCTCCAATACAAGGTACCAGACTCGATATCTAAGCTCCAAACGCCAATATCACTGCCATCGGCAATCACTTTTAACTCATGATGACGTTGCAATTTAATTTGTAATAAGTGCGCTTCTAGCAGTAAAACTTGCAACTCTTCAATCAGCGATTTATCCAGCCAGGTCCAATTTTCACAGCGATCTTTCATCTCCTCTGTCCACACGGAGAAAGAGCGTCTTGGCGATAAATGGGGCTGTTGCTGCGCATCAGCGAGGGTTTTCTCGTAGGGATTACCCGCCCAATTAATCTGTGTGATGGCTTCTTTACGACATAACAGCAAACAAGGTGCTTGTTCAACACAGGGATCTTCAGCGATTAATCGGATGACACACACCCCAGCGACATCGGTTTGTCGCTGCTCTGGCGGCAGTAAAGCATTCAGTGAATCAATAAAGATCACAGTATCAGGGTTAGATTGTAATGTGGCTTGTAATGCTAAAAACGCTTCTGTGGTTAAACTGCTGCCAAAACCTCTTAGCTGAGTACCATCAAACCAAGCTCCCCCATCCGCCCGTGTTAACGCTAAAATCTTGCTAGAAATGTGCTGATGGGCCTTAGGGTTATCGATAAATTTTTGAATATCCCCGATGGTTAACGCTCGGCGCAAGGTGCGGTTTTTATTAAACAGCACTTTGGCTTCTATGCGTTCAATAAACAACGCACTCATTAAGGCAATGGTTTCGCAGGACAACCGTGTCTCATGGTTCAAATAATGCGCACCACTATAATGATGACACGCCACTAAGCCCCACAGCTTGCCATTTACAATGAGTGAGATCACTAAAGTGGCTTGTACACCCATATTTTGTAAATATTGGATATGCCTCGCTGAGATCGCCCGAGCATCAATGTCTGTCATATCAATGGCAAAATCAACAGTTGGCACCAGCAACAGGGGTACTGGGGTATAGTTTACATCGGCAATTAACCGCGTTAACTTTTTTTGATAAAGGACTCGCGCTTGAATTGGAATATCTGATGCGGGGAAATGTAAGCCTAAAAAAGAGTCCAGCTCCGGGCTTTTTGCTTCGGCCACTACCGAGCCATTCCATTGTTCATCAAACTGATAAACCATGCAGCGATCAAAACCAATATAATCACGCAGCATCACCAACAAAGTATTAAATAAATCAGAACTGCTTTTACAAGGTAATAGCTGAGCAATAATATGTTGTGCTTGGCTTTGGGCATCTTGGCTACTGCCCGAGGTTGCAACAACCGCTTCTATTTCTACCGCTTGCCAGTGGGGTTTATCAATTAGAGCCTGACTGCGAAAATGATATGACTGTTGATTAACATGTAATATTTGATTTAACGACTTTAGCGTGTCTAAGTTGACCTGCTGAAAACACGCTACGTCGGTAAATTTTTGTGCTAGCACCTGCTCTGTGTTCAGCTGCATCTGTTGCAAAAAATTATCAGATACGCCTTGGATTATTTGATCCTCATCGACAATAAATAACCAAGCGAAGGGTTGAATAGCCCCTGGAATATGAATGGGTTCTTGTTCGCAATTTGATAAGGTTACTGTTTCAAGCTTGTCCATATACAGCCTATTCAGTTAAAACAAGAAGAAACGCTGCATCAGCAAATTGAGGCTTTAATTACCCAATTGCCTGCGCTCTGCGACCTTAGCTAAAAATTGCGCGACTTTAATGGGTTTAATCAGAACAACATCAGCGCCTGCTTGCAAGAACTTGGCTTCATCATCCTCTTGCGCAAAAGCCGTCATAACGGCTATCAACGCCTTTACTCCAAGCGAACGGATGCGCTGAGTTAAACTGAACCCATCCATGTAAGGCATTTCATAGTCGGTAACTAATACATCAATCTCATACGACTGTTTAGCTAGAAACTGCAAAGCAGCAGAACCACTGTGAAAAATATTAACTACGTGACCTTGATGATGCAGTAACTTGGCGAAGGTTTCAATGAATTGCACTTCATCATCTACTAAAACAAAACGTAAGGAGTCTGTTGCCAATGCCGTCGATGCTGTTACTGCAGCCACGGCATTATCCGAAGTTGTATCAGGAGATGTCATCGCGCGTTTTTTATCCATGTGATTAAGCTTATGCTTGTCCTTTATAAATAAAATGCTAAAAAGTTAACCGCCACTGCCCAAGTTCATGCAAACTTTTTTATAGTATAAATTTGCCTATGCCGCCCTAATACTTCACGGTAGTGATTGATAAACCCCTTATTCAGCGGCTATGTCACTAGCAACAGGTAATACACTGAATCAATTAATGATCTGTGAAAAACATCGTTGCACTGTCATAGTTATTGATGTTGTCAAAAGTGGCTGCTTTGCAGCGTAAGTATTTACATCAGCACACCATATCGACAAAGGCGTTGCAGCCAGTTTTTTGGCTGAGTTACTAATAATAGGCAAATGGATAACTCGTTTTAGGTGCTAAATCCCGTCAGCGAGCTAAAAAATTGTGCCCCTAACTGGCACCATGCCAAACGTAACTATAGCCTAAATAATCTTCAGGCGAACAAATTGTGGCGGCAGACTCGGGCAAACAGCAACACGCAGCGGTTTACTTTACAGCTGGTGGTTTTTCAATACCCGCTAAGATGTCGTCTACCATAGCCTCTAACACAGCAGGCTCGGGTTTGAGCTGAGCATAGGTTTTAAGACCAATAATTTGCGCCTGTAAAGTGCGGCTTAAACGTTCAGGTGGCGCAGAAAGCGCAGCGCCCTCTGCAACCGCCTGCTCAAGTAATGTTTTAAAAGCGAATTCAATATTTTGCAATAGCGTTTTAGCCAATTCAGCTAAGGCCGAGCCTTCTGCGCTTAATTCGGCTACTGTTTTTACTAACATACACACTTGGCTTGGTTCATGCTGCGAACCGAGCACTTGCGAACGGACAAACTGTTTTAACGTTTCCAGCGCCGACTGATGTTGCGCCTGTGCTGATGCAAAGGCCTGCTGCCCTTTTTCTGCATAATGTAATAATGCTTCGTGATACACGCTTTCTTTATCACCAAAACTGGCGTACAAGCTGCCTGGTCGTAAATTTACCGCATCCAACAGATCTCGCATCGAGGTTCCATTAAAACCGCGCTGCCAAAACAATTGTTGCGCTTTGCTGATCACCTCGGCGCGGTCAAATTTTATCGAATTGGCCATCTTGCCCTCGTCTTAAACAGGTAAAAAATAATTTTGAACACTTGCTCAACTTGCTTTATAGTACCTCGCCTGCGTTACCAAGTAAATTAACATTTACTCTCTCGCCAACTTACGATATCAAACTAGGAGCCAAGATGTCAGAACAAAACCTCAGATCCTTGCAGCCAAGATTACAATGGTCTTTATTGTCACTGCGCTTAGGCGTATTTATTGTCATGTTCATGTGGACGCTAGACAAATTTGTCAACCCGGCACACAGCGCTGCCGTGTTTGGCAAATTTTATGCTTTGCCCGGTTTAACTGCCGATATTTTTACCGTTCTTGGCGTATTGCAGCTGATCTTAGTATTAGCATTTGTGGTCGGTTTTAAGAAGCGTATTACCTACGGCATTATTTTACTGATGCACAGTGGTTCAACTTTCTCAAGTTATGCACAATACTTAGACGGCTTTAATAACCTGCTATTCTTTGCAGCGTGGCCCATGTTAGCCGCTTGTTTAGCCTTGTATCTGCTTCGAGATGCCGACACTAAATTTACCCTGGGTAAATAAATTATCTCTTAACCGGTTTATCGTTTCGAGTTGTGTCTTTAACAAGGCGAAACGGTAAGCTGAGTAGGAAAGCTAAACCGGTATTTTGCTCAGGTTTCAGATATTGCACCAAACCAATATCTAATTGCGCATCGCTTTTCCGTGCTTTTTCACAATAACTGCCAAACAAACGATCCCAAACGGATAAATTAAAGCCGTAATTACTGTTGGTTTCAACAACACGCTGACTGTGATGAATACGATGCATTTGCTGCGTCACGATGAACCAACGCAGTGGCCGCTCAATCATCGCCGGTAAACGAATATTGCTGTGATTAAAAATCGCGCTGGCATTTAAAATAATTTCAAATAGCAGCACCGCAAGCGCCGGTACGCCCAGTAAAAATACCAAGAGCAACTTAATAAAGTAACTGAGCAGAATTTCTAGTGGATGAAAGCGCAAGCCACTGGTGCTATCAATGTGCGGATCGGCATGATGCACTTGGTGTAAACGCCAAAGCAGGGGTATACGGTGAAATAAACGGTGTTGCCAGTAAATAGCCATATCTAAAAAAAGCACGCTCACCAACACCATTAGCCAATACGGCATGGCGAACAGATACAACAGGCCAAAACTTTGCTGCTGATTGACCTGCGCCAGTGCCACTAAGCTAATTGGCGCTAATAAACGCATTAACAGCGTGCCAGAGACCATTAGCAGCAAATTAGTACGCCAACGCCAAGAACGACCTACCGGATCGCGCCTGGCCGGCGCTAATGCTTCCCACAGCATCATCAGCAACAACATGCCTAAAAATACCCCTAGCCGATAATAATTTTCATGCGCCATGCTGTTTACTCCGCTTTCTCGTAATGCCTTAGCGTCTTAAAACCGCCTATGACTCTTGTGACGATGGTGATACCGGCGGCAAAAGCAAAGCAATAAGCCAGTAAGCTAAAATGCTGCGGCCATACACAAAAAGCGACAAACAATAAAATGGTTTCGGTACCTTCGGTTAGACCGTGCAGATAGTAAAAACTTTTATTCGCAAATTGTGGCCGGGCTAATTGATAACGCTCTGCTGGGATAGCAAAGGCTAAAAAACTAGAACCTGTACCAATAAAGCTGGCCAACAACACCGCAGCCGCTAAAGCATTGGCGGTTGGATCAGCCAAAGCAAAACCCAAAGGTATGGCGGCATAAAACAAAAAGTCTAAACTAATATCTAAAAAGCCACCGGAAGCGGTACTGCTGTTTTGCCAGCGCGCCAAGGCACCATCTAAGCCATCCACCACGCGATTGAGCAAGATCACGAGCAAGGCGGCAGTATAGTTTTGATAGGCTAGCAAGGGTAAAGCCAACATACCGAACAAAAAACCCAGCACGGTTAACTGATTAGGGCTTATTTTCCACTGATCTAACTGTTTTACCAGCGGCTGCATTAACGGTTTTAACAAGGGTGTGATCTTAGCATCTAACATGTAGCGGCCTCCATTTCAGCTAGGTTTATCAACCGCCCAGCGGCAGGCACATCAGCTTGATCATGGGTGACTAACAGCGCAGGGATCTTCGCTAGCTGAATAAAGTTAAACACTAACTCGCGTACTTCTTGGCGCAAACGGCTGTCGAGTTTGCTAAAAGGCTCATCTAATAATAACGCTTTAGGCTGCGCTAGCATCACGCGCAGCAAAGCCACCCGCGCTTGTTGCCCACCCGAAAGACTCGCCGGATTGCGCAATGCCATGTCAGCTAACCCCACCGAGTCTAACGCCGCTAAGATCTGCGCTTGGCGCTGTGCACCTTTAATGGCTTTAGGCATGGCAAAAGCGATATTCTCCGCCACATTCAGATGAGGAAACAATAACGGATCTTGTAATAACAACCCCATATGCCGTTGATGCGGCGGCAAGTGAGTGATGTCTTTACCATCTAACACTATTTGACCAGACGCGCTAAACTGCGGCGCCAATAAACCGCTCAGCCAATTCAGTAAACTCGATTTACCACTGCCCGACGGGCCCATAACCGTCAGTACTTCTCCAGCATGGATCTCGGTACTAAGCGACAGCAAAGGCTGCTGCTGACGACTTAACTGTAAAGCGTTGATCTGAAGCGTGCCGCTATTCATAAATCCTATCTCATTTTACTGCAACAGAGGCGTTGCTTTGCGTGTTGGTGCCAGGCTGAAAAAATAGTTTGCTACACCAATAGGCTAGCAAGAAGGCCAAAGCAGGTAACAGCATTTGTAATAAGGCATATACCGCAACCAAACGGCGACTACCGCCATTGGCCAAAGCAACGGCTTCGGTGGTTAGCGTTGCAACCCTGCCCGCACCGGTTAACAGTGTGGGCAAATATTGACCAAAACTGACTGCTAAGCCCAAAGCCAAGGCCAATAAAATCGGTTTAAACAATAAGGGCAATTTAACGCGAATAAACACGGCGCCAGGCGATAAACCCAAACTTGCTGCGACACTTGCCCAGCGCGGATCCAGCAAACGATAATTGCCCGCTAACGCCAGAAATACATAAGGTAATACAAATAAGCTGTGACTGGCGATCACTGTGCCCATACCTGGGGCAATGCCCAGTTGCTCTTGTAACCAAACAACCCCAAATAAAAAGGCGATTGCCGGCACTAACAACGGTAAATAAATAATACTTTGGCTCAACCAAGAGAGCGGTTTTTGCCGCACTTGCTCAGCTTCTAAGGTGGCCAGTGTTAACAGCAAGGCCAAACCACTGGCCGCAAATGCGACGACTACGGCATTGAACAACGGTAAACGAATAAATGGCAGTGCCGTGAGCCAATGGCTGAGTTGCAAGGTGTCCGGGACTAAATCGGGATAAGACCAATAACCCGCCAGCGACCAGAGTATTAAGCCCCCCATCGCCAATACTAACGTCAGGCCAACGAGGCCTAAAATTAGCCGGCTTAAACGTTGCCAAAAAGCATCGGCATAACTTCTGCGGCCATTACTTAACAGGCTGCCTAAGCCCCAAGCCAATAAACGCTCGGCACACCACCAAGCGAGCAGTACACTTAACACCACAGCTAATTGTAATACGGCACCGGCCGAAGCCATAAAACGGCGATGTAAATCGACATCATTAAACCACTGTACAATGGCCACGGCGAGTGTTGATGGCCCTGATGGCCCCACAATTTGTGCGATTTCGACATTGGCACACCCATAGGCTAACACGGCATAAATAGGTAAGCGTAATTTAGGATAAAGCTGCGGTAACACCACTTTGCAAAAGGCCGTTAATCGCTGATAGCCCATGCTTTGCGCCAGCTGAAACTGCGTTAACACTGTGCTATTTGCTAAAGCAGCCAGTGACATAATCATTAAAAACGGTAATTCTTTTAAAAAGAGCGCCAACATAATACTGACGCCGGCAGCATCATTGGGAAGTAACCAATCTGGCGGTGTTTGCCAGCCGGTGAGCAAAGCAAATAACCGGCTAAAAAACCCCGATGGGGTGAGCAAAAATGCGATGGCAATCGCGGCCGTGGCATGCGGTATTGCTAACAACGGACTAAAGATCCGCTGTAGCAGCATCATCCCCCGGCTACCATAAAAGCAGCCCAGTAATAACAGGCACACCAGCAACGCCAACAGGCTACTTAACACCCCGCTTATTACACTTAGGCTGACCATCTGTGATAAACCCGGCTGTTGCCACAATTGCTGCCACGCCAGTAAATTAACCTGCTGAGAGCCCAGCGTGGGCAACCAACCAAAGGCCGGTAACAACACACCCATTAAACCGCCTAACACCGGCAAGACCAGCAGAGCGAATAGCAGCCAAGGCGCCACCCTGATACCCCAGTCATAAAGTGACTGGCCCAGTTTCATGGTTGCACCCCATAACGTGCTAACCAAGCGGCGGTAAGCGCCCTACTCCAACTCGGATGCGGCTCTGCTAAGGCTGTAGTCGTGCTTTCTAAGGGCAAAGCAGCCGGCTCGGTTTGTGTTGTACTATGCCAATTTAACAACCGGCTGTCTAAGACGGTGCGATCCCCCCATACTGCTAATTGCTGCTTATGCCACTGTGCTTCTGGCGACAATAAAAAGTTCGCCACCAGCTTAGCCGCGGCGCTGTGCGCGGCATTAAACGGGATCGCCACAAAATGCACATTGGCTAAACTGCCATCCTGCATAGCATAGCTACGGGTGCTACTTGGCAGATCGTAACGGCGCACCGCAGCAGGAATGCTGGAGGGCGCAAAGCTAAACGCCAGTTGTAATTCTTCATCACTGATCAAACGCATTAATTCATTGCCGCTGCTCGGAAAATGCCGACCTTGGCGCCATAAGTTGGGATGTAATTTGGCTAAATATGGCCACAGGACTGCGGTCATTTGTTCAAAGCTGGCGGCGGTGACTGGCTTATACAATAATGGGTCTTGCTGATTCAGCACCAATAATAATTGCTTTAAAAAGCTCACACCTAAAAAATCAGGCGGTCTAGGGTAAGTAAAACGGCCTGGCTGTTGCTGACTGAATTCAAGCAATGCTGCCATCGTACGTGGCGCTGAGGCAAGAAGCTGATTATTATAGTAAAAAATTAACTGCGCCTGGCCCCAAGGCGCTTCCATGCCTAAGGTTGGCAAACCAAAGTCTAAGCGCATTTGCGGGTTTTCGTCGGCATTGACATAGTAAAAGTTCGGTAACTGCTCAGCCCAATCGGCTTCCAGTAGCTGTCGCTGTTGTAAACTGGCAAAGTTTTCACCGTTGATCCAAATCAGATCAACATTGCCATTGCGATAATTGTTCGCGGCTTTTTCGGCTAAGATGCGGCTAACCGCTTCACCCGTATCTGCAAGCTTGACGTGAGTAAGACGAATACCATAACGCGCTGCTACTTCTTTGCCGACCCACTGAATATACTGATTGACCTGAGGATCGCCGCCCCAAGCATGCCAATACACAGGTTGATTTTGACCTTGTGCGATGACCTGCTGCCAGGCGGCACTGTCTGCAACAGCAGTCGCTGACATGCTAGCGTGCGCTGAGGTGCTATTTTTAATAGCCACGTCTATATTTACCGTTACTGTTACGCTAGCGTGGGCCAAAGACAGACTGGCGCATAACAACACACTACTTTGCCACAAGCTTTGGCAAAGCCAAGCCAAGTTACTGCACCACTGCATTCAACCGCCAATCATAATCCATAAAAGAAATCGGTAGCCTGTCTGCCGCTAACTGCTGCTGTTGGCGCTCATCCAGTTGTAACGCATCAGCATAGCGCAACAAAAAACTCGCCAAGCTGCGGCTATCGCGCCAAGGTTGTTGAAAATCTTCTTTATACCATTTAAAAATTGCCGACAGCTGCAAGCGCCCGTCAGTGGCTAAATTGCGCGAGCGATCAGACAGAAAACGCACCGTTTGCTGCTCTAATTGTTGTTCTAAAGTGGCCGCATTATAGGCTTCTTCAAGCAACGCCGGACAACCGATACTGGCACAATTGACGGCAAAATGAATACGCGGCTCGTTAAAATCACCGCTGCCGCGGATCAATTCATGCTCAATCTCATCTAAGGAGCGATCTTTTCCTAACAACGGAATGAACCGTTTCTTCCACGGCGACTGAAACAACGTGCCCAAGTCTTTTATGGAGTCGACATTAGGATACGCCGTTAAAATCAGCTGCAGCGTCCACGCATTGTAAGCATTGAGCAAAAACGCTAACCGCTCCGCTGCAGGCCATTGTTTAAATATGTCCGCATCTACGGCGCTTAACGAGGCTAAATAAGCCTCGAGTTGCCCTTGCTGTTGTTGCAACAAGCGGTAATTTACCGCGGTGGCATGGCCGCCGGGCAAGGTAGAAACGGTTTGCTGCAACAACTCAGTCAGCGGTTGATGCTCAAAGGTGCGCGCTTGCACTTGTAAACTAAAACACAGAAGCCAAAAAAGTATTACAAAACGCATACGCTTATCCTTTTAAGCGCCAGTGATGGTATTTTTGCAGCAGCGCTAAAATCGTTGCAGGCGCATGGGCACGTTTCCACTCGCCAGCGGCGTATTTATTCGCTTCGGCCCACGTGGGATAACTGTGAATAGTCCCCAGAATTTTGTTTAAACCTAAGCCGTGTTTCATGGCCAGAACAAATTCGGCCATTAAATCACCGGCATGCTCGGCAATAATGGTGACGCCTAAGATCTGATCTTTACCCGGCTTGGTCAGCACTTTCACTAAGCCATGTGCTGCCCCATCGGTAATGGCGCGATCTAACTCACCAATATCAAAGCGTGTCACTTCATAAGCGATGCCCTGCTCTTTGGCTTCTTGCTCGTTAATGCCTACTCTCGCCACTTCCGGATCGATAAAGGTCGTCCAAGGGATCACACGATAATCAACTTTGAATTTTTTAAACTGACCAAACAGCGCATTGACTGCCGCATACCATGCTTGATGGGCCGCAACATGGGTAAATTGATAAGGCCCAACAATATCGCCTGCGGCAAAAATATTCGGTAATAAGGTTTCTAAATAGTCGTTGGTTTGTACTGTACGTGTTGTCTCAATACCGAGTTCTTGCAAACCATAACCGTCTAAGCGCGCAGTTCGGCCTACAGCACAAATTAACTCGTCAAATGGCAATGCGATTTCTTGGCCTTGATGTTCAACGATTAAGCATTTTTGCTCGCCTTGTATTTCACAGCGTAATGCTTTGTGCGACGTTAATAGTTTAACGCCACTACTGGTCAGGGCGTTGTGGGCAAAATCACTGATCTCGAGATCTTCTTTGATCATCACTCGCTCGGCCATTTCGACTTGCGTCACGTTACTGCCAAGCCTGGCAAAACTTTGTGCTAGCTCACAACCAATAGGGCCGCCGCCTAAAATGACCAATTTTGCCGGTGGTTGATCACGTTCAGCTAAAGCCTGCCATATGGTATCGCTGGTTAAATACCCCAGCTCTTTTAAACCGGGCAAAGGCGGTACAAACGGCTGAGCACCGGCGGCAATGATAATGCTTCGCGCGGTAAGTTGCTGTACACGGCCATCAGCAAGGGTGATTTGCACGGTCCAAGGATCGAGTAACTTGCCATAACCTTGCAGCACCTCAACCCCTAACTTGGTATAGCGTTCTACGCTATCATGCGGTGCAATATCAGCAATAACTTGTTCAATGCGTGCCATCACTTTTTTAAACGAAAACGGCGCGAGCATACCCTGACCATCCGCCAACGGCTCGGTCGCGGCCAAGCCATAGTGCTCAGCATGGCGCAGCGTGTGTGCGACCTTGGCGCTTTTAATTAACGCTTTACTCGGAACACAACCAAAATTTAAGCAGTCGCCCCCCATCTTATGCGCTTCAATTAACGTCACTTTGGCTTTTACGGCCGCGGCGATATAACTGCTCACTAAACCCGCTGCACCCGCACCAATCACGATCAGATTACGATCAAACTGCTTCGGTTTTTGCCATTTCGCATACAAGCGACGCTGATTTATCAATTTAATCAAGCCTTTGGCAAACCAAGGGAACAAACCTAACAAGGCAAACGACAACAGCATATTGATGGATAAAATACCGGCTAAGCTATCCAGCTGTGCCAACTGTGTGCCCGCATTCACATAAACAAAGGTCCCAGCTAGCATACCCACTTGGCTCACCCAATAAAAAGTGCCAGCTTTGAGTGCCGTTAAGCCCATTAAAATGTTAATCAGAAAAAACGGGAAAATAGGCACTAATCGCAAAGTAAACAAATAAAAAGCGCCATCGCGTTCAATGCCTTGATCAATGGCTTTTAAGCGGCTAGAGAATTTCTGTTGCAGCGTGCTGCGTAGCATGTAGCGCGCCACCAAAAAGGCGAAGGTGGCACCGATACTTGAGGCAAATGACACCAATAACAAGCCTTGCCATAAGCCAAATAAGGCGCCAGATGCCACAGTCAAGATCAAGGCGCCCGGTAAGGATAACGCCGTTACCAGCACATAAAATAGAAAAAAACCACCCGCGACCAGCCAAGGTGATGCTTGATACCACTGGCTAAATTCTGTTAGCCCTTGCTTTAAACCGGCAAAGGTTAACAGTTGATGCAGGTCGAAGTAAAAAAAGCTGCCTGCAAGCAACAGCAATAACAGTAAAACCACGATTTTTTTAAACATAAAATCCACTTATTAATTTAAGAGCGCAGCATTAAAAACGGTAGGTTACCGAGGCTTTAACATTACGGGGTAATTCAGGAAACACCAAGGTTGAGCCAAAGTAACCGCCTTCAAATACTGGCCGCCAATTTTGCTGCTGCGTTACATTAAGCACATCCAAACGCATTAACAATTGTGGGCTCAGCTGATAACTGCTGTTGAGGTTAATATGATATTGATCGCGAATATGCACCGTGGCTAAGAAGTCTAACGGATAGCTTTTGGTATACACCGTGGCTAGGCCCACTTGCCACAGCTCCGTTAATTGATAACCGGCATTCAAAGATAAGATTGTTGAGGGGATCCCCTGCACTCGCGCAGATGACGGTGCAAAACCGGCAAAGTTGGGCGCGCCAATGCCAGTACCAACAATAATATCGGGGCGTGAATTATCAAAAGCATCGGCAACTTGCTGGCTATCTTGAAAGCTTGCTGAATCATCATAACGCGCATCTAAATAGCTATAGGCGAGATTAAACCAATACTGCTCGGCGCGGTAAAACACCTGCGCTTCAACGCCAGAAGTCCGAATACCGCTGTTGCTGCCGTCACGATTTCGTAAGCTTCGCCGCTGTTGAAACACCGCGGCATCGGCGTACCAGCTGCTGTTAGCCGGATCATACTTAATGCCGGTTTCGACTAAGGTGTTTTCGGTGGCGAAATTCAGTGGGTTGATTTGATTATTGGCGCCGAGTACTGTGCCGCCAGCCATACTGTTAGAGGTTGCTTCGTTGTAGTTAGCGCTGACATATACCACCATATCAGGTTGCAATTTGAAACTGACACTGAGCATACCACTGCCGAGTAAGTCCGAATGGCTGTCTTGCGCCGCAATTTGTCCAGCCGGCGGTAAGGCATCACGCGCCGTCACGTCATACTGATCGGCACGCAGGCCAATAATGCTGCTCCATTTATCACTCCACTGGCTGTCATGTTGCACAAAAACACCAGTTTGCCAGCTGGTTGAATCCGTAGTGTCAGACAACGAGAAATCGCCTGCGCCATCGTTATTCACATCGTATTGCGCACCGGGTGACACATAAATACCAGGACGTAGCTCGACTAAGCGTGCTTGCTGGGCCGAGGTTAACGGAATGCGTCGATTAGACAACGGCCCCGTTAAATCAATGGGTAAGTCTGCTTCAGTAGTAAATTGGCTGTAGCCCAGCACATCGTTATAACGGACATTTAGCCCAAAGGTGGTTTGCTGCTGCGCCTGCCACTGATATTGCAATTCAGTGCGGTTTTCGAACGTATCCGCGCCATCAATAATTTCGACAAAGCTGTTACCCGCAATTTCTTCGCGGCTTAAATGCTGAAAATAGCTGATATTTCGCAATAACCACTGGCCACTCAGCTGCTGCCGGTACTCACTGTGCAGTAAAAAGGTTTGTGCTTGGTTGGTATCGTCTGGATCGGTCAGTACTTGATTGCGCGGTATAACCACCTGCCCTGTTGGCGACACTAGCGCAAAAGCACCCGCTACACTGCTGCCATTGGGTTGAATACCTTGGCCGGTGATATACAAACCCGCATCGATCAGCGCTTGCGTGGGCCGGTTAATGCCGGCGATGTCGGTGTAATTGGCTTTGTAATATTCGGCGCTAAGATCCCAGCGCGTATCGGCGTCTAACTGCCAACGGCCACTGGCATAGGCGCTGGTGCTGCGATGATGGCTAAAATCATAAAAACTGTCTTCATCGATATGCTCTAAGCTCAAACGCACACCGGCTTCATTTTCAAGCAGTGGCTGATTGATGTCTAACTGAGCCCGATGTTGCTGCCAAGTACCCGTACTGACCGTCAATTGCTGACTGGCTTGCTCTACTGACGCTTTTTTACTGACGAGATTGACATAGCCGCCATTACGCTGCGTACTACCCAGAATTACCGGTGGTGGCCCTTTGACAATATCAAGTTGCTCGATAGCATTGAAAGATAACGGTACACCAAAACCATTATTACCCGCTTGGCGGCGGATGCCGTTTTCAAACAGCTCTCCTAACTGACCACGTAACGTGGGTAAGCTCGGTGCCCCAAAGCCAGATGCTGCATAGCTATTGGGGGTTAAGGCTAGAATATCTTGCAATGAGGTAATGGCATATTGCTGCATCATCTCTTCAGTAATCACCGTAACGGAACGGGCAATATTCACCAGTGCCTTATCATCGCCAAAACTGCCACTGACTCGGGCAAACTTCGGCGAAATAGTGTCTTCCGTAGTCTGCACACCTGTGACTTTGATCACTTCAACCGGCTCAGCCTGCTCAGCGGGTTCAGTTGAGGAAATACTTTGTGCCAAGGTCTGTAAAGGTGCTACCGCCAAAGTCAACATAATGGCTGCCGCTAGGGGGTGATAATGGAATCGCAAAATAAATACCTTCTTTTTATAATAATAAATGAGATGTCAGTGCTGAAACGTTAAATGCCGATAAGCCTACTGAGTTAACTATAATGTAAAAAACGCACCACTCGGTGCGTAATATCTATCTATTGTTGGATTAGTTGAAAAAAGTTACAGCTACGGCTAAATATACTTTTATCAACGGTTCATCAAACCAGCAATTAATTGTCTGCAGTTTATACTACAAAAGTTTATCGTTAGCCCAGTTCTCAAAAAAAAGAGCAGCCCGGTTGCTACAAAGAAGCCCGTTATATGCCGTCGACGTTTGGCCTAACATTGCATTTCGATATCGGTAGCGGCCAAAACGTCACATCATATCGCAATGCGCACGTTCGAATTTAAGGACAAGTGGATTTAATGATAGTGACAGTCAGCATTGAGACGCCTGAGCAGCAATAGGCAATTGCTCAGGCGAGGTGTCATATTGAGGTATGACGTCATTAAACAGATTAGCGTGTTAGATTTAAGCTTAGTTAAGCTTTTGCACTAACTCTGATAAGTCTTTCACCACATAATCCGGTGCAGGCGCTAGCGGATACAGGGTTTTACCTGGTCTGGCAACAAAGGCGGTTTGCATTCCAGCGGCTTTCGCACCAGCAATATCCCAACCATGTGCCGCTACCATTAATGCCTCTTCTGGCTTCACGCCTAATTTAGCTAACGCCCACGCATAAGCGCGCAAATCGGGTTTATACACTTTAATGTCTTCAATACTTAAACGCTGCTCGAAATAGTCAGTTAAGCCCGCATTCGCAAACTGCGTGGTAACTCCATTATTCGATGAGTTGGTTAAACTGACCAGCGTGTAGCCTTTGGCCTTTAGTGCAGCCAAACCGGTTTTTACATCAGGGTGTGCCGGTAGTGACAATAAAGGCCCCTTGATCGCCGTCAGGGCTTGTTCTTCGCTTAAACGGATCTGGTTGCTCTGCGCCACCATCAGCAGCGCAGCCACACCAATCTTGCCAAAGTCTTGGTAATCACCCGTGACAGTGGTCACTAAAGAATGATGCAACATGGTTGAAAACCATAACGCGGTTAAATCGTCTCGGCCATTCAATGCTTGACCAATAGAACTGCGCATCGTTTCAAGATCTAACAGCGTTTCATTAACATCAAAAACAATGACTTTGGGTTTAGTAGCAGCATGACTTATCATTCCGGTTCCTAATAAAAACAGTAGCACAAAAGCCAACACTAACGATTGGCGACGCTGGATATAAGGCATTAGTCGTTTATTCCTCAGTTTTTCATCGAATTGAAACAGCAAAGCGACTTTATAAAGTCACTGTGCTGTCGACCGTTAAACTAACAAACGAAGCTTATTTTGCAGACCAGCTAAATTTTTGAAATGGCGCATCAACCGGTGTTGCCGCTAAATGATTAGTATAATTACTCATCACTTTCTGGGCTAAACCTAAAACAATTTCTAATAATTGACGCTGGGTGTAGCCCGCTGCAAAAAAGCGCTCAAGCTGCTCTGCTGAGGGTTTACCGCGACTGCGGGTCATGGCAAGCGTGGTGTCATGTAGTACTTGCAGCTTTTCTGTCGGTAAAGGCGCACGATTCCGTAACGCTTCGGTTAATTCGGCATCTACTTTCATCATATGCGCAATACCCGTATGCGCTGGCACACAATAACCACATTCATGTTCAACATTAATGGTTTGCCATACTACGGTTAACTCTTCAGCATTAAACGACGATTCGCTAAACAGCTTATGCAGTACTTGATAGCCGTCTAACAACCCCGGCGCTTCTGCCATCACCGCATGTAAATTAGGAATAAAACCAAAGGCGCTTAATGAGTTTTGCAACATAGACTTGCTGTCATCTGGCGCAGTATCGACGGTGTGCAAAGTGAAGTGATTCATCATCATGATCCTTAATTAATTGCGAAAAAGACTCTGCCGACAGTAATTGCCGTGCTGATGAGGTCACTATAACCAATCATGAACAGTCGTTCAAGTTATTTATGAGCAACTGTTCAAATATGTCAGTCATCCGCTTTCACAAAGCGGCTATACCTGTGCATGCTGACGGATCAAGTTATGATAAATATGATGTAAGCGGTCTAATTCAGCGCGCTCTACCCCCTGGTGACCTGCTAAGGCCTGAATACTTAGATCTAGTTGATACAAGGTTTCGCGCAGAGCCGTGCCGGGGATCATGCTTTGTAACCAACTGATGGCCGCCACACGCTGCCCGGCAGTCACTGGCATCACCTGATGCAAAGTTGCCGAGGAATACAGCACCGCATCACCGGCCGCGAGCTTAACGCTTTGCTCACCAAAATCGGTTTGAATAACTAACTCGCCACCTTGATAGTCTTCTGGCTCTGATAAAAATACCGTGATGGAGAGATCTGAACGCAATATCTGTTGATCCGGTAAACGCATAATGGCGGCATCGACATGCCAGCCATAATGCCCACCTGCTGCATAACTGTTAAAACACGGTGGATAAATACGATGTGGTAAGGCTGCAGCCATTAAACTGGGGTTATGCCCAAACTTCGCCAGTAAACGATTAGCCAGTTGCTGTACCTGGTGATGATCGCGGTCTGCTTGCGCATTGTGTTTAACCGCCACCGCCATCCCCATTGCACTGCCCTTACCATCTAACCAAGGCACGTGTTGCAGCGCTTGACGAAATTCTGCCACTTCAGTTTTAGTCAGTAATTGCTTTAACACGTGCATGTTTTCGCTCCTATAGGTTAATAATGTGGTTTAAAATTCATAGGTTAAGGTTGCGCGAACAGAACGGGCATCACCTAAGTACATAAAAGCACCAGAACGATAAGCCGCAGTCCAATATTCTTTATTGGTGACGTTACCAATATTCATACGCAAGGTGGTGGCCTCGTTGATGTTATAGTTAGCAAATAAGCCCAGCACGGCATAACTCGGTACCACTATGCTGTAATCATTAATGGTGCTATTAAAACTGGCTGCCGTATCGGGTTGACCGCCATAGATTTCGCTTTTATAGCTGTAATCTCCGCCCAGCACTAAATCAGGCGTTAATTGATAACGTAACTGCACATACACACTTTCATCAGCAAAGTTACTCAGCGCCAAGCCGATATTGCTAGGTTCAATTGAATCTATTACCTCTGACTGCATAATCGCCGCGCTGGCTTGCACACTGAGCTTATCGGTTAGATTACCATTGATGGCAAACTCAACACCCTGAATACGGTTTTTACCGGTGTTTAAAGTCCCTAAGGTTGAATAAGCATCGCCCACACTTTCCATCACATCAGACTTCGTTGTGGTAAACCATGCTGCCGCTAAAAATAAGCGTTCGTCTAACAGCGACCATTTAGTGCCTAATTCAATATTTTGCACGGTTTCCGGATCAGCTAATGCGGCTTGTTCTGGATCACCACAAAGCCCGCCATAACCGCAGTTTGCGCCCAGATCAGACTCACCACCATTAATGTTGGTCGCGGTGGCGTAACTCAGATACAAGTTGCCATGCTCACTCAAGCTGTATACCAGCCCCAAATGACCATTGTAAAAACTGTCTTTATACGCATATTGCACTGCCTGATCAGAGGAAAGTACATCATTACTGTAATCGATTTGATCAACTCTTAGGCCCGCGAACACTTGCCATTTATCATTCAGTGTGGCGGTATCCATAACATAAGCGGCTAACGTTTTGGCTTTAAACAAGGCATCTGAACTGCCCTTTGCGATATTGCGACCAATAATGTTATCGGCATTGGCGTAAACATCACCTGTACCATCGAGTAAGCAATAACTGTTACTAACTGACGAGCGCCCAGCAACACGGCAATTAGTGTTGTTTTGGTAACTAATATCATAGACACCGTTGTTTACTTGCTCGTCACTGATCTCCAGCCCCACCAAGAATTGATGCGCAACCGAGCCGGTATGGGTATCCCAAAATAAATTAAATTGGCTGGCAAAATACTCAACATCTTGCCAACCTTGATGCGTACTTAGCACTATGGTCTTAGCATTCGGCGCCATCAAATCAGAGGCATCGCGTTCAGTGCCACGGGCACCGGTCGCTAAATAACCGTTGCGGGTTTCCCCATAGCGGGTGGCATTATGAAAACGCAGATTATCCGCTAACTGCCATTCCACCCGAAAGGTCGCCGCGGCCACTTCGGAATGTAAAAAGTCTTCTTGCTGCGCGTATACCGGAATATCATTTAATGGCTTGCGGCTATCTTGTTGATAATAACTGCCTAGATCCGGTGTATCTTCGGCTTTTAAATAATACAGATCAGCAAAGGTTTTTACCGAACGGGCATTATCATACACCCCCGATAGCAAAGCGCCTTCACGGCTACGGCTGATCCCGTCTCGGCCTGGGGCATCCTCTGCCGTGCTCAGTAAATTGATACGGGTAGCAAAGTCGTTGGCGATCGGCGTATTGTAATCCAACACCAGACGATGATGTTCATCACTGCCTACACTGGCATCGACACGACCAAAATCATATGAGGTAGAGGCTTTTTTACTAATACTATTTACGGCCCCACCCGATGAACCGCGCCCGGCAAAAGTCGAGCTAGGGCCCTTGGTAATTTCAATTTGTTCTGTGGCAAAACTTTCGCGGGTGGTCATGCCCGGATCGCGTAAGCCGTCGACAAATACATCTGAGCGCGCTTCATGCCCGCGAATAATATAACGATCACCAAAGGCATTACCGTTTTCGCCCGTGCCCAAGGTAACGCCCGCTTGGGCCGCTAAAATTTCTTTGAGATCCGACTTACCCGACTCTTCAATTTGATCTTTGGTTAACACCGTAATGGTCTGAGGTGTATCGACTAGCGGTGCTGTGCGACGTAAATCACCTGATTGCTCTACCTGATATTTCGAAAAACGAACGCCGTGGATCTTAATTAATTCAATTGCCTGCTCTTGGCAATTGGGTTCGGCACTATCGCATTCAATCACAATTTCTTCGGCAGAAACTTGCCCGAGTGTTAGGGCTAAAGTGGTGAAAAGCGCTTTGGAACCAAAATGGTTCAATGGGTGTTTAGAGGTTAATTTTGTCATTATCATTCCCTTAAAGAGGTAAACCAATCAGGGCAGCAAGCATAAAAGGTTTCGCCCAACCTGTAAACCTAAATGATAACTATTTTTATTTGCATGCGTATTATTTGGACAGTGGATCCAAAAAAAGCGGTTTTAGACATAAAAAAACCGCCACGATAAAGGTGGCGGTTTTTATAATGAGCTTAACGCAGTTTACTTTTCTGGCTGCTGTACCAAAGATAATTGATACACATCGTGCCGTCGATCTTTCATGGTATGCACACTGCCGTGGGTATGTAACTCTTTTAACAGATCCAAATTAACATCAACAATCAATAGCATCTCAGAATTAGGTGTTGCTTCAGCTTTGATACCAGTGGTTGGAAACGAAAAGTCTGATGGCGTGAAAAGGGCTGACTGCGCATATTGAATATCCATGTTATTAACACGGGCCAAATTACCCACTGCACCGGCAATCGCCACATAACATTCGTTTTCAATAGCTCGGGCCATGGCACAGTGCCGCACACGGGTGTAACCATTTTGCGTATCGGTTAAAAATGGCACAAATAGAATATTCATACCTTGATCGGATAATAAGCGCGCGTATTCAGGAAACTCGACATCGTAACAAATCATAATGCCAATTTTGCCACAGTCGGTATCGAACACCTTGATTTTATTGCCGCCATGCATCGCCCAGTTACGTTTTTCAGCTGGCGTAACATGCACCTTGTCATATTGCTCCCAACTGCCATCACGGCGGCATAAAAAGCCACTGTTGTGCAGTTTGCCATCATACATATAAGGCATGCTGCCGGTAATGATATTGATGTTGTAAGAAATGGCGAATTCAATAAATTTATCACGGATCGTTTCCGTGTACTTTGACAACTCGCGAATACTTTGTGTAACACTTAAATGGTTGTAATGCTCCATCAGCGGTGCTGCGAACAATTCAGGGAATAAAATAAAATCGCTTTTATAATCTGATACGGCATCGACAAAAAATTCCATCTGCTCAAAAAGCTGATTGATATCTTTCATATTGCGCATTTGCCACTGCACTAAACCTAAACGTACTTCGGCTTTAGGAGCATTGATTAGCTTCACCGATTTGGTGTAATAAATATTGGCCCATTCTAATAAGGTGGCATATTCTTGCGACTCGGTATCACCACGCAGATACCCTTTGAGTAATTTGCGTACATGAAAGCCATTAGCTAACTGAAAACTTAGTACCGGATCATAGATCTGTTTGCTTTTTACCTTTTCAATATATTGTTTGGCGCTCAGTTTATCTGCATGTTCATTAAAGTTAGGCATACGACCGCCCGCCATTATGGCGCGCAGATTAAGGTTTTCGCAAAGCTCTTTGCGAACATCATATAAACGACGAGCTAAACGTAAACCACGGTAATCTGGGTGAATAAATACTTCGATACCGTATAAAATATCACCGTGTGGGTCATGATTATTAAACGAAAAACCAGTAACTATTTGCTCGTAAGTGTGTTCGTCGCTGAATTTGCTGTAATCAATAATTAGAGAAAAGGCACAGCCAACAACTTTACCGTCCACACAGGCACAAATTTGCCCCTCGGGAAACTTGGCTAACAAGGTATCAATGACCTCTTCACTCCAACTGAGCAATGGGCCTGATTTATATACCTGCTCAGAAGCATGGCGTAGCTCAGTCATGTCTTCTTTGGTTAAATGGCGAATTTCTATATGGCTAGCTTCCATGAAGTCTCCTGCTTTCAATGCACTATCTTTAACTTAGCTTAACACTATCACAAATAACCGACTACTATCGCATCACTCAGACCGTGTTTAACTGATTATATGGGCTCAAAATGGCAGGAAGGTTTATTATCAACCCAAATTTGCAGGGGACTGGGCAATAGATACCTTGGCATAGGTATCTATTGCCCAGCTGAATTTACACTTGATAACGCGCCAGCAATTGCTTAGCTTCGTTGGCGGCTTGTTGCAATGCGTTAGCCGCATTTTGCGTTTCTTGAGCATAGGCTGAATTTTGTTCAGCGCCTTGCTTAATTGTCTCAACATTTCGACTGACGTCCTCAGCGACGACACTTTGCTGTTCAGCGGCGCTGGCAATATCGGCATTGATCGCATTAATATGTTTTGAGGCTTCTAACACCTGTTGTAATGCATCAACGGCTAGCTGCGCCGACTGGGTGTTATTTTCAGACATCTGTTGCTGCGCGGCTGAAAAACTCGACACATCATTCACATTACCTTGCAAACGCACAATCATGGTTTGAATTTCATCAGTTGAAGATTGCGTTTTGCCGGCTAAGTTTCGTACTTCTGAGGCGACCACCGCAAAACCTCTACCTTGCTCACCCGCTCTAGCCGCTTCAATAGCGGCATTCAGCGCCAGTAAATTGGTTTGTTCAGCAATCGATTTAATCACATTCAATACAGTAGCAATATCTTCACTTGCCGAGTTTAACTCTTTCACCACTTTTGAAGACGCCGAGGCTTTTTCCTGTTGCTGCTCGATACTTTTCAGTAATTGTTGTGTTTGTAGGTTAGCTTTATCAGTTAACTCAAATACGGAACCCGCCACATGCTCTGCATCCACCGTACTTTGCGCCACCGTTTGTGCGGTTACTGCCATTTCGTGGATTGATGCCGCTGCATGATCGGTTTGTTGTCTTTGTGAAGTACTCGCTGATGTTGCGCGATCTGCCAAACTGCTGAGATCCTTAGCAGAGTGCTGTAATGCTTCACTGGTATGGGCAAACTTAGCAATCGTCTGGCGAACATGCTCCAGTAACTGATTAAACTCTTGCGCCATAGTGCCAATTTCATCTTTTGTGGTAATAGATAGGCGCTGTGTTAAATCGCCGCCGCCTTGAGTAATTTGTGTTAATCGACTAATAGTTTGTGTTAATGGTGCTGCAATAAAGCGATTCACTAACACTGCTATCAACACGATAATCAGCAAACCAATAAAAATCACAGCAAAACCCATTTTAATGGCCTCTGCTCTTACCAGCGCAGCGACGTCATCATGATTAATTGCCACAATGACTCGATATTTCCATGCAGGGTAATCATTACTAATAACGGTCCAATCGCTGTCTGAACCGGCTAAGACACTCTCAATTGCAGCAGTGGTTTGGTTATCTGAATGCATCCGCACACGGTTTTTGTCATCAACCACGGCCACAAAGCCTTGAGATAACAATTTACTGTCTTTAATACTCGCTTCAAGTTCAGTTAAGTCGGCTTTGTAACCGACATAGGCAATGCCTACGACTTGCTGTGCCGAGTTGAATAACGGGGTATAGCCAGTGAGGTAAGGCGTGCCTAAAATATCAACTTGCCCAAAAAAAGCCTTACCTTGTTTTATTAATTGAATCACAGTGCCGGTAGGATTTAACTGTGTACCAATGGCTCGCTGTCCATTCACCAACACATTGGTAGCCACCCGCACAAAATTATCACCATCTCGGCTGAAAAGTGTAGCCGTACCACCGGCGATATCGGTTAGCTCATCAACGAGTTTAAAATTATTAGCTTGTGGTACATCGTTAATCAGTAGATCAGGCACCATAACATCTTTTACTTGTACCGGTTGACTTAAAGCAACTGGCCCCGCCTGTTCAATCCGTTGCAATAACAACTTCATGGTGCTAGCGACGCGGTCTTGCATCAGCTTATCGGTTACAGAAAGAAGTTTAACCACACTAGAATTGAGCTGCTGCGCGCTTTGTGTCACTTGCTTATTTACAGCTGAGTTAGTACGAACATAGGTTAATCCGACCGCGATCAGCATTAAACAGACGATTAATACGCTCACCGATAATACAAACTTTCGTTGAATAGACATATTTTATAGCCTCAAAAGCAATCAAGACGTGGGTACTGCGGATAACAACGCATAGCGTTGTCTTAGGTTGTGTAGCACATTACCTGATTTTATGGATTTGCGATATCGCTAGAGGTACTTAAAGCCTAATGCTTTTATTAAGCAATACTCAAGCTTATAGCCGCAAGGTAACTTAATTAGTATTGACGATTGTATTTGAAAAAACAAATGCCTAGTAAGGTTTAGCAGATGATTGAACCAAAATACATCTAACGACAAAACAAACGCAGCAAAAGGCAGAAATACCAAGACGAAACCAGAGTATAACGATAAAAAAACTCGCTTAACTAACTGATGTAACCAAAAGCCTGCCTAGCCTTCAGCAACACCTTCATCTTATAACATCACATCGATAAGTTGGATCATCGCTTCGCTTTTTATAGATAAAACCGTTACCGAACCACTAAAAGTGTCATGCCAATTAAAATGAATTGGTTAATAGGGGGCAACTAGCGGCTACCCTATATCTCACCCTATGATGCCTTGCTGTTTAGTCCTTTTTTAAGTTTGCCAATAACCTGCTTTAGCTACACAAGCCTAAAAGTTTGAAAAGCGGTTAGCTACAACAGACATAAACCTGAAACCTCAACGGGCGACACCCTGTCAAGCTGACATAATAAACATAAATAAACAATGCTCTAAAGGCTCAACGTTTTAAGAACGCTTTACCCTACACACAGCAAGAGTCCCTTCTTATCAAGCGCCTCTTCTATTTTGCAGAAATAAAAATGCAGCGATGATCGCTGCATTTTCTTAATAGGTTTTTTGATATTGGCGACAGCTATTTTTCGTTAAGCCGTGTGTAGCAGCCGAAACACACCGTGGTGCAAAGCAATAAGAGCTAAACCACTTTATGTTTAACCAAATTCGAAATGGAATATAAACCGCGTTTCTCGTTGTTCTTACGGCGTACTTCTTCTAAGGCACTGGCTTCCGTGGCATCAAACAAGGTATTGATCAAACGGTTGAAGTGATTATGCATGGCCACCCGTGCTTTTGACGGATCTTTCGCTTTAAGCGCATTATAAATGGCCGTGTGCTCCTGCAACGTTAAATGGCTATCCTTACTACAAACGCTAGCATAATCATCAATGATGGCGGCGGTAGATTCACGCAAAGACCATAACTTATTGACCAATAAAATCATCGCGCCATTTCGAGTCGCGCCAGCAATAATACTGTGAAATAAGCGATCGGCCTCTTCTGTTTCACCACGTTCTTTCATCATAACAAGCGTATCATGTAAACGGGCCAGCTCTTCATCAGTAATGCTCACCGCCGCTAATGCCGCCACCTCGCCTTCAACCAGTGCCCGAGCTTGGGTTAATTCAAAAGCATTCACTACCGCTTCTTTATTATTTTTAACCGCACCTTCAAGTACATAAACCCCCGAGCCGGTTTTCACTTCAACCTTCTCTCGCACTTCTAAAGCAATGATCGCTTCGCGAATAGTCGGCCGACTGACATTAAATTTTTCTGCCAGTTCGCGTTCAGCAGGTAAACGACTACCCGGCGCAAATTCACCGCTATCAATTAACGCTTCAATTTTATCTACGATGCCCCAAAACATTCGTCTGCTTTTCATAAAGGCTCTCTCATATTTTTCTAACCAATATTCTGTGCACTAATTAACGTGCATATTAGCGACTTCAAAAGCCCTAAGCAAAAACAAAATCGCGGTTTTACTATTACGGGCCAAGCTATATTTTAAGCATAGCAGGTTACGCTAAAACTGGTAATAACATAAAGCCATAAAAGTCGAGATTGGTAATGCCAAGTAATTGACAAATTTTCACTCATTGGTTGGATTCCATTCACGTATAATAGCTAGCAATATGAGTTGTGCGATACATAGCGCCATATAAAAAACAAAATCCAAGGGTAGTCATGAAACTAAGCAAAGTAAGTTCAGGGATCCGCGCCGCTAAGCCTGGCGATCTCATAATGAATATTATCGCCAAAGTGGTCAGTGAATCGCTTTCCAGAAGTTGCAAAGGCTTAGTACAGTCAAAATAGCTTTGTTCATGTCGATAATATTTTAGCGGCCGCTTGCGACGCTGAACGCATTGCTATCGCTTCGTATAGCCACGTACCAGGCAATTTCTTTAAACTAAAATTGTCTCATGAGTAGCGCTAACCACTGTAATCAACTAAATCGAATGGTTTGCTTTTGCAGTAATGTGGCTAGGTTTTACCAAGATTTTGGCTTAGAAAAAACGCTATTGCCAACTCGTTTACCTTCTTCTTGAGCAAGCAACATGCATACTGCTCATCAAGCAACCTAAAGTAAAAGCTAGTTGCAATTCGCGCCTTGGTATATTATGACAGACATATTGACGTCTATCGTGAAGGAAATACTGCGATGTTGTTTGAGTTGTTCCAGTTGCCTGCACAGCCAGTGTTGTTAGAGGGTGCTTATCAGCTTGAGTTCGTTTTGCTGTCTATTCTGGTGGCTATATTGTCCTCTTGGGCGGCATTATTTTCGGTAGATATTAGTCGACAACATTTCTTACCATGGCAACGCCAATTGGCCATATTAGCCGGCACCATCAGTCTTGGCATTGGCATTTGGTCCATGCATTTTATTGGCATGTTGGCTTTTAGCTTATGTACCCCAGTCGACTACACCACCAATCTCACCCTCTTCTCTTTATTGCCCAGTTTGTTAGCCTCGTATACTGCCCTGAATTTATTGATCCAAGAACGGTTGACCTTACCAAAACTGTTAATCGGTGGTGTGCTGGTGGGCGCCGGTATTGGCGCCATGCATTATACCGGCATGGCTGCGATGAGTATGGCGCCGCAATTACGTTACGATCCTCTGCTATTTAGCCTTTCTATTTTAATTGCCGTATTTATGGCTTTTTTAGCCTTGTGGATCCGCTTTGGTATCAACCGATTACAACTAAAGTTACCACGTTGGCAGCTGAATTTGTTAAGCGGCACAGTGATGGGCTTAGCGATTAGCGCAATGCATTACATGGGCATGTTAGCAGCCCGTTTTGTGGCACCGCCAGGCTTTACTGCCGCTGAGAATACCGCCAATAGTGGTTCTATGGCGTTGATCGTGACCTCAGTCACCTTGGTTGTTACCTTATTGGTGTTATTGCTACAAGTACTACTCAACTTTTACGCAGCTAAAAGCTCGAGCGATAATTATGCAAAACGGCTTGGCGCCATTATGAATACCGTATTAGATGCCATCGTCACCCTGGACAGTCGCGGCGTCATTGTCGAGTACAATCAAGCAGCGCCCGTCTTGTTTGGCACCACAGCCTTATTAGGCAAACATTTTAAGATGTTTCTTACGCCAAAAGATGCTGAGATGTACCAGCAAAAGTTAAACACAAATGAATTAACACAAGCGTTTAACTTGCAGGGAACAGAGCGAGCTATCCCCATCATTAAAGCAGATGGCAGCAAAATTACCGCTAGACTCGCCTTAAGCATAACCCAACTTGAAAATCAGTTGCTGTATGTGGCTTGTTTAAGTGATATTTCTGCAAAATTAGC
Source organism: Alishewanella sp. SMS8 (assembly GCF_030737935.1). Lineage (NCBI taxonomy): Bacteria > Pseudomonadati > Pseudomonadota > Gammaproteobacteria > Alteromonadales > Alteromonadaceae > Alishewanella > Alishewanella sp. SMS8. The sequence continues at coordinate 339,681 of NZ_JAPJEA010000001.1, forward strand.
ATTTGAGGAATCACTGCAACAAAGCGAACAAAAATTACGCTCGTTAATTCAAAATATCCCGGGCGCAGCCTATCGGGCAACTCGGCAGCAGAGCTGGCAAATAGAGTATATCAGCGAACGGGTCGAGCTGATTAGCGGCTATCCTGCTGAAGACTTTATGCCACCACAAGCCAAACGTTCTTGGTTTTCGATCATCGCAGCAGAGGATAAAGCTAGGGTTAAGGCCACCGATTTTAGTCAGGATTTTGTTTTAGAATATCGCATTGTGCACGCCGATGGCAGCATACGCTGGATGCTAGAGCATGCAGATAGCTTACCGCAACATCAAGGCTTAATCCGTGACGGTTTTATCATGGATATTACCGAGCGGCGGCAAATGGAAGAGCAGCTTCGCTTTGCTAAATTACAAGCCGAGCAGGCCGCAGAAGTAAAAAGTACCTTTTTAGCTAATATGAGCCATGAAATTCGGACACCCTTAAATGCCATTATTGGCTTTAGCGGTTTACTATTGGAAACACCAGATACCCCCGATGCGCAGCGTTATCTGACAACCACACACCAATCGGCTAAAGCATTACTCAGTTTACTAAACGATATATTGGACAGTGCGAAACTAGAGCGTGGAAAAATGGAGTTAGAGCAGCTGGATTTTAACTTAACCCAGTTAGCTGATCAGGTTATCTCTACGCTTTGGATGAGTGCTAAACAAAAAAACGTGCAATTACTGCTGCAAATCGATCCCAATGTGGCCACATTTTACTATGGTGCTGCCGATCGCATCCGTCAGGTTTTACTTAATATTGTGGGCAACGCGATTAAATTTACCGAGCAAGGCTCTGTACATTTAAAAATCCACACCTCGACAAATGGCCTGCTATTTCAGGTTATCGATACGGGGATTGGCATGGACTCGACACGGCTACAGGCTATTTTCGAACCCTTTACTCAAGCCGATGCCAGCATGAGTCGTCGTTTTGGGGGAACAGGCCTTGGAACCACCATCAGTAAACAACTGGTCGAATTAATGGGGGGGCAGATCCACGTTCAAAGCCAAGTTGGCCAAGGCTCAACGTTTAACATCAGTATTCCGTTGCAACCAGGCAAACCTATAGCGCAAACAAGCAACGCGTTGGTATTACCGCCATTGTCTATTTTAGTTGTCGATGACATTACGCAAAATTTAGATTTACTCAGCACACTGTTAGCACGCCAGCATCATAAGGTATTTACCGCATGCAATGGTGCTGAAGCGTTAACGCTATTAGCCGAACAAAGGCCTGATGTTGTGTTGATGGATATACAAATGCCCGTGATGGATGGACTTACCGCGGCACAACAGCAACGACAACGCGAACAAAAGCAACAGTTACCACGGGTACCCATTATTGCCCTAACGGCCAGCGCCTTAACCGAAGATAAACTCGCTGCACAGCAAGCCGGCATGGATGGTTTCAGTTCAAAACCGATTGAACCAGATCAACTATTTGCTGAAATAGCCCGTGTGTTAAAGCTTGAGCCCCAAGATTCCGTTATCCCACCTTTGCCAGCCACAGATGAAGATCAGCTATTCGATCCGCATCACGGCATTGCCTTATGGGGAAGTAAAGAACGTTATTGTAGTGAGCTTAAACGTTTTGCAACAAAGCCACTGACGGTTTTACTGGATCAGTTACAACAAGCGATGCAAACGGGCAATTATCCGCTATTGCAGCAGCAAGCCCACAATGGCAAAGGATTAGCTGGGAATTTGTCATTAAAACCTTTAGCTAACGTATTTTCAACTCTGGAACAAACGCTAAGACAGCAGCAGCTTAGTGAATTAACCGACGTTATGCAGCACATTTTTGAAGTGGCCAAGCAAACTATGCTGGCGATCGAGCAGTATAGTAACAAAGCTAATACCCCAGGAACAAAGCTTGATCTTAGCGAGTTACCCCTTTTGTTGAAGGAACTGGCGGAACAGTTACAGCAACACGATTATAACGACCGTTTATTATCCAAAATTAAAGCCTATCAAAACACATCCTATAGCGATGAAATAAATGAACTGCTTTTGCTGGTAGAAAATTTTAAATTTGATCAGGCTAAAACAACCTTGACTGCACTGCTAAGTGCTTTGGAACAGCAACATGCTTAACGAACATTCAGCCCCAGCCTTCAGCCGTATTTTGATTGTCGATGATGAACCGCTGAACTTACGCGTGTTAAAGCAGATTTTGCAAGATAGCTATAAACTGATGTTTGCCACCAGTGCTCAGCAAGCCTTTGAGTTATTACAACACGATAAACCCGATCTTATTTTGTTAGATGTGATGATGCCTGATATTACCGGTTTTGAGTTGTGTGCTAACTTAAAAGCAAGATCGGATCTCGCCGACATTCCGGTGATCTTTGTTACCGCATTAAAGGATGAAATAGACGAGAGCAATGGCCTTGAATTAGGTGCCGTTGATTACATAACTAAACCTGTTAGCCCGGCTATTGTGCGCGCGAGGGTTAAAACCCACTTGTCATTGGTTAAAGTAGACGAATTAAAACGTACTCGCTTACAAGTTGTTGAGCGACTAGGCCGCGCCGCTGAATATAAAGATAATGAAACCGGCCTGCATGTAAAACGCATGAGTCATTATGCGCAAATTTTGGCATTAGCGGCCGGTTACTCGACTGAATGGGCAGAAGAGCTGTTACATGCCGCGCCAATGCATGACATCGGTAAGATTGGTACGCCCGATCATATTTTATTGAAACCGGGTAAGCTGACTGAAGACGAAATGGTCATTATGCGCCAACATACCTGTATTGGTGCTGATATTCTCGGCGAGTGTGATTCAAGCCTGATGGCAACAGCGTCTCAGGTGGCACGTTGGCACCATGAAAAATGGGATGGTAGTGGTTATCCCGATGGCTTAGCAGGCGCTGAGATCCCTATCGCCGCAAGGATCGTTGCGCTTGCTGACGTTTTTGATGCGCTTACCAGTGAACGTCCTTACAAGCAAGCATGGACAGTAGACGCGGCTTTAGCGTTTATAACCAGCCAATCAGGAAAGCATTTTGATCCCCAACTGGTGCCTTTATTGATCGACAATTTACCGAAGCTGTTGGCCATTAAAGCTAAATGGGCAGATAGACTAAACCAATAGAGAAAAACGAGAAAAAGAAAAAATAGAAAAGCACCGCAATGATTTGTTTTATTTGATTTTTTTTAACATTCACTGTTTTAATGCTATTTGCATCTTACAGAAAATGCACTATAGTTTAGCTAGGCATAGTTAAAGCTGGGCCAAACAGATGGAGCAGCTACAATGAGTTCCTTAAGCACGGGTAATTTTCCAGTTAACACGCTATTACGCCAACAGACGGTTCGACAGGCCGAACTCGCTGAGCAGCAGGCGCGTGCTTTAGAAACCCAGGCTGCGGCGAAAAGGCGTGAAGCCCGACAAGCCGAGGCAGCCGCAAAACGTTTAGATACCGAGGCTAACGTTGCCAAAAATGAAGCGAACACCTTACAGCAAAATTTAAATGCGGCAGAACAACTGAGTCAAAGCAGCCAGCAAAACAGTGTGCGTTTTCAGCAAAGCATCAACCGACAATTTACCCAAAACTCTACGGCAGAGCCTGATAACAAAGCTAATGCCTTAACAATCGAGATCAATAATTTAGTCAATGGCTCCTCTGGCGAAAAAAGCGGTAGCCTTATTAATACAGTGATTTAATAGGTCACACCTTGTGGTCTGGCAAAGCTGCGAGAACACCATTGAGCATAGAAAAGGAACCTCATGCACAAAAACTTGGCTTTTTTTCAGTCTTCTCGCTTTGTGCTCCCCTGCTTCATTTTAACTATTTTTGTCATTTTATTAGCCGATAGTGTAACCCAACTTGGTTTTGCTCACGGCATGCTATATTCGCCGTTAATCTTACTGGCGGGTTTCACCTACCGTTATCGCTTACTGAACCTGACCGCCAGTTTAAGTATCATGGCTATCTGGATAGGTTATTTCATTGCTCCGCCAGCGCCAGATAATTTCTCTGAAGCCTATGTTTTGGCCAATCGCGGTTTAGCCTGCTTGGTTATTGTCATCCTCTGGTGGCTAAGTTTTAAAATCATCACCCAGCTAAAATTACAGCAAACTCAACTGCAACAAGAAAAACGAGCCCGACTAGAGTTAAATTTAGCTCAAGAAGTGGCCGGTTTAAGTCATTGGCACTTAAATGACTACCGTAAAATGGTGATGTTAGATAAAGCCAGTAGCCAGTTATTCAAACTTAACAAGCTTGAGCTAACCATTGAGCAGTTTTATGCCTGTTTTGATGATGCCTCACAAACTGAATTAACAAATCGAGTTCAAGCCTGTTTATTTGAAGGTAAAATGATTAAGCTTGAATTGCAATTAGCCAGCCAAAGCTTACCACTGCAACGGATCAAACTGGTTGCTTATCCGGATCCAGATAATCGTGACATTGTGCGAGGATTATTACAAAACCTTCAGCCATTATTATCGCCAAACGATACGCTCGGTGAGCAAATTCAGCAGTTTAAATATCTAGCCGATACCTTGCCCGTTAAGGTATGGATAGCCGATGCGGATGGCTTAATCAACTTTGTTTCACAAAGTTTTGCAGTGTTTTGTGGTTGGAGCGCCGAACGTATTGTCGCCGACTGGCTTAACATCATCCATCCTGAAGACCAACTGGCAACCATGTCAGCCTGGCAACAGGCTTTACAGCATGAAACATCATACAAAATTGAATTTCGGTTATTAGGTGCGGATGGGAACTATAGCTGGCACTTAATGCATGCCGTGCCCATTTATCAGGCCCCGGGGCAGTTAAGTTACTGGTTTGGTTCAGCCATGGATATCAGTAAACAAAAAAACCTGTGGCTACAAACTGAAGAGCTTAAACGCTCGCTTTATCAAATTTTAGAAAGTGTGACCGATGGTTTATTTATGCTAGATGCCCATTTTCACTTTAGCTATATCAACCAGCAAGCCCTGGAATGGATAGCCGGTAATAGAGCCTTATCACCGGGTAAACACATGACTGAAGTATTCTATCAATCAGAAGTCGATTTCAGCCCGCTGATCAGCGCGATCCAACGTGCCTTTGCTGAAAAACAAAATAGTCAGCTGTGGTTCACCCTGCTCTCACACACCGAGCCAAGTTTAATCAGTATTTATCCTGCCAGCCATGGGGTTAGCGTGCTTATCCAGTTACGATCAACTCTTGCTAAAAAGGCGGGGCCGCTGTCAGTTGCACCGACTCACCATTAATCGGATGTTGAAAACGAATTTGGTAAGCATGTAACAGCAAACGCGGCGCTCTTTTTGCAATCGCTTTTGTGCCATATAAGGTATCTCCTAAGATGGCATGGCCAATACTGAGCAAATGCAAACGCAATTGGTGCGAGCGACCGGTCACCGGCTTTAACAAAACCCGGGAGCTGTCGATTAAAGCAGGATCAGCCAAGCGCGTGAAATGTGTCAAAGCTGGTTTACCGCTTTGCGCACAAATTTTATATAGCGGACGATTGTCAGCATCCGCTGCTATCGGCAAGTTAATCTCGCCACTCTCTTGTAAGTCCCCTGCAACCACAGCCAAATAATCCTTTTCTATGGTTCGAGCCTGAAATTGCTTACTAATGGCCGACAGTGTCGCTTTGTTCAAAGGTAAAATGACCAAGCCTGAGGTATCATAATCCAAACGATGCACCACCTGCGCAGTTGGAAAATCCTGCTGTACCCGACTAATTAAACAGTCATGATTCGCCGGATGTCGACCAGGCACAGTGAGGAGATGGCTCGGTTTATCCACTACCAGCAGCACATCATCTTGATAAATAATGCGGTAAGTGTCTTGGGTTGCCGGTAATATGGCTAACGATTGCGGTTCAACAGACATACTTGCGCTCAAATACTAAAAAACTCAGGCATTATGCCGTAAAAAAACCTAGCCAGCAGCCATAAATCCGTTAAGCTGCGCAAAAACACTGACACAGGAACAGCATGATGATTGCTCCGCTGCGGTATAACCCTCCGCAAACTGCACTAGAAATCATATACGAAGATAAAGATTTGTTAGTGGTTAATAAACCCAGTGGCCTACTAACCAACCCCGGCAAAGGACCTGACTTAGCAGATTGTTTGCTTAGCCGAGTTTGTGCGCTCTACCCACTAGCGCAATTAGTTCATCGATTAGATCTCAGTACATCCGGTGTGGTGGCTTTTGCTTTAAGGCGCAAAGCCGAGCGAGAATTAAAACGGCAATTTGCCGAACGTTTGGTAAAAAAACGCTATCTTGCCATAGTTGCCGGGCAACTGACCGAAACGGCAGGTTGCATTACTCTGCCTTTAGCGGCCGATCCTGCTAACCCACCCAAACAACAAGTTGATACCGCAGGCAAAGTAGCAGAAACGCATTTTAACGTTTTAGAGCAATACGCTAACTCGGCCTTAGTTGAATTAAGGCCCGTTACCGGCCGTTCACATCAATTACGCGTTCATATGGCAGCATTAGGGCATCCGATCTTAGGCGATGCTTTTTATGCCCCTATCGAGTGGCAACAAGCTGCACCGCGCTTACTGCTCCATGCCGCCACACTAACACTGCAACAACCCTACAGCCAACAAACACTTACCTTTAATGCCGATAGCGATTTCGTCACTGCCAACGGCCAACGCCTGCGCTAACCGCTTTCCGTCACAACATCCCCTCAAAACGTCTCTGAGTATGGTCATGCCTGACTCAGAGTAAGGTACAACCAGTACCGGAGTGCGGTCATACCAATGTCAGAGTCTGGTACAACCTGTACCGGAGTGCGGTCATACCAGTGTCAGAGTGTGGTACGACCTGTACCGGAGTGCGGTCGTACCAGTGTCAAAGTGTGGTCGGGCCTGAGTGAGGCCCTTATTGTGTGGAATGAGCGGTTTAGAGATTTTCTTCGAACAGTTTGTGGATACGACGGTATTCGTCTAACCAGCTGCTTGGTTGACGAAAGCCATGCGCTTCAACGGGGTAAATCGCTGTTTCGAAATCGACAATTTCGTGCTCAATTAAGCGCTGCACCAAACGCACCACATCTTGAAAAAACACGTTGTCGTCAACCATGGGGGCATTGATCAGCAGTGGCTTTTTCAAACCTTGGGTGAAATAAATGGGCGAACTGCGCTCATAGGCAATAGGATCGATTGCCGGCGTATTTAAAATATTAGAGGTATAAGGATGGTTGTAATAAGCCCAATCACTTACTGGACGCAGCGCTGCCCCTGCTTGAAATAACTCAGGCTCTTTAAACAACGCCATAAAAGTCATAAAACCACCGTATGAACCGCCATAAGTACCCACACGCTTGCGGTCGACATTGGCGTTTTTAACTAAATAGTCCACACCATCAACTAAATCTTCAATTTCAGGAGTTCCCATCTGCCGATATATCGCAGTGCGCCAATCACGGCCGTAACCTTTTGATGCTCGGTAATCCATATCAAGCACTACATAACCTTGCTGAACTAACAAGTTATGAAACAAGAATTCACGGAAATAGCCAGACCAACCTAGATCACTGTTCTGCAGATAACCGGCGCCATGGTTAAACACGACAGCACGACGGGCCTCACCTTGCTGATAATCAGCCGGTAAATACAATTTGCTAAATACCGGGTGTGAGCCATGGCTTGAAGGCACAGCCACAACCTGAGGTGCAACAAGAGGCAATTTTCTAAACGCTGTAGAAACCGTATCCGTTAACTGACGAACCGTTGTACCTGCCTTCGCCTCTGCTACAAACAGCTCAGGTGGCATTAGGTTGGTTGAGTGGCGTAGCAACAACTGCTGTTCATCTGGCGATAAAGTAAACTCGGTACTGCCCAGTAAATTGGTCACCTGTTCAGTCTGGTTAGTGCCCAGCACTTGGCGATATACATTGTAGATCCCGGGATGGCTCTTGTTGGCGGTGAAATAGATGTACTGATCGTCATGCGTTAACACCGGGCCGGTCACTTCAAATGTGCCTGAGGTTAATTTTGTTGCTTTTTTCGCAGTTAATGCTTTGCTGTAAAGGTGGGCATAACCACTTTCTTCCGATAAGAAGAACAAGGTTTCACTGTTGTTTAACCAACCAAAATCATTAAAAGCGTAATTAACCCAAGCTTTATCATGCAAACGATGCTGAGGTACTAACTGCTTTTTCGCCAGGTCGACAGTGGCAATCCAACGGTCTTTATTGTCAAAGGCTTTTAACATGACCGCCACTTGCTGACCGTTATTGTGCCAACGCATAGCACTTTGGCTCCAATACCAATCTGTCATTAAACCAATATCACGGATCACTTTTTCTGATTGATACTTTTTACCCTGAGCCTTGGCATTTTCTGTTTTCACTTCTGCCAGCACATCTTCGTTATAACCTGGCAAACGGCTATAACTGAGTTCCTGCATGCTGTTTTGTTGTAAATCAACTAACAGCAATTTTTGCGGCTCTGGAGAAAAATCATTCACACGTGCACGCACCTGCTGCGCGGCAATATCACCGTTAGCCGTAATATAATTCGGCATAATATCTTTGTCATTGCGCGCACTCGATTTACGCGTTGCAAGCATCAAAAAATCACCCTTGGGCGATAAGCTGGCATCTACAATTTGTTGCCCTTTACCCAAATAAATCGCGGCCGGAGCCATGCTATTATTTTCAGTGCGTAACTGCTGTGCTGCTTGATAACGCTCGGTTTGATTTTGTTGTTGTAGCGCAATATATCGGATCAGCTTCGCTTGCTCTTGACCCAAATAGCCCTTTGCCGGTGCAGGTGCGGTGGGGGCATCTTCAGTTTTTAAACTGGCAATTTCGCTGTGGCTACCGTTATTAAAGTCATAAGCAAAAAAATCCCAGCCTTGTTGATAGGCTAAACGACCATCTAGCAAAAATTGTGGTCTGCTCTGACTGCTATTACTGCGGGTAAGTTGCTGCAATTTCCCGTCAACAATGACAAATAGGTTGCCTTCAAAGATGTAAGCCATTTTGCTGCGATCAGCGTTAAAAACTAATTGCTCTGCGCCCATTTGATGCCAATCAGCGAGTTTAACTTGCTCACCATTGCCTGCGCCTTGCACCGGACGACGAAACCAATCGCGCAATTCGCTTTGCTCGCGTTTGCGTTGATAAAACACCGTGCTGCTATCTGGTGCCCAAAAGGCGCTTTCTGGTTGACGACCCAACCAATCCGGATCCGCCATAATTTGTTCCATCGTCAATCGAATGGACGGATCAACTTGATTTTGTTGCACAACGCTGATGGTGTCGGTTGACCAAGTACGAGGCTCACCTTTTGCAGCCACAACCGAACTAAAACACAATAACGAGCTGACACTTAAAGCCAGTATGGCGCAGTGAAATTTTTTCATAGAGTTATTCTTCATTTCTGCCTAAGACCTTGCTGTTATACAAAGCTTGTAAACAGAACGCAACCGATTGCGCCTGAATGCAAAGCCAATACGCTAAAAAGCAAAAAACCGGCCTCAGGCCGGTTTGTGTTGCAGCTAACAAACATTAAGCGAATAACTGCTTGCCGATTGCGCTAAGTTGCGTTTTTGCCTTACTCATGGCTTGTTCCGCACTGTCAGGCCCCATATTTAAGCCCTCGGCGTAAACAAAGTGCAATTGCGTTAGCCCTAAGAAATTAAAAAAGGTTTTTAAGAAAGGTACCTGACTGTCAGCTGGACCATTTGCATATACTCCACCTCGAGTCAGTGCGAAAACCACGGGCTTGTCGTTTAACAAACCGACTGGGCCTTGCTCAGTGTATTTGAAGGTCAACCCTACGCGCGCTAAACGATCTAACAGCGCTTTTAATTGGCTGGGTATCGCAAAGTTGTACATGGGCACACCCAATACTAAAACGTCAGCCGCTTTAACCTTAGCCACTAAATCATCAGAAATTGCTGCGAGTTGTTGCTGCTCGGCATTACGCTCTGCTGCAGCCGTCATCCAACTTCCCATCTCAGGCATGGTCAGATGCGTAAGTGGCGTCGCATTTAAATCAATTTCTGTTACTTTGTGCTGCGCTTGCGGCAACTGTGCTAAAAAGTGTTGCACTAATTCTACAGATTTACCGGCAGAGCCACTGATCGAGCTGTTTATCACTAAAATATTTTTCATCAACATTCTCCGTTTAAAAAGATTCAACTGATGTTACATGCAACTTTTTAGAATTAAAAACGGATAATTTCGGATTTAACGTTCTATTTTTTATTTTAATTATATTTAAAACCAGTTCCTATTACGCTGCGTATAAATGGCACGTTTCATAAAAACGCACTTAATCGCCGGGAAATAACGAATATGTTGGAATCTACCGTGCTATCAGGGCATCATGACAACTCGAGAGCTAAAACGAGGATGCCCGACCGTATGACTATTAGTGCAGAACCCAATATCCGCACTGGGCAATGGGAAGATGCTTTAACTTTTGTCGCTGTGAATGCTGACAAAGCAGCATACGCTGAGCTATTTAGTTACTTTGCACCACGCTTAAAAGCTTTTGGTATGAAGATGTTCGGTAACGAACAGCAAGCTTTAGAGATGGTTCAAGACACCATGCTTAATGTTTGGAAAAAAGCCAATTTGTTCGACGCAAGTCGTGGTTGCGCATCTACTTGGATTTTTACCATCGCGCGTAACGTTCGTTTTGATATGTTGCGTAAAAAGCAAAGCCGCAAAGATGACATCAGCGCAGATGACTTATGGGCTGACGGAGATTATCCAGAGCAAGAGGGCAGCACATCTGAGCAATGGGAAACCATGCTAATGAGCGAAAAGCTTGCTCCTCATTTCGATGCTTTACCCCCAGCACAGCGAATGGTAATGCAAAAAGTTTATTTAGAAGAGAAGTCTCATCAAGAAGTATCCGATGAGTTAGGTATTCCGCTTGGCACAGTAAAGTCACGGATCAGGTTGGCGCTAGATCGTTTGAGAGAGGCATTAGATGACACACGCAGTTAAATTTCATCCCGGAATGATGCTGATGGAACAGTATGTAGAAGGTACGCTTTCTGCCGAAGTTGCCTTGGCAGTTGCCACACATATTGATTTGTGTCCGCACTGTCAGCACCTGTGCCAAGATTTACACAACGATCACGGCAGTCAATTAGCCAAGTTATCCCCAGAAATGAATAACAATGCTGATGATTTCGCACAGATGCTTGATTTCATTACGTCTCAGCAACCTAACACTGGTTCACATGCGCCGAAGCAGCAAGAGTCAGTAACAGTAAATGTTAATGGTCGCGAGTTTCGTATACCGCGTGCATTAAGCCGTTTAGTGTCGCAACAAAGCAAATGGTTACAATTAGGTGGTATTGCCACTGCCAAGTTGCCTGCTGGTGAAAAAACCCATGTATCTTTGCTATACATTGATAAAGGTACTGAAGTGCCAAATCATAGCCATTTAGGTATGGAAATGACATTGGTATTAAGCGGGCGTATTTATGACGAAAGTGGTGAATACGGCGCGGGTGACTTATTAATTAATTCCCCTGATGATACGCACACTCCACACACTCGGGCTGACGAAGATTGTTTATGTTTGTCGGTACTAAGCGCGCCATTAAAGTTCAACAAGGGCCTAGTGCGTTTATTGAACCCGTTACAACAATTTTTTTACTGAACTCGTTTAAACATGTACTTCTGATGTAGCACTCTTGCGCCGGCTTTGCCGGCGCTTTTTTTAGCTTAATAAAGCCACACCACCCTGTAAATTCCACAGTTGCTTAAAGCCTAAACGCCGAAGCACTCGCGCAGCCAATAAACTTCGATTGCCGGTTCGACAAATCAACAACAAAGGCTGGTCTAGCTTTAATTGCTGCTGCAGCATGGCATTGCAAAGCCGCGACAAAGGGATCTGCAACACTTCAGCCGTCACCGGTAAGTAAGTATCTACCGCCCCTGCGCTCTGTTCATAGGGCTCACGCACATCCAGCACAGTGATCTGTTGCGTGCTTAATAACTGCTCTAAATCATTGGGCTGTACTAACGCAATCGCGTCCTGATGAGATACTTCAACCAAACCACACAAATGCGTGCTGGCTTGTTGCAAAATCGCACTTTGCTCGTTCAATCGTTGTTGCCATTGCTCCTGCTCAGCACCAGCTAAAATGTGTTGTAATAAAGGGGTTTCTTGTTTGGCTAAAGCAAAAGTGGTAACAAAGCGCTGTGCGTAATCATGGCTTGAAAATAATAGCGTTTGTTCAGAAACTGTTGCTTGCAAAAGCTGCAAACTCTGCTGTAAAGCCATGGCACTACCACCGTCGAGATCGGTGCGACCAATACCAGCTGGCAGTAAAATATCGCCAATAAAGGCAGCAGTGATGCTATCAGCTTGTTTTAACAACACACTATAAGCCTGCGGACTATGGCCTGGGGTGGCAATACGGCTTAATTGATACACACCCACTTGCAGCGTATCATGTGCCAGTGGCCAACCTGTTACATCCTGGTCCTTTGCATCGACCAATAATTGTCGTAATAGTTTTGACGCAGGGTTGGCTTGTTGATGCAAATGCGTATCCAACACGGCAACTAATGTTAAACCCTGCCCTTGAATAATATTCACGAAACGCTCAGCTAACGGCATAACAGGATCAATAATAATAGCTTGGCGACTATGCTCACAACTTAGTAAATAACTGCAATTAGCATCATATTTAAATTGTGATAAACCGGCCGCCACGCTCATATTCAGCGGATCCGCATCCGTTAACACTAAACAGTGTTGACGCACTACTGGTGCTAAACTGACAATACGCTTGCACGCTTCGTCACATTCTTCTGCTGTCATCGCGGGGCCAAAAGATAAACGAATAGCGCCTTCACTGCGCCAGCGTTCCAGCCCCATGGCATCTAATACAAAGCTACCGGTTACTTTCGAACTGCAGGCAGACCCAGAGCTTACGCGAATACCTGCCGCATCAAACAGATCCAAAATATCTTTGGCAAAGAAACCTGGCACAGCAAAATTTAAGGTTGTAGCAAGAATGTGTGGCTCAGCGCTATTTAACACCAAGGCCGGGAAAACCTGACGAAGCGCAGCTAGCAGTTGCTGTCTATAATGCCATAGCACCGCATCCGCGCAGAATACACTTGATTCAGGGTTCAGTAATTGACTAAAGATGGTACTTAAAGCGGCAATACCCGGTAAGTTTTCTGTACCCGAGCGTAAACCGCCCTCTTGACCACCACCAGCAATTAATGGCTGATAAGGCGCACCTGGGCGAACATACAGAAAACCAATACCCTTAGGACCATACAACTTATGGCCACTGAACGGCGCATAATCGATACTGATCTTCGCAAAATCTAAAGACATTTTGCCCAGAGCCTGTACGCAGTCAACCAACCAATACGCATCCGGTTTGACTTCACGGATCAGTTTTTCTAACGCCACTAAATCTTGTTTTACCCCCGTTTCGTTATTAGCCGCCATAGTGCAAACCATAGCAGCACGGGGTAATAATTGACGTAACGCATCAGTGTCAATTAGCCCACTGTTTAGTACAGGAATAGCCTGTACCGTCGCATTAATCTGTAAAAGCTTGTTCCAGTATTTTAAACTTTCCGGAACGGCTTTATGCTCGGTCGCGCCATATAATAATAAGGTTTCAGGCCCACATAAGCCGCGAGCACGTAGCGCTTGCAACGCGGAAATCACCGACGTTTGAATGCCCTCTGTTGCCCCCGAAGTGAAAATAATCTCGCCTGTGGCAGCACCCAATAATTGCCGCGCCAAACTGCGGGTATGCTCCAAGGCAACCTTCGCTTTAATACCGGTACTATGACTGCTGCTTGGATTGCCAAAGTCTTGCTGCATTGTTTGCATCACGGCAGCGGCAACTGCTGGCAACACCGGTGTAGTCGCATTATTATCTAAATACACTTCGGCCAAAGTGCGACAACGGTGAGAGGGTGCTGACATCGAAGAAACTCCAAAAACGTGGCGAAAACCAACTTATAACTAAAGGTTATATGTTATATCATTTGATTTTCTTGGCACAGCATTAAATAAAAAAAGCCGCTATTGATAACAATAGCGGCTTTTTCAATACACTACAGCATCTTAGATCAGATCATTTGGGATCTGGGGGCGCATCTCTAACCAAATTTTGCCACTTTCAATACCGTATTTACGCACAACCATGATCACGTCGTTATGCTTACCGGCCTGAGCCATCTGCTTTAACTGTTCATAATAGCTGCGGGCGAGCGCACGGGCTGCCGGTTGTGAAAAATAAAAACGGGCAATTTTGTTATACAAGCCGCGAAAACCATTTAAGATCAACACATATATACGGTTAGAAGAATGCAGCGCTAATTCATGGTTGAGGTTGTAATCAAACTCAGCAAAGGCTTCCGCGGTATCGTCTAAGGTTTCAGCATTACTTAAATAATCAATCACCTGCTGCTGATGTGTCTTAATAGCGCCACGAATATAGATAGCGCTGATATTAGTCCGGGCAGAAAGCAGTTCATCTACTAAGTCTGGCATATGCTCTTCATCAAGCCGCGCCAGCGTTTCTAAAATATTTAAACCTGAGGTTTCCCAAAAATTATTCACTTTAGTGGGTTTGCCATGTTGAATGGTTAACCAACCATCGCGCGCTAAACGTTGTAACACTTCACGCAAGGTGGTGCGGGTTACACCAATCAATTCTGAAAGCTCACGTTCAGCGGGTAAAATAGAACCTGGGGCAAATTTGCCATTCCAGATTGAATCAACAATATACTCTTCAGCAAAGCCAGCAGGACTTTGTGCTTTAATTAGGTTGGTCATGCGGATTAATCCGTCTCATTAGTCTTAAAATTATCGACTGATTGTACCAGAGCGATGGCAGTTAACAAGACACACGGCAAAATTCGCTGCAGTAAGACAGACTTCATTGTGTATTCTGTTGAAATACCTTAAATTGTTAAACTATATTTGCTTAATTTTGCAGGCAGCAGCATGTTTCAAGCGCTTAAATCCCTTTCTCTCAAACGTTGGCCTTGGCTTTTACTGGCTTTCACTGCGTTATTATTTGAAGCTTCCGGCTTATATTTTCAGTATGTGCTTAATTTTCAACCTTGTATTAAGTGTATTTATATTCGCGCAGCCTTTCTCGGTATTCTGGTAGCCGGTTTAATAGGTGCTTTTGCGCCTAGACATCCCTTAGGCCGTTTCGTGGCTAACTTAGCTTGGCTTGGCGCTGCGCTTTATGGTTTCTGGCAAGCGCAAGAATTGGTAGCGATAGAGCAAACATTAGCCAGCGGCGGTTTTACCACTTGCGCCCTGTTTGCCGATTTTCCCAGTTGGTTAGCTTTAGATCGTTGGTTTCCCGCGGTTTTTGAAGTCACCGGTACTTGTGGTGGGGTAAGTTGGCAGTTTGCTTCGCTGAGCATGGCGCAATGGAGCCGGATCATCATGTTCAGTTACAGTGTGGTTTCAGTAGTGGTGTTGGCCAGCCAATTTAGCCGGCTCAACAAAAACCCTTACCGTGATTAACCCACTAAATCTGTTTACACTCGATAATTGCTAACTAATCGATCTAGCTCTGTCGCAAGTTCCGTCAGTTGTTCGCTGGTGTGTGTGGCACGTTTTGTACCGTCAGCCGTTTCTTCGATAACGATAACAATTTGATGCACATTTTCGTTTATGGCGCCAGAAACATGGGTTTGTTCTTCTGCTGCAGTGGCAATTTGTGCGTTCATGTTATTAATGGTATTTACCGCGGTACTAATTTGATTTAATGCCAATTCTACTTGGCGGATTTCTTCCACGCTGCTCTGACTGCTTTGCTTTAACTGACTAATCAGTTCAATCGCGCCTTTGATACCCGAGTGTAAGCGTGAAATCATTTGCTGAATTTCTTGAGTACTTTTTTGCGTACGGCTGGCCAGCGTGCGCACTTCATCTGCGACTACGGCAAAACCCCGCCCTGCTTCACCGGCACGGGCCGCTTCAATCGCGGCATTTAACGCTAACAAATTCGTTTGCTCAGCAATACTGCGGATCACATCTAACACCCCGCCAATCCGATCAGACTCTTTACTTAAATCTGCAATCACCGATACGCCATCATTTACTTGCAAGGCTAAACCATCAATTACTTGTACGGTTTTCTCCAGTGTGTGTTTAGAGTTACTGACCAGATCTTCTGCATTCGCTGCGGCGGATGATGCTTGCATCGCACTGTCGGCCACCTCTTGTGAAGATGCCGCCATTTCATTCATCGCGGTAGCCACTTGATCGCTTTCGGATTGCTGACGACTCACGCCCTGAGTAGCTTGGCGCATAATGGCGTTTAATTCACCAGCACTGCTGTTTAAAGTTGAAGTTGAACCGGCAACCCTTGCAACCAAATCTCGTACCTGACTAGCAAAGCGGTTAAAGGCTTCTGACAACTGTGCTAATTCATCATTACCACTCACGGTTAAACGATGGCGTAAATCACCGCCACCTTGAGCTATTGCGGTCATTGCCGAAACAACTGATTTTAATGGCGTTATAATGCTGCGCACAACTACCAGCGCCAACAACATAATCACGATTAACGAGGCGATGGCGGTACCCAGAGAGCTCCAAAAGCTGGTACTAAGTGACTGATCCACTTTTTGCTGCATTAACGCCACTTGCTTATCTAAACTGTCAATCCAAAAACCCGTTCCAAGCATCAAACCCCATTTACTTAACTCTTCAGCGTATCCCAATTTGGGCTCAGTTAGGTTAGTCTGGGTATTATTCCAATGATAGTATAAATAGCCGTCACCACTTCGTGCCGCATTCCATAAGCCGCGGATCACCTCTACACCATTTGGGTCCTTGAGATCCATCAGGTTACGGCCTTGTAAGGCTTCATTAGCCGCATGCATCACATTGACACCTTGCTGATCATAAATAAAGAAATAGCCCATACTGCCGCTATCATCAAAACGCAATTGCCTTAAAATTTCGATAGCTTCTGCTTTTACAGCTGGGTTAGTGGCCGCATCAGGCGCGTTGTATAAGTGAGCAATTGAGCTTTTCGCTAATTGCATATAGTTTTTAATTAAGGCTTGCTGACTTTGCTGAAACATCTCTTCAAAACTATCAACCCCTTGTTGCCCCAAGGATTTAGCCTGCAACAAACTAAAGCTTACTAACAACACCGCAAGCAAGGTACTGGGGATCAGAGCTAACAATAAAATTCGGGTTTGGATGGTAAGGTTGGCCATCAGTTACTCCATGTTAACGGCTAAATTCAACACTCAGTATAAACCTAGTTTTGCCATACTGCTGTAATAAAGGCATGAAAAACGTAAGATTAACGCTTAACGCGTTATTACTCAGCATAAAAAAAGCGCCGAACAAAGTCGGCGCTTTTTAACCATCAACACAGCGCGTGTTTAAACGATAGCTAACAGCTCAACATCAAAAATTAGCGTGCTAAATGGAGCGATAGCATTACCGGCACCACGTTCGCCGTAAGCGAGGTTATGTGGCACATATAAACGTAATTTTGAACCTACTGCCATCATTTGTAACGCTTCAGTCCAGCCAGCAATCACGCCTGATACAGGGAACTCAGCAGGCTCGCCACGCTGATAAGAGCTGTCAAAGACCGTGCCGTCAATTAAAGTACCGTGATAGTGCGTACGCACGGTAGAAGCAGCAGTCGGTTTTTCACCTTCGGCGGCAACTAAAACTTCATATTGTAAACCTGAAGCGGTGGTAGTGACTTCTGCACGCTTAGCGTTTTCGGTTAAAAATACTTCGCCCGCTTCGGCTAAAGCCGCTGCTTTTTCTTGTTCAACCGTTTGCATACGCTCACTGATAACCGTAAAAGCAGCACGAATTTGATCTTCGGTCACTTCTGGCGCTTCTTCATTGTATGCTGCGGCTAAACCTGCGGCCACGGCAGTAATATCTAAGCCATCAAATGGACGATCAGCAAGCTGCTGACCCATCTGTAAACCAATACCGTAACTTGCGTGTTGCTCTAAGGTGGTAAATTTTGACATGCGTTCCACTTATCCTTGACGGATGGCGCTAAGCACCATCAGAGTTAAAATTGCACTTATCTTACGCTAATTAGAAGAACTTGTCTCGCAAGACGATTGTAACTGTTGCCAAACCGCACGAACTTGCTGCTGATCTTGCTCAGTCAGTTCACCGCCTGCAATGGCTTGCGCCAAACTCTGCTCCACTTGCGCCACAATATCGCTGACGTGAAAAGGTTGCTCAGTAACCTGCAAGGTACCCACCACTAAATCAACATGGCCGCGTAAGTAACCAGCAGCAAATAACTCATCATCGGTCGCAATGGGCACTAACTGATCAAAATAGGCTGCGGCCTGCTCAATAAACTGCTCTGTATGTTCTTGTTGCTGCATCTTAATGCTCATCCTCATATCCTAGACGGTAAATAACATAATCGTTGTAACCGGTTAACACACTGATCAAGCCTTGTAGCTCACGATCCAATGCGACATCGCCGGTATCGGCTAACAACGGCCGCCCATCTAATTGTTGTAACTTCGTTTTGGTGGCTAGTAAGAGAATGTTGTCACGGCCCACGGCACGGATCACCGCTGGGGATAGCTGCTGATTACCTCGACCAAACACATGGCCTTGTCCGCCTATCAAAGTGATAACTAACTTACTGGGATAATCTTTTACCCAATCAAGCAGTTCACTGGCGGTCACGTCCTGCGCTAATAGTTGGCCATTTTCAACTACATCTACCCCTAGCAGCGTGTTCTCTAAGCCTAGCTCCGCCATCACCGCGGCCACGGTTGAACCAGAGCCCATCACATAACGCACGTTATCTTCTAATTGGCTGGCCACATAAGCTGCTAAATCATCCAACACCAGCTCAGCGGATTCTTTGCCCGCCATTTTCACGCTTTGGACATAACGTAATTCAGCCGGAATACGCATTTCGCCATAACGCCGTGCTTTTACCACGCCTTGGCGAAAAGCCACTTCATCAATATCCATCACCGCCGCTTCTTGCTGGCTAACTAATTCACCCGCGACTAACTTGCTCAGTAACTTCCCTGCGGCCAGCGGTGATATGGCATACACGCCAGAATGAATTTTACAACCAGCAGGAATGCCTAGCACCGTGGTGCGATCCGCGACCACACTGCAGACATTGCGCGCGGTGCCATCGCCACCTGCGAATAACAGTAAATCAACGCCCGCCGCTGCAATCAGCTCGGCAGCGTGTTCCGTATCCAGCGCTTGTGTAGGATGTTGTGTTGGGGTGTAACACACCTGATACTGAAAACCTAACTCGGCTGCCAAAGCTTCGCCCATGTCGGCGGCAACCGTGAGAATTTCAACTTGCTGTTGCAGTGGTAATAACTGCTCTAAACACACACGAGCCCGCTCACCCGCCATCGGCGTAGCGCCAAGCGCCAAGGCTTGCTCGGCCAGTTGATCGCTGCCTTTTAACCCCACGCTACCGCCCAAGCCGGCTAATGGGTTAATAATTAAGCCTAATCGAAATCGTTTCGCCATAACTACTGCTACCTATAGCTCGCTGCCTCTTAAAAGCAGGCGTATTGCAATTGCCGCGCATTGTACCTGCTAATCTGGCTATTTCCCAGCGATCAGCCGCCAGACCGGCGCATCGCAACCCGGTAACGGCCGGATAGCATTCTAAGGCTATTTCAGCAGGCTTGCGGCAAGTCCGTCAGTGCTCTACAGTAAGTCGGCATTTGCGCCCAGCAGTTTGGTTTTATGCTCTACACCAACTGTTTTATGCCGATTTTGCTACTTATCCTTGAATATCGTTTCTTATCAGGAGTTTTTATGACCTCGCTCGAACAGCAGTTTACGCATCACCAGCAGGCTTTTCATGCAGATCCTTACCCAAGCCTTGCCCGCCGCCGTCAGCGTTTAACTGCCTTAATGCGTACTTTGCAGCAATTTGAGCACGCGCTATGCGAAGCCGTTGCCAGCGATTTTGGCCAGCGCAGTCATGATGAAACCCGATTACTGGAAATCGCGCCTTGCCGCCAAGGCTTAAAATATCAATTGCGCCATTTAAAAACGTGGATGCGCCCGAAAAAGCGGCATGTTCATTACACTTTTGCGCCAGCCACTAACCGGGTGATGCCACAGCCGCTGGGCGTAGTAGGTATTATAGTGCCGTGGAATTATCCGATATTTCTGGCATTGAGTCCTTTAATGACGGCACTGGCAGCAGGCAATCATGCCTTGGTTAAATTATCTGAATTTACCCCAGCAACCAATCAGGTACTACGCCAATTATGCCAGCAAGCCTGTGCGGATAGCGTCAGTATTATCGAAGGCGATGCCAAGGTCGCCGCCGACTTTTCTGCCCTACCCTTTGATCATTTGCTTTTTACCGGTTCAACCCAGGTTGGGCGTAAAGTGATGCAAGCCGCTGCCGCCAACTTAACGCCGGTAACCTTAGAGCTTGGCGGGAAGAGCCCGGTACTGATTGCACCTGACGCCAACTTAGCACGCATCAGCGACCGCTTGCTATTTGGTAAAACGGCTAATGCCGGTCAAACCTGTGTCGCACCAGATTATGTGTTAGTGCCTCGTGCCCAGCTGCCCGAGTTAATCAGTCTGCTCAAGAAGGGGTTTAAACGTTTTTACCCCGATTTCCCAAATGGCAGCTCATACAGTGCGGTCGTCAATCAACGACAATATCAACGGCTCAGCCATCTTTTGCAAGAAGCGAAAGATGCCGGCGCAACCTTAATTTCCTGTAGCGAAGGCGGCAACGCGGAGCAGCGCTTATTGCCGCTGACTTTGGTAGTGGATGCCCCGTTAGCGTGTCAGTTATGGCAAGAAGAGATTTTCGGGCCGGTTTTACCGCTGCTGCCTTATGATGATATTAACGAGGCCATTGCCTTTATTCGAGAACGGCCTAAGCCCTTAGCCTTATACTTGATGAGCGAAAACTCAGCGTTAATTAGCCAAGTGCTCGAGCAAGTGCATGCGGGTGGCGTAGCCATTAATGATACCTTGCTGCAAGTCGCGCAAGATGATTTACCCTTTGGCGGTGTCGGGCCATCAGGCCTCGGCTATTATCATGGCCCAGAGGGCTTTTTACGGTTGTCGCACCTTAAAGCCATCCATGAAAAAGGCCGCTTTAGTAGCAGCCAATTTATTTATCCACCGTTTGATCGGCCGCTATTTCAAGCTTTATTACGCTGGCTCACTCGGTAAGGCGTTAAACCAAGGCCGCTTTAGGCATCTGTTTAGGTAAGCTCCAAGCTAAGATGGCGGCAAAACATGCCGCTATCGCTGCCAGCACATAGGTTTGTTCAGCACCTGAACCATTTTGCCAACTAATGCCGCTGATATAAGCACCTAGCGCACCACCGCCACCGTATATAATACCTGCGTAAAAAGCCTGGCCTCGCCCTCGCTGCGCCTTGGAGAAAAACTGCTGAATAAACTGCATAGCGCAGCTGTGGGCAATGGCAAAACTCCCTGCATGAAACAACATACTCAGCGCTAACAGCCACGGCGAATCGGCAACAAAAGCTAACATAAGCCAGCGGATCACCGTCAAACCATAACAGCAGGCCAACAACCGACGAAAAGAAAAACGCTGCAAAATACGTCCGGCATAATAAAAGGCGATGATTTCAGCCAGCACCGCTAAACCAATAAACAAACCGGTAAGGGTTCCGCTGTAACCCAGATCTCGGCTATACAGCGTAAAAAAGCCATAAAACGGCGCAAAGCTCATCTGTAATAAGAATGCCGCAGCCATAAACTGCCACAGCACCTTACTAGAAAACAACTCAGCAAAAGATAATTTGGGCTGATCTTTACTTGGTGGCGGTGGCATCGGCGGTAAATTAACCAAACTGAGTAACAACAAAAACAGAAACAACAATGCGGTGCCAGGCATAAACTCACTGCCAAAGCGCTGATAAAGCCAGCCGCCCAGCATGACTAATACGATATAACCGATACTGCCAAAGGTACGAATTTTACTGTAGCTGCCGGTATCATCATTTAAACTATGAAAAGTACAGACTTCCAGCTGCGGTAAAATCGCTGTCCAGAAAAAGCTGAATACCGCAAAACCCAGTAATAATGGCCAAAAGCCAAAATCGACTAAGCTACTAAGCCAAGCGACAATAGCAATACCGGCGCCAAAGCGCATGATCCCTAAAGGATTAGCCGTACGATCAGCTAAGGTGCCCCAAAGCGCTGGGCCTACAATACGAGTGGCGGTAACCAATGCCAGTAACAAACCAATTTGTGCCGATTGATAACCGCGGCCATCTAAAAACAAGCCAAAATACGGCACAAAGATGCCCAGTACACCAAAGTAAGCAAAATAAGCCAGCGATAACGCTGGCTTGGCAGTTAATCTGAACACAATAATCGCTTATTCGCTGGGAGCTTGTTGACGAGAAATGGCAGCAATATCCGGCGTGGTTACCTGCACCATGGCATTTTGCGCGCGCTGTCTTAACAGGTGATCTAACAGCACAATCGCCAGCATCGCTTCGGCTACGGGTACAGCTCGAATACCCACACAGGGATCATGCCGCCCTTTGGTCACGATATCGACGACTTCACCGTCGGTATTAATGCTTTTACCCGGCACACTGATACTCGAAGTGGGCTTTAGCGCAATACTGACTAATAAATCTTGGCCGCTGGAAATGCCGCCTAAGGTGCCACCAGCGTGATTGGCACTAAAACCCGTTGGCGTTAATTCATCACGACCCGTTGAACCGCGCTGCTCGACCACCGCAAAGCCATCGCCAATTTCCACCGCTTTTACGGCATTAATGCTCATCATGGCATGCGCAACATCGGCATCTAAGCGATCAAACACCGGCTCACCTAAGCCAACGGGCATGCCGCTCGCCACCACATTAACGCGAGCACCGACCGAATCACCGTCTTTTTTCAGTTGCCGCATGTACTCATCTAAAGCACTGAGCTTATCTGGATCGGGGAAGAAAAATGGGTTGTTTTCAACTTCATGCCATTGTAATTGTTCCGCTTTTACCGGGCCAAGCTGGGCTAAATAACCACGAATTTCAATACCACAATGCTCTTTTAGATACTTTTTAGCGATAGCACCGGCAGCCACTCGAATGGCCGTTTCACGTGCAGATGAGCGGCCACCGCCACGATAATCGCGGATCCCAAATTTGTGCCAGTAGGTGTAATCGGCATGCCCAGGACGAAATAAAGCGGCAATGTTCGAGTAATCTTGTGAACGCTGATCGGTGTTTTCAATCAATAAACCGATAGAGCAACCGGTAGTAGTATCGTTAAACACCCCTGATAATAGCTTCACCGTATCTTCTTCTCGGCGCGCAGTGGTGTAACGCGACGTGCCTGGCTTGCGCCGATCCAGATCTAACTGCAGATCTTCAGCGGTCAACGCCATACCAGGTGGACAGCCATCAACCACTCCGCCAATGGCCGGACCATGACTTTCGCCAAAGGTGGTGACTTTAAATAACTGCCCAATACTGTTACCTGCCATTTATGCTTCCTCAAACAAATGCTGACTGTTGATAAGCTGCTGCTTTGTCAACGCGAAAACGCCCAGACCACCGCTGTTAAATTCCAGCCAATTAAATGGGACGTCTGGATATCTATACTGCAATTCAACCATACTATTGCCAACTTCACAAACTAAAATGCCCTGTTCGGTAAGATGGGCTGCCGCATCTCGAAGGATTTGCCGCGTTAATGCCAGCCCGTCCACACCCGAGGCTAAGCCTAATTCGGGCTCATGCCGATACTCTTCGGGTAAGTCATCCATATCTTCGGCGTCAACATAAGGCGGGTTGGTCACTATCAAATCGTAATGCTGGCCTTGTAAGGCGGCAAAGCCATCAGATAACACGGGAAATACCCGATCTTCTAATTGATGCTCCGCAATATTAATTTGCGCAACATTTAACGCATCAGGACTAATATCCACGGCATCCACTTGTGCATCAGGGAACGCATAAGCACAAGCAATAGCAATACAGGCAGAGCCGGTACATAAATCTAAAATAGCCGTAGGAGTAAAACCCGGCTCAAGTAAGTTAGCAAATTTGTTTTTAATTAATTCGGCAATCGGCGAGCGTGGGATCAACACTCGCTCATCCACATAAAACGGCAGCTCGCAAAAGTAGGCTTGCTGAGTCAGGTAAGCGGCGGGAATACGCTGTTCAATGCGTTGCTGCAGTAAATCAATAAACGCTTGGCGCTCATGCAGGGTTAAACGCACGGGCAACAGTTGGTCATCGGTCAATGGCGGTAAAAATAGCACATGGGCTAACAGCACTGCCGCTTCATCCCACGCATTGTCGGTTCCATGACCAAAATACACTCCAGCCTGATGAAAACGACTTACTGCCCAACGTAACCAATCATGTACCGTGCACAGTTCTGATAAGGTCCCCTGCAACTGTTCAGGATGAAAAGGTGATAGCGGTTGCTCAGTCATGGTATGCTGCACTCCAGATTTTAACAAAATATTGATTAGACCCGCGCGCATGCAGAAAAAAAACTCAGCTAGCAAAACCCTTGATCCAGAGGAGCTGGAACTGTTCCGGGAGTTTGTTGCTGGCACCCGCCCGCTTGAGCAAGACAAGATAGCGCCAGTTGCCAAACGCAGCAAGCAAAAACGCCCCAGCGCGGCCTCGAATAGCGCAACTGCTGAAAAGCTGTTCTTTTTCTCTGATGAATACGAAGTTTTTAGCGACACCCAAGGCAGCTTGTCTTATGTGCAAAGCGGTGATGATCCGCATTTAGCTGGGCGCCTGCGCCGCGCAGAAATCGAGCCGCAAGTCGTTTTGGATTTACATGGCATGACCGGCCAACAAGCGAAAACAGAATTAGCGGGGTTATTAGCTTATTGCCAGCAGCAACAATTTAACTGTGCCTGCGTGGTACATGGCAAAGGCTTAGGGATTTTAGCGCGAAAAGTGCCGAATTGGTTAGTGCAGCATCCCAATGTGCGCGCCTTTCATACTGCGCCCAAAGCTTGGGGCAAACAAGGCGCTTTATTACTACTTTTGAAAATCAACCAAAGCACCGAGCAACAGTTTCGGGATTTGCCTGGCCGCTAAAACCATTCGCCTTTCAGATTTCGGGTAATACCGACAACGCCAGTGGTCTATTTCGCTCTTGCACCACACCCCCTTGTCCTGGCTGGTAACTAATACAAGTTAACGAGGCGGTGCTAAAAATCGGGGCTTGGCCGGGTTCAGTAAAACTTTCGACTAAAAAACTCACCAACGGCATATGTGATACCAACAGCAGCTTGGCATTGGGCTGGGCTAACAATAATGCATCAATCTGCGCTTTCACTGCTTCCGCTGCCGCATCAGGCACTAACTCGGGTATGAGTTTAAATTGGCATTCTGCGGGCTGCTGCTCTAACATTAATTCGGCTGTTTGCTGCGCACGTAAGTATGGGCTACTCCAAACATAATCGAGATTGGCATAGACCGTTTTTAACCACAACGCCATTTGCCGCACATCGTTCTGACCGTCTGGTGTTAATTGTCGTAAGCTATCATCCGCCGCATAGGGCTGTGCTTCGCCATGTCGCATGATCACGAGATTTACCATGAAATTGTTACCATAATGCTGTTTTGTCCCATTGATTCGACTATTGAGCAAATTAGCATGCGTCAGGTGAAAATAGTGCGCTATGATAAAGAAAGTCTGTTGTCAGCGTAACTATCATTTGTGCATAACATAACGTTTAGTTATTACTTATCGCTATGAAACTTTGGTCGGATAACCCGCAAACGTCAACAAGCACCCATGCTAAATAAAGGAACCGCTTTGCAACATAATGAACTGATAAAAAGTCCAAATGATCCAAAGCAATACCGATATTTGCAGTTAGCTAACGGTTTACGTGTGCTTTTGGTTCACCAAGCTGACAGTGAAAAAAGTGCCGCCGCCTTAACCATTAATGTCGGACATTTTGACGATCCACAAGAACGAGAAGGTCTCGCGCACTTTTTAGAACATATGCTGTTTTTAGGCTCGGCACACTATCCGAACGCCGGTGAGTTTCAACATTTTATCAGTGAGCATGCCGGTAGTCATAATGCCTGGACCGGCACTGAACATAGTCATTTTTATTTTGATATTGAACACGCCGCTTTTGCGCAAGGCCTTGCCCGTTTTGGTGATATGTTTTGTGCGCCCTTGTTTAGCGCCAGCTACGTTGATAAAGAGCGGCAATCTATCGAAGCTGAGTTTTCCATGAAACTCAAAGATGATAGCCGCCGCATTTATCAAGCACACAAAGAAAGCATTAACCCTGCGCATCCTTTTGCTAAATTTTCAGTAGGGAATGCCCAAACACTCGCCGATTTACCAAACAACAGCCTGCAACAAGCCGTCAGCGAGTTTTATCAGCAGCAATACAGCACTAGCCGCATGAGTTTGTGTTTAGTTGGTCCTCAATCACTTGCTGAATTAGCCGCGCTGGCTAAGCAACATTTTGCGGCACTGCCAACGCATCTTCCGAAAAAACCTGCAGTACAGGTGCCATTGTATTTGCCTGAACAGCAAGGGATTCAATTAAATATCCGCCCCCATAAAAGCAGCAGCCGTTTGGTGGTCAGCTTTGCCATGCCTGATATTCAGCCATGGTACCGCTTTAAACTGGTGAGTTTTATCGCACATCTGCTGGGCGATGAAGGGCAACATTCTTTACTGGCCTATTTAAAAGAACGCGAACTGGTTAATCAATTAAGTGCCGGTGGCGGTATTGATGGCAGTAATTACAAAGATTTCACCGTTGCCTTTGAACTGACGGCCAGTGGCCGCGCGCATTATCGCGATATTGTGGCGGCACTGTTTAGTCAAATTAAGCTGCTAAAACAATCCGGGTTCAATCAGGCGCTGTTTGTCGAGCGGCAACGTTTATTGCAATGGTCATTTCAGTTTTATGAGCCCAGTAGTGCTTTACAAACCGCGGGCGATTTATCGCTAAATATGCAGCATTACCCTCCTGAGGATATTATTTTCGGCGATTATCGCATGGAATTACCGCCCGAGGCGCTATATCAAGAACTGCTGGGGTATTTTTGTAGTGACAATATGCGCATTATGTTGGTGGCTGATGAGGTGCCAGTTAATTGTGAAGCGCGCTGGTATCATACCCCCTACAGTATTGTCCGTTTAGATAAGCAGTGGCTTGAGCAATTAAGCCAACAACCCCTTAAACGCGCCATGCAATTGCCAGCACCGAATCCGTATTTACAAACCGAATTATCGTTATTACCGGACAGTGCGCATATGCCTTTACCACATGCAGTATGTCAACGTGATGACCTGCATATTTGGTATAAAGCCGACACGGATTTTAACACCCCTAAAGGCCATATTTTTGTGCAGCTAACCCTGCCTAATAGCTGTCAAACCTTAACGCAGTTAGCTGCCACTCGCTTGTGGGTAGAACTTGTACTGGATCGCTTTAATCAGCAATTGTATGCCGCGACAACTGCGGGATTAAATTATTATCTTCACGTACATCGTCAAGGTGTCAGTTTACAAACCTCTGGCCTGACTGCGAACCAAATTCGTTTACTTAGCGATATTTTAAGCCAATTACCCGAGCCTGAATTTAGTGAGCAACGTTTCAATGAACTCAAACATCAACTGTGCCGACACTGGGAAAACAGTAGTAAAAATAAGCCGGTCGCGCAGTTATTTAGTCAGTTATCAGCCATTTTGCAGCCGCAAAACCCTGAGTTAGATTTATTACAACGCACCCTGGCGGCATTAAGCTTTGAGCAGTTTCAGCAATTTCAGCAGCAGCTTTTACAACAGATCCATTTGGAAGCTTTATTGGTAGGCAACTGGCCTACCGCGGCAGCGGCTGACTTACAGCAGCTATTAGTAACCTGGTTAGCGGCACAGCACTCTAGTGGCCCTGCGTTGCCTGCGCGGCAAAACGGTATTAAAGATCTTGGCCCGGTTTGGTTACAGAGTGTCGCCAGTGGTCAAACCGATCATGCTATTGTTATTTATATCGCAGCGCAGCAAAAAACGGCCGACCAAATGGCCTGCTTTATGTTGGCAAACCACGTGATGTCGCCACGCTATTTTCATCAATTACGCACAGAGCAACAATTAGGCTATTTAGTCGGCACCGGTTATGTACCGATTAATACCCTGCCAGGTTTAGCGTTTTACGTACAATCGCCCGACTCAACAGCAGATAAACTGTATGCCGCGACGGTAGCGTTTTTTCAACAGTTTTTAGAGCAAATTCAGCAGTTAACGTCTGACGAGTTCGCCGCATTAAAACAGAGTATGCTATCGCAATTGGCCGAGCGTGATACCAGTTTAGGCGCACGTGCCAAGCGATTGTGGCTAGCTCTTGGCCAGCAAGATTATCAGTTTAGTCTTACCGCAGATATTCAACAGGCCTTAGCAACGCTAAGCCGGCAAGCCTTTATTGCGTTTTTACAACAACTTCTCGCACCCGACTACGATGTGCTGTTTTTAGCAACCGATCCGGCACCCAGCAATAGCCATGTAAAAACTCTCTTGAAAACTGAATTGTTAGCGGGGCTGAATTTGCTTTGACAGCCTTGCTGATCTTCGTTAACTTAGCTTGAATATTCACAAAAAAAATAATAAATGTCTTATAAAAAATTTACGCTTGGCAGTTTGATTTTATTGGCTTTTTTTTCGCCTTATCTAGCAGCAACAGTAATCGACTGGACCATCATTGAACCTTATCTGCTTTACACTGTGATGGCTATTGCCGTCGCAGGTTTTTTACTTGCCCAATTTAATCAGCGCCGCATGCGCACTTACCATCAAGCTTTAGCAAAAAGCGAAGAGCGTTTACGTTTATCCATTTGGGGTAGCGGTGATGAGTTATGGGATTGGAATATCGAAAGTGGCGAGCTGTATCGCTCCAGTGCATGGCTTGACCCCCTCTCTGCGCCGCCTGAAGGAAAAAACTTTCCTCCGAACAAAAATTTTATTCATCCACAAGATCTAGAACGCGTCAGTAGCGCACTCTCGCAGCATCTGGCCGGAAATAGCCCATTTTTTGAATCAAGTTATCGCTTACGCACAGCAGATGATAATTACATCTGGGTATTAGATCGCGGAAAAATTGTTGCCTATAACAACGAAGGCAAAGCACAGCGAATGACCGGCACGCTGAAAAACATTAGCCAGTTAAAACAAGCTGAAGCCAGAATGCAATTATTTGCACGCTGTCTAGAAAACATTTCAGATGCCGTGGTGATTTGCGATACCAAGTTTAATATTCTCGAAGTGAACCCCGCTTTTAGCAATATTACCGGCAATACTCGGGAAAGCGTGCTACAAACCCGCTTTAAACTCAGCTTGTATCCGCCGCGCTTCTTACAAGAAATTGAAAAAACCTTGGTACAAAAAGGCCGCTGGAGTGATGAGATCCGTGAACTCAAAACCAACGGTGATTATTATCAAGCCGAATTAACCTTTGACGTGATTAAAGACGAACAAGGCTTTATCACTCAATATGTCGCCGTATTCTCTGATATTTCAGAGCGTAAACGACGTGATGCCGAACTCAATCGATTGGCCAACAGCGATACGCTGACCGGACTGCCCAATCGGGCGGTGTTTATGAATAAACTGGCCAGTCTAGTCAAAGAAAACACGCAACATGCACTTTTAGTGTTCGACTTAGACAACTTTAAGAAAATTAACGACTCACTTGGACATGAACTAGGCGATGCGCTGTTATGTAAATTGTCAGAACGACTGCATAACAACAAACTGTTCCGGCAAAGGCTATATCGGTTAGGTGGCGATGAATTTGCCATTTTACTGAGCAATACCAATGATATTCATGCCATTACCAGTCTTGCCAAAGCCATGCTGCAGCAAATTAATGCGCCTTTTGCTATCGAGCAACATGAACTGGTCGTCACCAGCAGTATCGGTATCGTGTTGTTTCCAGAGGATGGCAAAGATCCGCAAGCGCTGTTACGCAACGCCGATACCGCGATGTATCACGCCAAAAGCGCTGGCGCGAATCGCTATCTATTTTTTAATGACACCATGAACAAACAAGCGGTTAAACGCTTGCAAGTCGAAAATTTAATCCGCCATGGTTTAAAAGAAGATCTGTTTGCGGTGTTCTATCAACCGAAAATGGACTTACTCAGCGGTAAAGTGGTCGGTATGGAAGCGCTGGTGCGCTTTATTACGCCCAAAGGCGGCTTAGTCAGCCCAGCGAGTTTTATTCCAGTTGCAGAAGAAACCGGACAAATTGTTGATATTGGTACTGTAGTCTTGCGCAAAGCCTGTTCAGATGTGCGCCGCTGGATTGACCAAGGGTTGTTTCATGGGCGGGTAGCGGTAAACTTATCGGCCAAACAATTTATGCTGCCGTTTTTGTGTGATCAAATCGACGATATTTTACAGCAAACCCAATTGGCATCTTATCACTTAGAATTAGAGATCACTGAAGGCACAGTAATGGAATCGCCAAAACTGGCCATCGATACGATGAAAAAACTGCGCGCTCGCGGTATTCACCTCGCCATGGATGATTTTGGCACCGGCTATTCATCACTGGCCTATTTAAAACAATTCCCATTGAATACGCTGAAAATTGATAAAGCCTTTATAGATGATATGAACAGCGCCCGTGGCCGCAACATGGTGGATACTATTGTGACTATCGCGCATAACTTAAGTTTATCGGTGGTGGCTGAAGGCGTTGAAACCCTTGAACAATTAGAGCAGCTAAGAAAACTGCGCTGCGAAATTATTCAAGGGTTTTACTACAGTAAGCCACTGTCAGCAGACGATTTTGCAGCTTTTTTACATGAACAAAAAAAGCCCCGTTTAAGCCTGACAGCAAACGGTAATAATTGGTAGCAGCCAAACAGCAGACATAAAAAAAGCCCCTAAGGGCTTTTTTTAATCAGTATCTGTTTCAACGTAAGAGAAATCGTCTGCTCCATCCGCAATACGTTTTTTACCAAATACGGTGTGGAACTTACGCTTTTCTGCTAAGCGTTGTTTGTACTTTAGCCAGGTCTTCTCATAAGGTGTCGTTGCTTCAGCTTCGCCGCGACAGACGAGCAGAAACCGCTCTTCCTCTTCGTTGACTGGCGCTCTAGCACCTTGATCCAGTTGCTGCATTGCCAAACCATGTTTCTCTAACAGATTACCCTCTGCCAGAGTAAAGCGCCCTGACCGGGTAAAACCACGTGGGAAATTCCGGTCATCGAAAAAGCGACGATTAGCGACAAAACTTTGCTGCATCACTTTTTTCCTCTCATCTCGTTGAATATCAAGCCAGCCTGTTTAAACTGTGCGGAGTATGGTTAACAAATTTCCTGTCGTAAAACAAAAATTTTTTATGCTTACGATAAATATCACAAAGGAATCATTTTGGATACTGAGTTATTAAAAACCTTTTTAGAAGTACAGCATACTCGACATTTTGGAAAGGCTGCTGAAAACCTCTATTTAACCCAATCGGCGGTGAGCTTTCGCATTCGACAACTGGAACAACAACTCGGTGTTCATCTGTTTGTGCGCCATCGCAATAATATTCAATTAACGGCGGCAGGTGCACGTTTACTGCCTCATGCCCAAACCATGTTAAGTGCATTACAACGCGCCCGTCAGGATGTAGCACAAAGCATACAACAGTTACAGCAATTATCACTTGGCGCAACAGCCAACTTGTGGGAAAGCGTGTTACTGCCGGTGTTTTTACCTTTAGCCGCCGCGAAACCCGATGTTAGCTGGCGTACTGACAGTTTAAACCGTGAAGCCAGTACTCGCCAATTATTGGAACATCAATTAGATATTGCCATCTTATTTGACCCACCAAAAACCGATGAGATCACGCTGGTTAAATTAACCGAGATCCACTTACTGCCAGTCAGTAGCTGCAATGAGCAACACGCTGCGGGCAAACCCGATGAACGTTATTGCTATGTCGATTGGGGGAGCAACTTTGACGTTAAACACCAGCGTCATTTTGCCGAGCAGCAAGTGGTGCAGTTAAAAACCAGCAGCGCCAGTTTGGCTAAAGCCTGGTTGTTACAACAAGGCGGTTGTGCCTATTTACCCGCGCAATTTGTCAGTGCCGAGTTGGCTGAAGGTACCTTAAAACCGCTTGAGGCAATGCCCAGCTTAACGCTCGACTTATATGCGGCCTATTTAACTGATAAAGAATATCAACCACAACTGCAAGCAGTGATACGCTTGCTCCAACAATGGCAAACCTAATACCGATTGACGAATTAAGGCCTGAAGATACGTGCGTTTTTGGTGCGGGCGCGATGAATGGCTAAACGTTTGTAACTGTTAAACAGCGGAAGTAATAAAGGCCCAGTGAATAATGCCGCTATGGCCCATTGCAATGCTCGCATGCCACTGCGTAAGGCCGCAATGTATACGCCAATAACAACCATTAACCATACTACTGGCACTACAACCACAATTGCCCCCTTTGTTGCTTTACTGTTGGTATGGGTCACCCTCATTGTGCTGCTGATTATAACAGCAATCTGCAGGTCTTCCTGTTAATCTTTAGTCGCATAAACGTAAAAAGGGCCCTAAGGCCCTGCTTACATAGTATAACCGCCCATAAGAAGGGCGATTGCTCTAACTTAGTTTGGATAAAACCGCTCGCCCTGCTCGGCCATTTTTAACAAGCGTGGACACGGCGTAAAACGACTGCCAAAGCGGTTTTCTAACTGACGTAAGGTCGCAATTAAGTTATTGACGCCTAAGCTGTCAATGTACCGGAACGGCCCGCCTAAAAACGGTGGGAAACCAATACCGAAGATAGCCCCGATATCGCCATCCCGCGCTGAAGCGATAATACCTTCATCTAAACAACGTACTGCTTCATTTAACATTTGAGCCGTACAACGGCTGGCAATTTCATCCGCATTCAGCGCAGGAGCCACCGTAACACCCAGTACATTGTAAACCGATTCGTCCACCAGCTTTTTGCCTTTTTTCACTGACTTACCGTATTGGTAAAAACCTTTTTCTGTTTTCTTACCTTTACGACCGTCTGCCAGTAACTTCTCAAAAGCAGCGGGGGCAGTAAAACGCTCACCCAGTTCAGCGCTTAAGATCGGCGAAATTTTCGCGCCAACATCGATACCCACCTCATCTAATAAGGTAATAGGCCCGACCGGAAAACCAAACTTCACTAAAGCTTTGTCGATTTTCTCAATGGATTCACCTGCTAATAAAATATTGGCGGCTTCATTCATGTACAACGCTAAGATGCGATTAACATAAAAACCAGCTGCATCTTTCACCACAATCGGCGTTTTGCCTTGTTTGCGGGCAAAAGCAACGGTCGTCGCGATGGTCTGCGCTGAGGTTTTTTCATGGGCAATCACTTCAACCAATGGCATCTTATCCACGGGTGAAAAATAATGTAAACCAATTACTTGCTCAGGTCTCGCTGCCTTTTCTGCAATTTGATGAATAGGCAACGAGCTGGTGTTACTGGCAAAAATGGTGTGTTCAGGGCAATGTTGCTCAATGTCGGCAACCATTTGCTGCTTTAACGCCAAATCTTCAAATACCGCTTCTACCACGATATCAACATCATGAAAGCCGCTAAAGTCGGTGGTGCCGGTGATCCGCAGTAGCTGCTTTTGCATGTCGGTTTTGCGCATAAAGCGCTTTTTCACTTTTTTATTCAGCTGATCATAGGTGTATTTCAGCGCTGCACTAATACCCTTCTCGCTAATATCTTTGATGCGCACAGGTAAACCAGCTTTGGTCGCTGTAACATTGGCGATACCGCCGCCCATCAAGCCACCACCAAGCACAGCCGCTTTATGAATTTTTTGAGGGATCACGGCGCCAGCGCCGGTTTCTTTTTTCATTTGCGTGGTAGCAAAGAAAATACTGCGCAGTGCTGCCGACTCGGGAGTCATACAAAGCTGACCAAAGGCTTTGGCTTCGGCGGCCAAACCTTGGTTGTAGCCCTGCTCTACACCCGTTTGAATAACTCGGATAATTTTTAATGCGGCTGGGTAGTTACCCTGCGTTTTGGCTAACGTTTGTTTTAACGCTTGCGAGAACACCAGCTTACGCCCAGGCGAGGTTTGCTCTAAAAGCTTGTTTAATAAGCTTTGCTTTTTAACCACTACCGGTGGTTTACCCGCCAAAACTTTTTTAACCGCCGCTTCTAACAAAATACTCTGCGGCACCACGTCATCGACCAAACCGGCTTTTTTTGCTTGCGCAGCACGCAGCTGTTTACCGGTTAAAATCATGTCTAAGGCTTTTTGTACGCCTACCAGTTTAGGTAAACGTTGCGTTCCCCCACTACCCGGTAATAAGCCCAGTTGCACTTCGGGTAAACCTAACACCGTTTTCGGGCTATCAGTGGCAATACGCGCATGACATGCCATGGCCAACTCTAAGCCACCGCCTAAACAAGGGCCGTGAATGGCGGCAACCACAGGCACACGCATCTGAGACAAACGGTCAAACATTTGTTGGCCCATTTGCGCAATCTTTTCC
The DNA here is from genome assembly GCF_030737935.1 of Alishewanella sp. SMS8. Taxonomy (NCBI): domain Bacteria; kingdom Pseudomonadati; phylum Pseudomonadota; class Gammaproteobacteria; order Alteromonadales; family Alteromonadaceae; genus Alishewanella; species Alishewanella sp. SMS8. The sequence goes on from NZ_JAPJEA010000001.1 coordinate 374,201, forward strand.
GCTTCGTCTGCACTTTTGCAGCTGTCTAACATGCTGATGTCGGCACCGGCAATAAACGAGTCTGCTTTGCCACTGATAAACACCACGCCTTTAATTTTGCTGTCGTTGGTAATTTTTTGTAGTAGCTGTTCAATTTCACTAGCGAAAGAGGCTTTTAACACATTCATGCTTTCGCCAACGATATCCATGGTCAAAATGGCCACCTGATCGTCGCGTACGGCTAAACTGAAGCTGTTGCTGTCACTCATTATTCTGTCTCCACAATCATTGCTGCACCCAAGCCACCGGCAGCACAAGCCGTAGTAAGGCCAACGCCGCCACCGCGACGGTTTAATTCATTCAGCGTTTGCACGATTAAGCGCGTGCCCGTTGCCGCAAATGGGTGTCCATATGCCAGAGAGCCGCCATTAACGTTAAATTTCGCCATATCAATCTCACCAATCGCTTGATCTAAGCCCAGCTGTTCTTTTGCAAATTTGCGGCTAGCAAACATCTGCATATTCGCTAGCGCTTGCGCAGCAAAAGCTTCGTGCATTTCAATTAAGGTGAGATCGGCTAAGTTCATGCCTGCCCGAGCCAACGCAATTGGCGTAGCGTAAGACGGCCCCATTAACATGTCTTGCCATACGTCAATGGCCGCAAAAGCATAACTACGAATGTAGCCCAGCGGTTTATAGCCGAGCGCTTTAGCTCGACCTTCAGTCATCATCAATACTGCCGATGCCCCGTCAGTTAAAGGGGTGCTGGTAGCCGCAGTTACCGTGCCATGCGCTCGATCAAACACCGGCTTTAATTTGGCATAAGACTCTAATTTAGAGTCCATTCGGATATTGTTATCCATGTCTAAAAAGCGGCTGTAAGGCTCAACATGCGCAGTCATCACTTCGCCAGCCATCTTGCCTGACTGCCAAGCCGCTGCGGCTAAGCTGTGTGAACGGTGCGCCATTTCATCTTGTGCTGCACGGCTGATACCATGGCTTTTGGCCATTTGCTCTGCCGTGTCGCCCATCGATAAGCCCGTGCTGTATTCTGCAATGGCCGGTGGCACTGGCATTAAATCTTTTAAACCTAACTTGCGCACGATGGCTAATTTTTGGCCAAGCGTTTTGGCTTTGTTTAAATCCACTAAGGCGCGTGCCAGTTTTTTACTGACACCAATAGGTAATACTGAACTCGAATCGGCCCCGCCAGCAATACCAACTTGGGTAATACCCGCCATCATCGACTCGGCAACACTTACCACCGATTGAAAACTGGTAGCACAAGCCCGTGTTACGCTATAGGCGTCGGTTTGTAATGGCATACCGGTGCCTAACACAATTTCACGTGCAATATTGGGCGCTTCTGGCATTTGGATAACTTGGCCATACACCACCTGCTCAATTAAAGCAGGATCTAATTCGGTGCGGATCAATAATTCATTGACCACTAACTTGCCCAAGTCCAAGGCGGACACACCGTGAAACTCCGTTGCCTGTTTAGCAAAGGGGGTACGTAACCCAGCCACAATGGCGATACGTTCGCCCTGCCGAGTAGTGAGATTAATTGGCGCAGCCATAGTGATCCTCTTTTTGCAATTCTGTTTGATTACAGGTCTGACCTCTGAGTGTAGCTCGATTGTAACCACACTCAGCAAAAATTAAAACAGTTGTTTTAAGACCGGTTTAATCGTAGCCACTTAGATTATCAATAATCAAAGGTCAACATGCCCCTTGCCCTTGTTTTCTTTTAACGGGAACCTTATAAAGGTTAGAACATCTTAGCGTAGCTAGCTTTGCCATTAATTGTGCAAAAATCATTCACTTATTGACTAAAAGACTAACATTATTATGGTTCAGGCATTTGCATCACTAAAAAGCTATTTAGACAGTCAAGTACTGGGGCAACCAGCACTGACCGAAGGGATCTTGTTGGCCTTACTGGCCAATGGTCATTTATTAGTAGAAGGGCCACCGGGGTTAGCGAAAACGCGCGCCGTAAACGCGCTGGCACAGGGTGTAGAAGCCGAATTTCATCGGATCCAATTTACCCCAGATTTACTGCCCGCTGATTTAACCGGTACCGATATTTATCGACCAGAGACCGGCCAGTTTGCTTTTCAATCAGGCCCATTGTTTCACAATATTATTTTGGCGGATGAAATTAACCGTGCGCCCGCCAAGGTGCAATCTGCTTTATTGGAAGCGATGGCCGAAAAACAAGTTACCGTTGGGCGTAATACCTACCCTTTACCGGAATTGTTTTTAGTGATGGCCACACAAAACCCACTAGAGCAAGAAGGCACATACCCCTTACCAGAAGCACAACTCGACCGCTTCTTACTGCATTTAAAAGTAGATTATCCTGATAGCCAAACCGAATTAGCCATTTTGCGCCTAACCCGCGCTGAGGCTCGGCACGAAGCTGCTGCTGCAGCAAAGCCGATAAGCCAAGCAGAAATCTTTGCTGCCCGCCAAGCAATTTTAAAGTTACACCTTTCCGAAAGCCTTGAACATTATATGGTGCAGTTAATTATGGCGAGTCGCCAACCTGCCGCTTACAGCAGTAAACTGGCCAGTTGGATTGGCTATGGCGCCAGCCCACGCGCTACCATCGCATTAGATCGCTGTGCCCGTGCCCGTGCTTGGTTGCAAGAGCGTGATTTTGTGACGCCTGAAGATATTCAAGCGGTGTTTCATAATGTGATGCGCCACCGCTTAATTCTGACCTATGCCGCTGAAGCAGAGGGCATCAGCACCGATCATGTGCTCGATGAAATTTTACAGCAGGTCGCTGTGCCATAAATGAACATCCCAGAAACCACGCCTTCACAATGGTTAGCCACCCTACAAGCCAGCGGTTACCAACTTGGTTTAGCTGAGCTGTTGTGGTATCAACGCCATACGCAACTTTTGGATCTGCGCCCAACGATTGCCATTCAAAGTAAATTGGCCGGCAGTTATTTGGCCAAAAGCAAAGGTCGCGGCATGGAGTTTGACGAAGTGAGGCATTATCAGCCTGGTGATGACGTGCGAGCGATTGACTGGCGTGTTACCGCACGAACCGGCAAGGTGCACACCAAGCTATTTCGTGAAGAAAAAGAACGGCCAGTGTTTATACTTACCGATCTGAGCAGCAGTATGCGCTTTGGTTCCACCTTGTTATTAAAATCTATTCAAGCTGCGCATCTCGCTTCGGTGATCAGTTGGCACAGCAAAGCACATGGCGATAAACTTGGCGGCATTGTCTTTAGTCAGCAACAACATCGTTTACTCAAGCCGGCCAGTCGCACCCGTGGCGTACTGCGCTACCTGCAAGCCTTAGTCGATGTGCACCAAGCCGACACCCCTGCCCAAGGGTTATCCTTAGCGCAAGCGCTGGCCGAGGTACGCCGCTTGTTACGCCCGGGCAGTTTGTTGTATGTGCTGTCTGACTATAACGCTTTAGATGATGAAGCGATGCGCCATTTTCAGCTGATCCGACAGCATAATGAAGTGCATTGCTGTCAATTGGTCGACCCGCTAGAACAACAACTGCCTGCCAAAGCGCAAGGCTCTGCCTTGGTGCAAGCCAATGCTGAGCCACTGTTAGTAGCACTTGGCGATCGCAAACTGCAGCAACGCTATCAACAACAGCAACAACAGACCATGCAAAAAATGCAACAGCAACTCCAACAACTCGGCTGTAAATGGCTTAGCATCAGCAGTGCTGAACCGTTATTAACCCAATTGTCGAGGGGTTATCATGGCCGATAAACACGATTTACTGCCGCAATTAGCGGATATTTATGAGCCTGAACTAGCCAGCAGTATGTTGCCACCATTGGGTTATTGGCTGCTCGCCTTGCTGGCATTAACGTTATTAACCGCTTTATTATTTTGGCGCTATCGGGCAAAGCAGCAATCGCGGGTTAAACGCGCAGCAATGGCCGAATTGGCACAAATTGATTGGCAATCGCCGCAAGCCGCCACCGCATTAAATGTGCTGTTAAAACGGCTATTAAAGCACTATCAACCTAGCCACCCGCTGTTAAGCGCCAGCACCGAGCAATGGCAAGCTTTTTTACAGCAGCAATTACCGGCGCAGTTGCCGCTTCCGCCTTTGGCCACGCTGCTTTATCAAGCACCTGGGCCAGATAAAACGGCACAGCAACAGCAATTTTGGCTGGCAACCCAGCACATCATTAAACAATTAGATCCTGTAAAAGGGTTTACTTCATTTAAGCAAGGCGGCACCCATGCTTGATCTCGCTTACCCTTGGTTATTGTTAGCCTTGCCGTTACCGCTGTTGCTGAAGAAAAAACCGCAGCGCAATGGCAGTGCCCTTAATTTACCGGCTTTAGCTAAACTAGGCAGTGCTAATCAAGCCAAAGCCGAGCAGCGGAACGTCAGTCATTTTTTATTGGCGGTGATTTGGCTGTTATTAGTGATCAGTGCCACGCAGCCACGCTGGTTGGATGAGCCGGTAAGCTTGCCACAGCCTGGGCGCGAACTCATGTTAGCGATTGATTTATCCGGCTCAATGGATATCCCCGATATGCGATTGGAGATGGGGAATACCACCCGATTAAAAGCCATGAAAGTGGTGTTGGGTGAATTTATTCAAGCGCGTCAAGGAGATCGTATTGGTTTAGTGCTATTTGCCGATGCCGCTTTTCAGCAAACCCCGCTGACGTTTGACCTAGCCACAGTGCAGCAATTTCTTGATGATGCCGTTATCGGGCTGGTTGGGCAACGCACTGCCATTGGTGAGGCCATTGGCTTAACGGTAAAACGCTTTAATAATTTTGAAACCAGCAATAAAGTGCTGATTTTACTCAGTGACGGTGCTAACAATGCTGGCGATATTCAACCCCGAGAAGCATTGCAACTGGCTAAAGCGGCGGGCGTAAAAATTTACACGGTTGGGCTCGGTGCAGAACAAATGATCCAGCAAAGCCTGTTCGGACAGCGCAATATCAATCCATCGCAAGATTTAGATGAGCCCTTGTTGATAGAATTAGCTGAAAGCACCGGCGGACGTTACTTTCGTGCTCGTAGCCCGCAAGAATTACGAGAAATTTATCAGTTATTAGATGAACTCGAACCGATTGAGCGTGAAGAGCTGACCTTTCGGCCACAGCGCAGCCTGTTGCATTATCCGCTGGCCCTCGCCTTGCTCTGTTCATGCTTTTTAGCGGTTCGGCGTATCAATTGGTCTGGAGTAACGAAAGATGTTCGCTGACTTTCATTTTTTACGACCTTATTGGTTACTGGCGCTGCTGCCACTGGCACTTCTTTGCTGGTTACTGCAAAAGCGGCGACAAGACACTAGCCCGTGGCAACAACTGATTGCCCCGCATTTGCAGCATGTGATGTTGTTGGGCCAACATATTCAGCAACGTCAACCTTGGGCGCTACCACTGTTAGCCAGCTGTTGGTTGCTGACCGTATTAGCGTTAAGTGGCCCCAGCTGGCAGAAACTGCCGCAACCGGCCTTAACGGTGAAAAAAGCCACGGTTTTAGTCATGGATATGTCGTTATCAATGCGGGCAACAGATTTAACGCCCGATCGCCTGACACAGCAACGCTTTAAAGCTTTAGATTTCATTGATTTGCTACAAGAAGGTGATTTGGGTTTAATCAGTTATGCCGCCGATGCCTTTGTCATTTCACCACTGACGCCAGATCATAATAATATCCGCCTGCAAATTCCTACCCTACGCCCAGAATTGATGCCAGCTCAGGGCTCTAATGTGCTACGCGCGCTAGAGCAAGCCGCCGAGTTATTAGAACAAGCCGGTTATCCCAGCGGTGAAATTGTACTGTTTACCGACGGCTTTGATGCTGATAGTTATCAGTCTATTCAGCAATTACTGAACAATTGGCCACATCAATTAGCCATCATGGCTTTTGGTCAACCCGAGGGTGCAGTGGTGCGTTTAGAAAATGGCGAGCTGCTAAAAAATGCTCAAGGCGGTGTTGTGATGCCTCGTGTCCCTCTTGAACAACTGCGCGTACTCGCTCGCCAAGCCGGCGGAAGCTTAGTGCAAGCCGGTGCCGATAATGCGGATTTACAACAACTACTGAAACAAAACCAACAGCAATATGATGACAGACAGCCACAGCCCCTGATGACAGGCGATCAATGGCAAGACAATGCTGTTTATTTGGTATGGTTACTCTTACCCTTAGCACTATGGCTAGCGCGTAAAGCACCCATTTTAGTGATCTTGCCCTTGTTATATCTGCCACCAGCAGATGCCGTAAGTTGGCGTGATTTATGGCAAACAAAACAACAGCAAGCCGTAGAGGATTATCAACAGCAAGACTATCAACAAGCTCAACAGAAGTTTCGTGATCCTCTATGGCAAGGTAACGCCGCTTACCGCGCCGAAGATTATGCCGCAGCAGCAGAAGCCTATCAGCGAGCCAGCAACGACGCCCCCTCCGTTGATAGCTGGCACAATTTAGGCAATGCGTTAGCGATGCAACAACAATATAAAGCTGCTTTAGCAGCTTACGAACAAGCACTGGCACTTGATCCTGAGGCGCCATCACAGGCGGCCAATGCTGAGCTGATGCGCAAGTTGTTACAGCAACAAGAACAAGAGCAACAACAACAGGATCAGCAACAGCAAGATAAACAACAAGGTCAGCAAGACGACGATGCTGCCGACGACGCTTCATCTGAAAAGCAAAACGCTGAAGAGTCGGCTGAGTCCGAGCAAAACTCAGCAGAAGATGGCAGTGCCGGTGATAGCAGCGCACAAGCCGAGCAAAATGCCGAACAGCAAGAAGACGCCGCACAACGTGAGCAACAAGCCGCGCAGCAAGCAACAGAACAGCAACCCGGCGACGAACCGCCAAGCAATAAACAGCAAGTTGTAACTGAAAACTGGCCCAATGCCACGCCAGAACAACAACAAGAGCTAGAAAACCTGCTGCGCAAGGTACAAGACGATCCGGGTATTTTACTGCGCAATAGAATGTTATTAGAACATCAGAAACGTCGTACTCAACCCCCTCCAGGAGCTCGTCAGGAATGGTGACATCGGTATTTAACAGCTTTATTTTTCTGTTACTGGTTATGAGCATGCCGCTAGCGGCCTTTAGTTCACTGACTAGTGAAGTGGATAAAAACCCGGCACTGGCCGGTGAAGCCATCACCTTGGTTGTTACGGCAGATAGCCGTTTATCGGCTGACGCCTTAAATTATCGGCAGTTAGAGCAAAACTTCCGCGTAATGGCACCGTCGGTTAGCCAAAGCACGCAAATTATTAACGGCCAAAGCAGCCAAAGTACCCGCTGGTCACTGACGTTATTTCCGCTGAACAGCGGTGTGTTCACTATTCCGGCCTTTGAAATTAACGGTATTCGTTCTTTACCGCTCACCGTCGAAGTATTAGACCAACCCATAAAAAAAGATGCCTCACGCGAGCTGTTTGTTGAAGCCAATTTAATTGCCACCAATAACGTCTATGTGCAACAAATGTTGTATTACGATGTGGTGATTTATTTTAGCGGTGATTTACAGCGCGGCACCTTAACTGAACCGCAACTTGAAGGCGCCGAGATTAAACGAGTGGGCCAAGATGCCGAAGGCAGCGCTATCGTTAATGGTGTGCGTTATCGCACTATTACCCGTCGTTATAGTGTTATCCCGCAGCGCAGCGGAGATATGGTGATTAACCCGCCGGTATTTACCGGTGAAGTGATTGATCGCGATAACAGCAACTACAATTATTTTGCCCGCAGTAAAACTGTGATGCAGGAAGCCAACCCCATTTCCCTGCAGGTATTACCGCAACCGGATAATTTCCCTGGAAATTGGCTTGTCGCCGGTTTAGTTACACTGACCGAAGAGTGGCAACCCAATAACACCGAATTAGTGGTCGGCGAGCCCGTTACACGGATCATTACCTTATCAGCAGTAGATGTGTCGCCCAGTCAATTACCCGAGTTATCTCAGCAACTGCCCGCGCAATTACGCTCATATGATGAACAACCGCAAAGTGTCGGCGCCGAACGCAATGGCCGCTTGGTCGCGCAAAAAGTGTTTACCACGGCTTTAATTGCTAATGCTGAGGGGGATGTCACACTGCCAGAAATTAGTTTGGCTTGGTGGAATAGCCAAACGGATCAATTACAAACTACGGTGTTACCTGCACGTACCTTTAAGGTTATTGCAGCAGCAGGTGCTACACCTACTGCCAACACGCTGCCTGCGCCAATGGCTGCCACACCGTCAGTGGCTAGCAACCCTTGGCAATGGAATTACACCTCAAGCTTACTCAGCCTGCTCTGGCTTGCGTCAATGCTGATCGCGCTTTACTTTTTAAAGTCACGCTCTGTGCAACCGGCAGCTTTAAATACAGTACGCAGCGCCAAAGTGATGGCGGATAATCGCTTGCTACAAAAAGCCTGTGCCGCAAGTGATGCAGCAACAGCGGCACAGCAATTACTCCTTTGGGGACAACAGCAATTTGGACCTTCGATCCGCTCTTTAGGGCAGTTAATGGGCTACTTACAAGATGAGGCGTTATTAGCCGAGTTAAAGCAGCTGGAACAACACTTATACAGTAACACCGACAGCCCATGGCAGGGAGACAGCCTCTATCAGCGTTGGCGGCAATGGCAAGCGCCGGCAAAACAGCCTACACCGCAAGGGCTGGCGTCACTTTATCCTTGATAATTCCGGTTAACTCTATAATAACGTACTGAATACCCAAAGCCCCTGTATTAGCTACCGGGGCTTTACGTTAGAATGACCTAGAGCTGAGACCGCAATACTGAAAATGACTGGTATCTAAGCAGCCTAGTTGTTAACATTTATAGTGATTTGACTTTTGCTGATGGGGATCAAAACGGTTATCGCGTCAGCAAACGTCAGCTCAATCATCATTATAGCGAGATACACTCAAGGTTAATCACCTGGTCAGTTAACCTCGCTGTAATGCCTAATAAAACTAAAAAAGGAGCTCGCGTAGTGGAAACTGCCACCCTAATATCTTTGGGTATTTATTTTCTTGCCATGATCGGCATCGGTTTATATTCCTACAATGCCACAGATAATGATGTTTCAGGCTATATGCTCGGTGGTCGTAAACTCGGCCCTGGCGTGACAGCGCTCTCTGCCGGTGCCTCTGATATGAGTGGCTGGATGTTAATGGGCTTACCCGGTGCCATGTATGTTTCTGGCCTTAGTAGCACCTGGATAGCGGTCGGTTTATTAATTGGTGCTCTACTGAACTATCTGATTGTTGCGCCAAGGCTGCGGGTGTATACCGAAATAGCCAATGATGCGATTACCATTCCGGATTACTTTGAAAAACGTTTTGAAGACAAAACGCGCATGCTGCGTATTGTGTCTTCTTTAGTTATCGTTATTTTCTTTACGCTTTACACCTCTTCAGGTGTCGTTGGCGGCGGTAAATTATTCGAAAGCTCGTTTAATCTTAACTACGAACTGGGCCTGTATATTACCGCGAGCGTAGTAGTTATTTACACCCTGATTGGCGGCTTTATGGCGGTTAGCATTACCGACTTTGTGCAAGGCTGCTTAATGTTTATCGCTCTGGTATTAGTGCCTATCGTGGCGATCGATCACCTTGGCGGGATCAGTGAAGTTAACCAAATTGTCACGAACATCAACCCTGATTTAATGAATTGGGTAGCCGGCAGTTCAGTTCTGGGAATCATCTCAGCGCTCAGTTGGGGCTTGGGCTATTTTGGCCAGCCGCATATCATCGTACGCTTTATGGCGATCCGTTCGGTTAAAGATATCAAAATGGCTCGTCGTATAGGCATGAGCTGGATGTTTGTGACCATCGTCGGTGCCATTACTACCGGTTTTGTGGGTATCGCTTATGTGGCGAAAACTAAAATGGACATCGCCGATCCTGAAACCATCTTTATTGTCTTCTCACAGTTTTTATTCCATCCGCTGATCAGTGGTTTTTTACTAGCGGCTATTTTAGCGGCCATTATGAGTACCATCTCATCACAGCTGTTGGTAACGTCGAGCTCGTTAACCGAAGACTTTTATAAAACCTTTGTGAATCGCAGCGCCACCCAAACAGAATTAGTGGTGGTGGGTCGTTTATCGGTATTATTAGTGGCCTTAGTGGCTATCGCGCTAGCCTACGATCGCGATAGTTCAGTACTGCAATTAGTAAGCAATGCTTGGGCCGGTTTTGGTGCGGCCTTTGGCCCCCTGATTATCATGAGCTTGTATTGGCCACGCATGACGTTTGCCGGTGCGCTTAGCGGTATTATTGTTGGTGCGGGCACCGTATTATTGTGGATCTACTTACCTATCAGCATTAATGGTCAAACGCTAAGTGCGACCATGTACGAAATTGTACCAGGGGTGATCCTCAGTACTTTAGCTATTATTGTTGTCAGTTTAATGGGTAGAATGCCATCAGAAAGTGTGCAGCAGATGTTCACTAAGATGCTAACCACCCTAAAAGCAAACACTTAATCCGCTATAATCGAAACAGCCAGTGACAAAACAGGCTGTTTTTACTGATTGTGCTGAAGATACGCTGGCTTTCATAGCCAGCGTTTTGTTACATTAAGCAAAGTTTACTTGTCGGAGAAACCTCACGAATGTTTTTTTATGCCGCTCGCCAACCCATCTTGGACCGTAATAAAGCGCTCTTCGGCTACGAATTGCTATTTCGGGATGGCGTCGATAACGCATTTCCAGACATTGATGGTGATGAAGCCACGTCAAAAATGATTGAAGGCAGTCAATTTGCTTTTGGTTTAGACGACTTTCTGGGCGATAAGCCGGGCTTTATCAACTTCACACTAGAAACACTGCTAAAAAAATACCCCAGTATGCTGCCAAAAGAACAGGTAGTCATTGAAGTACTCGAAACGGTGCAACCGGGCAAACGCCTGCTAGCAGAATGCCAGCAACTTAAAGAGCAAGGCTATGTTTTGGCACTCGACGATTACGAGCATAAACATGTTTGGCGGCATTTTTACCCTTATATTGATATTATCAAAATCGATTTTCGCAGCACCAATAGCGAACAAATTGAAGAGATAAAAACGGCGATTGCCGACTTTCCGAACATCAAGTTATTAGCCGAAAAAGTAGAAACTATTGAAGAGTTTCAACAAGCTATGGATCAAGGTTTTGCCTACTTCCAAGGTTACTTTTTTTCTAAGCCGGAAATGATGCAAGCCAAAGCGCTGTCTCCTTCACAATTGGCTTTAGCTGAGCTGTTATATGAAACATCAAAGGCCGATATGGATTTAGTGCAAATTGCCGAAGTGTTTAAACGCGATGTGACGCTTTCATATAAGCTATTACGTTATAGTAACTCGGCCATTTTCCGCCGCCGCACTGAAATTGATACCATCAAGCATGCCATCGTAGTGCTTGGTCAAGCTGAGTTAAAGAAATTTTTATCCTTATTATTTACCGCGCAAATCAGTACCGACAAACCGGCTGAACTGATGCGAATGGCCATGACTCGGGCAAACTTTGCTGAAGGCTTAGCGGCATTATCGGGCACAGTACCGTTAGAAAAAGCTTTCTTAACCGGGATGATGTCGTTAATGGATGCGATTTTAGATGAGTCAATTGAAAGCGTGATGGAAAAATTACCGCTGTCAGCTGATATCAAAGACGCATTAGTGAATAAAGAAGGCGTGCTTGCCGATTATATTCGCTTAATTGAGTATTACGAAACGGCGCACTGGACGGAAGCGACGAGCACTATCAAACACCTGAATTTACCTGTTGAAAAAGTACCGGATGCGTATCATCAGGCTGTGCAATGGGCTAACGAACAAATGAAAGCCTTAGGCGAAATCGCCTAAGGCTTTGCTTTAACCCTTAGTCAAAACTGACATATTGCGCCACGCGTGCCGCCAGTTTTGGGCCAATGCCTTTTACTTTGGTCAGATCCGCTTCATTGCTAATAGCACCATTTTCATTAATGTGCGCCACTATCGCTTCTGCTTTCACTTTGCCTAAACCTGGCACGGCAACCAATTGCTCTACACTGGCTTGATTCAAGCGTAATTTACTTGTCGCTTGGCTAGCGGTCGCTTTAGTCACTTCTTGAACATTACTATTGGCTAAACTGTGGTTAGCTACCAATACGGCAGTAGCTAGCAATGTGGCAACAATAATATTTTTCATAACAGCTTTCCTCCCGAAATGGCTGGATGCCGCAGCAGTAAACACTGACATAACCTTACTTACCTACCAGAGTCGGTAGCCGCTGGTAGCTACAACATTCGCAAAGCGGACATCGCAAGCAAAATTACCGACCGCATTAAATCTAGACGCAGAAAAATATTTTGCAACTTTATTTTAAAAAATTTAATTAAATAGCTACATTCACATTCAGGTTGAATTAAGCCATCAACGCCTATTCTTCGCACATTGCTGATTGCCGCCAATAGAATATTTCAGTACATTAGCAAGAATACACAAACAGATGATGAAGTTAGACATAAATCAGCGGTTAGCTTATGCCAATCACAGCGTATTACTTTGTGGCTTCTACAGTTTAAATAAGACCTGTAGTTAACACACCTTACCAGTCGTAGCGGTGTTCCACACTGTCTAGGGGGTTGAATAATATGACAAAAATACTCACGATTTTACTTAGTTGCAGTTTGCTGCTGGTGCTTGTTGCGCCCTTGCAGGCAAACGATAGCGCTATGTTGCTGAGTGATAACAAAGAACCTGCAAAACAACCCACTGTATTACCTGCGAAAGACATTACGAAAGAAACTGCAGCGCAACTCGCAAAACAACGTTTTCCTGGCCGTATTCTCAAAGTTAGAGCAGAATCTCGGCAATATCGTGTGCGCGTGATGCAAGATGATGGTCGAGTTGTTAATGTTATTGTCGATGGCCGCAGCGGCCGTGTTAAAAGGGAAGATTAAGCATGCGAGTTTTAGTCATCGAAGATGAAAAATTATTAGCCGAGCAAATTAAGAACGACCTGCTACAACAACAATTTAGTGTTGATCTGGCGGTAGATGGTGCCGAAGGTTGGTTTAAATTATCCGAATATCCTTATGATCTGGCCATTATTGATTTGGGTTTACCCAAGTTAGACGGCTTATCGGTGATCCGCAAAGCGCGTAAACAAGAATTAAAAACCCCTATCATCATTTTAACAGCGCGTGGCAGTTGGCAAGAAAAAGTGGAAGGTTTAGATGCTGGTGCTGATGATTATTTAACGAAACCCTTTCACAATGAAGAGTTATTAGCCCGTTGTAACGCACTGATCCGCCGCGCAGCCGGTCAACCGGATCCAACTCTGAGCTCGGGCCCAATTTCTTTAAATAGCCGCACACAACAGGTGTGGCTGGGTGAAAACGAAGTGAGTTTAACCGCCTATGAATATAAAGTGCTAGAGTACTTTATGCTCAACCCAGGTAAGGTGATTTCTAAAACTGAACTAACCGAGCACATCTACGATCAAGACTTTGATTTAGACAGTAATGTTATTGAAGTGTTTGTACTGCGGTTACGTAAAAAACTCGACCCCGATGCTGAGTTAAAACCGATCGAAACACTGCGTGGTCGGGGTTATCGCTTTAATTTACAAGTGAGTAAATGAGAGTTATCCCTCTTAAGCTCCGTCAAGGGCTGGTAAGCGCAGTATTATTAGTATTGCTGCTGCCCAGCTCTTTTTTGGCTATTGAGCAAGCCTTTCACACGCAGCTATTAACCAATGCGGAACAAAAAATGGAAGTACATATGTACGCCATTTTGTCTGAGCTTAACTTGGTTGATAACAAAATAGAATTAACCAACAACTCGCTGGCCCCAGACTTCTATCGGCCAGACTCGGGTTTAAGTGCTTATGTTACCGACGGCAAACAGCTTTTATGGCAATCCGACTCTTCACTTAATCAAAGCTTTAGTGTGCCAGACATTACCTTAGTACCAGGGCAGCATATTTTTTATGCTGAACAACAGCAAGACAGCCAATTTCAAATTCTCAGTATCGCTTTTTTGTTTGATTCCGGTGAAAGCGCTCGCCCGCTCGCCATTCATGTGGTGCAAACCGCAGAATTGTTACTTGCACCACACAAAAGCTTCCGCTCAACGCTATTACGTTGGTTTATTGGTATTGCACTAGGTTTATTACTGCTTAGTATTCTGGCTTATTACTGGACGACCAAACCGTTAACCCGCTTAGACCATGAAATCAGACAACTTGAACGTGGTAAACAAGATCACTTAATGGGCAATTATCCGTCTGAGCTAAATGTTATTAAAGAAGATCTGAATTTATTATTAGCCAGTCAAAACCGCCAAAAGCTGCGCTATCGTAATCATTTAAGTGACTTAGCGCATGCCTTAAAAACCCCGGTAGCCGTGCTTAGAACCTCCCCTTTAGCTCAACAGCCTGAACTAAAAGAACAAATTGACCGCATTACTGCGATGATCGAGCATCAGCTAAAAAAAGCCAGCAGCTCAGGTCAGGATATTTGGAAAAAAGAAACGCTGATCTTACCGCTACTAGAAAAGCTAATTAACGCCCTACAAAAAATCTACCGTGATAAAGACTGTGAAATTGAGCTAGTGTGCAGCGAAGAGGCCTTTTTCCGTGGTGATGAAACCGATTTAATGGAAGTATTGGGTAACTTACTGGATAACGCCTGTAAAGCCAGCCGTCATCAAGTTCGGGTAACTATCGGCCAACAACCCTTTTCAATTATCGTCGAAGATGATGGCCCTGGCATTGCGAAAAAAAATCGCCAAGAGCTGTTTCAACGTGGCACACGACTCGACACCTATGTCGAAGGCCATGGCGTCGGCCTATCTATCGTCTCTGAGCTGGTAAACTCATACTCAGGCAACATTACCATTAGCGACAGTGAGTTAGGCGGTGCCTGTTTTACCCTTGTATTTAATGACGATGCCTAAATACCTAAACAAATTACTGTACTGGTTGATCGCAGCGCGTTAGCGTAGCGTAAGCAGTTAAAATTAATTAAGGGTATTATTATGGATCTTAATCCGGCAACAATTAGAATCAAAAACCTGCGCTTACGCACTTACATCGGCATTAACGAAGATGAGATTGCGAACAAACAAGACGTGGTCATAAACGCTAAAATTGTTTATCGCGCTGAAACAGCCGCACAAACCGATGACATGGCTAACGCGCTAAATTATCGCACTATAACTAAACAAATTATTGCCCTGGTTGAAAACAATCGCTTTGGTTTATTAGAAAAACTCACCTCTGACGTCCTTGCTTTAGCCAGTGCGCATGCCTCTGTTAGCTACGCTGAAGTGGAAATCGACAAACCGCACGCCCTGCGTTTTGCCGATTCTGTTTCGCTAACCTTATCGGTTAACAAATAACCCGCTATACTTCAATAAAGGTTGATGTGTTACAACTGTTTGTAACAACAACGTAAGTAAGGATACCTGATATGCAGATCCTCATTACGGGCGGCACCGGCTTAATCGGCAGTGCTTTAGTACGGCTTTGGCAAGCTGAGCATAAACTGCTGATCCTCAGCCGTACCGGCCGTAAAAGTGCTAACAGTAACATTCACTATATTAATGCCCTCTCAGAAGTGGATTTTAATACCATTGATGTGGTGGTGAACTTAGCGGGTGAGCCCATTGCTAAGCGTCGCTGGAGCGAAAAGCAAAAAAACCTTATCTGCCAAAGCCGTTGGCAGCTTACTGAAGCACTCAGCAAACTGATCAGTCAAGCTTCAACGCCTCCAAAATTGCTGATCAGTGGCTCTGCTACGGGTTATTATGGCCGGCAGGGCAACACTGAGATCACCGAAGAATACGATGCTTTTTTCCCTGAATTTACCCACGATATTTGCGCGAAATGGGAAAACTTGGCGATGCAAGCCAGTAGTGATAAAACCCGCGTAGCGTTGTTACGTACAGGCATCGTGTTAGCCGAAGACGGCGGCGCACTAGCCAAAATGTTACCGCCTTTTAAACTGGCATTGGGCGGGGTAATGGGCGATGGCACACAGTATATGTCGTGGATCCATTTAGACGATATGGTTAATCTTATCAACTTTATTATGCAACACGATGATATAAGCGGCCCGGTGAATGCCGTAGCACCGCGCCCAGTAACCAATAAAGTATTTACCGCTGAATTAGCTAAACGTATAAAACGCCCTGCTGTACTGCCGATGCCGGCGTTTATGGCCAGCTTGTTGTTTGGTGAAATGGCCGACATTTTGCTATACGGGCAACGCGTGGTGCCGCAAAAACTACTAAAAGCCGGTTTTACGTTCCGCTATCCGCAGCTATCGCAGGCATTAGCCGCATTAACATTGTGACGTCAAAGCAAAAAGCCAAAAAACAAAAACCCCTAACACATTATTAGGGGTTTTTAGTTTTAGCAGTTTTTGTTGGCTTACCCAGCCATTATCCTTGCAGCACCCGTCTGATCAATACCGCACCAGGCACTTGCAATAAGCGGCGTAACTGCCACCAACCTAAAGCAGACACCAGCAGCGCCCCACTGAGCGGTCCCATCCACCAAAGGGCGTAGTGAAAGCTGAACGGCAATTCAAACAGCCGCTGCTGCAGGGTTAATAGCAACACTTCTGCCAGCACTGTGGCAAACAAGCCCGCTAACGCCCCCAAAAAAGTAAACTCTAAGATTAGCGCATTGCGTAAAAAAGCATAACGCGCGCCAAGGGTACGCAATATGGCTAACTCTTGCTCGCGTTGCTCTAGAGTTGCTTGCACTTGTGCTACCAGCACCAACGCCGAAGCCAAGATAATTATCAGTAATATAAAGCTAAGTGCGACGGTGACTTGCGCAATAATGTCTTGCACCTGTTTGATTATCGCCTCGACACTTAATACGGTGACCGTGGGCATCAAACGCGCTAACTGATTAACGAGCTGATAGCGATCCGGCTCGATATAAAACGCTGTGATATAGCTAGCCGGAAAACCTGCTAACAAATCCGGGCTTAAAATCATGTAGAAGTTCGGCTGCAAGCTGTTCCAATCTACCTGACGGATGCTGCTGATCTTGGCCGAGACCATTTGCCCGCCAATCGAAAACTGCACCTGATCATCTAATTTCAAACCTAAGCGCTCAGCGAGTTCTTGCTCTACCGACACTTCACCACGGCTATCTTCAGAAAACCAGTTACCACTTAAGATTTTATTGGCTGTTGGTAAGGTTGATAGCCACGTTAGGTTTAACTCACGCCCAACACCGGTGCGCTGTTCAGTGCGATCTTCTTTTGTGGCTTCATCGCGCATTTGTTCTTGGTTAACTTGCACTAAACGCCCCCGCACCACCGGATAAAACGGCTCGGATTGCAGTTGATGCGCTTTGGCAAAGTCTGCTAATTGGCTACGCTGCGCTTCGCTAACATTCACCAAAAAGTGATTGGGTGCACCTTCTGGGATCTGCTGTTGCCACTGACCAATTAATTCGGCGCGCACAAAATACAACAACAACGCCAAGAACAAGGCTAAAGAAAAGGTAATTAACTGAAAGCTGTTCGCCCATAATCTACGGCGTAAATTGGCCAGCGCCAGCTTGCCGGCACTGCTTTGACCCGCTGCCACCGGTTTAGCGGCTTTCACCATTAAGGCGGCGATACCTAATAGCGCACCGACGAACACCCCACAAACCAAAAACAAGCCGATGCTAATTAACCATTCACCTGAGAACAGCCACATTAAACCGAATACTGCGACAGCGCCGGTGATAAATTGCCAACGATCAAACGCCAGCTGCTGCACCGGTTGTTTAAGTACTTGGATCGCTGGGGTGATGGTTAATTGCCACAAGGGCCGAGCGGCAAACAGCAAGGCACATAAAATACAGGTAAGGCTACCCAGCCATATTGGCCGCAAACTAAACTCAGGCCGAAAATCACCGACATAAAGCACAATGGCCGATTCTACGCCCAGCAAGGTTACCTGCCCTAGCAATAAACCCAAGCCTAAGCTAAACAACACCACCAGCATTAGATGACTGCTATAAATGCGCCGCACTTGAGCGGTGGTTGCCCCTAGCGCTTTGATTATGGCAACCGCTTGCGCATGCCGCTGACTATAGCGGCTTGCGGCTACTGCAGCAGCACATGCGGCTAACACGATGCCCAACAAACCGGCTAATAATAAAAAGCGCTCAGCCCGCTCTAGGGCGCCACCCACGGCGGTTTGCCGATCACGATTGCGCCAACGCTCGTGCACCGACATTAAGGGCGTTACCTCAGTAGCAAAACGGTCTAATTCAGCATTACCACCGGCAAATAAATAACGGTAACTAATACGACTGCCCGGCTGCACAATACCGGTCGCCGCCACATCGTCAATATGCATAATGACGCGCGGCGAGCCGCCAAACACACTTAAAGGCGCATCCGGTTCATTAACAATAACCCCAGCAATTTGTAAGCGGCTGCTGCCTAATTCAATGTCATCACCAACAGACACCTCAAGTAATCCCAGTAAACGCGGTTCAACCCAAATTTGCCCGGGCGTTAAGCTGCCCAGTTCACCGTTTAACACATTGTTAGATTTGTGAAGGACCAACTCACCGCGCAATGGGTAGGCATTATCGACGGCTTTGATTGTCGCCAATTGCATTTGTTGTGCACTAAACAGCATGGAATCGAACTGCATTTGCTGCGCCACTTGCAGGCTTTGCTGTTTAGCTAGGCTAATAATTTCTGGGTTAAATGGCTGACTCGAGCCCAACACGCGATCCGCGGCAATAAATTGCGCACTGCGCTGCTCCAGCGCCACGCGCACTGTTTGGGTAATACCACTTAAGCTAACCACAGAGAACACCGCTAAAAACAGCGCAAAGGCAATCACCCACAACTCGCCGCGTTTTAATTCACGCCAAAATAAGCGCCAGGCAATACTAGCCCACATGCTGTAACTCCTCAGTATCAACAAAACGGCCTGCTTGCATTTTTAACTGGCGCTGACAACGTGCGGCAAGTTCTGCATTGTGCGTAACTAGCACCAAGGTAGTGCCTTGCTGCTGGTTTAGTTCAAACAATAAATCTTCAATACGCTGGCCGGTCGTGGCATCTAAATTGGCGGAAGGTTCATCGGCAAATAAAATAGCCGGCTGCGTAATAAAGGCGCGGGCAATCGCCACGCGTTGCTGTTCACCACCCGATAGCTGCGCTGGATAAAAATCTGCACGATCTTGTAAGCCAACTTGTTTTAACAGGGTTAACGCGCGTTGCCTTGCCTGCTTATCCCCGGCTAGCTCAGCGGGTAAAGTAATATTTTCAATAGCGGTTAAACTGGGTAGCAATAAGAACGATTGAAACACAAAGCCCACATGCGCCGCGCGGATCCCAGCACGATCGTCTTCAGATAAGCGATGTAATGGTTGCCCGGTTAAAAACACCTCACCAGCACTGGGCACGTCTAAACCCGCCAATAAACTTAATAAGGTCGATTTACCTGATCCAGACGCACCAACAATGGCAACAGTCTCGCCTTGATTGATTGTCAGACTGATATCATGCAGGATAGTCAGTGATCCTTCGCTAACATTCACCCGTTTAGCAAGGTTAACCGCTTTAATATGAATTTCAGGTAGTTTAGTCATGCGCATCATCTTATGTTTTGTATTGTTTATTATTAGCCAGAACGCTCTGGCCCAAAAGTTCATGATCCTTGGCGATAGCTTAAGTGCGGCTTATGGCTTACAAGAATCGCAAGGCTGGCCCGCCTTACTGGCCGAAAAAACCGAGCTCACGCTAATTAACGCCAGCATCAGTGGCGAAACCACCGGTGGCGCCCTCGCCCGTTTACCCGCACTTCTGAAAGAACATCAACCCACTTGGGTGTTAGTTGAACTTGGCGGTAACGATGGCTTACGGGGTTTTACGCCACAGCTTATCGAAGATCAATTGCAACAAATTATTATCACAGCCAAGCAGCATAATGCCCAACCGATACTTATGCAAATACGCATTCCACCCAACTACGGACCACGTTACGTTGAGCGCTTTACCGCGATCTACCCTGCACTCGCCGAAAGGCACCAGATCCCACTGTGGCCTTTTTTTATGGATGAGATTGCGATTAAACCTGAACTGATGATGCAGGATGGTATTCATCCAACAGCGGAAGCACAGCCGCTGATAAGAGATATTATGCTGCCCCTGCTGGCAGAACTAGAAAGTACAATCGAGCTAACACCCACGCCTTAAACGGTTTACTACAAAACTAAGCCTTAGTTTTCAGACATTTTGAACAGCGTTAACTTTGCCAAACGCTGTTCAATGATGTTCTCTAATTCAATATATCGGCTATCGGTTAAACTACCGAATTGATTTATAAAGGCCTCTTCACTAAGCCCTTCTGGTAACTCACTAATCGATGGAAAAAATGCCTGTTCAAACTGTTCAGTAGAAAGTTGTCGAACCTGCTGCGGATCAATATTAACCAACTGTTGCACTAAGTTGATACCCGCTTTATTTGCGGCCATATCAATAAAGCTAAAACCACTACCACCTCGTCCTGCATCGTTGATTTCTTTTAAAGAGCCAATTTGTTCGGCTAAAAAAGCATTTCCCAAGTTTTTAAATACGGCTGAGTACAAAAAGTGCAAGGGCAAATCTCCACGACCAGATAACGTCACTCTCGGCAGTTGAGGTACCTGATCTGGCGTCAAGCTGGTATTGGCATAACGTGCAAAGCGTTTGTTACCCAACCCCACCGCTAAAGCCCAAAGCGCACTGATATATTGCTGCTCTAAGGCAGCGTTGTCGGCACGATGCAAGGCAAACTTAAAAAGGTGCTGCATATAAAATGCTAAGCGACGCTCATTCTGATTACTCTGGTAAAGCCGAGATAGCTCGTCGAGATACACCTGAATATCTGGCGCCGGATTTTTATTGGCACTGAATAAAGAAGATTGCAGGCCTTGTTCAGCATAAAGCTTAGGATTTAACTCAACGTTAATGGGTTGCGATGGCTTACGGCTAAAAGAAACTTGCTGGTTTGCTACTTGCCCCATGCTGATTAATTGCAAAATTTGTTGATCTGAGGGGGAATCAAGCAGCGCGTGAATACTGGATTCAAATAAGAAATGAGCAAACCGACTAGGAATGGTAACGCGGCCTAATTTACAATCTTCAACTCTAAAACCCTGCGTTGTCTCATTAAAAAAACAGGTCAGCGGAATTAATCTTTCGCTAAAGATACCTGGCAAGGCATACACCAAATGCACCACTACACCGGAGTCAAAAATAGAGCCGTGAAAAACGAAGGGTTTTAGCGTGTGACTCGCGACATTAAACATGGCATCTAAATTGGCTTGGGTCAGTGTTATCGTTAAATCAGCCGAATCGCTTTTTAATTGACGAATGCTTGAAGAGAGCAAGTTTTGCGAAGACACCACATCGTTACTGGCTAGGTTGCGTTGCTCAACTTGCCCCGGCAAAGTAAACAACCAAAACAACAGTATTAGCAACAATGCCACAATTGCTATGGTTTTGATTAAAGCCCTAACCAGCTTTTTAACCACTCGCATTTTATAACCTCTAAAGCCGCTAACACTAAGAATCAGATACGTAAATTGCGCTGCAGATTAGCATATTTTCAGCAATAAATGCGAAATGTTCACGATAGAAAAAAGGAACAATATATTAGTCTTTAACAACCGGATTTTTGAGTTGTGAGTTTTGAAAGATGAATAAAGATGACTTCCCCTAGGGGATTTGCTTCCCGGCTTCCGCCGTGCCAAGACAACAACGCGGTGTCCGCACCGCCATCACGGCGAGTAGGAGTTTTGAGTTTTAAAGAGAGTAAACAAAAATGGCGTCCCCTAGGGGATTCGAACCCCTGTTACCGCCGTGAAAGGGCGGTGTCCTAGGCCTCTAGACGAAGGGGACGCACTGGAAATTGGTGGAGCTAAGCGGGATCGAACCGCTGACCTCTTGCATGCCATGCAAGCGCTCTCCCAGCTGAGCTATAGCCCCGAATTGCAAAGTCGGTCTGGGAAAAAAAGCCATTAGCAAAGAATGGCGTCCCCTAGGGGATTCGAACCCCTGTTACCGCCGTGAAAGGGCGGTGTCCTAGGCCTCTAGACGAAGGGGACATAACAGTGAAAAGTGTGACTGAATTGGCGTCCCCTAGGGGATTCGAACCCCTGTTACCGCCGTGAAAGGGCGGTGTCCTAGGCCTCTAGACGAAGGGGACGCTGTAACAGTCTGAAAAGTGTAAAATTTAGTGGCGTCCCCTAGGGGATTCGAACCCCTGTTACCGCCGTGAAAGGGCGGTGTCCTAGGCCTCTAGACGAAGGGGACGC
>NZ_JAPJEA010000001.1:396556-673592 GCF_030737935.1 Alishewanella sp. SMS8
GCGTCCCCTAGGGGATTCGAACCCCTGTTACCGCCGTGAAAGGGCGGTGTCCTAGGCCTCTAGACGAAGGGGACGCAATAAAATTTTGGTGGAGCTAAGCGGGATCGAACCGCTGACCTCTTGCATGCCATGCAAGCGCTCTCCCAGCTGAGCTATAGCCCCACACTTTTCTGTGCCAACTCTAAACTAAGCTTATCGCTGAACACGGGGCGCATTCTAGGGTGGTGCCTCAAAAGTGTCAACAGTTTTTTATAACAGCCCGATTGTTCGAGTAAATTTTAAACTATCACCATCCTTAATCATGTTTAAGCCATTAACACGCTTTTGTTTAGTGTTAGCCTTGGATTTTGTATACACTACGCTCAGTTTACCGAAAGAGCTTCTGGAAGGATTAACGATGTACGAGTCATACTATGGATTTACAGAGCGGCCTTTTCAACTCACGCATAACAGCAATTGGTTTTTTGCTAGCCGTTTGCATAAAAAAGCGCTTGCTTACTTACAGTATGGTTTAACCCAAGGCGAAGGCTTTATTGTTATCACGGGTGATGTTGGTACCGGCAAAACCACGCTGGCCAGTCAGTTACTATCTATGCTCAATCAAGATGAAATTGTTGCCAGACAAATCGTAACTTCAAAACTACAGCCAGACGATCTTATTCGGATGATCGCCAGCTCGTTTAATCTTAAAGTTGAAGAAAACAACAAAGCCAGCTATCTCGATGCTATCTACATATTCTTAAAACGCCTGCATTCACAACATCGCCGCGCATTGCTTTTAGTCGATGAGGCGCAGAACTTACCTTTAGAGTCGATTGAAGAGCTGCGCATGCTATCGAACTTTCAAATAGACGGTAAGCCACTTTTGCAAAGCTTTTTACTGGGGCAAAACGAGCTTAACCCCATTATTCAAGCACCCAATATGGAACAGTTTCGGCAAAGAATAATTGCCTCAAGCAATTTGGTGCCATTAATCGAGGTAGAGACCAAGGAATACATACAGTTTCGTTTACATATGGCTGGCCTAAATCACCCGCTGTTAGAAGATGACTGCTTCTCACTTGTGCAAACGTTCAGCCGCGGCATTCCTAGGCGCATTAACTTGCTGATGGATCGTGTGTTATTGCTGGGCTATCTGGAACAGCATAAAACAATTAGTGCTGAACATGTGCAAAGTGTAATCAATGAAATATCCGAAGAAATTGCGCACCAAACACCCGCCAGCAGCCTTAATATTAAAAGCGACAACGAAGTTCAGGCAGCAGCAGCGCCCTCGCCTGCCGCGCTTGGCAGTGCTTCAGTGCAGCAGTTATTAGATGAGTCTTTAGAGCAGAAACTTAAGATAATAAAAGAGCTTGATGAACTGATTCTGCAACGTCAGCAACAAGCAAAATAAGCTTCTGCTACCGATACACATAAAAACGGCGCTTAATGCGCCGTTTTATTTTAAACACAACACGTTTAAGCTTAGAAACGATATTGGTATTCTAACCAAACCCGATTCTCAGCATTATCAAATTCCGATTGGTTTGAATCTCGATCTAACCTACGAAAAGCTAGCCTCGCAGTAGAATGTGTATTGATAGTGCGTAAATAACTTAACGAGGCAGACAAGTTTTTATCTGTTCTTAATTCGGTTATGTACATGGTGTTGTAATGCGTTACATCAAACAGCAGTTTGTTATGCTCGTTAAGCAACCATGATGCCTGCATACTGACACTTTGATTAGTATTGGCAGCACCCGTTTCTACATATTCAGTTTCACTGTCTGAAAAAAGCAGATTCAACGCCAAACGATTTTTGCTGTAAGCGATGTTGATACTTTCGGTTCTTACTTTCACCAGCTCTTGACGCAATTCAGCGTTATTAATACTAATCTGCTGTAACGACTCACCAAAAACAGGTACATATTGATTTGTCGGAGGCTTAAAGCAGGCATTAAAATCAGATGCGCCATCTGGGCAAACAAATACACCTAAATCATCTAGTTCGTTGTCAAACAGGTTTTGCGTACGAACATTTTCAGAAACGCTTAACTTCACCGACAAGAAGCGCAAATCATACTTACCACTTAATTGCATGGTTCGGCCAAAATAGCGGCGGTCAAATGAACCTTCTAAGCTGGTTCTGCGGCTTAACGCTAACAAGAAATCAGATGCAACATAGGTGTCTGTTTCTGTTTTTTGGTCAAAAGCATTAGAGTCACTGCGGTTCATTGTTAAATTTATACGTGACTTCGCGCCAAAGCGGTATTCCACGCCGCCGCCGAAATAGTCAAAACTATTATCGTAAATTGAGCCATTATCGGCTTTTTCCGCACCTAGCCGACCAAAAAACGAAAAGTTTGGCGCAAAAGGCACACCGATAGCAATGTTATACAAACTACCTGAAATGTTATTACCTAAATCACGCTCAGTTTCTTGTAAACTTGCTTCAAATAACCAAAAGAAATTTAACCCACGATTATTAGTACCTAACCTTAAATTGGCATTATAGGTATCGGTATCAAAGTTAGTAAAACTATCATCAATAATACTTGTTGCTGCTTCAGATTTACGATATTGCACTGCAATATCAGTGAGATAGACGGCTGAAGGCGAATTACTATAACGAACTTCAGTACCATAACTATTGGCTTTACTAAGATTCTCAGCACCGGTGATTTTGTCAGAGAAAATACCGAAACGGCTATTTCTCACTAAATAGTTTTGCTGGGCATTAAGCAGCCAAGACAAACGTTTATTCAAAGCGGTAATTTGATTAGCAAATTGAAACTCGTTGTAACTGCGACCATTGCGTTGGGCATCATCATATGCAACAGATTCATGCTGCCAAACCAATTGTGTTTGCATATTGGCTGACTGGCGATTGAAAACAAGACCAGGAGATAACTCCCATGCCGCGCCATCATTCATCTGATCAGACTCGGCCGTTTCAATCTGATAGCCATACAAAGCCGTTTTAAATAACGGCGTAATCTTGGTTTCAGCAGCATTTAATGCTGTAGGCAATAATGCAACCGGTAATAGCAACAACAACGAGTACAACCTCGCTTTATTACGATGTTGTTGCTTGTTATTCAGCGCCGTAATAATAGCCATAACCATATCCTTTGCCCTGATTTCGGTGTGCTTTGTTGATAACAAAACCCACAGCAAGACTTTCTGGCAGTAATGAGGCTGCTTGTTCAATCTCAGAGACTTTTGAGCGATTCTCTTCTACTACAATAATTGCTTGGCCACACATTGCCGCTAAGACCGCAGTTTCATTCACACCTAGTAATGGTGGTGCATCAAAAATAACCAGACGATCAGGATAACGCTCGGCAAACTCTCTCGATAATTTAAGCATTTTTTCACTGGCGAGTAACTCTGTAGATAAATGATGCGGTCGGCCTGCGCCAATAATTTTTAAACGTTCAACATTGGTAGAGTAAATAATATCTTCAACATTTAAGCTATCCGATAAAAGATACTCGGTAAGACCATACTCTAAATTTAAATTCAGCGTTTTAGAAACTGACGGGCGCAGCACATCGGTATCAACCAGCAAAATAGTTTTATCTTGCTCTAACGCCATACTCAATGCCAAATTTATAGAAGTGAAGGTTTTACCTTCGCCTGGCCGCGAACTCGAAATTAACACTAGATTGGGATGATGCAATGTAGTACTTAATTGCCCAAACGCATTATTAAGAATTTTTCGCTTGATCACGCGGTATTCTTCATTAATCAAGCGCCGCT
The DNA here is from genome assembly GCF_030737935.1 of Alishewanella sp. SMS8. Lineage (NCBI taxonomy): Bacteria > Pseudomonadati > Pseudomonadota > Gammaproteobacteria > Alteromonadales > Alteromonadaceae > Alishewanella > Alishewanella sp. SMS8. The sequence goes on from NZ_JAPJEA010000001.1 coordinate 400,301, forward strand.
CTGCGGATAAACTGACAAAGTTCTTTTGGCGCAGCCCGTCAAGATCTAAAGTTATTAGTGGCTTAGCAGACTTTTCTTTATGTACCTTTTCGGTTGTTGCAGCGTCAGTAACAGGATCTGCTACAGAGGCTGCCTGTGGTTGGTTTTGTTGATTGGCTTGCTGTTGCTGTATTGCTTTTTCAATTAAACTCATTGGATAACCCTCAACAACATTGCAGCAGGCTTACCAAATAGTAACTCGTTCACCATCAAGCCCATATATACCATCAACAACATACCGCTTAGCATAATAAAATAAAACAAATGCGTTCTGCTCACTTTTTGAATTTGCTTTTTATTGGTATGCGATACCACACCAAACACCGGAAAGGCAGAAATGCTTCTTAATTGCGCAGCACTGGTTAACACTGGTGACAACAAGTTTCTTAAAAATGCCATGCCCACACCAGCACCTATGCCCGCAAATAGCGCTAAAGTATAAAATACTAAGCGTTTAGGACCAGAAGGTAGCATTGGCACTCGTGGGGGGTCTATAACACGGAACTGGCCTTCTGACTCTGTTGAGTCTACCTTACGTGCCATTTCTGCCGACTCACGACGAGACAGTAAGGTTTCATATTGCGCTCGGTTAGTATCATAATCACGGTTTAACGCAGCAAATTCAGCTTCTACTTGTGGGATTAAGTGCAGACTATTTCTCAGCGTTTGAATTGTTTCCTCTAGCTTGTTAATCAAGATTTTTTTAGAAACAATTTCAGACTCAAAACTAGAAATGCTGGTTACCAAGCTTTGGTAAAGCGGGCTTTGCATGAGTAAAGCGGCGTTAGTTTCTGACATACCACCGGTTTCTTTTAACAAAGCAATTTCATCTTTGCGTTGTTGTTCTAACTGCTCAAGTAAACGAGTAAATTCAACAACATCGGGATGGTTTTCAGTAAATCGTAATTTCAAAGTAGATAACGTACTTCGTACTTCAGCAATTCGAGCATCAAATTGTGTGGATGGCGCTCGGCCCTCACCACCTAGGCTGGTTAATTCATTTATGTCGCGCTTAGCGCTTATTATCCGTTGCTGTAACTGCTGAATCTCAAGTTCCGCACTTGATTTCTCTGCTTCGGCTTGACTAATTCTATTGTAATAATTAGCCTCGCCCCCTTCCAGAATAGTCATCTGATTACGACGAAACTCGGAGCGTTTACGTTCAGCTTCGATCAGACGACGTTCATATTCCTCAATTTGCGCGGTAATGAATCGCTCAGCAGAAAGTTGATCAGAGCGGTTAGTGCCTAAACGTGTTTCAATAAATACACTTAACATTTCTTGAACAACTTTTAACGCTAATTGCGGGTCACTATTTTCATAAGAAACGGTGTAAATGTTTACTTCGCGCCGACCGCCTTGCACGGTAAGCTTGATGCTTTTTTCCAAATCATCAACAACTTTTTCAAAGTCTTTGCTGCTTAAAGCGACTTTACCTAAATCGGTTTTACGCGCAACGTTTTCAAGATTAGGCCGTGTTAGCACTAACCGAGCTAAGGCCTGCACTTCCATCTCGGCATTACGATTAACCGTGAGGCCACGCAGTAACGGTTCTAAAATAGATTGCGTATCAAAATAGACCCGCGCATCGGCTTGGTAAACCGGTGGCATCTTATAAATGGCAAACCATGCAGCAGGGCATATTAACCAAGCTGTAATAATGACATATCTACGACGGATCCAAATACCATGCAATTGAATTAACAATTGCTCAATAGCCTGGTTTAACTCCTTCATGTACTACAAACTCCGTGATGCGATAAGGGTAAAAGCCCAGCGCTGTCGATTAAAACCATGCTTCAGGAACAATAATGATGTCACCAGGTAAGATATCAACGTTAGCGGAGATTTCACCTTCACGAACTAAGTCATCTAAGCGGATGTTATAAGTACGTTGTGAACCATTGGTGGTACGCACTAATTTAGCATTATTGCCATCTGCAAATTCTGTTAAGCCACCTACCGTAATCATTACATCGAGCAATGTCATGTACTGGCGATAGTTAACGGCTTGCGGATTGAGTGCTTGGCCAATAACGCGAACTTGCTCGCTGTAAGGCCCAACAAAATTATTCACTGACACTGTAACAACTGGATCACGAATGTACTTAGCTAAAATAAGCTCCATGTCACGCGCAAGTTGCGTAGGAGTTTTACCGCTAACCTCTACATCCTCAATTAAAGAGGTAGAAATTTTACCGTCGGGTCGAACAATAAAATTGCCAGAAAGCTCTGGGTTACGCCAAACGAAAATAGTTAAAGAATCATCAGGACCAATCAAATACTGATAGTTATCAACAGAGGTCGTAACTGAATTCTGCACTGATGCACGAGGCAGAGTACTATTTTGGGCGCAACCGCTAAGTAGCAAGGTTGATGCAAAAAGCGCGGAGAGAGTAGTGTTGACGTTTAACTTGTTATTCATAAAACGTGTCCTTGTGTCTAATGCATCATCAATATAACTAAAAGTTCGTCATTTAGCTGCTTTTTTTGAAGGTTAATTTCAAAAACGCAACTAGGAATTCAGCTTTAATTCAGCTAGATTACTGATCGACATCTAACTAGTTTAAAGGTACTATCAATGCAATGTCTATTTATATTACCTAAACCGCCATTCGTGATGTTTATCGTTGCGCAAAACGAGTCAAAATACCATCAAGTACCAAGGATGTGTTATGTTCAGCACAAGGATTAATCGCTCTAAAGTATCCGATAAAATACTGATGTTGGGCGAAATCAGCTTAATTTTACTATCAGCCCATCTTGGTTTTATCCTGGCTGACTTCGTTTTAACAGAACCTATAGTATCGCTAACCCTGGAATGGGAAATGGTGTACATCGCTGTTTTCACCTTTTCTACCATGCTTTGCACCCTTTCCTTAGGGCTTTATGATCATAAATTGCGCGAAACCAGTTCAGGTATTGTTAAACGCGTATTTCTCACTCAATGCTTCAACGTTTTATTTTTAGAATTTATTATTTTTAACATCGCCGATCACATTGATGTGGGTTTTATACCTTTATTATTTTCTTCCTTGATTACGGTAGTGCTTATCAGCAGCTTCCGTACGTTTTTTCAATATCACGACTTAGTCAGGCTTAGTCGCCGCAGAATCTTAGTGCTGGGCTCTGGCGAACGCGCAGCTATTATTGAAAACAGAATGCGCCGTGATGTCGACCGACGTTATTTCGACTTAGTAGGTTTTGTGCGCATTGAAGGGGATAAAGAAGGCTATATTCCTGAAGATAAACTCATCGACATAGACTATTTAAACGACTTATTTACGTATGCTGAAAAACACAAAATTGAACAATTAGTGATCGCCTGCGATGAGCGGCGCAATATGTTACCTGTGGATTTGTTGTTTAAATGCAAAACACGCGGCATTGATGTTACCGACATTCTCGACTTTATTGAAAGTGAAACGGGGCAAATTGCTGTAAACCTTATATACCCAAGTTGGGTGATTTACTCTAATGGTTTAGCACGCAGCAAAAAGTTTAGAACGAATTTAGATTATCGCTTAAATGCCATCTTAGCCATATTCACACTGCTACTAACATGGCCCATCATGCTGTTCACTGCCTTTTTAATTTATTTAGAAGATGGCAGAAAAACCGGAGCCCCTGTGCTTTACCGCCAGATTCGTGTGGGTTTTGATGGCCAACCGTTTCATATCATTAAATTTCGCAGCATGGGTATTGATGCCGAAAAAAACGGCGCGCAATGGGCTACCACTGATGACGTGCGCGTCACTCGCGTTGGCCGTTTTATCCGTAAATATCGTGTTGACGAGTTACCGCAGTTAATTAATGTGCTTAAAGGCGAAATGGGTTTTGTTGGCCCGCGCCCTGAACGCCCGGAGTTTGTAGACCAACTGGTTAAAGACATCCCCTATTACGCTCAGCGCCATAACGTTCGCCCCGGCTTAACTGGCTGGGCACAGTTGAAATACCCTTATGGTGCGACAGCAGAAGATGCCTTAGAGAAACTCAAATTTGATCTTTACTATATCAAGCACCGCAGTTTGTTACTTGACCTGACTATTCTGATCAGAACAGTAGAGATTGTAGTTTTGGGTAAGGGCAGATAACAATATAGACATTTGTTGTGCTTGCTAAGTTGTATTTAACTTTTAGGCTTAATACTGTGAACCTATTTAATGGTATTTGAGACAAGCAATTTTATGGAATTGTAAAATGCAAACTAAATTGCTTGTAGCTATTATTACTTGCCGCAGACCTCAAGGCCTTACTAGATTAGTTAACGCTTTGTTAAAACAAAGATTGAGCCATTCGACAGCAGAAATTTTAGTCGTTGATAATGCATGCCAAACTGAAATCGCAAGTTTAATCAATCAAATATCCGAAGAAGCGCCGCTCAAAATACATTATCAACAGGAAGCAGAACCAGGCATTGTTGCTGCACGAAACAACTGTACTCGTTGGTTTTTAACCCGCAATTATGATGCATTAATATTTATTGATGATGATGAGTGGCCTGCGGCAGAAGATTGGTTAGAAAAATTAGTAGCAGCTCAACTTAAATACCAATGTGATATTGTTACTAGTAACGTAATTTCTGTCGGTGAATCTGGCACACCAAACTGGGCAACGCAACTTTTATATGGCGAGAACCACTTAACAGAAGGTCAGCCAATTGAGATTTTCTATACTAATAATCTTTTACTCAGCAGAACTGTTCTGGAAAAGTTTCAACCCACCTTTGATAGACGTTTTGCCATGACTGGTGCAAGCGATTATCATTTTGCACTGCGCTGCACTCAAGCCGGTTACAAAGCCTACTTTACTGAAGCGCCCGTAATTGAAGAATTTCCAAAATCTAGAGCCACCCTAAGTTGGTTTTTACGCAGGGGTTTCCGCTCAGGCATTGGTTATAGCCGAAGTCATCGATTTGAAGAAAGCGCAATTATAGCTTTAGGCCGTTGTTTACTCATGTTTTTAGTAAGACTCGGGCTTGGTTTTATAAAGTGCTTACAAGGTGCATTAACTTTAAATAAAAAAGTCTGGATAGAAGGGTTATTCAGATTTGCTTCTGCTGCTGGCACAATCGCAGGTTTGTTTGGTATTAAACATAATGAATATAAAAAAATCCATGGGGCCTAATAGTTTGGTTCAGATAGTTACTCTAGATTTTACAGAAACAAATTTTGTCACACGCTGAGTATGAGAAGATGAAAAAAGAATCCGTCTCTCTTCTGGCTATAACTAATTTGTTCCCAGTACCTTGGGCACCTCACAGAGCCAGTTTTAATCAACAGCAGTTTGCCTTGCTTGCGGAACAATTTCCTTTTCGAATCATGGTCCTTGTTCCTTGGTTAGAATGGCTAAAACATCGAAAAGACTGTAGCAATAACACAGAGCGTTGCTACGTGCCCTACTTTTACTTACCGCGGTTCGGTCGTAGGTTAACGCCTTATTTTCAGGCCATTTCGCTTTGGTTTAAACGCAAATGGATTAAGCAAAGTAATCCTAGCCACATTATTGCCTCTTGGGCCTATCCTGATGCTGTTGCTTGTTTAATGTTAGCCGAAAAATTTAATGCCAAAGTGCTGGTTAAAGCTCACGGTACTGATGTTAACGAAAATACTGAATTTCCAGCTCGCCGAAAGCAGATGGCACATTGGCTCAACCAAGCACAAACCGTGTTTTGTGCTAGCAAAGCGTTAGCCGCTAAGCTTGTTGCCACTGGCATTGACCCGGCTAAGATATGCGTGAATTATAATGGGGTTAACCCAAACATTTTTTACCCTGCAACAACAGATCAGCAAACAGGAGATATGGTCTTTATTGGTAATCTATTAACCACAAAAGGCGTTTATGAGCTATTGGATGCTTATCAGCAAAGCCAAGCTAACAGCTTAAATGAACACTTTCCTGCGTTACACTATATTGGCCAAGGCCCAGAAAAACAAAAAATAGCTGAACGGATCCAAGCGCTTGGGTTAGAGAAGCAGGTATTTTTACATGGTGCGCTCCCCCTGCAAGAAGTTGCAGCGAGACTGCGCACAGCCAAATTATTAATATTACCTAGTTATCGTGAAGGCGTACCTAATGTTGTTTTAGAGGCATTAGCCAGCGGCGTACCCGCCATTGCCACTGATGTAGGGGGGATCCCCGAAGTGGTTAGCAAAGAAACAGGCATCTTAGTCCCCGTAAAAGATGGAACGGCATTGAGCGCGGCCATAGACAAAGCTCTGCGGCACCCTTGGTCAAAAACTGCCTTACAAGAGCATGCTAAACAGTTTAGTTGGCCAAAAAATATTGGTACCTTTATTAGCCGGATGAATTTAGATGCGTAACTTTTTACAAGATATCCGCTATAAACAACAGTATTTTCAACAACAAGGCTATAACACCTCACTTCTTCGGGCCTTTCTAAGTGATGGTAGCTCGGCCAATTTTTTATATCGGTTAACCAGTTGGCTGCAGTGGCACCACCTTCAGCCGCTCGCCTTAAGCGTCTTATGGCTTAATAAAATACTAAACAGCTGCATGTTGGGCGCCGGTTGCCGCTTTGGCCCTGGCTTAATTTTAATGCACCCTGTAGGAATTATTATTAACTCTAAAGTAACGGGTGGAGACAACATCATTATTCAAAGTGGTGTGGTGATTGGTGATGAAAGGGGCAAGGCCCCTATCCTAGGGAGTAATATCTTTATTGGTGCAGGCGCAAAAATTATTGGTGATGTAAAAATTGGTGATAATGTAAAAATTGGTGCGAATGCCGTCGTCGTTAAAGATGTGCCCGATAATGTTACCGTAGTTGGCATCCCAGCCAAAATAGTCAGTAAGCGAGCTGAATAATGAATATTTTTTTGTTTTGGCTAAGCATAAGCTTATTACTCTATACCTATATGTTGTACCCAATATTATTAAAATATCTGGCAAAACCCACTAAGCCGCAACCTCAAACGCTGGAGCATTGGCCAGACGTTGATGTGATCTTGTCTGCCTTTAATGAAGAACTCTGTATTACTCAGCGTTTAGAAAACCTGTTAGCACAAGATTACCCGGGAAACCTGCATATCTTAGTCGCATCAGACGGCAGTAGTGATAACACTGCTGCATTAATCAGTGCCGTTAACGATAAACGTATTACGCCTTTTTGTTTTGAAGAAAATCGCGGCAAAATTGCCGTACTTAATGATTTAGTAGCAAATGCATCGGCAGATTACTTGGTACTGACAGATGCGAATACCGAATTTGCAACTGATGCTATTCGACAACTGATTTTAAGTTTTTCCCCTGATATTGGCGCAGTTTGCGGCGAATTACACCTGGTTACCGAAGGCGGCAATCAAAATAGTGATGGTTTATATTGGCGCTACGAACAATTTTTAAAGCGGCAAGAATCAACGCTCGGCGCCCTACTCGGCGCTAATGGCGCCATCTATGCTATTAAACGTCAGCTATACCAGCCATTGGCCGCTAACACAGTTGTGGATGATTTTTGTATCGTCATGAACATTAAAAAACAACATTACAATATTGTGTATAACGAAAAAGCCGTTGCTTACGAAGAAGTTGCCCCATCCTTACATGATGAATTTGGCCGCAGAGTAAGAATTGGCCTTGGCAATTACCGCGCATTTAGCAGTACCTTATGGGCATTGTCCCCAAAGCAAGGTATTTTCAGCTTATGTTATTGGTCGCATAAGGTTTTACGTTGGTTTGCTCCGCACCTGATGTTACTCGCTTTAATCTGTAGTATGTTTCTTATTAGCTCACCTTTTTATTTAACGCTGTTTATTGGGCAAATCATTTTCTATGCCATCGCAGTAATAGGAACGAGTCAGATCAATAAAGGTGCTAAAGTGAATAAACTCATTCAGATAATCAGCTTTTTTGCCTCAATGAATTTAGCATTAGCCTTTGGGTTTGTTCGTTTTATTCGTAACAACGAACGCGGTGGCTGGAAAAGAACAGCAAGACAAGGAGAAATAAAATGACAGTGGTTTTGCTGTTTGTGCTTTTAATTATACTGATGCTAGTAACTGTTTATCTTGTGCTGAAACGCAAACATATGCACAACTGGATTGGCCCTTATCTTTGGCAGTGCTTAAAACCGAAAGCAAAAGTTGAGGGCCCAATTCACATAATGTTCTGCTTTGTTGACCACTTTGAGCCTCAATGGAAAAACAAAGATGATATCGAACTGGAACGCGCCAGAGTTGATCGTTGGTATAACGATTACCCTAAAATGGCAGAAAAACATCGTGATGCCGATGGGCATTATCCAAAGCATGTCTTCTTTTACCCTGAAGAAGAATACCGGCATGAACACCTAGCAAAACTATCTGACCTTTGTGCTAGAGGTTTTGGAGAGATCGAGATCCATCTGCATCATGACAATGACACTGCAGAAAATCTTAGCAAAACACTCACTGGCTTTGCCAAAACATTACACGAACAACATGGTGCATTACCAGTAAACCCCGCAACAGGGCAAATTCAATATGCCTTTATTCATGGTAACTGGTCATTAGATAACTCCTTACCAGGGGGAATGCACTGCGGCGTAAACAACGAACTGAAGGTGCTAAAAAACAGTGGTTGCTATATTGATATGACGCTACCCTGCGCACCAAGCCCGGCTCAAACCAGTAAAATTAATAGCATTTATTATGCAACTGGCCGCGACGGCAAATGTAAATCGCATAATAGCGGCACTGATGTTGAAGTGGGTAAAACTGCAAATGGCGATTTAATGCTTTTACAGGGCCCGATTGGTTTAAACTTTAAATGGCGTACGCCAAGCGGTATGCCACATATTGAAAACAGTGATGTACGAAGAACTGCACCCCCGCTAAAAAGTAGAATAGACCAATGGGTAAGCAGTAATATTCATGTTAAAGGCCGTCCAGAATGGGTATTTATAAAAGTACACACTCATGGTGCACAAGAAGGCGATATGGACACTTTATTAGGTGAGCCACGCGACTTTTTGCATAGCTACCTTGAAACAAAATACAACGATGGTGAAAAGTATGTTTTACATTATGTGTCTGCTCGTGAAATGTATAATATTACTAAAGCCGCAGAAGCGGGCATGTCAGGAAACCCCAGTATATACCGTGATTTCATCTTAGCTAAACCATCTTTTAAACTGAATAGTTAAGAAATAGCTCATGAAAAACACAATAAGAAAAATAATAGAAAAAACAGTTATCCATTTCCAAATCGATAAATTACTCTTGCGATTACTGCCAAATGGTTTATATGTTTTTAATTTTCACCGCATTGGTTCTAAACAAGATAGTGACTTTGCAAGGGATGTTTTTTCTTGTTCTGAAGCTGCTTTCGAAAAAATCATAATTGATATAAAACAAAACTTTAGAGTCATTACTACTAATGAACTAGCGCAAAAGCTTCAATTTCAAAAAAATATTGATGAACGATTAGCATTAATTACTTTTGACGATGGATACATTGATAACTACACAGTTGCTTACCCAATTTTAAAAAAGCACGGAATCACTGCACTTTTTTTTCTTTCAACATCACTAATTAATTCAAGAAAAATTGCTTGGTGGGATGAAATAACATTCATGCTACGGCGCAGTGTTGGAAAAACAGTAACTTTGCCGGATAATTCATCAAGTATGTTACTTGATGAACATATTATTGAGAGTCAAATTCAGCATTATATTCAAAACACAAAACGTCAGAGAAAAAACAACATCCCAAAAGTTCTTGCCGAATTACATATCGCATTACCTAAACAAGCAGAATTACTAGAGAATACGCCATCATTATTTATGTCATGGCAAAATATTAAAACGATGACCGCAAATAAAATGGAAATAGGTTCACATACCGTCAGCCATCAAATACTAACAAGCCTAACGGAGGATGAGCAAGAATATGAAATTACTAGATCAAAACACATTATTGAAGAAGAAATAACGTCAAAAATTTCAGCTTTCGCTTACCCTGTTGGAAGCTCTAACTGTTATAACGAAACATCAAAAAAACTTTGCCAAAAAGCGGGATACTTATTCGCTTTTAACAATCAGTCAGGTATCAATAAAACACTTAATGACCCTTTCAATTTATACAGAATATGTATAGACAATGATAACTTACATAAATTTCGATTTAAAATTTGGATAAATCGAAAATGAGTAATCAAAAAATAAAGATTCTTCATGGTGTTTCTAGCTTAAATCTTGGCGGTGCAGAAAGACTAGCCATTGATGTTTGCCATTTACAGAACAAAGAAGGAACACCCTCATCAATTTACAGTCTAGGGACTGAAAATGATGCATTAGTTAGCGAAGCTAAAAAACTAAATATCAGCGTGACGCATGCAATAGGCAATTCACGTTGGTATAAATACACTCAATTTATAAAACTTGTTAAAAGCAACAACATTACAGTATTGCATTTTCACAGCCCTGCACTAATAAAGTTTTTACTACCTGTATTTTGGTTATTACCAAAAGAAACGAAGATCATTTATACAAGGCATGGTGCAGCACCTTACGCGACAAAAAGCTGGAGATTAATACATCAATTAATCAAGCCTTTTGTAAAGCACATAACGTTTGTTTCAAATGATGCACGTGATGTCTTTCATAAAAATCATAATTGGCCGCTCTCTTCATCAACCGTTATCAAAAACGGTATTATTGTGCCGCCTAAATCTAAATTAATAAAAACGCCAGATAATGTTTTAAGACTAGGCTCAATTGGCAGAATGGATCCGATTAAAGGCCAAAAATACCTATTACAAGCCTTAGCTGAAATGGCAAAAGAACAACAATGTAAATTTGAACTGCATTTTTTCGGGCATGGCAGTGAGTTTGAAAATCTAAGTAAATATGCGTTACAACATCTTGGAGCTATGAAAATAGTTTTTCATGGCATTGTAAAAGACCGGAGTAAAATCTACAGTCAAATCGATATTCAAGTTGTGTGTTCAAAAATGGAAGGTCTTTCACTGGCTATTATGGAAGCCATGGCAAATTCTATACCGACTGTAGCAACTAACGTTGGTGGCAATCCTGAACTTATTAATCATAAATCTACAGGTATGTTGTTTGAGTACGCAGATACAAAAACACTGAGCAGTACTCTTATTGAGCTCTACAATAATAGAAATTTACTATCTAGCATTGAAGAAAATGCATACAACTATATAGCTATAGATTACTCATTAAGTGTGACTTTAGATAAGTATAATAAAATATACTCAACCAATAGCTAATCTTTTTTAAAGAAAGACTACATAAATTTAGCCTTTCTAGTTATAAAGCTTCTACAATATTAGAAACTGTTACCCTATGCTTCCCGCTCACAGTTAAAGGAATATCGTCAACATAATAAAAATTTACAAGCAATTCATTACCTACGGTATCAATCAAACATTGGTTAACATAGGTTTCTGCAAAGTTAGCGTCATACTTTTCAGTTTTAATAATCTTCAAATCAATTTCTAGAACAGAATTTTGAATTACTTGAAATTTATCAATACCAACAACATCTTTTAAAATGTATATAAAAAATTCGCCAGGTAAAAGATTGCCTGTTTTTGTTACTATCTTATCTAAACGACGACCATCAATATACGACAATTGTGAAAATGGTAGACCGCAATGGCATGGTTTATCCTTAAATTTAGCTATATCACCATTTACATATCTAACCAAAGGCATACCATAATTATAAAGATCCGTTATAACAACATTTCCAACATCATTTGTTGAAACACCCACATCATCTGTAATCTCCACAACCAAGTGATCTTCATTGATATGAAGGCCTGTTTTTTCCTTACACTCAGCAGCTATTAGCGTAAACTCTCTACACCCATAGGTGTTAAATAACGGCGCTGAAAAGGCTTTTTCTATAACCTCCCTTTGTACGTCAAAAAGTGGCTCAGCACCAACAATCAGCCATTTAACTTTAGTAACTTGAACATTGTTATCAACTATATATTTAGCAATTTCATACAAAGGCCCGGTATAAGCAACAATACCGTCTGGTTTAAAGTTATTTACAGCATCAACATAACTTTGAATATTGTCTTTTGACATTGAAAAAACATTCATTATTTTTCGATTGTAAAACCAGTTATAAAGTGCATCTTTGATTTTATGACCTTTCAATAAGCTTCCTACCGGGGTCCCCCAAAAGTAAAGCGTTTTATCACCAGTCTTACTGCCTGACCAGCCGTATCCTCGCCAAATGACACCCTGTCTACGATTGTAATTTTCTCTGTCATGCTCAAATTTGAACGGTGCACCAGTTGAACCACCAGAGGTTTTTGTTATGTTAATACCTTCATGAGTAGTGGCTCGTAATTGATCGTAATTTTCACGGATAATACTTTTTGTTAATAATGGGATTTTCTCTAGATCGGCAACGGTCTGAATATCTGACGGCTTAAAACCAAGTTCATCCCAACTAGAACGGTAATAAGCTACATTTCTATAGCAATGCTCCAATAAATCTCTTAAAGCACTAAGCTGCTGGACTTTCAAATCTTCAGAGCTTAAAGTTTCATTGTGCATGTACTGGCGGTAATAAGAAAAAGTTTTCCGACGCTTAATTATGCCTTCATAAAATGGATACAAAACGTTAAAAAAAATCTTCTGATAAAGCATATGTCTTATCCTATTTAGGGAATAGCTACAAAGTAATTAAGGTTTAATGTATGTTTTATATAGCATTAGAAGTATAGCCACAATACTCACAAAGCTAAAGATTAATCAAGAAAAGGCTGCAAAGATGATTAAAATAACTAAATTTTTAATTTTGTCTTTTTTAATAATGACATGTACAAAAGTTGAAAGTTTTGAAACCACCATAAAATTGCAGCTTGATTCAGACATAATTGGTAAACAAAATGAAATTATAACTTTCGGTTTGCCTTTAGCAAGATCGAGTATTTACGACATCAACAATATCAGTGTTTTTTATAAAGGAATTGAGCAAAATATTTATATAGAAGAAGGCTTACGCTGGCACTGGTTAGATAACTCTTTACGTTCAGTGACTATCCAACTAACAAATTTTGACATGAGCAATCAATTAAATGAAGCTGAACTGATCATAAAAAAACACACTCATCAAGTAACAAGGATAGCCAAGAAAACACCACCAGAACAAGGCTGGGTAAAAGCTGGCGCAGATAAGTTTTACTTGTATTATCCAAGGGTATTCGCGCTACATGATCCGTTTTATCTTTCAACAACCGACATAGTGCCTCCTTACAACGTTATATCTAAAAGACAACCACAACTGAAATCATTGATTGGAAAAAAATTCGATCGTTTAGTACAAAAATTAGATTACAACGCGAGTACAAATGGAGAATGGTTATTTGACAGATCATCCGCATTATTTAAAGCCTATCTAAATACTGGTGAATTAACATTTTTAAAAGAAGCCTTTTTATCAAAGCAATTTTATTTTTTTTATGTCAGAAATGATCAAACAAAACCAGCTCCAGATGGTGGTAGTGGCTGTTGGCAATTTAAAACAGTAGCCTGTCAGGACGGTAAGTATATTTATACCCAACCAGCAAAACTCGCCTGGGCATTACTGGGCGACAACAGCCAATGGGATAACGAATTAATCAACAATATGGCACTTCAGGCTGACTTAGGTAATTACCAATACAACACAAGAACCCCCATATTTAAAGAGAACCAAGGCTTTACAGAGCGAGCTGCCGGCTTAACAGGCCTAACCGAAGTAATTGCTTATGAAATTACAGCAGACAAAAAAATCTTGGGGAATTTAAAACAGAGAATTAACAGCTTATATCAAATGCAAAACATGCTGACTGAATGGGAGAATGAAAATCATTGGACGCCTAAGAGTGGCGCATTTGAACATTCATGGCTGGTACATGAAAACAAAGTAAAAACAAAAAATGCCAAGAAATCAGACACCGATAACTTTAGGTTTTCACCGTGGATGAGTGAAAACATCGCAGACTTTTTATGGCATGCCTATCAAATATCTGAACAAGCAAAAATTGCAGATATGCTGCAAAAACTTGGTAATGCAATAGATAAACATGGCTTTGCTTCAACCTATGTTGATGGAGAAGGAATAAATGCGAATTACTTAAGAAGAGAGGGCTTTAAAGCGCGTTTGGCTTGCACAGGTGCAGATAATGATGCCGTTGAGTTACTGTATTCAGCCTCAAGCGTAGCAAATCAAAAAGTAATAGCAGAAGACCACAACAAAAAATCGTATACTGATCAACATAATGTAGAAGTAATACTACCTTTATCACTAGCTTATTACTTTTCATTAAATACCAATGATAAGATAAGATTAGAAGCAAGAATAGAGAAGATCCTATCACACTGGTTAGATAATAAAACAAAGGATTGTTCAGGCTCTATCGGAAAAAACTTAAGAGCTTTTAACTGGCAATACCGTTCGAATTCTATTGCAACATGGTTTTGGATAAAACCTCAATTTTAGTAGATATAAAATATTACATAACTAATTTTTTTCAGATCTCAATGAAAGTAATATGCGTCTTAAATCTTTATTTAATATAAAATAAAACCCAACTAATACTGAGAACAATGTACTCATAAAAACAGAGAAAATTAGCTCTAACCATGTCATTTCCATAGTGAACACATGAAAATATTTATTAAAAAAATAGCTTAGCCAAAAAATGAATTGTGTCTTAAAAATTAAACTTAAACTGAAATAAAACTTAATTCCTAAAATCTTGTCCGCTAGAAAGACATAACCAATAGCGTGCACCAACAATGACGACAAGACACCACCCCAGACAACTCCAATTAAACCAAATTCATTTCCTAAAATGATTAATAGCGTAATGTAAATTATCGAAGCTGTTATTTCTAGTAACGCAATTTTTTGATGTTTAGCATGGGCTAACAGTAGATGTGATATTGGCGAAACTAACACTTTCAAAAAAAAAGCTAAAACAAAAATATGTAGTAAGTCTGCAGACTCAGAAAAATCACTGCCTACCCATAACATTATAAAAGCAGGGCCACATAGCATAACCGGTAAGAAAACCACACAACTAAGCCATGTGTGAATGAGCATTGAGTTTTGCATCAAAGATTCACTCAGTTCACCTTTCTCCAATTTTCTTATAAGAAAAGGTTGTAAAACACCCGTTATAGTCTGAATCATCGCATATGCTTGCCGTATCAATCGATCAGCAATTGAAAATATACTAATTGTTACAAGACCAAATAAATGACTAATGAATAAGGTGACAGATTTATCTTGAATTAAACGTGAGAGCTCAATAAGAACAACATGTTTTGCATAGTGGGATAAGTCAATTACATCATCGCTAAAATTTACAGGTACAGACAAAGATAAACTAGGTTGAATTCGATACGCGATGAAGAATTTTATTATGTGTACAGATATGTCAACAAAAAGCGTTATCAACACAAGTGATAAAAAGCCATAATCTTTTACCAGTAAAACCATTAACACAGCTTTAATTGTTATAGCAACAATAGAAACTTTAGAATCAATATCAAACTTCAAGTGACCACTAAAAATACCATGAAAACAATTCGCTACAAAATCAAAAACTAGTTTGATACTTAACAAGAATAAGGCATCAAAAACAAAAGGCTTATTATTTAAGTGTACACCTAAAACCAATGGATTTATTGCAATTAGCAGCACACAGGTAAAAGCGACAATACTTAAAAAAAGAAAAATGAAAAATGCACTGCTAAAGAGACTATTCAATCGTCTTGGGTCATTATTCTCAATTAACTGTGCCATACGACGTTGTATTGCGCTTGCGAAACCTAACTCAAAAAAACTTAACAAACCAACACTAGACAAAATAAGCAACCACAAGCCATAAGATTCTGCACCAAGTGCTTTAATAACAATAGGTGTCACTATAAGCATAGTCACAGCAGCCCAAATTGCTTCTAAAGCTCTATAGAACGAGCTGCTTATTAATAGACGTTTCAATATTAACTCATTGTAGTTATTTTATTTTTAGCAATTGACTTAAAGTGATACTTTAAGTGCTAAATAAACCATTAAGATCATTATCCAAGAAGCTAAACCACACTTAAATGCGACCTTTATGTTCATTAGTTCATTAAATTCAGGAACATATTTAAGCACTCTGTAATGTGAAGCAACGTTCATTCCCACGAAAATAAAAAGCAATAATATGTATGAACGGCTAAGGAAAAATGCCGTTACCATAAAAGCAATCATTGAAAATAATAACGCAGTATTGAGTTTAAGTTCATCCAAAATTAACGTTTTTTGAGGGTGATTAGCAAAACGCTCGACGGGTAACTTAAAAATTTTATAACCTATAAATACCGTTAATGCTAAAGCTCCGCCCCATAAGGTGTAACCAAAAACCCCAAGCTCGGCAGCAACGAGAATATATGAATTATGCGCTGTCCGGCCATGCCAATCAGCAAAGTTACCTTTACCTATTCCAAAAATAGGATTACTTAGTAAGTAATGAATGCCGTCATACCAGGCGTAAAGTCGTCCTCTCGCTGAAGCTTCACCTGAATTTAAACCACCAAACTGAGATAATAAAGTAGCTATTGCTGGACCAGACACGATGCCGAATATAATTAAACGTGTACCACCATAACGAAGTAATAAATAAAAACCAAATAAAGCTGCAGTACCCAGTATTGTGCCTCTAGATCCCGTTATGTAAATACCATACAAAAACACTCCAAAAATAGAAAATGATAAGAGTTTTGATATGAAACCGCCGTTGTAAAAAAAGTATACTAAAAAAGGCAGATTCATTACTAATAACATGCCAAGATCATTAGGGTCTTGAAATATACCAACATATACAATTCTTCTTAAATCACTACCTACTGCTTGGGTACCAGTCCAACCAAAACCATCGTAGCTATTTTGTTGAACCCAGCCGTTATGCACCATAAAAAGTGATGCAACAATAGTCACAAACATTATGCATTTTTGTCTGAAAGTTGTAGTTATAACGGTGGCAAAAAAGAATAAAGGTAGCATTAAGTAGAATGCAATATTAAGAGACTCGATAATTCCCTTTGTACCCCACCCATTTAAAAAACCTGAAACACTAACGATCGGTAATAAAAATATTAGTAATGTTTGTTGCGGTGCCCAACGTAAAGGTCGTTGAAGTGAGATAATTAGTATAAAACATACAATTGTAGATAACATTACAAGAGGAAATTTAGGAAATGAAGTTAAAAAGTCTTGTGGTCTTATCAAAACTAATAAAGAGTAAAAGAAAAGTGTTAAAAAGGCAAAACTAGAGTTTTGAGTATAAATATCTTTATTAAAAAATTTGTTTTTATTCAAAATTTTTACTCATTAATAATTTAATTTACTAGAAAAATGAACTAAATTTATATTATATCAAGAAGACTGATAAAATTTTTGGCCATTTTTTCTCTTGTATATTTACTTCGATCAATGCCTACTACTTTATGACTCTTTAAATTTATCAAGCCAAGTTTAATCGACTCTATGTCACCGTACTCAGCGAATATGACATTTGGCTCGTCTAATGTAATGATATGTGTTGCACTGCCTTTGTTACTGATGAGTAAAATTGGTTTTTCAAGCGCTAAATATTCAAATAGTTTACCAGGTATTTGATTAGTAAAGAGGTTTCCTTGGATGACAATAAGAGCACTACATGCCGCAGAAATTTTTAAAACCTCATCTGAATTCATGTAACTTATAAATTCAATACGCTCTGGATTATTAATTTTCAGTAATAACTCTTTAGTTGAATTATATGGTTCATCACCAATAAAGCGCATTTTAACAGGCGTTGAGAGTGAATCTATCGCCTCTATAAGTTGGTTAATGTCCCTTCCATTTTCGTAAAAAGACCCTGTATGAACTAGTTCAAAACCTCCATCCTCTGGATTTGTTTGGTTAATTGTAGAGGCAATTTTTGAGCAACCATTTTGAACAACGTATAGTTTTTTAGGTGAAACTTGTAGGCCAGCAGATATCATTTCTTTTGCGTTTTTAGTCGTAACACAATTAATTAATGCCTGTTTAGTATAATTATAAAAACATTTTTGTTTTTTCTGAGAGCTATCGTATAAAAAAGATGGAGGGTCTCTATAATCAGCAATCCATGGAATATTAAATTTTTTAGATATAAAAAAGGCAACTGAGTGATTAGACATGCTTGGATAACTAGATATAACTAAATCAAAAGATTTTGTTTTTTGAAGCGAATTGACTTTTATTTTAGCCAGCACACTCCATAAAGAATAATTGTCTAAATATTTAAATGAAGGAATATATCTACGCATTCTCCATAAGAATTTCCTTATTGGAAATGAATAAACAGTTACAATTTTTAAATTTTCATGACTGACAGTCAAAGAATAGTCAAAAATTGAAAAGTGCTCTTTATTAGCAGTAATGACTGTAATACGATCACCATTTTTAGCTAATGACTCGGCAATTGCTGAAATCCGACCCACACCTCCACCTCCACAAGGTGGAAATTCGCTAGCTATCATTAGTATATTTTTTTTCATAAATAAAAAATCAACTCAAATTTAGACATGGTATTATATGATAGTAATTACATTTATTTGATTAGTTTTTAGGATTATCTAATAATTATAACGGTAACATAATGATCAAAAAACATAAAAAAAACTTAGAGCTCACAGAGAATATTCATAAAAAACTATTCAGCGCATCATTTTTAATGATCTTAACAAGACTACTAGTAAAGTCAATTGGACTAGTTAGTATTGTTATAACGGCTAGACTTCTCACACCGGAAGACTTTGGTTTAATTGCTATAGCAATGGCAATTTATGCTTTCATAGAGTTATTTAGTTCTTTCGGTTTAGCAACTGTACTAATTCAAAAAAGTGATGCAGATGACGATGACTACAATACAGCGTGGACTTTTAAAGCTTTATTTGGCGTTATCTCTGCAGCTTTGTTAATAATATTATCTCCACATATCGCAAAATATTTTGAAGATTTAAGACTTGAAAATTTAATATATCTGATTTCACTTACTGCACTTTTAAATGGGTTTAGTAATATCGGTGTAATAAACTTTCAAAAGGATCTAGACTTTAAAAAAGAAATGAAATATCAAGTAATCCCAAAATTCATCAATTTTTTTGTTATCGTGTTTCTAGCATATGCACTTAAAAGTTACTGGGCTTTGGCTATTGGGATTGTTTTTGGTAACTTCATATCTTTTTTAGCAAGTTACCTCATGCATCCACATCGTTCAAAATTCGGCTTAAAATCGGCTAAAAAGTTAATGAGCTTTTCCAAATGGTTAATTTTAAATAACGCTTTATATTATGCAAATGAAAAACTTATCAATTTAGTAATAGGTAAAATGTTAGGAACCTCTGCGGTTGGTTCGTATACTATGACTAATGAAATATCAACAATTCCCTCAATGGAAATCGCTGCGCCTATCAACAAAGCTTCTTTTCCTGTTTACAGTAAACTGCAATCAAATTTAAAAGAGCTCAGGGTGGCATATCTCAGTACGCTATCTCTTTCAAGCAGTATTACTATACCAGCAGCTATTGGTATTGCTCTTATTGCGCCAAAACTTATTTCAACAGCATTAGGTAATAGCTGGATTCATGTTATTTACCTTATGCAACTTCTTGCTGTTGCAAGTTTATTTTCAGGTTTGTATAGCAATATAAGCTACGTCTTTAATGCTTTGGGTAAGCCAAAAATCCCTTTTTATTTTGGTGTATGTAAAGTAATAAGTATATATGGTCTCATATACATTCTTGTACCTTTTTATGGTATTGATGGTGTTGGCTATTCACTGATTTCAACATCTATAATAATGTTAATAATTACTAAGATAACCTTAAAAAAATTCATAAACATATCTTTCCTTAATATCTCAACATCTTTACTGAGACCAGTATTATCATCTTTATTCATGTACATTGTTGCATTTAATTTATTATCATTTGAATTATCAACGCCTTTACTAAGTTTGCTAACCCAAATAGTAATTTCAGTAATTTCTTATTTAACATTTTCTTTCTCAATTTGGCATCTTCAAAGCAAACCTGACGGCCTAGAAGAAAAAATAACAAGCCTAATTAGATCAAAAATATCTAAAAATTTACTTTAATATCAGTACTCAATATAAGAAATATAAATTATGATTAAATTGATCATTTTGGATTTGAAAAATTACAATAGTAATGAATTAGATAAAATATTAGAATATTTCAAATCACTACCTGATATCAGTTTTTGTGTTTCTTATTTATGGCTAGATAATTGGATAACTAAAAATATTAATAGATTAGATCACTTATATTTAAGCTTGCACTCAAAAGATGATGTTCCTATAGCATTTTATCCTTTATATTTGAAAAAAATTTATTTTGGCTATGAACTTAGATTCATCGGAACTGGTGAAGCTGAAACATCAGAAGTTTCAAGCGAGTTTCAGGACTTTATTATTAACCCTTTGTATATTTCAGAATCCTTAGAGCTTTTTACTCAACAGGTAAAGCAACTTAACCGCTGCGTAAAAATTAGTTTTGAGCATGTTCTGCCAGATTCCTTATGCATGCAATGGTTGAAAAGCTATAAAAAATTTGGATGGCAACTCCAAGAGCAACTAATCGGAAAACGCTATAGGCTTGATGTTCTGACTAGTGAACAGCAACAAATATCACAATTCCCGCAAACTACTTTGCGCAGGCAAGCTCGGCGCTTTGCTGATCGAGAAGATGTACAGATTGTATATTGTGATGAAGACTCAAAAATTATGGATTTTTTTGATAACTTAATTGAGTTACATACGCTGCAATGGCAGAAACGTGGTAAGCCAGGAGCCTTTTCTACCCAAGTTTTTCGGCAGTTTCATTTAGATCTATCCGCGGCCCTTCTTAAGGAAAATCAGTTACTACTGTTCGAGTTGCTTGTTCAAGAAAAATGCATTGCCGTTTTTTATGGGTTTTATCATCACGATACGCTGTATTACTATCAAAGTGGCATCAGTGAAAACAGCCCTCTTATAAATACCGGCGTAGCGATGCATCTTATTGCAATGCGTCATGCAAGAGAAAAGCAGATAAAATTTTATGATTTGATGGCGGGTAAAGTGAACAGTTACAAAGCGCAGTATATCAATTCAGACACTGAAGTATATTCTATAAGCTATACAACGAAATGGATTTTAGTACTTTCACTATTTAATAAGTTTATGCGACGAGTACAATGTTTATTCTCGTTTAAAAAGGGCTAAATTTATAGCCCTTTTCTTATATTAAATGAAACTATTATTTACCCAATGCCACATACCAAGGCATTGCAATCTCTAATCCCTGCGCGATACGGTACTCAGGCTGATAACCTAAAAGTTTATTTGCTTTGCTAATATCAGCTTGTGAATGCCGAACATCACCTGCACGAAAGTCGCGATACACTGCTGATTTATCGTAATTTACATTATGTTGTTGCAAGCTATGTTTTATCGCGTCAAACAACTGATTTAATGTGGTTCTATCACCAACGGCAACGTTAAACACTTCACTACACCCTAACGGAGTTACAGCCGCTAATATATTGGCTTGCAAGGCATTGGCAACAAAACAAAAATCGCGGCTGGTTTCGCCATCGCCATTAATGGCCACATCCTCGTTGGCAATCATTGCAGCTGTCCATTTAGGGATCACAGCGGCGTAGGCGCCATTAGGATCTTGTCTTGGGCCAAACACATTAAAATAGCGCAAGCCAGTACAATGAAACTGGTAAGTACGAGAAAACACATCCGCATAAAGCTCATTCACATACTTAGTTACCGCGTATGGCGATAACGGCTTGCCAATATTCTCTTCTACCTTCGGCAGTGCTGGATGATCACCATAAGTAGAACTGGATGCCGCGTAAACAAAAGATTTTACCTTGGCATCACGTGCGGCAATCAACACATTTAGAAAACCGCTGATATTACTGGCGTTAGTGCGCACAGGATCACTTATAGAACGGGGAACTGAGCCCAGCGCTGCTTGATGCAATACATAGTCAACGCCCGCGCAAGCTTTAGCGCAATCATCGCTATTACAAATATCACCCTGAATAAAGTGAAAACGTTGCCATTGCTCGGCCGTGACTAATGCCTGCACTTGATCAAGATTACGCTGAAAACCCGTAGCGAAATTATCTAAGCCTACCACGTGCTGATTGTGCTTAAGCAACACTTCCAGCAGGTTAGAACCAATAAAACCGGCACACCCGGTAATTAACCAACGTTTCGGCTCGGCTAATAAGGTTGTGAGTGCCTGTTGATAAACCGTCATTATTTTTCCTTGATATTAAAAGCGAAGTTCAACTTTAGCGGGGTCGAGCATATATTTTAGATCGTATAACACATGGTTTTCTTTGGTATAACCAAGGATATGATCGGTACCGTAATCTTTAAAAGTTTGATGCGCAACGGCCAGTATTACCGCATCATAACTACCGGTCTCGGGCTCGGTAATGAGTTCAATACCATATTCATGCTTGGCTTCCGCTGCGGCTACCCAAGGATCAAATACATCTGGCAGCATACCGTAATCAGCCAACTCCTGAACCACATCAATAACCTTGGTGTTACGTATGTCAGGACAGTTTTCTTTAAAAGTTAAGCCCATTACTAGTACTCGAGCGCCCTGCACCTGGATGCGCTTTTTCAGCATAGTTTTAACAAGCGATGACACCACAAACTTTGGCATACCATCGTTAATGCGCCGCCCGGCTAAAATCACCTCAGGGTGATAACCAATAGACTGCGCTTTATGTGTTAAATAATAGGGGTCGACACCAATACAATGCCCGCCAACTAAACCGGGACGAAACGGTAAAAAGTTCCACTTGGTGCCGGCAGCCAATAACACTTCTTCGGTATCGATATTTAGCTTACTAAAAATCACCGCTAATTCATTCACCAGTGCAATATTTAAATCACGCTGGGTATTTTCAATAACTTTCGCCGCTTCAGCCACTTTAATGCTGCTGGCTTTATAAGTACCGGCAGTAATAATGCTGGCATAAACATTATCAACAAATTCTGCTACCTCAGGTGTTGAACCCGAAGTGACTTTTTTAATGGTTGTTACCCGGTGTTCTTTATCACCTGGGTTAATGCGTTCGGGGCTATACCCAGCAAAAAAGTCTTTGTTAAAGGTTAATCCGGAAACTTGCTCAATAATAGGTACACAATCTTCTTCAGTCGCGCCGGGATATACTGTGGATTCAAACACCACAATATCGCCCGCTTTAATCACTTTACCCAGTGTTTCGGAAGCACGAATTAACGGCGTGAGATCGGGCTGTCGATGCCGATCTATCGGAGTCGGCACCGTGACAATAAAGAAGTTAGCGGTTTTTAACGCGTCGATATTTGAGGAAAACTCAAGATAAGTGGCTGCAGCTAACTCATCGGTGGATACTTCTAGAGTACGATCTTGCCCAGCGGCTAACTCGTCAATGCGCTTTTGATGGATATCAAAACCCAAGGTAGGGTATTTTTTAGCGAACTCAACCGCGAGCGGCAAACCCACATAACCAAGACCAATAATCGCGATCTTAAGCCCTGCTAACGAAAAATTGCTGTCCATATATCATCCTGAATTTGCCAGATACGCTTTGGTGCACAAATTATCAGGCACAATATGCTTAGAAAAAGCATATGAAACCCGCATTAATAGTGAATTTTTAGTCGTTTAGGTTGACACATTAAGCCGTTAAAAAGCAAGCTTAAACATGAAAATCCTGCCCTTGTTTGCCGTTAATCAGCTCTTTCAAGCCGCGACGATTGAAAACACAAATATAGGGTTTGAATAACGGTTGCTATGCTTTGTTTATTGCCTTAACTTGTAAAAGTTAAATTCGCTTTTCAAGGTTGGCAACGAGCCGGTGTTATATATTTTTACGAGTTTTTGTTTGTGGTTAGCACTCTATGCGCCCATGCCACTATCATGGCAGCCGCTATTAGCTGTAATAGACTACGCGCCGCGCTGGCTTGTATTACTGCTGCTGCCGCTTTGCTTGTTAAGCGCCAAACCGAGTAAATCGTTTTTATTATCAATTGTGTTAACTACGTTAGTGAATTTCTGGGTTTTATTCGATTTTTCCCAAGCACTTGCGCTAAAAGCCCCCGCTACTTTAGATACCCGCACCTATAAAATTGCGACTTTTAACGTAGCAAGCGGTAGAGTTGATGCAGCAGCTATCATAGCTTGGTATAACAGCGAAAACCTCGATGCGCTGTTATTGCAAGAAAGCCCCCCGGCGGCATTAAAACAACAACTACCAACAAACTTAACCTTAGATTGCCACGGTAACCTATGTTTGCTCACTCAACACAGCTTTAAAGCGATTAGACAACTAGACAGACGGGCTTTAGAAGGTTGGGGCCATTACGCTGCACACTATTTAATTTCATTGAACGAAGTTGAAGTGAACTTGATTAACCTGCATTTAAATACACCGCGGCATGGTTTTGAATTACTACATGCTCCCATCAGAAACTTTAACGCTATTAGTCGTGCTTATAAAAACCAAGCATTTGAAAGTATGATAGCCTCAGAATTGGTCGCTGCTGATGAAGGGTTAACGTTAATTGGTGGAGACTTTAATTTGACGCAACCAAGTCGGCTTTATCAACAGTATTGGTCAGAATGGTCGAACGCTTTTAATACGGTAGGATTTGGTATAGGGTACACTAAAAAAAGTCGGTTATTTGGTAGCCGAATTGACCATATTTTAACAGGCTCAAAAATTACTCCAATGCACGCCGAAGTGCATTCAGCTTTGGGCAGTGATCATAAACCAGTAATACTAGAGTTTGTAATTAAATAACCTATGCTTAACGATGTTATTTACTATATTGTGGGCAACCTAAACAAAGGTTAATGTTAAGTTATTTTTAAGCCTTAATGATGCATCTTTTAAAGGACTAATATTGTGACAAATGTGGATACTTTTCAAAAAGGCATTGCCCGCTACTGGCCGTTGTTGTTTATTGCCACTGTTTACTTGGTGTTTTTAGCTGCTAACCCTGCTGTTATTGTTGATCTACGATCTTTTAGCTTTGATGACGGTACCTATTCTCATGCTTATTTACTGCCGTTTGTGATTGCTTTTTTTTATTGGCAAGCTTGGCAAAACCAGCAGTTACAGCCTAAAACTAACCTATTCTTTTTTGTGTTATTTTTATTGGCTTTATTTTGTTATGTTTGGCTGCAATTTGCGCAGCAAACAGTGCTAAGCCGCGTAATATGGCCCATGGTTATTATGCTGGCGCTGCTAAGCTACTTTAGGTTTTCTTTAGCGATCATTGTACCTACTGCACTACTTTGGTTTATTACACCCATTTGGGGCAGTATAAACAGTATCTTGCAGGATATTTCTGTTGCCGCAGTCACTTTTATTATGCGCTTTACCACTATTCCTACTTATGTAGAAGGCAATATGGTGCACATCCCTGCCGGCATTTTTGAAATCGCCGATGGTTGCAGCGGATTGCGCTATTTTGTAGTGTCATTAGCATTAAGCGTGATATTTTCTTATTTGCATCTTAAGCGTGCTCGTAGCGTTTTACTTTTTTTTACTATTGCTATCTTAGGCTCACTGATTACCAATTGGCTTCGCATTGTCGGCTTAATTTTAATTGGCCACTTCACCGATATGCAAAGCGAAATCATCGCTGACCATAATATGTTCGGCTGGTTTCTATACATCCCCTTTATTATGCTGCTGTTTTACGTTGGCGGTTTTCTCGATAAAACCCAACCAGAAACAATCAACGCTAAGCTTGAAACATCATCTATTAAGTTACCAACTAGCGTTACGGTATTAGCGGTATTATTGGTGTTTTCAACGACAACGTTAAACTTAACCAGTTCGGGACAACTGCTTTACACCATTGCAGCACAACCCACTGAAATACCTGAGCAACCGCTAACCCTCTCTAACCCAAGTCCTGTAATCGTCACGATTGAACAACAAACTAGTCGCACCTACTCTGAAAACGCTGAGCAGATTGTCTATCAACACTTTATGTTTAGTGGCACCGAGGCCAGCCGTAACCCAAATTATTATTTGAACGATGTTATTCCTGCAGGCTGGAAACAGGTTGCCGCAGAGTACAGCAATTTAGGGCAATGGCGCCGCCTGCAAGATCCATTTGGCAGAGAAGCATTGGTGTTATATTGGTATCAACTTGGTGATAATCGAATTACCTCAGATGGGCAATATCGCGTGGCACGATTGAAACAAGCTTTAGCATTAAAACGCGCATCGGACTTGCACTGGTATTTCAAGCAATGCTCTAGCCCAAACTGTGCTTTAGACAAAGAACGCATCAAAGCCATACTTTAAAAACCAATTTACATCGGCTTGGTTATTTAAGCGCCAGTTGTTTCAAATTAAATAAGCGCTGGATGAGCAATATACTCAAACAGCAAAAGTGTTTTTCAGTGCGTTATGTCGTTGCCACTGACAAAGCTTACGATTTCGTTTTCTCGAAGGAGTGTTACATGAAAACCCCAAAACTTGTCACCAGCTTAGTGTTTTTAGCCGTATTAGCCGCCTGTAGTAAGAAGACACCTGATGAACACTACAATGCAGCCCAAGATTTTATTAACCAGGCGCAGTATGCCGCGGCAGCCATTGAACTGCGCTCGGCGATTCAACAAGCCCCTGAAGATGCCCGCTTACGCGCGGCATTAGCGGAAACAATGCTAAAAAGTGGTGATAGTGTAACCGCAGAACGCGAGTTTGAACGTGCTTTGCAATATGGCACACCGATAGCAAATATTGCGCCACTCTTAGTAAAAAGCTATTACCTGAATAATAACTTTGAACAAGCCGCAAATTTTGATTTAGCGGGTACAGCACTCAGTGTCGCCGACAGTGCACTGTTGGATACTTACCGCGCGTTGTCTTTGATAAGTATCAGCGATGCCCCCGCAGCCTTCAGTTTGTTCGAGGCACTAAGTACATCATCACAAGCTGACGCCGCGGCTTTTGCTAAAGCACATATTACAGCATCAAAACGTCAATATAATGAAGCGTTTGCTGCAATAGAAACTATTACGGCAGACAGCCCATTATTTGATGAAGGCATGCATTTTAAAGCCAAACTTTATGCCTCGCAGCAGCAAGATGCGGAGGCGGCCGCTGCATTTGAGCATTACCTGAAAAAAGTGCCCACCGCTACTTTGGCCAAATTGCTGCTAGCGCAAACCTATGTGCGGATGCAAGATTTTACCAAAGCCGAGCCACAGCTAGATGCTTTGCTAAAACTATTTCCGCAGCAACCTTATGCTAACCATTTACTGAGTATCATTAAGTATGAAAAAGGTGAATTAGAACTTGCTAAGCAATTCAGTGAAAACGCCGTTCGCTTTGGCATGACAATGCCAGAAAGCCGTATTATTGCTGCCATGTCAGCCGCTAGATTAAATCAAAATGCACAAGCATTAAATATGCTAGAACCTATTGCAAACGAGCTGCAACGCTTCCCAGCAGCGCAGCGTTTATATGCTGTGTTGCAACTTAATGCTGGCCAAGGTGAACGTGCCGCAGAAATCTTAAGCAGTTTACCGGTTGAAGAGCAAAATATAGAATTATTAGCGCAAACCGCATTTCAACTTCTTCGGCAAGGCAATGACAAATCAGCTGATTTACTGCTACAAAACTATCAGAATAATCACAGTCAAGACTCATCCAGCTTAGCTACCTTAGCCAGTATTCGGTTAAATATCGAAGGTCAACGTCCTGGCGCTATTAAAGATTTAGAAAAAGCCTTACAGCTCGATCCTGCCATGGATGATGCTCGCATGCGGCTGATCACCGCATATATAGAAGAAAAACGTTTTGCTGAAATTGATCGCTTAACCGAGCAATGGCAAGCGGATCCTAAAACGCGGACCGCGGCTTTTAATATCAAATCTTATGTAGCCTTGCTACAAGGTGATTTTGAAAAAGCGAATGAATTTAATGCATTGGCTGCAACCGAAACACCAGACAACCCCTTTGTAGGATATATTCAAGCCGTATTATTAGCTCAAAAACAAGACCTTAGCGCTGCAACAAAACGTATTGAGCAAGTTATTGCGGCAACACCAACCTACCTGCCTGCTTTAGAATTTTACTACAGTATCAACCGTGGCAAAGATGGCCAAAACAACATTAAACAAAAAATAGAACAGATTTATACGGCGAATACGCAAAACTTTGCACTTCGCTTGTTAATGGCTCAGATCTATACTGACAACCAACAATTTGATAAAACCGCAGAATTACTGAGTGCTATTGATGCAGAGCTACCTAATTTACCGCCACTGCATTACTTATTATTAATTGATGCACATCAAAATACCGGTAAACAAACATTGGCGCTGCAATTGGCAGAGAAATGGTATCGTAAAAACGAAAAAAATCCTCAAGCGGCGTTTTCATATGCCAATGCACTTACCTCGAATAAAGAGTTCAATAAAGCACTTGATATCATTAATACACTGTCAGTTAATTATAAAGACAATCCTCGCTTACAACTTGCCCAGGTTAGACTGCTCAGCGAATTAAAGCGCTATTCACAAGCAATAAGTTTAATTAATGCTATGCCAGAGGAATTAAAAAATACCGGTGAGGTACAATTCATTTTGGCTAGGTTGTATATGTCGTCCTCACAACCTAAAGAAGCAATCAGCGCACTAAAAGCGAGCTACGAAGTCAATCCAACAGCAATTAGTGCGGTGTATTTAGTCGAAGAAATTGCCAAAACATCACTGGCGGATGCCGTTACGTTTATTGATAAACATATCGCAAAACATGGAAAAGATATCGGACTGCTTACATACAAGGCAAACCTTTTGATTGAAAGTGATAAAGATCAAGCAATGTCAATGTTCGCCGATTTAGTGAAGGACGTTCCTAACTTAGTTACGCTTAACAATTATTCATGGTTATTAATCGAGCGCGGTGAATTAAAAAAAGCTGAAACTTTTGTAAAACAAGCTATTCAAATGGCTCCAAACCATCCTGATGTTTTAGACACATTCGGTTTACTGCTGCTTCGGCAAAAAGCGTATGCTGAGGCGGTAGGTCAATTTGAGAAGTCTTTAGCCATCCGTCCAGAGGCTAACGATGTGAAATTACATTATGTAGAGGCATTAATTGCTGACAATAAAATGACGAAAGCTAGCAGCGTACTCAGAACAGTAAGTGATGCACCAGAATACCAAGACAAAAAAGCTGAGTTACAACGTAAAATAACTAATTAACACTATTATTAAACAAAAAGGCACCGTAATGCTTAAAGCAAGCCAGTTAAGCATGACCTGTTTGCTCTAAAACAACCGTTGAAGGCCATGGATGGCCGGACAAATTCGTCTGGAACGAATTTGAACAGCTTTGCTGGCCTGAAAGGGTGAACTTCATCGATGAAGTTCATAATCGAGCCTCAGGGATGATTCATGGCGTGTTGATGTGCACAAACCGCGTCATGCTTAGTCCTAAACTGATCGGCATTACCGTAATACTCAGCAACGTAATGGTTTGCTTAGGTGCTTTTTTGTCGTTGTCCCTGTTACAGTTCAATTCAAAGCTATCGTTTCTTTACTGCACATAATCGCTTAAACAAGTTTAAGGAATAATGGGTTGTACTCAGCCTAGTTGCTGTTTATCGCCGTGATAACGATATTGAGTATGATTTATCAAAACCCGTAACTATGCTGCTGTGCATTGTGAATTATCCGCTGCTAATATCCCTCGATACAAATAAGCCACGCTATATTGCTTTTTATTGCTGCAATTCTAACCAAACTGCATTAAAACAATCTCGATTTAGCTGGTTGAGCATTAAAAAAGAAATAAACCATACTTAAAATAAGAGATTAAGCAATGGCTAAACATTATGGACAATAGTCACCCATGGTAAAGCAAGCAACCGGTTCAGCGACTTAACTCAGCATGACAAGGCTAGCACTTAAATATTACAAGTGATTGTAGGGTCTGACGAAAATGACAGATTAATGCGGCAGGATGATAAGAATTCAATAAGGAAAATTAGTGTTGTTCAGAGTGAACGGCATACAACAAGCTGATATTATTAAGCGGCACAAATAAAAATCCGGCAACTCGTGCCGGATTTTTATTATCTAATTAAAACTATTATGCGTTAGCTTTGTTTTTACGACGAGCTGAGAAACCCATACCCATTAGACCTAAGCCTAAAATGGCTAATGAGGCTGGTTCCGGAACAAAAGCAATGTCAACAGAGTTTAATGTGGTTGAACGACATAAATCACCATCAGCAGCACCAGCTTTTAAAGCACCGGTTGGTGTGCGACAAAAGTCAGAAGTTGGAGCATTTTGAACACCAAAGATATCACTGCTAGCAATACCAAAAATCATCTCGCCTTGACCAATTTTAGTGGCGAAATCAGTACCAGATGCATCAAAAAACACACCAGCCATTGCTGATGATACTTTGCCGAAAACTTCAATACCAACCGCGCCTGAAAGCGGATCATTTAACTGTGAACCGGTAATGCTTAAATTAAGCACATTTGTACACATAGTTGGAGTACTACAAATGCTAAAATCTACAGAACCCGCATTAAACTGACCTAAATAGGTGGTATTTGGGAAGCTTGGTGGGTTTGGGATAACAATAGCAGTACCCGCTAAGTTCCAACTCACTTTCATGCCCCATGAAGTATTAAAACCACCTAAATTGCTACCAAAAGATAACGGGTTTAAAGCACTAACATTGGCGGTACCAACATCTTTAACTGCATCGCCATTTTGTATTCCCGCCAATGGATTTGATGGGGTGTAAACAGATAACGGATTAAAAGTACCTAACGTTAGAAATTCAAAGGCACTAGTCATGCTTGCGCCAGTAACACCAGGAACTGCAGATGCATCAATTTTGATTGGTGCAGCATTAACATTACTAGCAAATAAACCTGCAGCCATTATGGTTGCTAAAACTGTGAACTTTTTCATTTTTTGTTCCTTTCAAAAAATTAAGTAACTCTATCCAGTTAATGCACAACGCGTGCCAGAAATAAAAGACGCCTATAAACAACAACTTAAAAAATCCAACTTAAAATCAAAACAAAATCTGTAAATTATCCTGACAAAAATAGCCGTTCTGGGAGTTTTTCTCGGAGTAGCTAAATCGATATTGCTGGTTAAATAAACGATTTTTCATAATAAAAAGTAATAAGCCTTCTTCAACAACAATAGAGCTTTTTACCTATTGGTGCTCGCGCAAAACAACCCAAGGTACTTACTAATAATACAAAATGCGGTATTGGCGCTAAGGGGAAACGCTAACACAGCGGTGTTTAAAGTAGGGTTTTTAGGGCGATTTCGTTCTGCTAAATGCCACGCAATAGGGACATTTAGCAGCGTTTATTGATTGGGAACTTGCGCTCTTATTTTTTAAGAACGATACGGCGGGCAATAAACAACATAATGCGCGGCAGCAAACCTTTATTACCAAACGGCCGCCATGTTTTAGTGAATTTATTGCGGTAAGCATCAAAATGCAAACCATAAGGAGCACTGATCACCGGCCCTCTTTTTAACAAGATTTTTAAAGTGTTGGTAATAGCAATACCGGAGCACAATTTAACCGCCATGGCAGTTGAAGGGCCCCGCTCTTCTCGGAAATTAACGCGACTGTCATCTACCAAATAATCGCGTTGTAACATAGCGGGCGATACGCCAACTAAAAAGCGCAACAGTTGTTCTTCGCGGCTGTGGTTTTCAAAACAAAAGTATTGTTCAAAGCTCATCTTACCTGGCATAAAGCTTAAAAAAGCGCAGCCCATTCCTAAAGGTGCTGCCGTAACAACGGGTATGCCGAGCTCTTCACAGCGTTTAAATACCAATTTGCGGGCATCTAAAGCAAAAAAATCTAAGCTATCAACGTAAATATCGGCATCAGCCAAGAATGCATCTACATTTTCAGCCGTTACCCCTTGCTCAAAACACGTAAATTCAGCATCAGGATTAATTTCGGCGGCCATTCTCGCCATCACAGCTAATTTATCTTCATCAACAGTGTGAATATTGGCACCGGCCTGTCGGTTAAAATTATGCACATCGAACTGATCAAAATCAGCCAAACTGAAACGTTGCACCCCCAAACGACATAATGTGAGTAAATGCTCACCACCTACCCCGCCTAACCCAGCAATAGCCACTTTGAAATGTTTTAGCTGTTGTTGCTCGGTTTCTGTAACCCAACCGAGATTACGAGAAAACGCGCGGTTATAATCAAACATACCCTTTCCTTGTTAAACGAATAGCTTAAAGGCTCCAGCCTAGTAAGCGTTCATTGGGTTCTAACAACATTTCTTCTGATAACTCACCAAATAACTCGTGTTCAACCGATTTTAATAATGATTGATAGCCACCACTTAGTGTCTTACGTAATTCACGTGAATCGATAAAATAAGCTGCGCGTAAACCGTGATATTCAACCGCATCACCGAGTTGATGAAATTTGATCCCTACGTAACTTAAACTTTTTGCTAAGCGAGGCTCCATCATTACAAAACCATAATATCGCTTGGTTTTATAAGACATCGCAGCAGCAGACATATACAAACAAATGGCAATATAAGGGAAACAGCGTAACTCTGTGGCAGAAAACGTAGTGTGATCAATGGCGCCCGTAGCAGCGCC
Organism: Alishewanella sp. SMS8; assembly: GCF_030737935.1. Classification (NCBI taxonomy): domain Bacteria; kingdom Pseudomonadati; phylum Pseudomonadota; class Gammaproteobacteria; order Alteromonadales; family Alteromonadaceae; genus Alishewanella; species Alishewanella sp. SMS8. The sequence goes on from NZ_JAPJEA010000001.1 coordinate 433,064, forward strand.
CGCAAAGTTATCGACCGCCCGTTTTCGAAATGCGGCTGGTACTGCTAAGCGAGATATTTCACAGATCTCTTCTCGGGCAAAACGCCCTGGGAAAATATGTTTATCGGTAATGGCATGCGCGCAATATTTTTCGATAGGTAATAATTCATCTGGCTGACGAGAGTATATTAAGCGCACTGTCCCTGCGAGTTGCTTTGAAGATAAGTGTCTGACAAAACAATGAATAGCGTGTTCATCAAAATCATCTTTTTCTTGGTGTACGGAATTGGTTTGTTCAAATTGCAGTTCTTCACAATAAACTTGATGCCGTAAACGGTAAACCTCTTCTCTTAAAGCATGGCTATTAGCAATGGTTGGCTGTAAATAGTGAGAAAAATGCTCAGATATATTTTTAGCATCTTTACTAGCGAGCGAAGATATCGCTTTTTTTACTACGCCCCCAATAACCGGATTATCTGCAAAGCTGCTGATTTTTTTCATTATATCCTCTATTTACAATTTCAATTCGCTGTTTAGCAACGCGCAAAGCAATCATCTAAGCTACGTCGATCATTACTTTACCTTGCTATGGAATTTTAGTTGCCGATATACATACCTTATAAATCAGCCATCTATAAGCAGCAACAATTAATTTAGTGTTAAACAATATTTCTTAAGTGAGTTTTGCGGCTGCATACGCAAAATTAGTTTATGGCCTCTCTTTTGTAGTATGGTGTAGAAACAGCGTTTTTTCCTAACTCTGCCAGGCAAAAATTAGCATAGTAAGATAATATTAGCTCAATTAAGGATAATACTGATGGTAATTAAGATGCATTTGTACCGATTTTTTTTACTTTGTATATTGGCTTTATTTTCTTCGATGAGCAATGCACAGTTAGTTGATGTTATTAAAAAAATAAAACCTTCGGTAGTAGCGATAGGCATATATAACCCGACTGCCTCACCGCGGATACAGTTAGTGGGTACAGGCTTTGTGATAAGCCCTGGTAATCTAGTGGTCACCAATTATCACGTAGTCAGCCGCGGCTTAGATGAAAGTAAAATGGAGACATATGTGGTGTTATCGGGCTCGGTGCAGCAAGTCAAACAACACCAGATCACCTCGCGCCGTTTGGCACCTGAGCATGATCTGGCTTTGTTAAGCATCGACAGTCAATTACCTGCTGTTACATTAAGTAGCCAAAGCGAACTGGCATCGGAAGGGCTTGAAATTGCATTCACCGGTTACCCTATTACCAGTGTGTTAGGGCTTTATCCAGCAACCCACCGAGGCATTATCGCGGCACATTCGCCCATTATTATCCCTGCGGATCAAGCCAGCCAATTGCATGCAGCCGCTTTACGGCAGCTGCGCCAACCTTACTTAATTTACCAGCTTGACGCGGTAGCGTATCCCGGCAACAGCGGCAGCCCGCTGTATAATGCGGCTAACGGTGAGGTCATTGGCGTTATTAACCAAACTTATATTAAAGCCAGTAAAGAGTCTGTGTTATCAGATCCCAGTGGCATCAGTTACGCAATTCCTGCCCAATATATTCAACAATTAAAATCTAACTGATAAGAGTTATCCAACGTGATCGACATTTCTGCAGAACAACTAGGCTTTGGCATCGCGACAATAAGCTATTTAATCTTTGCACTATTGATATTAACCACCAAAAGTAATTCGGTTCAGCGAGGCCTATTGTTTGCTTTTAGCGTCGTTAGTGTAGTTTGGGCGGGTTATTATGCTTGGTCATTGCAACTTCCCTACGTCAATTCCGGATCTTACCTTGTAGAAAATAGTCGCAATCTGCTGTTATCACTGTTCTTACTTGCCGCACTTAAACATCACGGAGAGTGGCAAAACTTTTTTTTGAATAAATCGGTTATCGCAACTCTACTCGGCTTTGTACTGTGGACTGCCGTTGGCTTAAACCACTGGATGAGTCAGCATCTTATTTATGTGGGTAATTTACTTATTGCTATACTGCAACTGGCTATTTTAGAAGCGATTTACCGTAAAACAAATGTACAACAACGCTGGCAGTTTAAACCCCTGCTGATTGCCTTAGCGGTATGCATACTGTTTGATTTTGTGTTGCTTGCGGAATCGGCGTTATTTGCCCGAATAGACTCACACCTTTGGCAAGCTCGTGGCTTTATTTTTACGTTGATGATCCCGTTTTTAGTTATCGCTATTCGGCGCATCGAAGCATGGGGCATTAATGTCTATATTTCACGAGATATTGTTTTACAAAGCACTTTAGTGATGGCCGCAGGGGTATACCTGCTATTACTTGCCATTACAGGCTTTTATTTACGCTACATTGGCGGTAGTTGGTCTGAGTTACTGCAAACCAGTTTTATTGTGCTCGGTTTTGCTTTAATGCTACTGCTGGTGTTATCTGGCACTATCCGCAGGCGCTTAAAAGTTTTTATTGAAAAACATTTTTTTGCCAATAGTTTTGATTATCGTGAAAAGTGGTTGGCGCTAACCAGTGGCTTAAAGCAAATTGATATTAGCCATGTCGATCGCCATCACAAAATTTTGCAAGTATGGTTACAAAGCATTAATTACGGCCAAGGAGCCATTGTGCAATATCGACCGCAAGGCGAGTTAAAAATATTGGCACTGCATGGTAGAGCCCCCTTAACTGAAGCTGAGGTTACGCTATTACAGCGTTATCAAAGCCAATACGCCAACCAAAACTGGCAGATTGATTTAACAGAGCCGCAAGGGGCATTAACGGCTGATTTAGCAAAAGATCAGCTGAAACTGCAATTGCTGCTGCCTATTCGCACTAAAGCAGGCCTTTGGGGCGTTTGTATTATGCAGGCGGGCGCCGAGCAAAAGCTAAAATTAAACTGGGAGCTGCGGGATTATCTGTCTGTGGTATCAGAGCAAATTGCTACCCTGCTGTTGCTGATGCAGCACAGTGATAAGCTCAGTGAAAATGCGCAGTTTATTGCTTTTAGCCGTATGTCTGCTTTTGTAGTACACGATTTGAAAAATGTAAAAGCACAGTTAGATTTAACCTTACGCAATGCCCAAAAGCACCGGCACAACCCTGAATTTATTGATGATACCTTCAGTACTTTAGAGTCGATGCAACAACGCTTAGATAATATGCTGTTGCAACTGACCACGAAGCAATCCAACGAGCGCCCGCAGCGCAGCTTCTCGGTAGCAGAAATAATCAGCCAAGTTATTGAGCAACGCTGTGCGGTAAAATCACCACAACCAGAACTGATTGTTCGGAAAGATTGTCAGCTAATGTTAGACCAACACCGCTTTGCGAATGTGATGTTTCACTTATTAGATAATGCCCAGCATGCCACGCCGTCTACTGGAAGCATAAAGGTGTATATGCAAACAACATCGACCGATTTGTTGCTGAATATTTGCGATACTGGCTGTGGTATGAGCGCTGATTTTATTGAACATCGGTTGTTTAAACCTTTTGACACGACAAAAGGCAATGCAGGCATGGGCATTGGCGTGTACGATGCACAAGTTTTTATTGAGCAAGCAGGTGGTTCAATCAAAGTCAGTAGCACCATAGGTGAAGGAACTACTTTTAGTATCCATCTTCCTTTACAATCGGAAGTAGACGAAGAAGAAACCACTTACCTCTCAGCGCAAGGAACGTTATAGCCATGAAAACAGTATTGGTAATTGAAGACGATCTCGGGATCCAAAAACAATTAAAGTGGAGCTTGAGCGATTACGAATTAGTTTTTGCTGGTGATCGGCAACAAGCGATGACACATCTTAGACGCTACGAGCCCTCGGTTGTTACCCTTGATTTAGGCTTACCTCCGGATCCGACAAATGCGACCGAAGGCCTAGCATGTTTATCTGAAATTTTAGGCACAGCGCCCGATACTAAGGTTATAGTGTTAACCGGTAGTACCGATAATAGCCATGCCCTGCAAGCTATTGCTCTGGGTGCCTATGATTACTATCAAAAACCGATTGATGCCGATGTACTTAACATCATTTTACAACGCGCCTTTAAGCTCACTGAGCTAGAAAAAGAGAACAAAGCGCTAAAAAACAACTCGCAGCAACAGACGGATATTTTAGGCAACAGCGAGGCAATGATCAAAGCTTGTCGTGTGGTTGAGAAAATAGCCCCGACTGAAATCACCACGCTATTATTGGGTGAGAGCGGCACGGGTAAGGAAGTGTTTGCGCGCACCATACATAAGCAAAGCGCTCGCGCCGATAAACCCTTTATTGCCATTAACTGTGCCTCTATTCCAGAAAACCTGCTTGAAAGCGAATTATTTGGCTATGAAAAAGGCGCTTTTACCGGCGCAGTTAAAACTACCCTTGGTAAAATTGAATGCGCTAATGGCGGTACCTTGCTGCTTGATGAAATTGGCGATATGCCTTTAAGCTTACAAGCTAAAATGCTGCGTTTTTTGCAAGAGCGTGTTATTGAGCGTGTTGGTGGCCGCAGTGAAATTGAAGTGGATGTACGGGTTATTTGCGCAACGCACCGCGATTTACAAGAGATGGTCAGCCAACAAACCTTCCGAGAAGATCTCTTTTATCGGGTGAGTGAAATCATCCTGCGTATCCCGCCACTGCGTAGCCGTGGTCACGATATTATTTTAATCGCTAAAGCGTTATTGCAGCGCTTTAATGAAGAATACCATTCTAATGTACAAGGCTTCTCTGAGCAGGCTACCAAGGCCATGCTGTCGCATAGTTGGCCTGGCAATATTCGTGAATTGCAGAACAAAGTGAAATCTGCGGTGATCATGGCAGAGTCAAAGCAAATTGATGCCGAAGATTTAGGCTTAGTTGCCCCGAATGGCAATATTAAGATGCAAACTTTACGGCAAATGCGCGAAGACGTTGAAACTCAAGCGATCCGCCAAGCCCATTTGATGACCGAAGGTAACTTATCTAAGGCTGCTGATCTTTTAGGCATTACTCGCCCCACACTGTATGCCTTAATTGAAAAGTATAAAATGTACGATTTACGTAGCACGGATACAGAAACTTAAAACAGTATCGCTTCTTAATGGCCCCAATTTTCAACTGTTGCGTTATATAGTGACACCGCAATAAAAAATCCCCCGCAGTCATTAAGGCTTAGGGGGATTTTTTTGGGTAGCTCGGCAATCAAAGCCAACTTCAACCCATTTCACATATTAACTAAAGAAATGCCACCAACCCAACCAAGCTGCACCTGCTAAAAACACCAATAGCAATGGCAAACGCCATGGGCTAGGTTTTTCTGCATAGGGATCGCTTAAGCTGCGTTTCGCGCCAGCAGGCAATTTCGCGACACCAGTTAAAGACGCACCAAAAGGTACGTTGATTTTGGCGCGGGTGTTTACCGCCCAACCATTAGCATCTAATAGTGGCCCCACATTACGCCGACGTAATGTTAGATAAGCCAAAATCATCGACGGTGTTGAAATCAGCAACATCACTGCCGCCAGTACGAGCGGTATTTGCCACCATGCTAACGAAAACAAACCGGCAACCACCGCAGCTAAAGCGGTACCTAAAGCACCTAAAGCTAAACCAATAGCGGCAAAGATACCGGCAAACTTCGCAATATCAAAGCTACTGGCCACCGCCGTGGGGGAAGCGGCACTACTGCTGGTTTTACTTTCGATATCTTTATCACGCGAGGCAGCAAATTTTTGCACTTGCGATTCAATAAAGGCCGCTATGCGGCGATACGGTGACCAAAACGCTTGCGGAATACTGACCGGTTGCGCTACCACTTTGGTGACACTGGCACGCCAATCTCGGCCTTGGCGATCATAGAAAATACCGTTACGGCCTGGCACCATTAATTCATCGACGTCACCGTTAGTCAGTGCCGCAACAATATTGATGGGTTTTTCACCTTGGCGCACACAGGTGCAGTACACCAAATAACAGCCGCTAAAAGGTGCCATAGAAGCGTGTCGCGCTGGATCGGCTACGCGCATCACTAATTCACAGCTACGTTGATCCAAGTAAAGCGTACCTGCTTGGAAGATCGCTTTTGAATCGCCATGATAAAAATCGCTAAAAGTCACGAAGTTGCGCAGTAAGGTCACGAGGTTTTGTTGATAACGCGTTAGCTTTTCCAGTGCTAATAAGTTATCGGCAAAAGTACTCGCGGCTAAATCATCGGCGATCAGTTGTTCTAATTGCGCTTTAAAATCACTGGCTAGCAGTTCGTTAATGCGATCTAAACCTAAGTCATGCACCGCAGTAGCTGGGCGCGCGGCTTGCCAATTACGCCAGGCCGCCAGTTGAGCGGATACCTTGCGCCAATCGGCGTGGTTTAATTCAGCGTAATCGCCACCTAACAAAGGTTGTAATACGCTGCTGGTTAACGCAGCAATTTGTGTTTGCCATGCTGGGTTAATGCCATCTACCAAAGGTAAAGCCCGATCTGCTGCAATTTCAGATAAGGGTAATGAAGCAATATCACTGTCTTGCTCGGCAATAACCCGATTGGCTAGGCCGTCGTACATAGACGTTAACGGGTTTAAATTATCACTGGCACGGCCATCAAAGGCGGCGAGTTGGCAACGCACAAAGTAGTCGTCAATTTTCGCTTGCACTTGCTCAAATACTGCAACGGCCGCTGCGGTGTTTTCAGCCAGCGGGCACAGTAAACCTTGTTCATTGGCATAGGCCGCATGCCAGTCTTGCACGGCTTGTAGCTGTGCCCAAAAACTTGTTACGGTATCCTGTGTTACGCCCATTCCACCACTGCGATCGGCTACGCCACCTTGTGTGCTGATGATCTCAGCAATACACTGCTGTAGCGCTGCATCACTGGTCAGCTCAGGCATAATGACACCGTCACCATTACAGTGATTGGGTGAGAACAACTGGCTGGTGTTGGTTAAGTCGGTTACCTGGATCGGTTGATCTGCCGGGATCTGCAAATAAGCCATGACTTTTTCGGCGGCATGATAAATGCCCTCGCCTTCAGCATCCGCTTTAGAAATACTGGCGAGCGGTAAACCAGGCTGAGCAAACATAACACTGGCATCGGTTAACCGCTGACAACTCCAGCTTACTGCGCTAAGAATTTCAGGCACGCGGATCTGGCCATCGCCGTCATTGTCCATCAGCGCCAAAGTGCGCTCATCAAACTCTAAGCCCGTAGTCGGGCAATTCAGTACTGTCCAAAGTTTTGGATTAAGCTCGCCTAAGTGGAGTAAATCGGCGGCGGTTTCAATGGAGACTTGATCAAAACCGCCAGAGCGGAAAAAACGCCATTGATGTGAAGTGGTGTTGGTAGTCAAAATACCTTTCCTTGTATAGATAATATGCATAAAAAAGCATAAGCGACTCTGCTTGTTTTTGCTAATAAAAAAACAGTATTGCTCTAATAAAGTATTTAAGCATTTATGTCACAAGCATTATTGTGCAGTATTTAAGCACTACATCACTTTGCCAAACAGCAAAACTACTATATTATGCGCCACCTTTTCTTGCCGAGGCGGCGATCCATGATTTCGTCTAATGCGCTCTACACAGATTTATCGGCCTATTACGATGTGCTTTGTGCCGATATTAATTATCAACAGCAAAGCCAAGCTATCGCGCGGATTGCCGGGTTATTTGGAAATGGTGGCAAGCAGCATGTTGATTTGGCCTGTGGTACCGCGCCGCACATTTGGCATTTGCTGCAACAAGGTTTTCAATGTACGGGGTTAGATTTGAACCAGCCGATGCTCGATCTGGCGGCCATTCGTTGCCCAGATGCGCAGTTTATGCAACAAGATCTGTGTTACTTTCAGCTGGCCGAGCCAGTGGATTTGATCACTTGTTTACTTTACTCCATTCATTACAGCGCCAGCCTAGCTGGTTTACAAAGCTGCTTACGTCACGTGAGCCAAGCACTGCGCCCCGGCGGTCTGTTTTGTTTTAATGCAGTTGATAAAGATCGCATAAGCAATCAATTATCCGCTTCACATAGTCGTGAATATCAGCAAAGTCGTTTTACCTTTGCCTCGTCGTGGTATTACTCTGGGCAAGGTGAGCAACAAGCCCTTAATTTACACATCAGCCGAGAAACCGCAGGGCACACCGAGCAATGGCAAGACAGCCATACCATGGTCGCCGTTAGCTTTAATGAGTTACTGGCGCTGCTCGCGCCCTATTTTGAAGTGCATGTGTTAGAGCATGATTATCAACGCATTCAGCCCTGGGATCAGCAAAGTGGTAATGCACTGTTTGTGTGTGTGAAGCGTTAAAACCAACGCAACGGTCATACAAGCGGCGGCTTAACCTGCTACATTAACGGCTTGAATGTTTTTTAGGAATACCGCCATGCAAGTGGTTATTTTAGCTGATGCGGCCGCTGTTGCTGATTATGGCGCGGCGGTATTTAAACAACAGTTAGCCAAAAAGCCAAACTCGGTGCTCGGTTTAGCCACCGGCTCGACCCCCTTAGCACTATATCAACGCCTCATTGCCGCTTATCAAGCCGCCGAATTATCCTTTGCTCAGGTCACAACCTTTAATCTCGATGAATACCTCGGTTTAGCGCCCGAGCACCCGCAAAGTTATCGTGCTTTTATGCAGCAACACCTATTTGCGCATATTGATATTAACCCTGAACATACTCACGTGCCGCTGGGCGCAGCGGCAGATCCTTGGCAAGCCTGCATGGATTATGAGCAGCTTATTAAGTCTGCAGGCGGTATTGATTTGCAGCTATTAGGGTTAGGCCGCAATGGTCATATTGGCTTTAATGAACCAACATCCTCATTACAGTCGCGTACTCGGATTAAAACGTTAACCGCACAGACCATTGCCGACAATGCGCGTTTTTTTAAGGCAGCCGAGTATCAACCGCATTTGTCGATCACGATGGGTATTGGCACCATTTTAGAAGCAAAGAAGATTATGCTACTTGCCACTGGCAGTGCTAAAGCGCCAGCCGTGCGGGCGTTAGTTGAGGGGCCACTGAGTGCAGTTTGCCCTGCCTCCGCCTTACAACTGCACCCACAAGCCATTATTGTGGTTGATGAAGCAGCGGCCTCAACGCTACAGCACCAAGCATTTTATAGGCATATTGCCAAAGAAACCGCGGCGTTATATCAGCGATTTCAACGACAGCCCTAGTCGCCAGCAATCGTTAACCGGCGGCCCACTGTCGCCATTTATGGCCTTTAAAGGCATAAAATAAGATAAACAGATAACAAGGCAGTAATAACCAATAAGCTTGTTGGTTACTGCCACTTTGCTCCGCCAGGTAACCATAAGTTAACGGCAACACCGCCCCACCAGCAATGCCCATAATCAATAGCGCTGAGCCTGTCGCTGTTAATTTACCTAAACCTTCTAAAGCCAGAGGCCACACGGCTGGCCAGACTAACGCATTGGCTAAACCTAACAAGGCTAAAAACATTACTGAGTCAGGCACGGTGGCAAAACCTAACCAGCCAATCAGCACGCTTGATAACCACTGGCTATCGGTTGAAGCAAAGATCACCCCCAAACTAAAGCCAATTCCGCTTAATGCTGAGATTTGTAAAGCGCGAGCTTGGCTTAACCAGCGAGGGATCAATACCACACCTAGCACGTAGCCCAGCACCATAAAACTCATGGTATAAGACGTTAACACACCAAAATGACCAACGGCTAAATGCTTACCATAAAGTGCAATGGTATCACCGGCGATCACCTCTACCCCGACATAACAAAACAATGCCAGCACCCCAAATACCAACTGTGGCTTTGCCAATACTGCGTGTAAATGATTGCTGTCACGCTGAGTCGCGGTCTCGCTAGCGGGTAATTCAGGTAAGGGGGCAAAACCGATAAAAAACGCTAATAGCAATAATGCGCCCGTCATATAAAGATAAGGTAGCACTAAGCGCTCTGATAACGTGGCTAATTGCACTTGCTGTTCTACCTCAGACAATTTAGCCAAGGCTTCGGCAGAGAACTGATCGATATTACTCAGCACCATAGACGCAAATACAAAGGGAACAATGATACCGGCTGCTTTATTGACTATGCCCATAATACTGATGCGCATGGCAGCACTTTCGCGCGGGCCAATACAGACGATATAAGGGTTGGTCGCCGTTTGTAAAATCGTTAAGCCGGTACCCAAGGTAAATAATGCCAATAAAAATAACGGATACCAGGCGCTTTGTGCCGCAGGGATAAATAATAAAGCGCCAACGGCCATAATCAGTAAGCCCGCTAACATACTCTTTTTATAACCCAGTAGATTTAATAAAAACGACATGGGTAAAGCCATTACCGTGTAGGCAATATAAAAGGCGGTGGTAACAAAAAAGGCTTGAAACTCGTTTAACTGACAAACAATTTGTAAAAAGGGGATCAGCGCACCATTAAGCCAAGTAACAAAACCAAACACAAAGAACAAGATGCCGATAATTAACATCGGGCCTAGCGTTGAAACGGTCGAGGGTGTGCGCAAAGACTTATCCATCATATTTCCTGCGAACTGTATAAGGTTAGTGTTTAGTGTTTAGTGTTTAGTGTTTAGTGTTTAGTGTTTAGTGTTTAAATAATGAGCCTGACCTGCGATCCAGCAGCCTTCTACCTCTAAATCACCATTCAGTAAGGTAAAATCGGCCCGATAACCTGGCAGCAAACGGCCATATTGCTGCTCGATCCCCAGCGCTTGCGCCGGATAAAGCGACGCCATGCGCAGTGCTTCATCCAATGCCACACCTAGTGTTGTCACGGCATAGCGTACCGCCGACGACATATCTAATACAGAACCGGCTAACGCGCCCGCTTCATTGGTCAGCTTATTGCCTTCGCGGCGTACTATACCGTCAAAAAAAGCAAATTCGCTTTCGGTCGTGCCCACCGGCGACATCGCATCGGTGACTAACACCACTTTACCCGTCGGCTTGGCTAATAACGCCAGTTTTGCGGCAATCGCATCAATATGTAAGCCGTCGAGAATAATGCCACACCAACTATCGGCATCTGTTAGTGCTACCCCAACCATACCAGGTTGGCGCGAAGTAAAGGCTGACATCGCATTGTATAAATGGGTAAAGCCATTGGCCCCGGCTTGAAGTGCCTGCTGCACCGTCGCGGCATCGGCATTGGAATGGCCGAGCCAAACATGGCTTCCACTGGCCTTTAATGCTTGAATTTGTTCTGGAGAAACATTTTCAGGAGCCACGGTGAGTAAACGACATCCTAAATCGGAACGCTGATAGAGCGCCAGCTCAGCGGCCGTTAAAGCACGAATATGTTGCTGCGGATGCACGCCTTTTTTCGGTACCGATAAATGAGGCCCTTCAAAATGGACGCCCAAAATGCCCGCTTGTTGCTGGCTTAGTGCATCAGCAATAGTGGTGGCAGCCTGTTGCATCACGTTTAAACTGTCGGTGATCACCGTCGGTAGCATGGCGGTGGTGCCAAACTGAGCATGCGCTTGTACCATGGTGTGCAAGGTTTCGCGAGTGGGTGCGGTATTAAATAAAGCGCCGCCGCCGCCGTTAACCTGCAAATCAATAAAGCCTGGCACTAACATCCCGGCTAACACCTGACCACTCGCCGCTTGGATCTGACTGATCCGCCCCTGCGCTAACAGCACTTCTACATTATGATGCCAATTTGCACCGTCGAATAATTGAGCCACCGCTAAGCGCTGCATTGTGCTTCCTTTTTTCTGAGAGTTTGCGGCATCGAGGTTAAATGAGGCCTCTAGCACAAGCTGATAGCGCAAAATAACGCTGTGTTAGCTTCAGTGCAATGGCTTTTTTGTTAAGTATGACATTACGCAAAGGCAGGCAGACCTTTGCTGTTGCAGTAAGAATCGTCTAATCTGGTTTATGACACAAACATATAAATGATATTTAGTTATTAATTGCCACTCGACCTGCATGAGCAAAACCCGCTACACAACGACGCTGTGGCGCTAGGATAAATAAATCGCCATTTTGCCCAAGCAATTGTTGGCGCACACCCGCGAGCTTCGCAACTTGGGCATTTGCCTGCATATGCGCGGTTTCACCGTGCACCGGCACAGCAATCTCGGGTTGTACATAACGATAGAGCAGATCCAGCTCACCTTGGTTGGGATGCCCAGATACGTGGATGGGCAATAAAGTATCGGCTTGTTGTAACACCTGCACTTTTTTGGCTTTTAATTTATCGACCATTCGAGAAATCAGCATTTCATTGCCGGGGATCAGCATAGCGCTGAAAATCACCAAATCATCAGGCTCTAATAATAATTGCCGATGCCGATCTTCTGCTAACTTGGTTAACGCGGCTTTGGGCTCGCCTTGACTGCCGGTGGCGACCACTAACACTTCCTCGGGCGGTAAAAAGCCCACATGCTCGTTGGCTATCAGTGGAATATCCTCTGGCCAAAAGCCACATTGCCGCGCCGCGCCTACCATGTTTTCCATGGCGCGGCCAAATAGCGCTAAATAACGGCCGCTTTGCTTGGCGATGCGCCCTAAGCTAATTAAACGCCCGATATTGCTACTAAAACCGGTCACCACCACTCGGCGTTTAAACGGTTGGATCACCGTTAATAAGGCTTGGTAACAGGCCGTTTCAGATAACGAAAAACCACTTTTTAAGGCATTGGTTGAATCACATACCATCGCAGTAATGCCCTGCTTGGCTAAGCGTTTAAACACTTGCGGTTTAAAGGCTCGGCCTAAAATCGGTGCCGCATCCATTTTCCAATCGGCGGTATGAAACACTTTACCGGCGGCAGTGGTGATCAGCAGCGCCTGCGGCTCTGGAATAGAATGGGTGATATTCAGCCAATTAACCACAAAAGGCCCACATTGACAGGTGCCGCCCGGTGGTATTTCTATAATGGGCATATCCGCTGATAAACCCGAGCGGGCAATTTTGCGGCGTAAAATTTCTGCGGCAAAGGGCGTGCAATACACGGGCGCTTGCAAGCGTGGCCACAAATACGGCAAGGCACCAATATGATCTTCATGGGCATGTGTAATGATAATGGCGCAAAGACGTTCGCGCTGCTGACTAATAAAGGCAGGATCAGCAGCCTGCACTTCAGCCGTTAATGTCTGCGTGGTAGGCTGCAGCGGGTTGTAAAAAGTCACACCACAATCGACCATCAACCATTGCCCGTCATGACCGTATAAATTCAGGTTCATGCCAATTTCACCACAGCCACCCAGTGGTAAAAACCATAATTCTTTGGCGCTGGGTAACCGCTCTGCCACTACTGCGTGCGTCAAAATAGCCTCGTGTAAAATTGCTTAGCGCTAAAGTGCTCACTAATATCACTTTTTTAGCTTTAGCTGCTTTAAAAGCCCAATCATAAGGCATTAGATACGTCAAATATACGAAAATGGCTCGCTTTCATGGGTATCGCTGTTAAACCCCGTTAATTTTTTACCTTTTAGTATTAAATGATCCTACTTTGGTTCTGTCTTAATAAAATCTTAAGGTTCGGTATTTAAATTGGTCATAGTTTCGTTTACTAAGGCCACCTTATGACTCAGTTCGCTGCTCTTAACGCTTTGCCCCGCCCTTTTTTTGGCGATTGTTTGGCGCTGCAAAGCAGTAAATTGACATTGCATACAAGGCACAGCGCCGATCGCGCTGAGATAGAACAGTTTATTCAACAGCAATTTCGGCAACACCATCAAGCCGACATCAATTTTTTTATGCCGGTGCTACTGAGCTTGCACTGCGCCGGGCAATTAACCGCCGTGGTGGGTTTAACGGCCGCCGCTACGCAACCCTTGTTTTTAGAACAATATTTACCGGCACCAATTGAACAAGTTTTAAGTGCTCAACAGCACATTGAGGTACCACGCCAACACATTTTAGAAGTAGGTAATTTGGTCGCCAGTCGCAGTGGCAGCAGTTTGTTATTGATGGTGGTATTAAGCGAACTGATCATAGCATCGCCTTACCAATGGATCGCCTTTACCGCGACCAGTGAAGTGCAGTCTTTATTAAGTAAATTGCATTATCAACCGCTGGCTTTGGCCCCTGCCGATGTGAGCAAATTAGCCGACAACCCCACAGGCTGGGGCCGCTATTATCAAAAACAACCTACCGTTATGGCAGGGCATGCGTTACCGGCAATAGCCAGTGCGCAACAACTGACCCGCTATCAGCTGATCAAACGGCTATTTTCCGAGCAAATTACACAGATCAGTACCGAACTTAACCTATTGGAGCACTCTTATGCTTAATACCGTGCCCGTGTCGCATGCTCAGTTGCTGCAATTTGCCGATCGCATCGCTTTAGACGATGGCGAACAACAACTCAGTTATCATGAGTTGGCTTTGCAAGTGTCGATCCTTAGTGCGTGGCTGGTTGCCTCGCCGTATCAACGCATTGCGATTAGCGGTGATAACAGTATCGCCTGGGTCATTGCCGATCTGGCGTTAGCACAAGCGAATAAAATTGCCATCCCTGTACCAGTGTTTTTCTCATCTCAGCAGCAACAATTTATGTTGGCTGAAGCCGGTGTTGAATTAGTACTACAAACACAAGCCACTGAACAAAGCCAGCCAACGGTTATTGACGGCTTGTGGGCAAAGCGCCTTAACCCTGTCGAACATCATGCTACTAGCATGCCGATCAGCAGTGGCAAAATTACGTTTACCTCGGGCACCACCTCAACCCCAAAGGGTGTGTGCCTAAGCTGGAAACAACAAGCCGCCACCTGCGATGGCTTACAACAAGCCTTAGCCGAGCAGTTTAGCGGGGCGCCTCAGCTGCATTATTGCTTATTGCCCTTGGCCACTTTATTAGAGAACGTAGCAGGCGTGTATTTGCCGCTGCGTTTAGGGCAGCGCGTTTTAATGCTTAGCGCCGCTAAAACCGGCCTAGCTGGCAGCTCGGGTTTAGATTTACCGACTTTTATTGCCAGCTTATTGCAATATCGACCAGCCAGTTTGATTTTAACGCCGCAGCTGCTACAAGCATTACTGCTGATCTGCCGGCAGCATCCTGAGCTAAGCCGTACCTTTCGCTTTATCGCCGTAGGCGGTGCCCATTGTGCCAAAGCTTTGCTAACTCAGGCGGCAGCGCTGAAGTTACCGATTTTTCAAGGCTATGGTTTATCGGAAGCGGGCTCTGTTGTCGCGTTAAATTTACCACAACAGCAACGTCAAAACAGTGTGGGTAAACCCCTACCCCATGTTGCTGTACGTGTGCGTCAGCAACATATTGAAGTGAATGGCCAGCTTTTTAGTGGTTACCTTGGTGAAATGCCACGCGATCCAGAGGCGTGGTTAGATACCGGCGATCTCGGTTATCTGGATGAAGACGGTTATTTGGTGATCCAAGGGCGCAGCAAACATCTGCTGATCAGCAGTTATGGTCGAAATATTTCGCCAGAATGGCTCGAAGCAGAATTACAAAGTTGTCCCGCCATTGCTCAGGCGATGGTGCTTGGAGATGCCAAGCCTTGGTTAAGTGTGGTGCTAACACTTCGCGCTAATGCCAGCAAGCAGACTTTACAACAGCAATTAAGCCAACTTAATACGCAATTACCTGATTATGCGCGTCTGCGAACGGTGCTGGTGATAAACACGCCTTTTACCCAAGCGAATCAGCAACTAACCGCCAATGGCCGATTGCGCCGCCAGCCGATTATTGAGCAGTATCAAACTGCCATTGAGCAGCTATATCAGCAACAACCCGATCCACTTATTCCAACCATTATGGCAGTCGCTGCCAAAGAGGAGTTAACTTATGAGTTTTTTTAACACACTAATGGCACAAACCAGCAATGAGCGGCAATACTTGTTATCCGCACCGTTGATCCAGCGCTGTTTAGCCGATCAAAGCTTTACTTTAGCTGAGTATCAGGCGTTTTTAACCGAAGCCTACCACCACGTTAAGCATACTGTGCCCTTGTTGATGGCTGTAGGCAGCAGACTGCGTAGCGACCAAGAATATTATCGCGAAGCCATTGCCGAATATATTGAGGAAGAATTAGGGCATCAAGAGTGGGTGTTAAACGATGTTGCCGCCTGTGGTGTGGATAAAGAGAGCGTACGACATGGCCAACCTCGCCTAGCAACCGAGTTAATGGTGGCTTATGCCTACGACACCGTGCTGCGCAAAAATCCGTTAGCGTTTTTCGGTATGGTATTAGTGCTTGAAGGCACCAGTGTTAATTTGGCCACACAAGCAGCAGACATTATTCAAAAGCAATTGGGCTTACCGAATAAAGCCTTTAGTTATTTGCGTTCACACGGCAGCTTGGATATTGAACATCTGACGTTTTTTGAAAAGTTAATGGACACCATTACCGATAGCGCTGATCAAGCTGCCATTATTCATGCTGCAAAAGTATTTTATCAGTTGTATGGCAATATCTTTCGCAGTATCGAAAACGCCCCATCTCAGCAGGAGGCCGCATGACATTACAGGCTAAAGCCGTCTTATTAACCGGTGCCAGTGGCGGGATTGGTCAGGCTTTAGCACAGCAACTGGACCAAGCAGGCGCAACCCTCTGGTTAACCGGTAGAAACGAAACAGCATTACAGGGCTTAGCCGCTAAACTCAGTCGGCCAGCGCATATTGTCATCGCTGATCTTGCCAGTAGCGCCGGTCGACAACACCTGCTAGAGCGCTTAGGCACAAAGCCTTTAGATGCCGTGGTGTTTGCTGCCGGCACTAATCACTTTGCTTTATTGGGCGATCAAAATGCAGAGCAGCTAAGCCAGCTAATTAATACCAATTTACTGGCGCCAATGCAGCTAACACAGAGCTTATTGCCGCGATTAAGTGCCGACGCGCGCTTGCTGTATATTGGTTCAAGCTTGGGCGCCATCGGTTATCCCGGTTTTGCCGCCTATGGAGCCAGTAAGGCTGGCCTGCGCAGTTTTGCTCAAGCACTACGCCGTGAGTGGGCCGATAGCCCACGCCAAGTTTGTCATATCGCGCCACGAGCCACCCAAACCGAGATGAACAGCGCGGCGATGCAGCAAATGAATCAGCAATTAAAGGTTAAGGCCGATAGCCCCCAGTGGGTTGCCAGCCAAGTACTGCGGCAATTGCAAGCAACACACATGCACGATCAAGATTTAGGATATCCAGAAAAACTGTTTATCCGCATCAATGCTGTATTGCCGGGGGTGGTCGATAACGCCATTACTGGTCAATTACCGGTGATTAAACGCTATGCAAAACAGAATGTTAGCCAAGCGCTGACGACAGGAGAGGCTTTATGAACACTTATCAAACTTTACTCGTGAGTACCTTATTAAGCAGCGCCTTGTTATTCAGCGCGACCAGTAACGCCATTGAATTACCACAGCTGCAACAGCGTTGGGCCGAGATTAAATATCAACAAACCGGTAAGCAGCAAGAAAGCGCTTATCAAGCGTTATTAACTGAAGCCAGCGACGCCCGTGCCGAACACGCTAATGATGCGAATTATCTTATTTGGGAAGGGATTATTCGCTCAACCTATGCCGGTGCCGTGGGCGGTTTATCTGCACTCAGTGAGGTGAAAGCGGCACGCAAACTATTTGAACAAGCTATAGAGCTGGATGCCAATGCTCTAGATGGCTCGGCTTATACCAGCTTAGGCTCTTTGTATTATCAAGTGCCTGGCTGGCCTGTTGGCTTTGGTAGCGATAAAAAAGCCCGTGAATATTTACTCAAAGGTCTGGCGGTTAACCCTAACGGTATTGATGCTAACTATTTTTACGGTGATTTTTTACTGCAACAAAAAGACTATCAAGCCGCCATAGCCGCCTTTGAAAAAGCGTTAGCGGCACCGGATAGACCAGGCCGTGAGCAAGCCGATCTCGGCCGTCGCCAAGAAATAATGCAAGCCTTAAGCCTCGCGCAACAAAAGGCTAAATAACACGCTAAGCATTTTATAGTGTGTTTCATTCGCCATTATAAACATGGCTAACACGGGTTCTCGCTTGTAGCGAGAGCTCGTTAAGCCTATCTTAAGTGAATAATATTAATGTCTTGGCAGAATTAGCCAGCAGCAGGAGCAAGTTGATGCGTTTGTTATTAGTCGAAGATGATAAATTATTAGCGCAAGGTATTGTCACGGCGCTAAGCAAAGTCGGTTATCAATTGGAACACTGCCAAACCGGTAACCAGGCATTACAAGCGATTAATCACAGCGAATTTGACTTAATTATTCTCGATTTAGGCTTACCTGATGGCTTTTCTAAAACCGTTTTAGATAAATTACGCTCACAAAAACACACCTTACCGGTACTGGTGCTGACGGCCTTGGACCAGCTAGAAACCAAGCTGAGTTTACTCAATGCCGGGGCAGATGATTATATGATTAAACCCTTTGATGTGCGTGAGCTAGAAGCGCGGATCCGTGTACTGATGCGTCGGCAAAGCACGCGGCGACATGATGTGCTGACGGTGGGTAAAGTATCGCTAGATTTAGCCAATCATAGCTGTGACTTTGCCGGACAAGCGGTTAACTTAACGCGCCGCGAGTTTTTATTATTACAAGATTTCTTGCAGCATAAAGATCAAATTTTAACGCGCCAGCATCTAGAAGAGCTGAGCGTTGGTTGGGATGGTGATAACGAAAGTAACGCCATTGAAGTGCATATTCATAACTTACGCAAAAAACTGCAGCCAGAACTGATTAAAACCGTACGCGGTGTCGGTTATTTATTGCCAAGCAATTTATCTGAGTGATGTAACCCTCTTAATTAACTCATGAAACGGCCTAGCCCACATCGGGGTTAGGCCGTGTTTGCTTTCGCTAGCGGTTAACTTAGCTTTGCAGCGCCTTGCTAATCATCAGATCGATTAAGGCTTTTTGTGCTTTTGCGGCGTCATCAGCGCTGCGCGGTAACTTGCTGGCTTGAATGTTATTCAACTGCAACAAGGCGGCCGCTTTCGCCAGATTGTCATAGTCGCTTGGTTTTTCTAAACCGGCAGCGGCAATCAGGCGTTTCACATATTCCACTTGCAGGTTATGACTTACCGAAGTGGCTTTACGTGGGTCAACGAAGATGCTGTCGGTCAGATCTTTCATAAAGCGCGTTAAGCTGTATTCATTACCATAAAGAGCGGAGTCAGAAATACGCTGTAACACGGCTTTGTGCAAGATGTGATCTAGCACCGATTTTTGCATGCCTAAGATCATCTCATGCGCTTTAGGATCTAAGTTACGACCGCTATGCGTGAAGCCCCGACGTTGCTGTAATAACTGGCTGTATAACGGCTGCATTACCGCTAATACATCCGGCGCAAACACTTTTTCGCTCAGTAACTTCATCGCCGCTTGCTGCTGCGCTAATGGCACTGGTGTTAAAGGCTGCTTGTCGGTAGGGGCTCCCGCGACATTACGCTCAACATAAACCCCACCAATTTGCCGCGATACCACACCGGCTTGGCTGCGGTATTGGCTAAACAGCATGTTCGCTGAAGTGAGTAAGCGCTGATAAGAGTCGCCTTCGGTAACAGCGGTAGTTGATAGCTCTGCCATCATTTTCTCTAACAAACGCATGCGATCGGCCGCATAAACAACTGGTTCTGAAGACATATCGCCAATCATCACACGCGGGTCGATATGCCGACCTGGCGTACGCATATCATCCGCATCGTTACCAAAAGCTAAAGCTGCCTCAACTGAACGCGCTAAGATTTTCTCTAAACGCGCTTGTTCTGCCGCTGCATCATTTAACGCGGTGCTGTAACCATACTCAATGGCCCAATCATCATACGGGCCGGGCTTAGTTTGGAAAATATCGCCCTGCGCCATGCCTGGTGGGGCTATATTGATAGGCGTATAGTCCATCACCGAGCCAGTTAAAATCCCTTGGGTTTTGCTCTTGTCATGCACTTCTTTGGCATTCCACAAGTTAGAGGCGCGCATGTTGTGGTTTAGGCCCAGGGTGTGACCCACTTCGTGTAATACCAACTCCATTAAGCCTTGACGCATAATGTCGTTTTGTTCAATGTCTAAACCATTGCCTAAACTGGCCGCCATCACAAAACCTTCTTGTAATTGATGACCGGCAGAGCAATATAAACCATCGCTATGCTCGTGTGCGTCATTAGCACTTAGCTCACTAGCACGACCTTCGGTAAACAGCTTGTCGTAGATCCAGCGGTTTTTCATAAACACGTATTCAAGCATGATGTCGGCGCCTAAGATCTCGCCCGTTAACGGGTTAGCTAACGAGGGGCCATAACCGCCAAAAGGTGGCTGTGGTGACGAGGTCCAGCGTAATACGTTGTAATTGATATCGCCCGCATCCCAATCGGCATCATCCGGTTGAACTCGCACCTCAATAGCGTTTTTAATACCGGCTTTTTCAAACGCACTGTTCCATGCTAATACACCGTCTCTAACGGTATCGCGCCACTCTACTGGGGTGGTGTTCTCAATCCACCAAACGATCGGTTTAACAGGCTCAGATACCGCCGCTGACGGATCTTTTTTCTGCAGATCCCAACGGTGGATCACATCCCGAAACGGCGCCCAATCTTCTGACGTCATATTGTCAGCTTGGGTGGTGAAATAACCAATGCGTGCGTCGTCATAACGCGGCACAAAATTATTCTCAGGCAAAGCAATAAAAGAATGTTGAAACTTGATAGAAACAGAGCGCGGATCGCTTAAGGCATCGCTGCCACGTACGCCTGGGTTGCCGTCGGCGAACACATAATCAACGACTACATCAAGGTTATTCGGATAAGGACGATGCTGCACGATACGTGATTTTTTATCGTCTAACTTACCGACTTTAAACCGGTTTTTGGCATTGGGATCCTTTGGGTTAGCCCACGGCGATACTTTGGTTAAGTCTTCACTTAAAAATAGCTTGTCGGCTTTAACTAAAAACTTATCTTGCTGTTGCTTTTCAATTTTTAGCGTAGCTAGTACCGCTTCACTAATATTGGCATCCGCAGCGCGCGCTAAAGCACTGTTTGGGTCAAAGTAAAAACGTGGTGTTTTACTGATCACATCAATGCGATCAAAGTAACGGCGAAATTCAATCAGCTTGGTCCCCCGATACGAGCCACGGAAATGCCCAGCATCAGTCACCCCATCTAACGTTTTCGCGAAATATAAAAACGGTTTGTCGAGTTGTGCTTCGGTGATGCTCATTAAATGCTCACCGGTTTTTTCATCAACATACAGCGTAAATAAACCGTTTATCGCGGTTTTGTTGGCAATCATGCTGCTATAAGTTTGTTCTTTTTTCTCGGCAGCAGGTTTGGCATCTTGGGCAGCAATCGGCGCGGCCAATAAGGCCAGCGATACCGCAAGCGAGAGAATGGATTTATTCATTGAGTAGTCTCTTATCTTTTTAGTTAATGTATTCGTGAACAGGTTGCAAAAGTAACAACCTATGTAAACTGGCCGTAGCCATGCGTTCAGTCAAGATTGATCAGACTGACATACGCACTAATACGATAAATGGCTCAAATGCCGCTAACGGCTCGGTTTTGCGCGCGATTTATTTAATAAATTTATAGTGGTTAATGGTTGGCTAATGATTGACTAAAACCTTGGCCAACGATGATCAGTCGGCTCGCTCTAAGGGGGAATAAAAAGCCAGAGTGGTATTCGCTTAGCTGAATAGCTTGTTTATGCCAGAAGCAGAAATTCACTGAGGTTCGATTAAATCTGCGCTTTTCATTGAAAGCAGACATTGGTATGAATGATGGGATCACAGCGCTCCAAATTTTCGAGAGGTTCGCGCATTACCAACATATTAAAAAAAAGCGCTAACCCAAATTGTCTCTGACACACTCAGTCATTTATCGCAGGAATTAGCCGCCTAAGAGGTGTGATGAACTCGCAAAACACTAAACCAAAACACAGCACCACTAGTAATTCCTGGTCGATAGCCAATAGCCCCTCCCATCAATTCAACCAGACTTTTACTAATAGCAAGTCCAAGGCCTGAGCCTTCATAGTGACGATTGCTGACACTATCTTGTTGACTAAATTGCGTGAATATATAGGGTAGAAACTCAGCTGTGATACCCGGTCCCTGATCTTCGATTGCAATAACAACACATGACTCCTCTAATGTTGCGACAATCTTGACTCTCGAATCCGGCACGGAAAATTTAATCGCATTTGACAGTAAATTAGCCATCACCTGCATAAAGCGCTGAGGGTCGATCACAATATTGACTGGCTGTTCTGGCATCTCTAACTCAAGCTGAATTTTTTTATCAGGGAGATAATAGCGATGCTCAGCCACCGCATCTTTGAGCAGAGGTTGCAAAAAAACCGTTTGCAGTTCAATCGACATTTTGGTTGCTTTGAGTTTGGAAAAATCTAAAATATTAGTAATTAAGTACTTCAGCCGATTGGAATTTTTCTCAGTAATATCAATTAGTTTTTTCACTTTTTCTGGCACATCCCCTAACTTACCCGAATTGAGCAAATGTAAACTGCCAAGGATTGCGGTGAGAGGAGTACGAAGTTCATGACTGATGTTCGCGATGAAATCGTTCTGTAATTTTTCATAATGTTTACGTTGGCGGATATCCGTCATCAGAATAATAAATTCCATATCCTCGGAAAGTAAGGTTTGATCGAGTTGGCGGATATGCAACTGCACATCGATATATTGGCCATCGCTGCGGTAAATCACGGTGTCGAACGATTCTGAAATCAGGTCGTTTGGCGGAGCAGCCGGTGAAGCACTTTTTTGTGGTATCGCGACTTGCTGGAAGTAGGTGCACATCCTTTCTGAAGTCAAGAATTGCATTACTGTGCTGTTAATTAAGTGATGGCTCGGTGTGCCCAGCAACATTTCGGCACCGCGATTGACGAAGCGAACAATACCAACTGCTGAAACAGCCATAATGGCGACATCCTGCGCACCATCCAGTACAGCTTGTAAAATATAGCGATGAGACTCGGTCTCTTTTGCTAATTGCTGCAGTTGTTGCCGGGTGCTCAGCAGTTCTTGTTCAAAACTGGCCCGCTGTGCTGCGGGTAAAATCACCCAGCGATAGCAGGCTTGTTGTTGAAAGAGACCTTTCTGAATATTCAGTAAAACCGGTAACGGTGGCTGTAATGTGCGTTTTACTTTTAAATAAAACTCCTTAACCAGCCCCTCGTTTCGAAGCATTGGCCAGACATGTGTTTGTAAAAAGATTGCTGCTGCCGGCGGAAACAGCTGCTCAATTTGCGTGATATCTGCTTGCGTAGCTATGGCAAAAGTGGTCAACGCACATTGATTAACATAAATAACTAAGCCGTTAAGATCTGTTACGATTACCGGGCAAGGCAGGGCATCAAGCTCGTCATTACTCTTCACTGCGACAGCTCTGTGTCGAGATAATCACGCATCGCATCAATAACCAACTTCGGGTGGCTCATATGCGCCGCATGGCCGGTAACATCCAAAATTTGTAATTGGCTGTGTTTAATTTGTTGATGCACAAATTCACCCACAGCTAACGATGCCAGCACGTCCTGCTGATGTTGTAAAATCAGGCTGGGCACCGCCAGTTCGGCGTAATCGGCTCTGTTGTCTGCAAAAAATGTTGCTTTGGCAAAATGTCGCGCAATCACCGGGTCGGTCGAACAAAAGCTCTCTGACAGTTGACCTGCGACGACTGAATCGTTGGTTGTACCTGCGACAACTGGGCCAAGGTAGCTGGCCCAGCCTAAATAATTTTGATCTATCAGTTCCAGCATATCTTCCAAATCAGATTGCTCGAAGCCGCCATGATAGTTGGGTGGCAGATTGAGAAAACAGGGCGAAGGCCCAAGTAAAATCATTTTTTTAAATAAGCATGGTCGTGCATTTGCCGCTAAGATACCTATGCTGCAACTGACCGAATGGCCGATAAAAATGACATTCTCTTTCAGCGTCAGCGCATCACAGATATCCAGAATATCTTGAGCATAACCATGCAAGCTGGCGTAACGTTCAAAGCTGTAATTGGTAATATCAGATTGGCCGCTGCCAACATAATCAAACAAGACCTGACAACTTTGCCCGGCAAAAGCAGGCGTAATCGCATTCCACATTGCCTGACTGCAGCCAAAGCCATGTGCATACAACAACACAGGTCGGTCGATTGCCCCAGAAATTTGCACGTTATTGCGTTGCAAAACATCCATCTTAGACCCCACTGTCAGATTAATCGTTACCGACATTTAAAAAAATATGATTTGAAGTGTAAAGCCAATATTTTAAAAAGTATAATACTTAACTAACTAAGTTTACGATGGATTTATTTCAGTGAACTGGACTTTGTTTTGCTAATGTAGCTTTAAATCCGGGATTTCGCAGCTATTTTATAGTTTATTTCGCCGAATAGGCCGACACGTTCGTGACAATTTTTACATGCAATGATGCCAGGCATGGATGGGCTACAAACCCTGGCGAAACTTAGGGAAAAAGATAATTGTCGTCAAACGCTATGGTATTTATGACGGCTCGTATTCAGCAGGCGGAAAAACAACAGTATTTTGATGCCGGTGTTGTCGCAGTCATCGAGAAACCGTTTGAAGCCACCCAACTTGGCGATGAATTAGCGGCAATTTATCAGCGCTACTTGTTAACACTTAAGTCAACCAATTTGGAGAAGTCAATGCAAGTACCGGCGCGACTACTGACTGAACATGAACGCTTGCCGGCGTTACAGCTGACAGGCTTGTTGGACACTGAATCTGAACAACGCTTTGATCGCATTACCCACCTGGCCCGGTTAGTTTTATGCAGCGAAATTGTGCTAATGTCCTTGGTAGATAGCGAGCGGCAATGGTTTAAATCAAAGCAAGGTCTGGATGCTTGTGAAACTGGTCGTGACATTTCCTTCTGCGGGCACGCCATTTTAGGTCATGGTATTTTTGAAGTGCCGGACACGCTACTAGATAGCCGTTTTGTCGATAATCTATTGGTAACTCAGGCACCTTTTATTTGTTTTTATGCTAGCGTGTCATTATCGCGATCGGGCGAGCAGATAGGCACTTTGTGTTTTATTGACTCAAAACCCCGCACTTTAACAGCCAACGAACGTGAAATTGCGACAGAATTTACCAAAACCGTGGAGCAGGAAATTGAAGATCGTTTACAAGCGCAACCGCGTCAGCAATTAGCGGCCAGTGAGCTGACGTGCAGGACCAGGGCCCAGGGATTTCACCAGAATTTGCCCAGAAAATTTTCAACGATTTTCACAAGCCGATGCCAGCAGTGCCAAAAAGGAAGGTGGCACAGGTTTGGGCTTGCCGCTTTGTAACAATTGATTGAAGCGGTGCAAGGTACGATAGGATTTGATTCAGAACTTGGCAACGGTGAACGGTTTTATGTAAGCCTCCCAATTTTGGATCTTCCACAGTCTTGAAAAACCAAAGTATAGGAGTACAGCATTTGCCGACGAACAAATCACTTGTCGAAATTCAACAAGCTATGACCGCGTTGCAAGCTAATTTTTGGACTACTTTAGGCTTGAAATCTGCGCAGTTTACCGAGGCAGCACAGCAGCTTGCGCAGGGCGATAAGACTGTATTACCTGCCATTATTAGGCTGGCGCATCAATTGGCCGGCTCCTGTGGCACTTTTCAGTTTCAGCATTTAGGCCATCTGGCCCGGCAAATTGAAGTGCACGCGATCAGTGCACATCGTGCACAACTGGCTGAGCCCCATATTCTGGAACCTTTGGTAGAAGCGATTGAGCGTTTTGTGGCGGAAGTGAGCCAAGGCGCTGCTGAGCCGGCCTTTCAGATTGAAAATCAACTTTCACAACCGCTGAAGCGACAAGATATTTGGCTGGTTCTTGCGTCTTCAGCGTTACGGGATGAATTAAACGCCCAGCTGCATGCTTTTGGCTATCAGATAACCACATTTGATACTTTTCCTGAGTGCGTCAGCGCCCTTCGAAAACAAGCCCCCGCTTTGTTGTTTAGTGCAGTAACCCTTGCTAATCAAAGCTTATTTAGCCAGTACGAATTACTACAGAGTGTGAATGAAAAACAATCATGGTTGATGATTTTTTCCGAAGAAGACAGTTTTGAGATTCGGATAGAGGGCGTTCGCCACAAAGCACAGGGTTGTTTTGTATCGCCGTTAGATATTCCAAGTATGCTGCAGCGGATCAGTAAGTTATTTGATGAAAATACTTTTTCGGACAAAAAAGTGAGTATTCTTGATGACGATCTACTGTTAGCGGAGCATTACAGCTGGGTATTAAAATCTGCTGGGTTTGAAGTGCAGGTTATTCGTGATCCTGCACAAATCATTGCTGAATTAGTCGCTTTTAAACCGGATGTTTTATTGCTGGATATGCATATGCCAGCTTTTTCTGGTGCTGAAATTTCCGGTGTTATCCGGCAATATGATTCGCTCAACAGTCTGCATATTACTTTCTTATCGGCAGAGCATGATATTCAGCAACAATTGCAGGCATTGTCCTTTGGTGCAGATGATTTTATTACCAAACCCATTTCAGATGACAATTTGGTGACTTCCGTCAAGTTAAGGCTTGCCCGAAATCGTGAAATTAAATCGTTGATTGAACGTGACAGCCTGACAGGGTTAGTCAAACACGCTGCGATTAAAGAAGCGGTAATGATTGAGTTTGACCGGATGAGTCGTAGTGGCGAGCATTTTTGTATAGCCATGGTCGATTTAGATCATTTTAAACAGGTGAACGACAATCATGGTCATGCGATGGGCGACACCGTAATTAGTACCATTGCCGCTTTGTTAAGCAAAAGACTGCGACGCAGTGACAGAGCCGGTCGTTATGGCGGGGAAGAGTTCCTGGTTGTATTGCCAAAGTGTAGTGCTGAAGATGCAAAATTGCTGCTAGATAATATCTTGGTATCTTTCAGAGAAATCCACTTTGGTTCGGGATTACAACATTTTTCTTGTACTTTCTCTGCGGGTATTGTTTCAAGTATTGGCAAGTATGCCAACGCAGAAATAATGATGAACGCAGCGGATGAAGTGCTTTATCAAGCGAAACATCAAGGGCGTAATCAAGTGCGTATTATGACTGAAAATGTGGTAGTGGACTGAATTTGGTTATCTCAACAGGGATTGACTTACTAGGCCACGAAAGAACGAATGTCCGTAAATAAGGCAAAGCAGAGATTCGTTTTTCCAGAGTAAAGAGCGGCATAATAGATATTGAAGTTTTATTTTTGCTAAAAAAAGTAACGGTGATTTACGCTTTTTGCCAGAAATTGTGTGAAGCTGCAGTAACGGAGGTGTGCATGGAAATGATGCCGGATAAAAGGGACCTTAAAAGAGCTTCGCAACATGCCTAATGGACAGCACATTCCCGTTGTGTTTATGACAGCACGAATCCAGCAGGCTGAAAAGCAGCAATACCTTAATTCTGGCGCTGTTGCAGTGATTGAAAAGCCCTTTGATCCCTCTTTGCTGGGGGATGAGCTAGACGCTATTTACCGACAATTCCGCTCTGCTAATTAAACTATGGAATCGAGACATTAATTATCAATGAGGCTGAACGGTATCATGCTTTACTGAGGGCTGATTTACTGTACACTCCAGCAGAACCGCGATTTTATCGTTTAACTCGGCTAGCTCAACTCAGTCTTGATGTTGAAGTAGTATTGATATGTAATGGCACACTGAAATTGGCAATCTGATTACAGATTTTATTATTACATGCTAAGTTCAGGAAAAAATAATGTCCGCAAATAAGGTAGCCCAGACATTCTTTTTTCAATTCCCCTATTCTAAACAATCGCTATTCGCTCAAGGCATTCTTTGTAGTGGCACACTAAATTTCGCCACACGACTAGAGATAATTTGCTAGGTTCACGATAAATCGAATGCCTGCAAAGAGGGCAAAGTAGACGTTAGTTTTTCCGAGAGAGCCTGAACTGAACAGCTGCAATTCACTCAAAACAGCGTATCACCTCCCTGTGCCCTTTCAGCCTGCGCAGGCTCCCTGCTGCTGTTACGAAAACGTTAGCCAACAGCGTTCTTAACTACACACAACCTCCAGCGAGGTCTAATTAGCCGGCGCTGCCACTTGCAAATCGAGCCGATACTCTGCAAAGCCAACATTATCGCTCGCCAGCTTCGTCATGGGCCAATACTGATTCGCCTGAATGAACTGCTGCGCGGCGACTGAATCACGGGTTTTAAAACGTAAATCTAATTGCACCGGGCTTTTCAGTGGCAACAAACGCCAATTATGATCCGCTTGCGGATCCACCGCACTAAGATAACGATCGCTGGCAGCATCATACTGTGATCGCTGCTGAATATAGGCCACCAGGGCTTCACGATTAGTGTCGGGTAATTCCAGCACCACCTTATCACTGCCGGTACCCGCAAACATACCGGTGTAGGCCCGATAGTTATTGGTGGCAACAATAAAACTTTTCGCCGCAAACTCGGCATCCCGATACACTTTGCCATCGGCGTCGGTATAACGTAAATCTACAATGCGGTTTGCCGATGCATTCACTAATTCACAGCGCTGATTAAATTTGCTCGGTTGGCTAACATCAATTTGGTAATGAATACCATCAATCACATCAAAATTATAGGATGAATGCGCCAAGTTAATCAGCGTTTGTGGCGCCGTTGAGGTGAGATCAATCTGTAAAAACTGATTAGCCGAGCACTCTAACCAGTCTTTTAACTCAGCACCGTTTAATTTTACTGCGACAACAGTATTCGGATACAAATACAAATCGGCAGCATTACGAAAACTTAACGGCCCTTGGCTCACTTGAATATATTGCTCAGCATCGTTGCTGCTCTCAAGCTTACCACCCGCTTTAAACGGCGCGGCAGCTGACAAGAGCGGGATATCTTGCAATTCCGGCGGCAATAGGTCGGCCACTCGCGCTCGTTGTGCATCGGCAACCAATTGCACGGTGGGATCATCCTGAATTTGTGCTAAAAAGCTGTACATATCAGCAGAGGCCATACCAATACTACGCTGCATAAAGGCTATAGTGCCTTTATGCGCCTCAGCAACAGCGGCAACAATAGCAGCATCAGCCTCCACATTCGGCTGCTGAGTAGCATTGTCAAACACCGCTAAAGTTTGCGCTTGAGCAGAGACCACTTGCCACTTACCGGCGTTTTGCTGCAAGGTCAAATCGACCAGACCTAAATGATCCCCCCAGCGCCCTGGCATCACAGCCGGAATACCGTTGAGCAGGCCCTGCGTGATATCCGCGCTTGGTAGATGTTGAAATTGCGCCGCGGGAAACACCGCATGGCTGTGGCCAAACAACACCGTAGCAATGCCGGGTACCTTTGTTAAGGCATACACCATATTCTCAGCCATCGGATCAACCTCTGCGCCCGTATGACCTAAACCCGAGTGAGCAATCGCAATAATCACATCGGCACCGGCTGCTTGCATTTCGGGCACCATGCGCTTTGCGGTGTCAATAATACTGTCTACCCGCAACTGGCCATGTAAGTGTTGTTTATCCCATGACATGATTTGCGGCGGCACAAAGCCAATATAGCCAATAGTGATTTGCTGCGGTTGCCCTTGAGTATCAATAACGTGTTTTTGCTGCAAAATATAAGGGGGATATAAATGATCGCCCTGCCCGACACCCGGGCGGCATTGCACTTCAGCGCAATAAATATTGGCACTGGTATAAGGAAAATTAGCCCCCGCTAGCGTTTGATATAAAAACGGTAAGCCAAAGTTAAACTCGTGATTGCCCAGGGTAGCAACATCATAATTTAGGGTATTTAGCGCCAGCATGATCGGGTGGACCTCGCCTTCAGCCAAGCCGCGCTGCGCAATATAATCACCTAATGGGCTACCTTGAATTAAATCGCCATTATCCACCAACACGCTGTTTTGTACTTCAGCCCTAGCCGCTTTAATTAAACTGGCGGTGCGCGCCAAGCCTAAACTCGGATCGGTTTGACCGCTGTAATAATTAAAATCCAGCATGTTGGCATGTAAATCGGACGTTTCTAAAACGCGCAATTTAACTTGAACCGGTTGCTCGTTAGGCGGCGAGCAAGCAAATAAACCTGTTAAAAGCGTCAGCAAGAGCATAGAACTGCGAGGTTGTGGCATAAGAAGGTGGTCCTAAATTTTCACAAAAGTGCGCCAGTATCTAAAACGAGACTCGCGCATTAGCTGATTCGATAGTTACTTTACCACCCGTACGCGTTCAAGCACCGCTGAAGTATCTTTTAACCCCACCGTGGTAGCGCCACCGATTACGTAAATCGCGTTATCTAAGGTCACAGCACCTAAACCATGCCGTGGTATCGGTATGGCAGGCAGTGCTTGCCAAGTATTACTCTCGGGCTGATAAGCCCAAGCTTCGCTATACACACCGCCACCGTCCGTAAAGTACTCACCACCAAATACCCATATTTGCTGATCAATCACAGCTGCGGCTAGGCCACCTTGCGCCTGGGGTAACGGGGCTAACGTTTGCCATTTACCGCTTAGCGGATCAAAACGTTGCAACAGTGCTAAATTACTGCTCCCTACTTGCCGACCACCAACGACATAAAATTGTTCAGCCAAATTAACGGCAGCAGCGCTATTAAACGCCTGTGAAAGTGCCGGTGCGGCTTGCACGCTTAAAGTAACAGGGTCAAAGATCCAGTGCCAATTCACATCGGCTTGATCGCGCCACTGCGCATTTTCTAGAGCAATCGGTGAACGACCTGAAGCAAAATGCACTTTATTAGCGATCACCACGGCTGTGGTTTCGGTTAATGGCTTTGGCAGTTGCCCTACTTTTTGCCAACGCTTAGCCGCTTCATCTAAACGCAAAATATCTGCACTAGCACTCCAACGGCCATCATTCGCCTCTACAAAACCACCGAACAGGAATAACTGCTGTTGCACCGACACCAAATAAGCATGATGCCGCGGTGCAGGTAACTCTGCTGCTAATGACCAGCTATCGGTGGCAGGATCGTACACTTGCACCAATGCGGTCATTTGCTGCACGCTCATATCCAGGCTATCGCTAAGCCCCCCGGCAACGTAGATTTTGCCGTTATGTGCTGCAGGATAAATTTCTTGAACCGCAAGCGGCATATCAGCTAAACGTTGCCACTGCGTCGTGGCAACGCTATTGCAGGAACAGAGCAGAAAAAATAATATGACAATGCGCATTAAGGTCACTCCAGCAGCAATTAAACAGTAAGTGGGCTCATACCAAGCCGTGGTGTATTTGCTCACACAGTACATTGGCTTGGTATCAGTAAATGGCGGTTTAATTAGAGGTGGTCAGCTTGTTGCTTAAGATAATCACCACTATCCAGTAATCGGTTCATTAATTGATTATTCCAATCTTGCACAATAATTTGGGCACGGAACAACTGATAAAACTCGTATATGCTCACTAACATTATCAGCACGATACCGGTCAACCAAACACTGGTAAACAATAACGCGACACCCAGCGCAAAGCTTAAGATATTCAGCAGACCATGCCGCCATTGCTGCAGATAGAAGTGATGTAAACCCGCTACAAAAAACCAATTTAGTGCAGCATAGGTATCGGGATCTTTCAGTTGGTCTTTTACTTTCTGATAAAAGGCTTGGCGCTGAGCATCGGGCAAGGCCGCTGTGCGCGAGCGTAGCGCCTCTTCCTGAGCATCCACCTCAATTTGCTTTAGCATCTTCAGTCTCCGGTACCGGCTCAATACATTTACAAAAACTATCATGTTGGCTACAACGGCGGATCCGATGCCAGCCCAATAACACACCTCGGCGCACGCCATAGCGCTCAATTGCAATATAGGTATAAGCAGAACAGGTGGGTTCAAAATTGCAGTCAACCGCAAACCAGCGCTGACCGCCGCCGGTTCGCCGATAATAGGCGATTAACTTTAACAGCAACGGCTTGAGCATTTAACGCCCTAAGGTAACGATCATCGCTTCACGGCTCCAAAACAGCCAAAAGCGTTTTTGCTCAATCACCTGAAAAACCACCTGCCAACCTTGTGCCGCCTGCGCGTTTAACTCGGCTTCTACTTTTTTTAAAGGTAAACCCGATGCGCCCAAAAAGATGGTGCCACAGCCGCCCTCGGCGATATGTAAAACTTTGTATTCCCGATATGTTGTTGCCATGACGAGCTCCTTGATAAGTAGAATAGAAGCGGCTAGGCGCACTGCCGCTAATTAGGTTTTAACTTTTTAAGATATTATCAGTTGCTGTATCAGAAGCAACCACAGTGGCAGAGTCAAACATCCCAACACTGTCGACTGTGCAATTAAGGTCGCCACACTTTGCCGATCCGCACCAAATACCGAGGCCAACACATGCGCAGCTGCAGCCGTTGGTAAAGCCGCAAATAACACCAGTACCGCACTGGGCGCTGCCGCTAAACCTAACCATTGCGTACCTAGCAACATGCAGGCGGGTAAAATCAGTAGTTTAATGCTGTTTAGTGCTAACTGAAAACGGGTAATTTGTGCTAAAGCCCGCCAGTTGATTGCCGCACCAATAGATAACAAGGCCAGTGGGATCGCCGCCTGCGCCAGCTTACTTAACGCAAGCCATAACGGCTCAGGTAAACGGACATTTAATAACGAAAAGCAGATACCCGCGAGGCTGGCAATTAAAAAAGGATTGGTCACTAACTGGCGAAGTATATGCCGTTTCGTTAGCTGTTGGCCGCGTGATAACGCCGCTACGGCTAAGAGATTGGCTAAGGGAACTGCTAACCCTATCGCAATTGACATCAAACCGCGATAGTCCTGCGGAAACACTTGCACCAATGCGAGCGCCACCGCGGCGTTAAAACGCCAAGCGGTTTGCCACATCCCCGCAAAATCAAGAAAACGCGCTGGCCCCCAACGCCGCACCATAGCTCCTAAGGCACAAGCTATTAAAATAACCGACCACACCCCCGTACCGATGATCGCCAAATCAGTCCAAGCGGGTGCACTGCGTAAGGTACTCACAAAAATTAAAGCGGGAAATAGCAGATAATAATTAAGGGTATCAATACCTTGCCAAGTGGCACTAGGTAAAGCACGACGTAAACCCATGCCGCCGAGTAATAACAGTAAATCAGGTAACAGCGGAAGATAAAAAGGCGGCATGCTACAACTCCAAAACAGGCTAGCTAACTGATAACTGATAAGTGTTCATTGCGCCGATGAGTATACCTTTTTGCCTTAGGCGTGACAGCCATTGGTCCTCGATATTTAACATGCCTTAAATGGCCTTGATAACCTTACGAAAACAGCCTACTTTACGCGTTTGATTTGCCTTTTAGCCCAAGTTAAACAGCCGCAGCGCGGACAAAATAAAAAGCCCTGAGTTAAACAACACAGGGCCTTAAGGTATGACGATTTAAAGCAGTCGCTTCGCTAACTTAACGATCCAACTCCATGACTTTGCTCCATGCCGCCACGAAATCGTTAACGAATTTCTGCTTAGAGGTTTCAAAGGCATAAACCTCAGCCACCGCACGCAGCTCTGAATTTGACCCAAAAATCAGATCCACTGACGTTGCCGTCCATTTTTGTGCGCCTGATTTGCGATCAAAGCCCTCGTAAACGCCATCGTTAGCCGACTTTTTCCACACGGTTGACATATCTAACAAGTTAACGAAAAAGTCGTTATTTAATGTACCAGGTTTAGTGGTTAACACACCGTGTTTGCTGCCACTGTGGTTAGCATCTAATGCCCGTAAGCCGCCAACTAGCACGGTCATTTCCGGTACGCTCAGATCTAACTGATCGGCTTTATCCACCAACATTTCCGTTGGTGAGCGGTAGCTGTTTTTGCTGTCAAAGTAGTTTCTAAAACCATCTGCCGTTAACTCTAACAAGCTAAACGAATTGACGTCGGTTTGTGCCTGAGTGGCATCGCCACGACCGGGTGTAAAAGGCACATTAACAGTATAACCGGCATCTTTTGCCGCTTTTTCAATTGCTGCAGCACCGCCTAACACGATTAAATCCGCTAACGACACTTGACGTCGGTTAGAGCGCGCATTAAAGGTTTTTTGCACTTCGGTTAACGCCGCTAACACCTTGGCGGTTTCAGCGGGGTTATTCACCGCCCAATCTTTTTGCGGTGCTAACGCAATACGCGCACCATTTGCGCCGCCTCGCATATCAGATTGACGGTAACTGGCTGCAGAAGCCCAAGCCACGCGCACTAACTCAGGCACGCTTAAACCCGTTTCTAAAATCTTGGCTTTAAGATCTTTAACGGCTTTGGCATCAATGGTCGATTTAGTTTTTTCATCAATCGGATCTTGCCACACCAAAATATCTTGCGGCACGTCTTTACCCAAGAAGTTACGTGGTGGACCCATATCGCGGTGCGTTAACTTGTACCATGCCTTAGCAAAGGCTAAACGATACTCTTCAGGATCCGCTAAGAAGCGCTCCGCAATTTTGCGATATTCTGGATCCACTTTTAACGCCATATCGGCGGTGGTCATCACAGGCGGGTTAAATTTACCTTTAACATGCGCATCCGGCACTACGGTATGTAATGACTCATCAGTAGGGATCCATTGAATAGCACCGGCTGGGCTACGTGTTTGTTTCCACTCGAAATTCAGTAAATTGCTTAAATAGAGTGACGTCCAACGAGTTGGTGCTTGTGTCCAGGCGCCTTCTAAACCACTGGTGACGGTATCTTCAGAGTGACCTTTACCGCATTTGTTTTTCCAGCCTAAACCTTGCTCTTCAATACCGGCAGCAGCAGGCTCTGCACCTACACAATCCGCGGGTTTGTGCGCACCGTGCATCTTACCGAATGTGTGACCGCCGGCAATCAACGCCAAGGTTTCTTCGTCATTCATGGCCATGCGTTCAAACGCGACCCGAATGTTTTTCGCTGAGCCCATGGGATCCGGCACGCCTTTTGGCCCCTCTGGATTGACATAAATTAAGCCCATGTGGGTGGCACCTAACGGCCGTTGTAATTTACCATCGCGATCTTCACGATCACTGGCTAACATTTCGACTTCTGGCCCCCAATACACCATATCCGGTTCCCAGTCGTCCGCTCGGCCACCAGCAAAGCCGTAGGTTTTAAAACCCATATTTTCTAGCGCAACGTTACCCGCCAGTACCATTAAATCAGACCATGATAACGACTCACCGTATTTTTGTTTAATGGGCCATAACAAACGACGAGCTTTGTCCAAATTGCCATTATCAGGCCAGCTATTTAACGGGTCAAAGCGTTGCTGACCACCACCGGCGCCACCACGGCCATCAAGGGTGCGATAAGTCCCCGCGCTGTGCCAGGTCATCCGAATAAAAAACGGGCCATAGTTGCCGAAGTCGGCAGGCCACCAATCTTGAGAAGTGGTCAGTAATTTATCGATATCTTGTTTAACTTTATCCAGATCCAGTTTGTTAAAAGCATCGGCATAACTAAAGTTGCCGCCATAGGGATTTGAACGCGCATCATGATCGCGCAGTGCAGACAGATCCAGTTGATCCGGCCACCAGAATTGATTATTTTTCGCTTGGCCTTCTTTTGCCATACCTGTGCCCATAGCGCCTTTGGGCTTAGTCATTTCGGCCTTGCCATGATTGTCACTTAAGGCACTGCCAGACAACAACAACATACTCATGGCTATCGCCACAGCGGTTTTATTAAAACGTTGTTTTTTCATTATAAGGTTCCTTTGCGTTTACGTTTATACACCTGTAGTAAAAACGGTATTTCACTCTAAAGATTGCAGCGCAGACGTGTGAGCTACAAATTGGTTTACCCATGCCGGCATGTCTGTTTGGCTTTGCTGTCTTGGCTTGGATAACAACGCACTTAAAGAGTATAGCAATTAGCTAATAGATTAGAGTGAATTAAAACGATTACCCTAATCGACTAATATGATGAAAGCAAAAATGCGATGGGTGAAATTGCCGTGATGCAGCGATTTAGCTGAGGTGAACAGTTTGAGGATCTTAGCAGACATAAAAAAATCGCTGATAGCTTAAGCTGACCAGCGATTTTTTAGTAAGTTAAGCCAAAAAGATTAGCCCAACAAGAAAGGATGATTAATTAACGACTGGCGGCAAAGCCATCCGCTTGAATTGATACCCGAGTCACTTCGCCCAGCGTTTGCGCAAAAGATACTAGCTCATCTGCTTTACCCACTAACACAAACTGCAACTGTTGCTGTGGGAAATATTGCTGAATCAACCGCTGTGTATCCGCTAAGGTCAGGCTATCCACTTTTTGCTCAAAGTCGTTAATGTAGCCTTTATCTAGCTGATACAAATGCATGCTACCGAGTAAATTCGCTAACTGGCTATTCGTTTCATAATCTGGTGGAAACTGGCCTTTCACATAAGCTTTAGCCGAGTCTAAGGTTGCTTGGTCGATGCCCTGCTGCCACAGTTTACTGTAGGTTTTCAGCGCTAATTCAATGGTTTGTTGACTGGTTTCGCTGCGGGTAAAGGTACTGATCTGAAAAGCACCACCGCGGCTTAACGCACTAAAACCTGAACGCGCGCCATAGGTTAGCCCGCTGTTAACGCGCAGCTCATCATTTAACCATGAGGTAAAACGGCCACCTAAAATGGTATTGATCACTTCTAAGCCAACAAAATCAGGGTTGTTTTGACTGACCCCGACACCACCGAACATCAATGTGGTCTCTGTCGCATCGGCTTTATCCACTAACAACACCCGCGCTTGGCTGGGCTTACTGACCTCAGCTAATGCTGGTTTTACTGCACTTTGCCCTTGCCAGTCAGCAAAACGCGCTGTTAGTTGCGCCGTTAATTCGCTCACTTGAAAATCACCGGTGACCACTATGGCAATATTATCGGGTTGATAATAACGCTGATAAAACTCAGTAACCGCTTTTAAATCCAGAGAAGCCAAGGATCGCTCGCTGCCACTTCTGGCTTTGGCATAAGGATGGTTGCCATAGAGCAGTGCATCAAAATAACTGCCAATCACATTACGCGGGCTTTCTTTGGCTTGCTGCTGTTGTGCCACTAACCGTGCATGTAATTTGCTAAATTCTGTCGCATCAAACGTCGGCTGCCTTAGCACCGCCGCTAAAATATCCAGCATGCTGTCGGTATCTTTTTGCATAAAGTTCATGCTGAGGTAGCTGGCTTCTTTACCAGCCACGCTATTTAAACTGGCACCAATAAAATCAGTGACTTGCTCTAGTTGTTGCTTGTTTTTATCGCCAGCACCTAACAGCAGGCTTTGTGCGGTTAAAAAGGCTTCGCCACCGCGCTGATCCAGCACAGCACCGGCGCTAATGACCGCCTGCACACTTAATAAGGGCACTTCATGTTGCGGCATTAAATACAGCGTTAAGCCATTGGGCAGCACCACTTGCTGATAATCCGGTAACGTAAATGCCGACACCGACGGTGCGTTATCGCTAGCATTTGACGCAGGGGCAGTTACTGCGGGAGCAGTCAGGCTGCAACCACTGAGCGCCAGACTCGTAGCCAGCACAAGACATACCGCTAGCTTATTTTTGATAAGGTGTTTCATTGATCGGTCTCCTCGTTAGCGGCCAAAATGCCAACGGTGCGGTTTGCCCGAGTTAAATAGCGTGCGGCCACCCGTTGAATATCGGCGGCACTGACTTGATTAAACAGCTCGGCTGTTTGATATAACTTGCGGTAATCACCAAAATACAATTGGTAAGTACCAATGTTATCGGCTTTACCATTAATGGTTTGCATCTCGCGATAAAAATTCATCAGCTGAATATTTTTAGCCTTTTCTAGCTCATTCGCGGTTACGCCGTTTTGGGCCAACGCGCTTAGCGCCTGCAATAACGCTTGTTCTAAGGTGCTTGCCGCAACCCCGGG
Organism: Alishewanella sp. SMS8; assembly: GCF_030737935.1. Classification (NCBI taxonomy): domain Bacteria; kingdom Pseudomonadati; phylum Pseudomonadota; class Gammaproteobacteria; order Alteromonadales; family Alteromonadaceae; genus Alishewanella; species Alishewanella sp. SMS8. The sequence continues at coordinate 470,731 of NZ_JAPJEA010000001.1, forward strand.
GCGAGCCACGGCATAGATATAAAATAAATTGGGATCAAACGATAAAGGCACATTAGTAAACACGTTAGTGGCAAGTTGTTGCTCGACGAGGGCTTGATGCAAACGCGAGCTATTGCCGCTGCTGAGAATGGTGCTAAGTAGCTCTAATGCATAGTAATCAGCATCGGAGGTCGCAGGTACATGATAGCCCAGCATAATATTTGCTGAGGTGGCAGAAGCTTTAGTCACAAACACCCTGCGCTCACCCGTTTGCTCTGGCTCAACGGTTTTGACCGCGCGCGGTGCCGGTTGCGCGGGGATCGGCGCAAAATATTGCTCGGCTAAGCGTTTTACTTCCGCAAGGGTCACAGCACCGGCAATCACCACTACCGCGTTATTCGGTGCATAATAAGTTTTATGATACTGCTCTAGATCCTTGATGTCCCAAGATTGAATATCTGACTCATGCCCGATCACCGACCAACTATAAGGATGTGCTTGAAAGGCCACGCCTTTTAATGCTTCGCTTAAGGTGCGGTAATTGGAGTTTTCCAGGCCGGTGCTGCGCTCGGAGATCACCACACCGGTTTCACTGGCTACCATGTCTGGATCAATATCTAAATCGGCAATGCGATCCGCTTCTAAATCAAAGATCGTTTCCAGTGCGGTGTTCGGAAACCAATTGGTATACACGGTTAAGTTTTCCGTGGTGTAGGCGTTATTCGCACCACCTGCCGCTTCCATCACCTGGTCAAACATTTTCGGGCCGTATTTTTTTGAACCGTTAAACATCATGTGCTCAAAAAAATGTGAAATGCCGGTAATACCGGGCGCTTCGTTGCGTGAGCCAACTTTCCAAAATAAATACATATTAGCATTCGGGATCGAGTGATCTTCTAACACTAAAATTTGCATTCCGTTTTCAAGGGTAAATTGCTGAACTTGCCCAGCGGTATTCGCCAGTGTCGGCAAAGCGGTAATGCTCGCCAGCCCTAGCCAACACGCCCAGCGTCTGGCGGTGGAAAAAAATGTCATAACAGCTCCTTAACGATTACCTGTGCGGTAAATGAGTGCAACACGATATACTTGCTAGCATAGGCTGTAAAGCAAGGCTCAGCCTAAAAACCTGGCTTATGGTTTAGATTACTGATTATTTTAATAACAAATCGTCACTGATCGGGATGAACCGGCTTGCTGCATTAACCAAGGCTTGCGCGCTGAGGCTTGGCACGCCATACACTTCGACTTCGGTGTGATATTTGTCAATGAGCCGCTGTGCTAATAGCGCAAAATCACCATCGCCCGAGAGTAAAATCAGTGTGTCACTACTGGCTCCGTATTCAATCGCATCTAGCGTAATACCGACATCCCAATCGCCCTTAGCACTGCCATCGGCGCGTTGTATAAAAGGCTTTAATTTCACTTCAAAACCGATAGCCCGCAAAATATTTTGAAATTGCCGCTGCTTTTCATCGCCACGTTCAATGGCATAGGCAATCGCTTTTACTACGGTGCGATTAGCCGTAGCAAGACGCCAAAAGGCGTTGTAATCAAAGTTACGCTGATAGGCTTCTCGGCTGGTGTAGTAGATGTTTTGCACATCGACCAGAATGGTCACACTGCTCATTGAAATACTCGTTAAAGATAAAAAGCCACGCTAACTGGCAATGTAGCGAGGCGCAAGCTTTTTAATGACGTGCTGCGATTAATGCAGATAACACTGAGGCAAACAACTGCCGGAGCCTGTTCAACCCGGTTTCACAACAAAGTCTCGGGCACCCAACTCTTTTGCTAAAGCACGTAAAGCACTTTGCTGTTTTACCGGTTCATAGGCAAAACAACTGACATACAAGCCCGCGTCGCTGGCGGTATGAATAAATTGGCACACCTCGCTAAAGCCATATTGTGTTGGCTGCACTAACTGCTGATAAGCGGGCGGATTAGTGGCAGGTAAAAAGATTTCTAATTGCTCAACGCCGAGATCAAGTAACGCCTGACAGAGCGACATCGCCTCACTGGGCGCAACTAACCCAAAGCTAACCAAGGTTATCGGCACGCCGTGGCGTTGTTGTTTAAACGCTGGTATCACCTGCTGTAGCAAATCAAGCTGTAATAACGGATCACCGACACCCGCTATTGCCATGCCCTGCAGCTCAAACTCGTTAGAGGCTTGTTGCTCATAACCGTCAACATAGGCCTGCTCTGCCGCGTTAAGCAGTTGCTCAGCCGTTGGCGCAGCAGCCAGTTGCATTAATAAGGTTGGGTTATCGCCAAATGTTAATAACGACTGTGCTGCTGGGAGTTCACTGCCACATTGCAGGGTTAAACGTTGATCATCAAAATATCGAAAAGGGCTGGCACTCATGGTGTCTCCTGCTGATAGCTGAATTTAAAACAACAGCATGACTAAATGCCGTTACCACAGCAAGGCAATGCTGCATAGCGAATAAAAGCGTGCATGACAAAAGGTAGGGTATCGTGCTAAAAGCTAGCTATCAAATGTCATTTTGGGTGAACAATCCCGTAACCTTATCGCCAATTGGAGTGCTCTGTGAACGCATTTACATCCTTAGCCTTAATAATCTTTAGTTTAGTGCTGTTGCCTGTTCAGGCAGCAAGTAAGCACGATAGTGGTCTGACGTATCAGCCAGAACAACAGATCTTGCCAACGCTACCGGCACTGGAGCAAAAAGCCGTAGCAGAAAACAAATTGTTATTAGTTGCGCTAGGGGCAAGTTGGTGTCATGACAGCGTAGCACTACTAGAGCACTTTGCCGAGCCGACCTTTGCTGCTGCGTTAGCCGAGCGATTTGAACTGGTGCTGGTTGATGTTGCCTATCTAGAATTCGGCCAAGCGACCACCATGCGGTATCAGCTGCCCTTGTATTATGGCACACCAACGGTGATGATTATTAATCCCAGTAATCGCCAGCTATTAAATAAATTCGACTTAATGCAGTGGACTAATGCCGCATCTTTTGATGCCGCGGTTTATCAGCAGTATTTTTTACAGACGGACTTTAAACAACAATTTGCTCAATCACAGCAAGCGAGCATTAACACTGCGGCACAGCAACAGATCCTCGACTTTGAACAACAGCAAGCGACAATCTTAGCCCAAGGCTATCAACATCTAAGCCCTTTATTACTGGCCTATGAGACCGATCCGCAAGCCGAACGCGCGACATTTATCGCGGTATGGAATGAGGTGAAAACGTTTCGTAGTCAAATCATTGCCGATGTGCAAGCCCTGCAGCAAGCCGCAATGCTTGATGCCAGCTCGCCTTTAAAGATACCAAGCTATAACGAATTTAGTTTTCTAAAACCTGCCGATGCGGACAAAGAGTAAACAAATTAATAAAAAGCGTACACAAATACTGATCAGTTAGTGTTCAGCATGACGCGGTTTGCTCACATCAACACGCCATGAATCATCCCTGAGGCTCGATTCTGGCTATCCATGGCCTTCAACGGTTGATTTAGAGCAAACAGGTCATGCTTAACTGATTTTGATTACAACCTACATGGTGTTTTTTGCAATCACGTTGTGTTGCGCTATGGCGCAACAATCACTGGCACTAACACTTCATTGCGTCGCATAAACCATGGCATTAACGGCGGGTTGTAACGAGCCCAAGATGGTTCACCCGCGACTTGATACCCTTTATCGTTGATCCACTGCATCAATTTCTCTTTGTGGCGCAAATAGCCCTTTTCATTCCAAAAACCGGAATAAGTAATAGCAGCCATGCGTTGTGCTGGCACTTGCCGAATTTTGACTAAAGGATCACGCGGCTCTGGAATGGTATCAAGCGTAAATTCAGCTGGCATCATAAAACTGACTAACCAACGCCCGGCTTGCTGTTGCTGGCCGACCGGTGTGGTCATATCAATTTTTTGCCCTTCTGCGGCTTGACCAACCGGTGTCGTCATCGCAATGTCTTGTCGAGCGGCATTGTTACCCGAAATGTATTTAAACAAACGCTGAAAAGCCGCATTACCCGCCTCATCAAACTCGGCCGCCACGGCGGTTTCTGCCACGATATGCGGCTCGTACAAACGCAGCTCAAAATCACGCTCAGACACTTCAACCGCATATTTTGCCTCTTCGATAGCCAACGCTTTAACCGCAAAAAGCGACAACAGTAATAACAGAGTTGTTCTTAGTAATGTCATCTTAAATATCCTTAGGTTGAACACGCATTACCTGCGAAACGGCAATGCTGCATTCGGTTGTTAGGGCTATCAACGCGCTTAAGCCACGATACGATCAATCTTAATGTAGTTTTATTTATTAAAAACGAGAAGGATTACTCAGAATCACTGCAACTGCAGAACGACGCTTGATGAAACAGCACTGTCACTGAAAAATAGCAGGTAGTTTAAACAGTGTGATGATTGCAGCAGGCGCTGCTGAAACGCCCTACTGCAGCAGATAGGTAGATAAATGCAATAGGGCTAACACCGCGCCCTACTGCAATTTTTTAAGCTAAGGCTTATTCTACCATTACGGTGCGCACAGCCGGTTTATCCGTAAACGGTTTGATACCTAATTTGGGATAAACGTCACTTGGGTAATAAAACACGCCGCCGCGAGACACCAAGCTGATTGTTTTCACTGCTTTAAAATCGACGGTAGGATCATTAGGCACTAAGAAAAAGTCGGCTAACTTGCCCGCTTCAATACTGCCAAGCTCAGTATGCCCCATGTATTTGGCCATATCGTAACTGGCTAATTTCAGCAGTTCAGCTGGGCTAAAGCCAAGCTGTTGATACAGTTCCAATTCACGGTGCAGCGTAAAAGCACCGCCTAAATCAGTACCGGGCACAATAAAGATACCTTTTTCGCGCATCATGGTTAATGTTTTAACAATTTGCTCGTAAGCACCGCGATAAGCCGCATCTTGTTCAGGGCTTGTCACCTGTACCATCGACACCTTGGCACTACGCTGCACACCCGGTGGCATGTTATCAATATAATCTAATACCGCACGCTGTGTTTCACCGTTGCGCGATAACAACAAACGCTCATGAATAGCTAACGTGGGCTCCATCGCAACGTTATTATCACGCATTAGTTGCAAGGTATACTGTACCGGTTCACTGTTTAAATCCAGCGCGGGTAAGCGGTCTAAGGCCGTTAAGCGCAGCAAGGTGCGCGTATCTTCATCTGGCTGCAACACCCAACCGAGCATCACTTGATTGATATGCGTCAGCTCATGATAACCGGCTTTGATCATGGCATTGGCATTAGAAAACGCAGGTACGTGACCTGACACGCGCATACCGCGCGCTTTGGCAAGCTCGGCCATCGCCGGTACCCACTCACCTTTCATACTGTTATAAATTTTGATACCCGGAAAACCGTTATCGGCATAGGTTTGCACAGCAGCTAAAGCCTGTGCTTCGGTTTCAACTAAAATACCGTTGTTATTATTGGTGGGGCTTTTACCTTCAATCATGCCATAGCGGGAAATGCGCGGCCCGGCCAAAATACCCGCATCAATTTTACCGATTAACTCACCCAGTACCTCTAACGAGTTACCCATGTCGCGAATTGACGTCACACCCGCTAATACATTCATTAAGCCATCATCATCGCCAACATGGCCATGCATATCGTATAAACCGGGTAACAAGCTGCCGCCATTACCGGCAATTTCGGTTTCACCCGGTTGTGTGGCTTCCTCTAACGGGGCAATGCGCTCAATACGACCGTCTTTAACCAATACCGATACCGGCTCAGATAAGGCCAGTTGCTCTGGTTGAAATACCCGCACATTACGAATACGCACGACACCGTCGTAACGATGGGCAAATTCTGCCTGAATCGCTTCAAAGCGCTGAGTAGAATAGTTCGCAGAGCGTTGACGCAGCTGTGCTTCTTCTGCTTCAAAACCTTCACGGATCACAATAAAACGCGGGTTAATAAAGGCAAAAAAGCGCAGTTGCTCATCGAGCACTAAATAATCGGGATCTAAATCTGCACCCGATAAGGCATAAGTGCTTACTGTTAATTCGCTGCCGTTATTATCAACAACCAGGCTTTCCAGCTTTTCTATTGATAATTGCCCTGCAGGTAACGCCGGTAACATTTTGGCTGGGGTATCTAATAACGCCTTGGCCATAATATAGGCACTATATGGGCTGCTATTTTGTGGCACATATAAGGCCATACCCGGCACCGTTTTTTGATCAGCACCGGTGGCATCTTGCCAACTAACTTGCTCGGCAGAGCGCTGCATCTGCTCGCTGATACTATTACCAAAGGTGGTATTACCATTAATTTGCCATGCCGTGGGTAACCCCTGCGCATCTAAACTGAGGATCTCTTTTGAGGCAGGGCCGCGACCATTGCTTTTATAATCATAATCAATACTGATCTGACTACCGGCAGTCATAACATGCAAATGCCCAACACGGTTGCCATTTAACATCACCGTAAAATGTTCTTCGCTGGGTGTTTCGCTAGTCGAGGTTGGCGCCGGTTTGGAGCAGCCAAACAGCATGCCCAACATGACACCACATAACAATAATCGCATTTCAGCTCTCCTTTGAGGCTTTTAAAAGACTTATGGGCTGCAACTCATCTTGGATAAGTAATGCAACTGGCAAACAAGTTGTTAGGTGTAGTTAAACGCTGTGCTGTAAGCCCACCTTGGTGGTGGCGGTGCTTCCGCTAACCCAGCCGCTTAAAATGAGTCTATCCTGCACTACGCAAAACACCAATGGCTGCGCGGCTAGTGCACTTCATTAAAAGACAGTTGGTAGAAATGTGCTTGTACCATAACAACAGCCCTGCTTTAAAGAACGGCGGGTATTTATGGATATTATTTCTGAATTTTTATAAAAAGAAATTAGCGTTTTAAGCGCCGTTTTAAAGATGACTCACCGGAAGAAATCAACATGCAAAGTTTGAACATTCATGGCAAGCATTCGCATTTTGAGGTGTTTAACTTAACCTCAATACAGCAACTGCCATGAATGTTCTCTTAGCATTTTACACTTTAATTAACCCTCAAAATTTTCTAAGCATTCCTCAGGTAAATAATCTCTGAAAATCAAGTTTAGGTTTCAAATTTTGAGCTGATCCGAGCCAATGACTCAGATAACGCCTTAAGCTCACTGGCAATACCATTCACATCACTTTGCACTGTTTTGGAGTTAACAAAAGAGGTAATCATTTTATTCGTATTGCTCACAATTTGTTCGGCCACCATGGTTTGCTCTTCGGTAGCGGTAGCAATCTGCGCATTAAGCAAACTAATTTGTTGAACTTCACCACTTATCTGCTCTATAGAAACACCTGCATCTGCTGCTAAAGTAGCAGAATGCGCTGCGTTTTTTACTGCCTGCTGCATAATGCTAACGGCTTGACTAACATTCTGTGTTAACTCACCCACTACATTTTGCACCTGAATAACCGACTGAGCTGTTTTAGTAGATAAATTACGAACTTCGTCTGCTACAACAGAAAAACCACGGCCATGATCGCCCGCTCGGGCCGCTTCAATGGCAGCGTTTAATGCGAGTAGGTTTGTTTGGTCAGCAATAGCGTTAATGCTACTGAGAATTTGCGTCACATTCTTAGTTTTTTCAGCTAATTCAGTAATCACGGCCTGTGCTTGTGAAATCTCGGTAGAAAGCCCCTCAGAAAAATCTACCGCATGAGTCGTTTTATCAAAGCCGTGCTTCGCTAACTGGCTAGCCTTTTCAGCAGAAATCGCCGCGTCATTAGCTGATTGACTAATATCTCTAACAGACATTTGCATTTCTGCCATGCTTTGACTGACCGTTTCTGAATCCAAGCTTTGCTCATTTGTCATTAATTGAAGATCTTTCATACCAGAAGCAAGATTACGAGAGCTTTTTGTTAAAGGGTCTACCGCATGTGCAAGCTCATTAAAAGAGTCTTGTAACATACTAATAAAGGAATTGAACTCAATAGCAACTTTACCCAGCTCATCATCACTATTTACCGGCAAACGGCTTGCTAAATTTCCTTTACCACTGGCTAATTCGGCTAGAGACGAGCCTAGGGTTTTTGCAGATTGGCTAATTCTGTTGGCAATAATATGACCTAATCCTGCTGTTAATAAAAGTAAGACTCCACCCAATAATAAAATGACTTTTAATGCACGTTCTGAGTTATCAGATACATCAGAAATGGCCTTAGCAAAACGCTGATCAGCTTGTTGCTCGAACTTAAGAAAATCAGCAGACAATGACTCATACAAGCTTGTTTTGGTCTCAACTTGTTTTTTGATTACATCAAAATCTACATCGCCGTCAATAAACCGCTGGGCGATATCAGAGGATAAGTTAGCATAATTGTTGGTTTCTTGAGAAAGCTGCTGCAATGAGTCAGCCCACTCAGGATTTAATGTTTTTAGTCGAACAAGTGTTTCGGAAATTCTTAATTGATTCTGTTTAGCTGTAGCAAGTAAATCGGGATCAGATAGCGTTACAGACTGGGTAAAAAACTCATCTAACGATACAAAATTGGTACGTACTTGCGAAGATAGCTTAGCAGTTTCATACATAAAATCTTGCATCTTCTGGGTCGCATCATTATTTTTAAGGGTAAACAATATACTCACTGTCACTACAGCAGAGAATGCAACAACGGCTAATGCAATCACTAGCCATATTTTGACAATTATTGATAAATTTCTCATAAGGCGACCTCAAAGCCGGCGGTATAACCGCCGGATTTTGATTTTATTTAATAGTATGAACAATTTTTACAGCTGCTGTAGCTTTATCAGCGTTGATGTAACCAATAGCCTTTGGATTAGCAGCAACAAATTCTATTACTTCTGCTTCACTAGCAAGTTCAGCTGGAGGCGTACCTTTTCCTGTAAATACCAGTTTTGACCAATGCGCTTTTAATTGAGAGGATGAGCGACCAACGCCCTTTTCATCAAAATCTGAACGAAGCGCTGAAGACTCGGCTAAATTAACGGCAACAAATGCATTCGAGCGCCCTGTATAAATTCGAACAACTTCCTCCGCATCAACACTCGTATTGTTTGCAGGATTTACGATAACGGCAATATTTGCTGCTGCAGAAAAAGAGAAAGCAACCAACGTGCCTAATAGCATTTTGTTTAACATAACAACTCCTTAAAATACTAAATCAACGCCAAGGGCAATTAAACCAATACGGTCACCAGTGGAATCGTTCTTTTCAGAAGAATATTGCACTTTAAACGCAGCAGATGGGTGAAAATCATAACGAGCACCAAGGTTCCATGTTTTTGCACTTCGCTCTTGTGAACGCACAATACCTTGCACCGGTACAAACAACTGTGCGGGTAACACAGCTTGAAACGGTGTGAAAATATTATCGCGGCTTTCGTTATCTTCAACCTCATAAGATATATAAGGAGTTAGGTTGTTAAAACGTTTACCCAATGAAACATAAAAATTGTTTTGTTCAGCAATAAAACTATTATCTACTGTCACTTGAGTGATTTCACTGACTAAAACCCAGTCGCCATTGTCGTAAGTTAAACCCAAACCTAAAAAAGAACCCGTCTCGTCTTGAATGTCAATGTCACTGACTAAAGTATTTAAACCAAGACCATTCAAGGTATTAAGCAAGCCACCAATGGTAAGCGTTGGCGAGAGTGACGCAGACTCTGCATCAATAGTCACTTTACCTCTTAAATAAGCAACACGGCCGCTTAAGTTGCCGTTTGAAAGCTCCCAAGTTAAACCAAGGATATTTTTAATTTCAGCATCTACCTCAAAACCACTAACCGTTGTCTCTCCGTCGTAAGAACCGGCAACGGCCTGTAAAGTAGAATCTAAACCGCCAATTTGGGCTGTTCGATAAAAAGAAACACCTTCAATGTTATCAAAACCAAGACCATAAACACCTTGAGGAACGCGCAACCAGTCATAAGCATAAGCCACATCTTTAAAATCAGAATACTTGTAAAATGGCGTTCTTAATCTACCCGCATTTATCCGCATATTCTCAGATAATTCGTAAGTAATAAAAGCCCACTCAAATCCGACATCAAAGTCTTTACTGCCACGGCCAATTAATTGCCCAGTTACAGACAATTTTTCACCTAAATCTGATTTAACCTGCAGTGCAAATAAACTCTCATTTTTTAAATCAAAGTTATTATCATAGCCATAAAGCTGCTTATCGCTTTCCGTTGTCATACCACCTTTTATGGATGCGAAACCGTTAATAGCTACATCGGCAAATGCTACGGGGGCACTTAAACACCCTAATAGTGCTAAAGATAAAACTGTTTTTTTCATATGACCCTCTTTAAAGCTGACTGGTTATATAGTCGCTAATGTTGTTACTGTCGCAATTGTCGCAATTGTCGTATTGCAAAATTTTGTTGATATTAGCATATTATTTTTATTTAAAATGAACTCTGGTTCATTTTTCTCAAAATTAATTTCTGACCCTGTAAGTTAAACTACATAATTTCAAACAAAAATATAGTAGTGATCGCTTGATCGAACATCACTAACGCAACGATGGTCTTGAACAAGACTGCACCTCTTATTAGCGGTTACTTCAACATCATGCTTTATTAACACTAAACTGACTTTTGAACAATTTTTGGCCATGCTGGTGAAAAGAAACGTCTCAGATACCAGCAAAAATGTGCTTAAGCGGCTTTATGAGCCGATTTTTCATACAATAAAACAACCGTGATGTCGTTAATGCCAACAGTTTTTTTGTAAAATTAAGGCCTTTAGCTTTTACTTTACAAGCTCAGAGCGCTTCAATTGAGTAATCATGCTTACTAAAGTGTAAGAGGTAAAAGCTACAAATCCATAGCACATTGATTATAGTAGTTCAATTTTGAGCTATCTTTAAATTAATATGAAGGACCATTAAGTTCCCCGTTAGAAACGAATCAACTAAAAAACCAATGAAAAGACGCTAAAAATTACAAATTGACTATAGTCATATAAGTTAATTTTGCAAAAAAACCTATCACAGACATGAGACCTTTTATCGTCTTGTAAAAGTGGAAAGTTGAAAGTTGAAAGTTGAAAGTTGAAAGTAACATTGCGGCATTCTTCAAATACCTTGGAAAGGGCACGAATTGAACACTCAATATTCCCAACTTGAATTGTTACGCTGCTTAAACTTAGCCGTTGTAGTCCACGCTCCAGATACTCGAATTATTTATAGCAATATTCTCGCGTGCGAATTGCTCGGTTTAACTGAAGAACAAATGCAAGGCAAGAAAGGGATTGATCCGGCTTGGAACTTCATCACGGAACAAAGCACTGTTATGCCATTGGCTGACTATCCTGTGAATCGCATAATTTCCTCACGCCAACGTTTAAAAAACCTTGTACTGGGTATAGTAAGCCCTCACCTGTTAGAACCCAATTGGGTGTCTGTTGATGGTTTTCCTGAATTTGATCTTAACGGTGAATTAACCCAAGTCATCATCAACTTTTATGACGTGACTAACCTGAAAAAAGCACAAGAACAACTAAGGCAAAGTGAAGAGTTATTACGTTTATCATCTGAGTTAGCAAATGTTGCAGCTTGGGAAAGAGATCTTGTCACTGGCACAATAACACGTTCGAGCAACCACGATAAATTATATGGTCTCTCAGAGTTAGGACCATACGATTTCAATACTTTTATCAACGCTACCCACCCTGAAGATCGTGAGAAATTTAGCCTCTTCATCGACAGTGCAATAGCGCAAGGAGGCTCTGATCAATATAAATTTGATTTTAGAATACATTATCCTGACCAATCTATTCATTGGTTAAACGTCATAGGCCAAGTTATTGCGCGTGATGAAAATGGCGTTGGTACAAAATTGAGGGGGTTTATTACTGATATCACTGACCGAAAACAAGCTGAATTAGCAGTACAAAAAAGCCAAAAACTTCTTGCAGAAACCGAACAGATCGGCAAAGTCGGAGGCTGGGAGTTTAACATAGACTCAGGCAAACAGACATGGACTGAAGAGGTTTTCCATATCCATGAACTGGATCCTGATTCAGATCCATCAATAGCAATTGGAATTAATTTCTATACTCCAACATCCAAGCCGATTATTGCACTGGCCGTAGATCGAATTATCAAGTATGGCGAACCATTTGATCTAGAACTGGAGATCATCACCGCAAAAGGCAATCTTCGCAATGTGCATGCCATTGGCAGAGCTGACTTTGAAAACCGCAGAGTCTATGGTTTCTTTCAAGATATCACCGATCGGAAACAAGCAGAAGTTCAACTACGGATCGCTGCAACCGCCTTTGAGTCACAACAAGGTATGATGGTAACGGATATCAATAAATCCATTATCAGTGTCAATAAAGCATTTACCACCATTACCGGTTATTCTCCTGAGCAAGCCATAGGCCAAACGCCAAGTCTGCTCCAATCAGGTCGACACAACGCTGACTTTTATCAATCTTTGTGGGCAAGTGTTGAAGCTGATGGATCATGGCAAGGTGAAATTTGGAATAGACGCCAAAACGGCGAGATCTATCCAGAAATACTGAGTATTACGGCGGTTAAAAATGACGAAGGCCAAACCAGCCACTACGTAGGCGTTTTTTCCGACATCTCAGCACGTAAAGCCATCGAAGAAAAGGTCGAACACCTTGCGTTTTACGACTCACTAACCGGTTTGCCGAATCGTCTATTGTTGATTGATCGTATGCAGCAAGCCCTTTCTTCAAGTGTGCGCAGTGGCGCTCAAACAGCTTTGCTATTTGTGGATCTAGACGAGTTTAAAAATATCAACGACACTGCAGGCCATCCCATCGGTGATAAACTGCTTCAGATGGTTGCCAAGCGTCTTGAATCATCAGTACGTGAGGGCGACACCATTGCCAGATGGGGTGGTGACGAATTTGTCGTATTGCTTGAAGGTTTGAATTCCTCTACTGAAGAAGCCGCCAGCCAAGCAGCTTCCATCGGAGAAAAGATTCTCTCTTTGCTCGCTAAAAATTATCGATTGGATGGTTTTGAGCATCAATGCACCGCAAGCATTGGAGTCACTCTAGTAGATTCAAAAAACCTTCAAAACATTGATAATTGCTTGCAGCAAGCAGACCTTGCTATGTATCAAGCCAAAGGGGCAGGCAAGAATACTTTGCGTTTCTTTGAGCCACAAATGCAAGCAAGCATGTCGGCACGCGTTGCCCTTCAAACCGACTTACGTCAAGCTATTTACCTAAAACAATTTTCTTTACATTATCAGGCTCAGGTCGCTGAAGGTATTGGCATTGTCGGTGTTGAGGCGCTCATCCGATGGACACATCCTGAGCATGGTATGATCCCTCCTGCAAACTTTATTCACATCGCTGAGGAGACGGGTTTGATCCTTTCTATTGGAAGCTGGGTATTAGAAACGGCATGCTCTCAACTGGCAAGCTGGGCCAACATTCCTGTAATGGCCGATTTGAGCATTTCCGTCAATGTCAGCGCACGTCAGTTCATGCAAGTCGATTGGGTCGATCAAGTGTTAGCGATCATTAAAAACACAGGGGCTAATCCAAACCTGCTTAAGCTTGAACTTACGGAGAGCATGCTTGCTCAAAATACCGAGGACATCATTGGTAAAATGACTCTGCTCAAAGCTCATGGTATAGGTTTTTCACTAGACGACTTTGGTACTGGCTATTCTTCGCTATCGTATCTGAAGCTTCTACCCATGGACCAGCTGAAAATTGACAGCAGTTTTGTTAGAGATATCTTAATCGATCCTAACGACTCAGCGATCGCACAGATGGTGATTGGTTTAGCCAAGAATTTAGGGTTAACTGTGATTGCCGAAGGCGTCGAGACCGAAGCTCAGCGCCATGCACTGTCAAAACTTGGGTGTTATGAGTATCAGGGGTATCTTTATAGTAAACCGCTACCGATAAGGGAGTTTGAAGCATTCTTGAACCGTTTTGAAAAAAGCGCATTACAAGAATGATGTTAAGAAATCGATGTCTCACACTTTAATAAGTGAAAAAACGATAAGATCCTAGGTTAAACTGAATCGTCACATTAAACTCTTGTCTAGAGCCTGCTTATTGTGGCTGCGAATTAGGCTTTTGCTTGTTTCGTTTATTGCGTAATATCTTACCAACACTTACTTTATTGGCTTAGATATATTAGGCTATTACTTAAATAGTGTTGGCATTTATTGGCTATCTAGCTAGAAAAGGTTGTCTAGCTCTACCCAATAACCTTGAGTAAAAATGGATCACCGTCATTACCTATGAACCGCTGCCAAATGCTCATAAGAGCAACTCTTCTGGTTGTTTTGTGTTTGTGGTCACTGCTTGCGACAGCAGATACCGCACTTACTGACACTGAAATTGCGCTTGTGAATGAGCGTTTATTTTTACTTGATGACCCAAAATCCAGCTTAACGCCGCAGCAAGCCTTTGCCGCATACAAACGCAATGAATTTACTCAAAATACTCAAAATAAAGTGAGTTTCGGTTTTACCCAAAGCACAATCTGGGCGGTATTAACTGTTGAAAATGTGACAGATGCACCTTTGCAAGGCGTTATAAAGATTGATAATGCCTGGTTAGATAATATTGATCTGTATTTTTTTACCGCCGACCAATTAACTTACCAGGTATCTACAGGCGATAACGTGCCTTTCTCAGATCGCTCACGCAGAGATCGCATGCCGTCGGTTGCACATAAATTTCCGCTGGGCACGTCTCATGTGCTTTTTCGAATTAACTCTGAAGACCCTCTTACCATTCCTGTCTACATGGGCAGCGAAAGGGCAATGGCCAAGGCCTTAACCAAAAATGCTTATGTTTATGGTGTTCTGTATGGTGGCTTACTGATATTGCTGATATACAACTTAGCGTTATACTTTTACTTAAAAGAAATTAAGTACTTACTTTACCCCATCTACCTGTTTGCCTTTACTGCATTTAATTTCACTTATACCGGACATGGTTTTTGGCTGCTTTGGTCTGGATCGGTCAGCCTGCAGCAGTGGTTAATGCCAAGCCTCATGTTTTGCTATTTGATCTCAGCAGTCATGTTTACTATTGGCTTTTTGAATACACGGACTTGTTTACCCGCCTTGTATACCTACAGGCAGCGCATCTATGCCAGTTTAATAGTCATAGCGGCTCTGATATTTTTGTCTGGTGATCGCGCGTTTATCATCATGATCCAGTTAATTATGCTAACCATCCTATCGGTTTGGATGCTCGTGATTGGATGCCTAGCTTTCAAAAATAACGATCCGCTAGCCAAGTTTTTTATTCCCGCCATAATTATGGGAACCGGCGGCGCAACCATTTCTAGTTTTGCCACTTGGGGCATTATTCCTTATTCGCAATGGGCGTTTCGAGGAATAGAAGTAGGCATGCTGTTAGAGATGTCATTGCTGTCTATCTCGCTTGGTTTTAATTTTAAGTTAGCGCAAAAGGCGCGTATTACCGCAGAAAGCAATGCACTGCACGATCCTCTGACCAACTTGTATAACCGCCGGGCATTTTCTAAGCTTGTTTACCCAAGTTGGGAGTTGGGTAAAAGGCACAATATTCCAATGTCCATCATGTTGATGGACTTAGATTGGTTTAAACGCATTAATGACCAATTTGGTCATGCCGCCGGTGACATGGTACTGGAAGCGGTGGCTAAAGAAATTAAGAGTCGGATACGTGATTCTGACATTCCATTGCGCTGGGGAGGCGAAGAGTTTTTATTATTTTTGCCCAATACCACGAGTGATCAGGCGCAACAACTCGCAAAAAGTCTGCGAGCACAAATTGAAAAAATTGACCTAAATAAAATAGGCAATGTGACGATGAGTATTGGTGTGGTAAGTGCCACTCCAAATCAAATTGATCTGGATAAATTAATTATTTTGGCTGATGAGGCACTCTATTCGGCCAAGGAGAAAGGCAGAAATACCGTGGTTGTAACAAGTTACAACACGCCTGTTGCCGACTAGCCGCACTTTGCATCAAATCATGATGCTGTAAAGGTCATCTCTTCAACTGAGTTAAATCAAGCCCCTTAATGACACAACTATTAGTATTTACGAAATGGTTAAAAGAGTTAGTTAAAAATACCACGAGTAAAGACAGGTTTCTCTAAATCATAAAGCTGGCCTATTAAGCATAAAAAATAAACCGCGGCCTTGGAGCAGCGGTTTATGTAATGGCTCGATGCAGAAAAAGTGTGCCTTAGAACTAAGATTGCGTCAGCAAATCCGAATACTTAGGCAGATACTTTATCTAACTCGGCTTTTAAGTAATGTGCCAGTTCAAGCATACCAAATTGCCCCGCTTTGGCCTCAGCGTCTGAATTATAATTGGTGTTAGTATTCACATCATAGGCATAGCTGTTGCCATCTGCATCTTGAATGGCCTCGATACCCGCAACGTCAATGCGATTCGCTTTTAAAAAAGATTCATACTGCTCAATAAAGGCGGGGCGATAATCTTGTAGTATTTCAAATTTCGCTTTGGGCTGTGCCGGTTTTTCATCTGTTGGGCAGAACATGTCACCTATTGAACAGGCATCGGCTGGGCAAAGCTCGAACCCTTCAGAGGTATCCACTTTCACAGCATACAAAAACTTACCACCAATAAACTCATGTCGGATGATAAAGGGCTCGGTTGCTTTAATATATTGCTGAATAAGGGTAATGCCATCCACCGGCGCATCAAAGTAAGGACCATCAAGATACTCTTGCAGTGCCTGTACCGAGTGAAATAATTGCACACCTTGCCCCTTGCCCGCACGGTTATGCTTGGTGATAAATGAGCCCATGCCTAACGAGTTTGCAGCGGCGATGATGTGTTTTTTGCCTACGGCAGCAATAGTTTTTGGCGTGGCGATACCGGCTTTTTCTAAAGCCAAGTATTGATGTACTTTACTGATCTCTAAACGCAATGCGTTACTGCCGTTGATCACTTTACGGCCATGAAATTCCAGCCAAGCGATTACTGCGCCAGCCAGTTCTGGGGCAAACCGGTGATCACGGGTATGAGAAGAAGCACTCATACGATTATAAAAAACACCCTCGGGTGGCTCACTGGCTAAATCGATGATGCCCTCATCTAAATGCCATAGCTCATAAGGGAAATGCAATTCATCGAGTCGATTTTGTAAATGCACGGTCCAATCATTGTTTTCATGTAACACGTAAATCTTGCTCATGCTATGTTGCCCTTGATGACTCATTTAGGATTGTTGGGTTTGTTGCCTTTACCTGAAAGATAACGCTTCAGTGATCTGTAATGCTTTAACACTAAATAACAGATGGCTCAATCAGCTTGAATCGGTACCTTGTTACGCCAAAGGCGATTTATCAGCGATGTCGTTGCATTGCTCAAGAATAAAGCCAATTTCAGTGACAAAAAAGCCCTCAAATTCGAGGGCTCACATTATTACCGATAACGACAAAAAGACAAATAACCCTTTTTGTATTGTTGGCAGTAAACCTTTTTTATTAGGCATCAAAGGGGTGAATGCACTCACATTTCCTTTATTTTTAAATAAGTCATTAACAACATGTCGCACCATGAAATATTGCGACATAACTAACAAGTCAGTTATGAGCTAGCAGGCGTCAATGGCCTATTTTCAAACATGAAGAACTCCCAACAACATTTAAGCTAATAAATTAATATGCGTCATGCCAAACACTTAAAAACATGAATCTTACCAACTTTGGATTTTAATAAATCACGTTTTGCCATATAAAAATTGTTATTTTGAAGCTGATGTTTTGTATGAGTAAGTTTTCAGCTCAACTTCCGCTTGTTGACAATCAGCATGCTTGGCACTAATAGGTAATAACATCCAGTGACGTCGATGTGCGAAACCGACATCCAGCGCCTGTGCAACATCAAAGCAACTATTTTCGAGCAAGCTTTCTTCAATTAATACATACTGATGCTCATTTTGCTGCCAATGATAAGCGGCCATTAATTGCTGATCATTAGGCGTATGCGCTCCAAAATGATACATAGCATAAGGTGAAAATAAGAAAAATTGTTCTGAAAAATTAACTAAAGCGATTTGTGGCTGGGTTTCTTGTCGTGCCGCAAATTGCAGCTGTACTTGATCATAAATTGAGATCGGTGTGCTAGCGTTATTTCTGAGTTGATAACCATAGGTACTATAGGATAACCACAACACGCTAAAAAATACCGGCCAAGCAAGCCATTTATAGCTTCTATTTAGCAGTAAAGTTACTATACCCATAACACCAATAAGCAAAAATAAGTACCAAGGTTCTATCTCAATTTTCAGCGCTAATTTGCTTACGGCCTTTACATCGGCTAAGCCTAAAATCGCCAACAAAGTAAAAAGCAAACTTAAACCTAGTGTAAAAACAAATAAGCTATTTTTAAGTAATTTTTTCGATAAAAGCTCTTTGTAATAAGGGGCAATAGCAATAACGAGCATAGGCAATGCTGGCAAAATATACACACCTCGCTTACCAGAACTTGCACTGAAAAACGCGATGACTAATAACACATACCCTAAAGGCAGGAGAATACGGCCGTCATATTGCTTTACTGCGGCTAGCCAAGGTTTAATTAACCAAGGCACGGTGAGAATGGCAGGTAACCAAAATACCGGTATCACTGAGGTAATGAAATACCACGCAGGCTTTACATGATGCCAAGCATCGGCATAACGGGTCACCGTTTGCTTTAATAAAATATTATCGCGGTATATTTCATAAGCATTGTTATCAGCTTGCGCAACCAACAATAGCATCGGAATAAACCATAAACTAATCGCCGCTAACATAAAAACTGGCCCAGTGAACCAGGTCCAGAGCGGGTGTTGCACAACTCGCTGCGAGCGTTCTGTGTTTCGCGCATACCAAATATATGGCAGCAGCATAAATACGGGTAAAAACCCGACACCTTTGGTGATAACACCAATACCCATAAAAAACCACGCAAGCGCATACCATTTAAATTGACCATCGACTAAGCAATACCTTAACAGTCCATAGCAACCTAGGGTGATCCAAGCACAAACCATGGCGTCAATCTGCGCGGTTTTTGCTTGCAACAAAAACTGAAGACTAAATAACAATAGCCAGCCTGCTACCAGAGCCGTTTTTTTGTCCCATAGCCGTTTTGTAATGTCATACACTAATACCAACGTTAACATCCCCGCCAAGGCACTAGGCAATAGAAAAGACCAGCGCATTGAACCCGTTAGCCAATAAAAAAAGGCAATCGTCCACATAAAAATGGGGGGCTTATCGGGATAAAGTTCTTCGGCACGGGCAGGAAAAAACCATTGGCCCGTTTCAACCATCTCTTTTGCAATAAAAGCAAATCTAGGTTCATCCGCAGGCCAGGGATCACGCAGCCCCATACCGGAAAAAATAAGTACTGCCGCCACAAAAAATAATAGCCAGCTAGTCGCACCAGCTTGTTGCAGAAACGCTGGAAGATAAGTTGGTTTAAGGGTATTCATAACTCTTCCTTGGCACTAGGCTTGAGTGCGTTATTATCGCTACTGCTGAATTCAACGGCGCTGCGTTTGTATCGTTTATAAAGATGAATGCTGAGAACACTTGAAATTGCTAACATCACAATACTGACAGCAATTTTCCAATCAGAACCGATTAATATCCCTTTACCAAGTAAAGCAAAAACAATCATTTGCGGCAGATATCCTACCGCAGACCCAATAAAAAAAGCGCGTGCATTTATCCGTGAGGCGCCCGCAAGCAAGTTAGTAATAAGATTACTGCCAATGGGTAATAACCTTATAATGATCGTTTTACGCGTAGGTTGTGCAGCTAAGAAACCAGCAATTGCTGCTGTTTGGCGTGCAAATCGCTTAACAATTAACGGTGATATGGCATATTTAGAAATATAAAACACCAACGAACATCCGAGAACAGCTGCCAAAGTTGCAATTAAGGTTCCCCACACAAAGCCAAATGCATATCCGCCAAGAAAAGCCACTAGCTGTCTTGGAAAGCCGCATGCCGTTAGCACTGTACCAATGACTAGAAAGTAGATCAGCCCTTGAATACCGTTTTCTCTGATATCGCGATCAATCCATTCTTGATTAAACGACGACAAAAAATCAAAATCAGTCAAGATCCAACCGATAACTAAGCACAAAACAAAAGTGGCAATGCTTTGTTTATACCATTTAACGTTAACGTGATCAGAGTGTGATTGAGTCATTTATAGTGGTAAATAATATGTTGGTTTAAGTCTGTTAATTTTTAGTTGTACAGGTGGTTTCAGTAACATGTACCCTTTTATTGCGTTTTTGCAGCCACATTACACCTAGCATATCGATTAACCCTGCAAACAAACGCCCCCACATACCATATTTTGATTGGCCATGTTGACGATCTCGGTGGCTCACTTCTACTACAACGATGCTACCGCCTAAGCGCTTGATAAGTGCCGGTAAATAACGGTGCATGTGATTAAAGTACGGTAGCTTGTTAAAGGTTGCTTTTGGAAAAACTTTCAACCCACAACCGGTATCAGGAGAATCATCATTTAATAATTTGGCTCTAACACTATTAGCTACTTTTGACTGGAAACGTTTCCAAGAGGTGTCTTTTCGCGCTTTACGGTAGCCAGCAATACAAAAGTCTTGCTCAATGAGTTTAACTTTTTCAGCATGTTGTAATAAGGTTGGGATATCGGCTGGGTTATTTTGCCCATCAGCATCAAGTGTGACAATTAAATCACCACGGGCAAATTGAATACCTGAATAGACGGCTGTGCTTTGGCCAACAGATTTTTGGTGTCTTACCAGTTGTACCTTTGTGGGATAAGCATCATGTAATGCCATAATTTTTGTATAAGTATCATCCGTGCTACCATCGTCGATGTAGATGATCTCAAAATCATTTCTATTGGAAAAACAATCAAAAATTTCTAACACCAATGGCGAAATATTATCGGCTTCGTTTTTGGCTGGTATCACAACACTAATGCAAATCGTTTCAGGCATCCGTTTCTCGCTTAAAAGGCCAACTATTCATCATGAGCTATAATTCATTATAAACAGCTTTCCCTTAAGTTTTCCTTAAGGCATTTTTATACAGTCAAATAGCCGAACCTCTGAGGTATCTTCTTAAATTATCCAATTAAAATATAATGTTAAGTAATTTTTGAAGATTCATGACGTTTCGCAGCTTTTCATATCAGATATGTGACAAAACTAACAGGGATCCCATTATTTCAAAAGGGTATCCTTATTAATCACCTAACAAAAAGCCCACACAAGGTGGGCTTAAGTTTTAAACGACTTATTTCCGGTAAACGACTTATTTAATCCCATTAAACGACTTATTTAATGGAAACAACAATTATCAACAAATTATCTGTAATCTTCCGGGCTTGGGCATGAACACATCAGGTTACGGTCGCCGTAAACGTCATCAATACGGGTTACCGTTGGCCAGAATTTGTTTTCTGCAACAAACTTCACCGGGAAGGCAGCATATTGACGCTCGTAAGCGCGATCCCATGCTGGGTCGAAGATATCTTCCATACTGTGTGGCGCGAAGGCTAATGGGTTGTTATCAACAGTCCATTCGCCTGCTTCAACTTTGGCAATTTCCGCACGGATGGTGATCATCGCTTCAATAAACTTATCTAGCTCGGCTTTGCTTTCTGATTCTGTTGGTTCAATCATCAGCGTGCCCGCTACTGGGAAGCTCATCGTCGGTGAATGATAACCGAAGTCCATTAAGCGTTTAGCGATGTCCATTTCGGTAATTCCGCTGGCTTCTTTTAGTGGCCGAATGTCGATAATACATTCGTGCGCCACGTGGCCTTTAGTACCTACATACAACACCGGGAAGTGTGGGTTTAATTTCTTGGCGACGTAGTTAGCGGTTAAAATTGCGTACTCGGTAGCTTGTTTTAAACCTTCACTGCCCATCATGGCAATGTACATCCAGCTGATTGGCAGAATACCCGCGCTACCAAAAGGTGCTGCCGCTACCGCACCGTTGCTACTGCCGGTGTTGTCAATTTTTACAATACTGTGATTCGGTAAGAACGGTGCTAAATGGCTTTTCACACCGATAGGCCCCATACCCGGGCCGCCACCACCGTGTGGAATACAGAAGGTTTTGTGCAGGTTTAAATGCGATACGTCTGAACCGATAAAGCCAGGGGAGGTTAAACCGACTTGCGCGTTCATATTGGCACCGTCCATGTAAACTTGGCCACCATAAGAGTGGACCACGTCACAAAGCTCAGCGATGGTTTCTTCAAATACACCGTGTGTTGACGGGTACGTCACCATGATGGCGGCTAAACGCTCGCCCACTTCTGCCGCTTTCGCTTTTAAATCAGCCATATCGATGTTGCCTGATTTATCACAATCTACCAGTACGACTTCGTAACTGGTCATGGCTGCTGTCGCTGGGTTAGTACCGTGCGCCGATACTGGGATTAAACAGATATTACGGTGACCTTCGCCACGGCTTTCGTGATACTTACGAATAGCGACCATACCGGCGTATTCGCCTTGCGCACCCGAGTTTGGCTGCATCGATATATCATCATAACCAGTGATGTTAACTAACCAACGACCCAACTCACCGATCATCTCGTAGTAACCTTCAGCTTGATCGCGCGGTACAAACGGGTGTAAAGAGGCAAATTCTGGCCACGTAATCGGGATCATCTCAGCGGTAGCATTAAGCTTCATGGTGCAAGAACCTAGGCTGATCATTGAATGGTTCAGAGCTAAGTCTTTGTTTTCTAATTTTTTGATATAACGCAGCATTTCTGTTTCAGAGTGATACTGGTTAAATACCGGGTGCGTTAATACCGCACTAGTACGTGCTAAATCGGCAGGGATAGAAGTTGAACCCTCAGCCACAATAGCAGCATCTAAGGCTTGTACATCCAAACCATGACCATTACCTAATACGATATCGAACAGCTCAGCAATATCAGCGGCTTTGGTGGCTTCGTTAAAGCTCACGGCTAAACAATCGGCCATGTCCGTGCGTAAGTTTACACCCGCAGCTAAAGCACGAGCGATAACGGCAGCACGATCCGCAACGGTAAAACTTACTGTATCGAACCAGTGGTTATTAACTAACTGAACACCCTTAGCTTTAACACCGGCAGCGAAGATATCGGCACTGCGATGGATACGCTCAGCTATGTCTTTTAAACCTTGTGGACCATGATATACCGCATAGAACGACGCCATATTGGCCAGTAATACTTGGGCGGTACAGATGTTTGAGTTGGCTTTTTCGCGGCGAATATGTTGCTCGCGTGTTTGCATGGCCATACGCAGTGCTTGATTGCCACGGCGATCTTTTGATACACCGATAATGCGACCTGGCATAGAGCGTTTATAGGCATCGCGGGTGGCAAAGAAAGCGGCGTGTGGGCCGCCGTAGCACATAGGCACACCAAAACGTTGCATAGAACCTAGCACCACGTCAGCACCTAATTCACCTGGTGCTTTTAACAGCATTAATGCCATAGGATCAGTAGCAACGGCAACCACCGCTTTTTTCGCCTGAATAGCAGCAATTAAAGCGCGGTCATCACGAATATCGCCGCGCGTATTGGGGTACTGTAGCAAAGCTCCAAACACCTCTAATTCTGTCGCTTCGCTAGCGTTACCAACGATAATTTCAAAACCAAACATTTCCGCGCGGGTTTTTACCACGTCGATAGTTTGTGGATGTACGTCGTCAGCAATAAAGTAAGTATTAGATTTGCTCTTAGAAACACGCTTGGCTAACGCCATGGCTTCTGCTGCGGCAGTGGCCTCATCTAACAATGAAGCGCTGGCTAATTCCATACCCGTTAAATCTAACGATAACTGCTGGAAATTTAATAGAGACTCTAAACGCCCTTGAGCAATTTCAGGCTGGTAAGGTGTATAAGCCGTGTACCAACCCGGGTTCTCTAAAACATTACGCAGAATAACGTTTGGCGTTAATGTCGGGTGATAACCCATACCAATGTATGATTTATACATTTTGTTTTTAGACGCAGCGGCTTTCAAAAAGCTTAAAGCATCGGCTTCAGTGCGGCTGTCACCAATAGATAACGGCTCAGGTAAGCGGATGCTCTCTGGCACGGTTTCAGCAATTAACTGCTCTAGGCTGTCAACGCCCAGTTCTTGCAGCATGGCTGCCGTTTCGGCACTGTCTGGGCCGATATGGCGCTGAATAAATTCATCGTGTTTGGCAAGTTGCGTCAGGGTTTTAACAGCGGTATGGGTCATGCTTAATTCCTGGTATTGGTGCAGCGGTTAACACAGCGGGCGCGAAGCAGTTAAGGTATAAGCTGCTACGCCAGCTGATATAAAAAATGCGAGTGTGCGAACTAGGTTGCTTACGCAGTGTAAGCTCAAATAGATTAATCAAAATAAGCACAGCACACTTTGCGGTTTTCGCTATCAGCCGTTTTTCTTTACCGGCGCTGTCATTAATAATGGACAGCCGCAAGCGGAAGATTAAACAACCAAAACAGCGTCATAATGAAATCAATACTGTATTGGTTGGTAGCCAACAGCTAAAACAGCCGATATTACTCTTCGATAGCGCTCTGGTAACCCGCAGCGTCTAACAAACTGGCTAATTGGGCTTCGTCAGCAATCTTAATTTTAAACATCCAACCCTCAGCGTATGGGCTGCTGTTTACCAATTCTGGTGAGTCCGCTAAGGCTTCGTTAACTGCAATCACTTCACCAGCTACGGGGGCGTAAATGTCAGAAGCGGCTTTAACCGATTCAGCAACAGCGCAATCGCCGCCTTGTTCTACAGTGTCACCCACTTCTGGTAATTCAACAAACACCATATCGCCTAACAGATCTTGAGCATGCTCAGTAATACCTACAGTGTAAACACCGTCACCGTCTGCTCGCAGCCATTCGTGACTAGATGCATATTTTAAATTCGCAGGGATGTTGCTCATGTTATTTTCCTTAGCTGTTTTATGTTGTAGTTCGGTGTAAATTAGCGCGCAGTTTGCGGCTTAAACCAGTTTTTTTCCTGCGCGGACAAAGGCCGGCTTGATCACTTTAACCGCAACCATTTTGCCACGAATATCCACTTCAGCCGTATCGGTAGTCGCAGCCGGTACGCGCGCCATCGCAATACTAAAACCTAGTGTAGGTGAAAAAGTACCTGAAGTAATCACGCCCTCGCCTGCTGGCGTAACTACACGCTGACCATGGCGTAACACGCCTTTTTGTTCCATCACTAAACCCACCAGCTTCTCAGTACCTGCCGCTTTAGCTTGCGTAAGCGCCGCACGACCAATAAAGTCACGCTCAGCCGGTTCCCAGGCGATAGTCCAACCCATGTTAGCGGCTAATGGCGATACGCTTTCATCCATGTCTTGCCCATATAAGTTCATGCCGGCTTCTAAACGTAACGTATCACGTGCACCTAAACCACAGGGTTTTACACCCGCATCCACTAAACGCTGCCATAAATCGGCGGCTTGCTCGTTTGGCAGGGCAATTTCATAACCGTCTTCGCCAGTGTAACCGGTGGTCGCAATAAATAAATCGCCTGCTTGCACACCAAAGAAGGGCTTCATGCCGGCAACGGCAGCCAGTTGGCTGTCATTTAATAAAGTGGCTACTTTAGCTTTAGCATTTGGGCCTTGTACGGCAATCATCGCGAATTCTGGACGCTCTGTAACCATCACGTCGAAGGCTTTAGCTTGCGCATTGATGTGCGCCAGATCTTTTTCGCGGGTAGCCGAATTAACCACTAAACGGAAGAAGTCTTCTTGCAGGAAATACACGATTAAATCGTCAATCACACCACCGTCTGCATTCAACATACCGGTGTATAAGGCTTTACCTGGCACGGTTAATTTGGCGACATCATTGGCGACTAAATAACGCAGGAATTGACGCGTGTTGGCACCGGTTATGTCAACGATGGTCATGTGCGACACATCAAACATGCCAGCGTCTTGACGCACGGCGTGGTGTTCTTCGATCTGTGAGCCGTAGTTAATCGGCATATCCCAGCCAAAGAAATCGACCATCTTGGCACCGGCAGCGAGGTGGCTGGCGTGTAACACGGTTTTTTGAGCCATTATTTTTTTCCTACTTAGTGTGAGGGTCAGCAGCAGAAAAACCATCGCAGCAAAAGGCCTTAAATTTCAGCCTGTTACGCAACAACCCTGCAGCTTGGACTAAAAAATACTGCTGGATTATACCGCAAGGCCCCTTGGGTAAACAGCCCAATTTGGATTACTTTTTGTAATGAATCAAACCCACTTACCAAAAAATCTAAGGCGAAATTTATGACTAGTGTGAGATCCAAGCTCACTGAGCCGCCGTCCAAATGCGTGAGCCTGTTGCAGCTAGCGGCTTGTAGCGGGATTAAATAAACTATATTGCATTTGCTCAGATTGATTTAACCAACAATAAGCTCGTTGCAGTGTTAATTGATCAATCATCTAAAAATTTTAATGTGTTCTTAGATAGTAGCTATACAACGCTGCTTAATCGCTGTTCAAGTAATCCCATGAAATAAGTCGTTTAATGGGGTTAAATAAGTCGTTTAAAAGTTAAAGCCCACTTTAATAGTTGGCTCTTTGTTGTCAGCCTTAAACCACCTCCTCTGACAAATAACGAGGTTACCCTTTAGAAATAATGGGTTTCCTATTAGGAAAACACTCTTTCATTATCCTACTTGTAAAAAACACGACATGGATTGACCAACAATTCACGATACTTGAGATGCGCCAATTCTGGCACAAGGGTCTCGCTAAGCGATTACCGTTCTGGCTTTTATTCCCCTTAGAGCGAGCCGACTGAACATCGTTGGCCAAGGTTTTAAGAAAACGGGTGTTTGAGTGCGGCGACGGTAGCGCCGCGCGAGTTACGTTTTCGCCTTGGACAGCGCATGAGCAGTCGGGCTTTCGAGCGGAAGTGGGGTCGCATTTTCTTTGGATACTTTCTTTTGGCGACGCAAAAGAAAGTATCTCGCCAACGGCGAAAAACTTTAAACTCTGAGAACTTGGGAGTGCTCGGTATCTGACACTGTAGGCTAGGTGCAATAAACCCAGCTTGATACTGCTGGGTTTAGAGCAGCGATTAACTACTCATCTTTGGTCTTTTTACTCTTTTTCAGCACTTCCTGCCGTTCCCGCTCATACTCTTCGTAAGTGAGAGGGATACTCCGCATACACTCATCATATTGGCTGACCGGTAATTGCTGACATTGCTGCTTTTTATTAAGCTGCAAATTCTGATAGATCGCTTTATTACTGCAACCAGCGAGCGTAAACAGCAATAGCAGTGAAGTAAGTCGTGTTATAGATTGCTGCATTGGCTTTACTACCTTCTTTTTTAAACAAGCTAAACTCACCGTTATTGTCTAAGTTGATAACCTGACTAAAACAATTTTCAATTCAAATTAAGCTTACTGCTGAACGCTAAATTAGCAATCGTTTTTAATGTCGATCTTCTAGCGAAATTCACGCTAAGGTAAAAAGAAATTAAAATAACACCAATACCAAATTACATCTGCCTAAAACGCCTTGCACAAGCCAGAGCCAGCAGCATTGACATTAACAACAACGCACCAAGATGACTGAACCAGCTAAACCCTAGATCTTGCGCAATGACTTTTAAACCTAACTGCGACAAATGAAAACTGGGCCATAACCAAGCAAGTTGTTGTAGCCAATCAGGAAACAGAAATAACGGCAGCCACAACCCCGATAAAAACGCCATGGGCAAATAAATAAGGTTAACCACACCCGGTGCAGCCTTATCAGACAGGCTTAAACCTAATAATAGCCCCAGCAAGGCAAAAGGCAGCGTGCCTACTAATATCGTTATCGCTAATAACAGCCATTGCCCGTCACTTAACACCACGCCGCCAAGCCCAGCACCTGTGCTAAATAACAACGCTAAAATCACCACAGAAAATACCAAACTAGTACTTAGCTTACCCAACAAATAGGCACTAAACGGCATAGGTGATAATTGCTTGAGCGTTAGCCAGCCGTGGGCGCGATCGCTGGCGATCCCGGCGGCAAAATTAAACATGGCCGGGCCCATAACACCGAAGCAGCTGTAAGTCACTAGCAGGTAATCCGCCCCGCCGCCACTTCGAAAAAACACACCAAAAAACAAGTAAAACATCAATGGAAAAGCCAGAGCCGGCAACACAAAAGCCGGTGTACGCAAAATACTGAGTAAATCGTAACGGGCTTCTTTGTAATACAAAGTTAAACTGCTCATAGCGCCTCCTGTGTATGGGTGAGTTGTAAAAAGGCTTGCTCTAAAGCCACGGATTTTATTTCTAAATTACCAACACTGGCATCAGCTTGTAACAACGCCAGCACAGTTCGTTCAACCGCCTGGCTCACAATACAAAAACGTTCATGCTGTTGTTCCAGCTTCAGTACGCCTGGCAGAGCTAACAGCTGCGCTTTAGTTAAGGCGCTGGTGCAGAAAATCTGTTTGCCACTGATTTGCGCGGTAAGTTGTGCTGGACTACCGAGCGCAATGATCTTACCGCACTGCAACACGGCTATACGATCAGCTAAGCGCTCGGCTTCTTCTAAATAATGCGTGGTTAAAACCACGGCTACGCCTGCCGCTTTTAATGAAGCAATTTGCTGCCACAGTGCACGCCTGGCTTCTACATCCATGCCTAAAGTAGGCTCATCCAAAAACAGTAAATCGGGTTTACCCGCTAGCGCCAGCGCAAACAGCAAGCGTTGCTTTTGCCCACCTGATAAACGGCTAAAACGCTGATCCGCTTGTTCGGTTAAGCCGGAGATAGCTAACAACTCCGTCACGGTTTTACTGTTCGTGTAATAACTGCTGAATAAATCACATTGCTCGGCCACCGTTAAGTTGGCGCTGGCCGAACCAATTTGCATCATGACACCTAGCCGCTGCTTCACCGCAGCCTCGCGGGTATTGGATTGTTGCAGCTCGCTAAATAAGCTAATACTGCCACTGTCTGTGCGAAGTAACCCTAAAATGGCAGCAATAAGGGTGGTTTTACCCGCACCATTTGGCCCTAAAATGGCTAATACTTCCCCTGCTGCCACCTCAAGACTTACCCCTTGCAAAGCATGGGTTCGCCCATAGCGTTTATAAAGATGATTAACCTGTAACACGGGTTGAGAAGCTAACGTCATATAACCTCCTACTGCGCCGCTAAAAATTGCTGAATTTGCTGGTTAAGCCACACCGGCGCATCCGCCATGACAAAATGCTTAGACTCGTAAGCAAAAGCAAAGCGGTGAAATTGCGTTGGTGCATTTGCTAACTGTGCTTGATAATTTGCTTTTACTTGCTCGGCAGTACTATAGGGCGCTCCATTTTGCAGTGCTCCGATAGTAAGCACGGGCACCTTAATATTGACTAGCTGTGGCCGCAAATCGGCCTGCATGAGCTCGGCAAATACCCGACCAGAGGTTTGCCCATCTGAACGAAACATGTCTTTAACAATACGCTGCTGCCAATCCTGGCTTGTAGCCATACTTTTTGCCATTGCCATTGGGTCAAAACCACCGTTAATAGGTACGGTGTTTTCGCTTGTTGCTGCACTGCTCATCTGCTTCGCAAAAAGTGCGCCCAGAGCCGGTAGGCCATCAACATTGACCACGCCGCCAATTTCTGATGGTGCAGTTACCGCTAATGCCAGCGCTAAATAACCGCCTAGCGAATGCCCAACAACGATAGGTTTATGAAGTTGCTGTTCGCGGATGTAACGTAATAACGCTTGCTGTTGCAGCGCAAGGTAACCATCACCCCACTGCTGGGAGGGGATGGGTTTTACCCCAGCAAAGCCGGCTAAAGTCAAAATATGCAACTGATAATTGGCCTTAAGTGCTTCCACCGTGCTTTGCCAAACCTCGCCAGATGACGCCAGCCCTGGAATTAAAATAATCGCTGGCCCCTGCCCAATCACCTTTGCCTCAAAACAAGCGCAAGCTTGCTGCGCTTTAGCCGGCAGCGTGTTGGGTGTAACGGCTTGCTTTGCTTGAATAGGTAAGCTGAGCAAACTGCCAGCCAAACCTAAAGCCAGAACCCAATGACAGAGCGTGGTGTTTAATGGTTTCATCGTATGTACCTCATCAATTTTTAGGTGTGCGTTGTTGATGAGGTCAGTGTAGGAAATGGCAACAAACTGCACAGGTAACGCTTGTCAGCAATAATGGGTGACAAATGCCATCGCGTAATATGACCTTTGTCACTGGCGTTGCCTACCGCTTCCTGATTAGACTAAACCATCAGAATAATTAGGAGAAGCCAATGGCACTTGATGAAAAGTTAGAGAGTAAACTTAGTTGGATTTACCTGATTAATCTGGTGTTTTACATTATCCCGCTTTTTACGGTGCGCTTTGCACTTTGGCAATACCTTAGTATGGCACTGGCATTGCTGCTGTTTTTAGCTTGTTATTTTGCTGCCTATCGCTGCAAACGGCAGCAATTACACTGGCCAATAACCGGTATAGTACTCATTGCGAGCCTGATAACCCCTATTAACGCCGGCTCCATTGCTATGTTTGCTTATGCCGGCTTTTTTATTGGTTATGCCTACGCGTTAAAACCTTATCTGCTGCTAATGAGTATGTTGGTAGCGCTTTTGGTGGTGTTGGATATCAGCTTAGGCATTGCATGGCCGCTATTTTTGATTATGGGTGTGCCCATCGTGTTGGCGGTAAGCCTACTTGGCCGCGCCGAACAAGCCAAACTGCGGCACCGCCTGGCCGAACATAAAAGCGAAGACGAAATTAAACAACTTGCTGCCATGGTCGAGCGCGAACGCATTGGTCGTGATTTACACGACATTCTTGGTCACACCTTATCCAGTATTGTTTTAAAAGCCGATTTAGCCGAAAAGTTGCTATCGCATCAAAAAACGACTGAAGCGCAGCAACATCTTATGGAGTTAAGCCAGATCGCCCGCGATGCCTTAAGCCAGGTTAGGCAAAGCGTGTCAGGGTATAAGCATCAGGGCTTAGCCGCAGAAATCACTAAATTATTGGCACGCCTGCGCGATGCAGGCTGTAAAGCCGAACTGGTTGGCACGATCCCGGTGCTGGATAAACGACATGAAACCACCATGCTACTGGCCTTAACTGAGCTAGTAACCAATGTCATGCGCCACAGTAAAGCCGATCGCTGTCAAATCAGCTTTAGCCAACAATCTGATTGCCTTAAAGTAGAAGTGACAGACAACGGCACAGCCAGCAATCTTAAGGAAGGCAATGGCTTACAGGGGCTACGTCAGCGTTTAGCCGCGGTGGGCGCCAGCTTACTTTTGCAACAACACGAGGGCGTAACGGCTTTAATTGAGCTGCCGCTTAGGAAGAACAACGTATGAATATTTTACTGGCTGAAGATCAGGCCATGGTACGCACGGCATTGGCCACCTTGCTGCAACTGGAAGCTGACTATTCGGTAACCGAAGCTGCTGACGGCAATACCGCGCTGGCACTGTTAAAAAAACAAAGGTTTGATTTGCTGTTAAGCGATATAGAAATGCCAGGTCATACCGGGATTGAACTAGCGCAATATGTTCAACAACAAAAATTAGCTACCAAAGTCGTGATTATTACTACCTTTGGTCGTGCTGGCTATGTGAAGCGCGCTATTGACGCAGGCGTGGGTGGTTTTTTATTGAAAGACGCGCCGGTCGCAGAATTGGTCAGCGCTATATCGCAAGTGATGGCAGGCAAACGGGTCATAGACAGTGAATTGTTGTTAAACTCGTTAGGCGATCAAGATCCGTTGAGCGAAAAAGAGCGCCAAGCTTTGCGCTTAGCGACTGAGGGGCTAAGCACCAGTGAGATTGCCGCAGCATTGTATATCGCCGAAGGCACTGCCCGTAATTACTTATCTGAAGCCATTAGTAAACTGAACGCCAGTAACCGTATTGATGCAGCGCGCATTGCGCGACATAAAGGGTGGTTGTAATAAGGTTATCACGCAAAACTTACAGGCGGGATGCAGTCTGACACTGCTAAAGACAACAAAACTCAAAAGGTCATAAGTTAAGCCATTACACGCGGTATCATTGGCCGCGTGTTTAAATGAATCTTGGTTAAAATGACTAAAAACCCTTAAAGCATGGGACGAAACTTAGCCGCATCAATTATCGACCATAAGTGCGCTATGGCAGCGACAATAGCCGGGATCACTAACCAAAAGGTGGCATAACCCACAGCACAAATAACAAAAAACACGATAGCCGCTAAAATACGGCCTTGGACCAGCTGCCCTAACCCGGGGATAAACACATTACACAAGGCGGCGATAACGTTGCCACCTGAGCCCTGACCTGCCATAACGTACTCCTGACGAATGATTTTTACTGTTGTTGAATTTATTGTTTTAACGCTGCCACAAACTGTTCGCTTTGTTTAATTGCGGTATTCATTTCAGCAATCAGTTGGTTAATGTCTTTTTGAATAGAATTAAACTCACCTTTTAACGCCCCAATCGCTTTGGCGTTTAGGTTATGCTTTAAATAAAGGGTGTTATCTTGCAGTGACGCCAGCACAGGCTGCATGCTGTCTTCGGCGCGGCGCATGGTTTTAAGTAAACTGGTGTATTGGCGTTTCGTGGCGGCCAGCTTACTCGCACTGTCGCGTTTCAATTTGTCGTTGCCATAAAGCTCCAGCTCATCTTGCCACTCGTCAAATAAGGCATCGGCTACCGATTCGATACTGTCAATGCGGCCACTTACCTCTGCAGCGGCTTTGCTACAGGCCTGAAACTCGCTATCGGTCGCTTCATACATACGCTGTAAGTCGCCACCATCGAACTTTATTAAGCTGCTGAACTGTTCTAGCGCTGACTTAAACTGTTGCTGCGCCTCTTGCTGTGATTGCTGCGCTTCTTCTACTCGATCAACTAAAATATCACGCTTATGCACGCCAACCTTTTCCATCGCCGAATAATAGGCACTTTGACAGCCCGTTAAAGTAAAGAAAATGGGCAAAATTAACCATAGATAACGCATAAGATCAGTCCTTTGCAAAAACCAGACATCTGATAATAACCACTAAACGTGATTTGAACAAATCTTAAGTTTGCTTCCTTTGGCATAACGCTTTTAATTTCCCCCAGTAAGTGAAAGAAAAAGGTCAATAAACAGCTGTTTTAGGCTATAGTTTAATTCTGAGAACAACAATTTAAACAGCGGGATGGATTTATGTTAAAAAAGGTAAGCTTTTTAGCTCTTTTTTTATTCGCGATGACCAGTTATTCGGCTAATGCATTACTCATAAAAGTTGATTTTACCTCTACCTCGACTGATATGTGGGGAAACACCACATCTGCATTTGACGTGACTCAAGCAGGATTCGCAGCAAGCACCTTTAATTCATTAACGGATGCCATCATGACAGCCGTTCGAAATGATTTTTACAATAGTAGTCTTTATGGCTTTATCAGCAACGATAAACAATTAAATATTGATTTTATAAAAGCAGCTGTCACTGACGATGTATCCGCTATCGATCCGAACCACTATACTATTCAAGTGGGTTCTCGTCTTTCTGGCCCATACAATGGGCTCGGCGTAGCATGTTATACCTGTGTTTCTCGCTCAACAATTGCGCCAAACACTATTTTTGGGTCTATTTTTTCCAATAACATTTTTTCTGCCCTTACCATTAGTGCAGGTTTCAGTTGGGATACTAACGAAGCCGTTAATGCGATTGCAGGAACCTTATCACATGAAATTGGGCATGGCTTAGGATTAGCTCATCCAACGCTAGCGCAACCTAACCCAGGCGAATCGGCATGGGGTTTAATGGCCACTGGCGCGGCCCCTTCTAATATGCCTAATATCGAAAGGTTAAAAGATAGAGCCTTTAGCTATGAGAATATGGAAATTTTAGTCAATAACTTAGGTGAAAGATCAGCAGCGGTATCAGAACCCCCTGCAATAATCTTGTTTTTATCTGCCTGCTTAATGCTGTTTTTCCAATTAAGAAAGAAAAATAATCAAGCTAGTTTAATGGGTTAATCACCACATCACTTGGGCTATTTAATTTAAATAGCCCTGTTTCCTTTTCTTTAGTAAGAAACCAAGTACCTTTCATACCTACCTCAACGTTAATATCTTGGCTATTCAACATCCCATAAGGCCAATAATAACCCACTGACACTAATATAAATTCAGCGTTCGAATTGCCTTTGCTGATATTTTGAATTGCAAGAATAGCGACCTTTCGCTCGTACAAATCTTCTGAAAACTTTAGCGGTACTAAACTAACAACCTTAGCACTCACAATTAAAACAGCCTGCTGTTCGCGCTCTTCGATTGTTAGATAAAGCTCATCAGCGGCACTATTCCCGTTAAATAAAATAATAACAAAAAGTAGTGTTCTCAATAGGTAAGGTACTTTCATTAATTCTCTCGTATGAATTTTATGCTTAAGCGCTATCAATAAGAGCTCTGCGAGCTTAATTTGATAGCAAAACTGCATAACACATTAAAATAATTTAGTTTTTCTCAGAGCAGAAAATAGCGAGCTTTGGAAGTTAATTTAAACGGCTTCACTAACCATCTGCCACCCATCAAACGTTGAAAGCACCCTTAAACTTTGGCGTAACGCCTTTAACTTCCCAACACAGCGGCATATCCGTTTTAAAACGTGTTGTGGCTTCACAATACCATTTTTAAGCCCTTCCCCCGTGAGGGGTATTAGCAAAGCGCCAACGCATTGCGATTAACACTAACAACCAAAGTGCCGACAGATTACTGCTACCGCCGCCTGAACTGCTGTTACTTCCGGTGTTGCCACCCGATGCTGGAGCACTAGAGGCGTTAATAGTGACGCTGACACTATTATTCGTGCCAATCACTTGGTTGTTGCCCGTTAAGCGCACGGTAAAAGTTTCAGCAGGTTCGGCAAGCAAATCGGCTGTGGCCGCAACATTAATGGTTTTACTCAGCTCACCATTGGCAAACACCACTTCACGGTTTATTGGGGTAAAATCGTCAGCAGTGGCACTGCCAGCTTCAGCCAACACCGTAACGCTAATTTGACCGTCTGCACCATTTGTACGATTAAGCGTTAAATTGGCATTCTGGCCTTCGGATAATTGCAACGTGTTTTGTGAAAAGTTAATCACACCGGGATTACCCATGTCATCTGAGGTGATCGTCACGGTTTGCGATGTGGCATTGCTGGCAATACTGACGCCATAAGGATGGATCAGCTCTACGACGAACACCTCATCTTGCTCAAACACCGTATCTTGGAAGGTTGCTACACTCACTTGGCTTGTGGTGTTGCTGCCATCAAAGTAGACACTTTGAAGCGTAGACTGAAAATCGGTGAGATCGGCAGTCGCTTTGCGCGTAATTAACTGCACAACATCACCTAAGGCGGCGCCTGACCAGTTGACTTCAACGATTAACGTTTGCCCTTCGTTAATCACCGCACTTGGCAAAGATAAGGCAACAGTGCCTGAAGCGGCTTTAGCGGGTTTATTGTTAGCAAAGGGCCGCTGACGATTAGGAATAAGACTGACAATGGCTTCTTTATAAGCTCGTGCGGCATCCGCTTCTTCATTTACCCCACAGGCTACGCCTTGGCTGTTGCTTACTAAAGGCGATGAAAAAAACCCTTCGCTGCGATTACCATTAGCACTTTTCATAATACTGTCAAAGTTACCACAGGTGCTACCACGAGCGAATGGCGCAGCTAAAAGCGTGCGCTCAGCCGTGGTGTAGCTGTTATAACTTTCGGTATCATGAATAAAACCATCGTTGTGTCCTAGCTCGTGCGCTAAGGTACGGTCGGCTAAACCGAGCCCAACCGGAGAGACCCAAGAGTATTTACCGCTTACTTCAGCCAAACCAATAGAGGCAACAATATCAGGGTAATAGCGGTTAAGTGCCACGACATAAGAGGTATCGTAGTAAAAACTAAAATCATAGGTTCTGTTGAAATATACACTGCGCAAATTATTAAGCCGTTCTTCCCGCTCAGCTTTATCGTCATAAGCTAAATCTGTGGGTATCACCACTACCCCCGCTATTCTGCGGCGTAATGGAATATCTTGGCGTCGAAAACTGTCGTTATTAATCTTCACCGCCCCTTCAACATAAGCAAGCAGCTGCTCAACATCATTTTGAAAGTAATCCAGCATGTCGTTTGAGTAGAAAAACACCACATCATGCACCAAAGCTTCAGATTCTAAATGTGTTAGCGCCGGATAGGTAAAGCCGTTTGACTGCAAAAACTGTGTTGGCGCATTAATATCAAGTGTGCGATCGGGATAAGACTCGGCAAAAGCCATGACCGACGATAGCGCTAATACCGAAAAACTGAGGGGTTTTAGCATAAAATACGGCTCCTAAGTTGTTTATTCACAAAAGGAAACGTGGCCGCTCAGCGAACCTGCTCCTTAACAGATGCGTTATACTCAACTCGTACAACTATGCCGTTTATTCAAGGCGACGGCTCAAGCCTATTTATAAAACGCTACCACCTACTGCATCGGATCAAACAAAGAATGACCAACAGCCATTTGAGCGATAAAGCAAGAGCGTAGCTATGATGAAATCTCGGCAGAGAATTAAAAAATAAAGTATAGCTCATCGCACGAGCAAAAGGCGTTAATCGTGTTTTTAGCGCGGCAACTATAGAGAGCGCTTGGCATAACCAAACCTTTAATCGGTATAGATATGCTTAGGCAACACAAAGGTTTTATGCTTATGGCTGAGTGGCCGCAAACTGACATCAACAGTACTTCTGCACAGCAGTATCAATATAGTGGGGGATATTTTGAGACGAGCGAATGACTCTCGGGACAAAACAGAAAGTTTAAAAATGGCAGTCTTGGTGGCATCAGTAGCAAAAACGACTGGGAGCTAACGGCAGGCATCAGCAGGTTCAACCTGACACAAGAACAAAGCCGCGCCTCAGTATATTCTTTTGGTTTACGTTATTACCCCAGTAAAAACATTAAGCTGATAGCGAATATCTTAAACGCTAAGTCTATCAAAAAAACTAAAGCGCTGGGCTTTGGTAACGCCATTTCGTTACGAGCCCAGCTAAACTTTTAAAGCAGCACACGTTCTTGAATTGTGCTTGAGCTCAGCATTTTCTTTCAAAGGCCCATCAGTTTTAAAGAGATTTGCTATTAACAATTCAACTTTCAAGACCTTCCCAAGTAAGTGCAAGCACCTCACCACATCAGTATTGTTTGCATTTTGCAGGGTATCAACTGTCGATTTGCTTGATTAATTTTGCAACATGTTCAATTTTTTGAACCGTATCTTTAACTAATACCTTAATTTCATTAGATGAATCTTTTGAGTTCCCCGCCAAGTTTCTTACTTCATCGGCAACAACGGCGAAACCACGCCCTACCTCACCAGCACGAGCCGCTTCAATTGCTGCATTTAAAGCCAATAGATTGGTTTGCTCAGAAATACCATTGATAGTAGCAACAATATTACTGATGGTTTGACTGGTTTTAACCAAGCTCTCCATAGAAACTTGTGTTTCATTAACAGCTCTTTTGCGGATACTGACATCTATAGCAAAAAAGACCAAACGCCCTATCTCACCCGAAAAACTGCGTAATACACACATCCGTGCATCAAATGCTTTAAAGTTACTGCCATGACCTACTTCAACTAGTTTCGAAACGTAACCTTCTTTTTCAAGTGAGGCTTGTTCTTCTTGGCTTAACGCTTTAAAAACATGTGGTGCAAATTCTGACACTGACATTAGGCCTTTTAATGTGTCAGTGAGTAAATGATTTGCCTCAATCAATTCACCTTGTGGCGTAATCTCCATAATACAAAGCGCTTCACCAATTGCATCAAGCCTATTGGTAAAATCCAACGCCATTTGTTTCACTTTAGTAATATCAGCCTGAACGGCGATAAAATTCACTAACACGCCATCGATGATTACCGGGTTAATCGATAATGACGTCCAGTATGGCTTACCATCTTTTCTATAATTCAAAACTTCATCGTAAAATGGCGTGCGTTCGCGCAAGTGCTTTCTAATGGTGTTGATAGTCTCTGGATTGGTTTCTTTACCTTGCAAAACCTTTCCAGGTTTTTTGCCTTTCACTTCCGCTAAGGTATAACCAGTCAATCGCACAAAGCCATTGTTAACGTATTCAATGAGGCCATCAGCATCACTGATAATTACCGCATTATCTGTCTCATTTGCGACAAGAGACAACATTCGCTGCATCTCTCTTTTCTCAACTTCTTCGGTTACATCACGTAAAAAAGCGGTATATAACGTGCGCCCACCCAATTTGACTCGCGACAGGGATAAACTTCCCCATAAAGTGCTGCCATCTTTACGAAAAATTTCTACTTCTCGGCTCGTGCCAACAATTTTATCCTGACCCGTTTTTCGGTTAGCGTTTACAAAATCATCATGTCTAGATTGAATGGCTTGCGGCACCAACATTTTGACGTTTTGCCCAAGAACTTCAGCACGTTGATATCCCCACAACTTTTCAGCAGCAGAATTATAAAAAGTAATATTATTGTTCTCATCAATTGACACAACAGCGTCTAAGGCTTGTTCAAGTATTTGCTCGACCGTGAGACGAGCCTCACGCTCGGCACTGACATCTCTAACAAAAGCGGTGTAATGTTTTTTACCACCGACCATCACTTGTGACAAAGAAAGCTGAACCCAAATCCGCTTACCGGCTTTTGTTTCTAGCTCGACTTCTCGCGAGCTACCCACAATTTTATTTTGGTCTGTGGTGCGATGATGATTTACGTAAGAATCATGGTTTGATTTATGTTCTTGCGGGACTAATATTCTGATGTTTTTGCCCAGCACTTCGTTTGGTTCATAGCCCCAAAGCTTCTGTGCAGCCGCATTATAAAAAGTAATATTATTTTTCTCGTCAATGGTCACAATAGCAATAATGGCTTGCTTTAACGCTTGTTCTGCAGCTGAGGTTGTAAAATTAAACATATGATTATCCTAAGCACTGAAATAATACGATAGTTAAATTTAAGGTGTAGAAAAAACAATTTATCAAGGGCAAAATAATTTGAACATTTTTAGTTTAGCAGCTGTTACTAAAAGGGGATGAAAATAATGCTTAGGCTAATTAGTCAGTTATAACAACAAGGCTTTATAGCCGACTGACATAGCATCAGGCCTTAAATTTTGCCTTAATGCAGCACTTTTTTTCATATACCATCTGTTCTATAAGTTTTTGCTTTGACACCATTCAACGTTTAAAACCTAACCTTATCAACGTTATCAAGCGAAAAAGCAAAACCTGTGCAGCTTTATCAGTTTAGCTGCACAGGTAAAAGCCCATCCGTTACTCAAATTGCTCCGCATGCTCTAGCTCGGTTTTCAAGCGCTTGTTTTCATCGGCTCTTGGTTTGGCAAAACGTGCTAAGGCTAGGTACAACACCGGTGTCAAATACAGCGTGAATAACACCGCAATGCCTAAACCACCAAAGACCACCCAGCCAATGGCGTTGCGCGCTTCAGCGCCCGCGCCGGTAGATAAAATCAAGGGTAACGCACCCAATAAAGTAGAAAGCAGCGTCATGGTGATGGGGCGTAAGCGAATACTGGCCGCACGCTCTACCGCTTGGCGCACATTAAGACCTTGGTCACGCAACTGATCAGCAAACTCAACCAACAAAATGGCATTTTTCGCTAATAAGCCAATCAGCATCACCAAGCCTATTTGCGAGTAAATGTTGATCGAGGTGCCGGTTAAAAACAGCGCGAATAACGCTGCGGCAATACCAAAGGGAACCGTAGCCATGACCACTACGGCACTATTCACACTTTCAAACTGCGCGGCTAATACCAACAACACGATGACAAAAGCCAGCACATAGGTCATGGTGACTTCGCGGGCCGTTTCCTCGAACGTTTGTGCTTCACCTAAAAAGATTAAGCCAATATTATCAGGTAAATGTTGCTCCGCCAGCTCACGCAACTGCGCTACCGCTTCTTGCAGCGGTAATTCTGGCGGTAATTCCAGATCAAGTTCAATCGCACGACGCTGCGCTTGGCGTTCAAGTTCAGCGGCAACGCCCTCTTCAGAAATAGAAGCCAAGCTTGATAACGGCACTAAGCCACCATCCCGAGAACCCACATATAAATTCGCCAGATCAGAAGGGTCGTTAATTTTCGAAGTTTGCGCTTGCAAGATAATCGGTACAGCTTGATCGCCAACATTTAAGTCGGCTAAGTCATCGCCATTAATCGCTACTCTTAAGGTGGTAGCGATATCGGATAACGGCACACCTAATTCTTGCGCCCGACGTCGGTCAATGTTCACTCTAAGCTGAGGCTGGGTCGGTTGATACGAAATACGTGGCATACCAAGTTCGGGGATTTGCTGCTGGATCACATTAGCAAAAGCCTGGGCTGCAGCAAATATTTCACTGTAGCTTTGCCCAGTTAAAGCCAATTCCAGCCCACCGCCTTGGCCACGTAAATTCAAACTGTTTGAACCAAAAGCCCGCGCTGGCGCACCCGGTATCGCAGCCAATGGCCCACGGATCTCATTAATAATCTCTTGTTGTGAGCGCTTACGCTCATCCCAGTGTTTTAATGGCACCGTAATAAAGGTGAGGTTTGGATCCCACTGGCCGACAACCGTATAAATAGAGTCAATATCACCGCCGTTGACATAAGGCAGCAAAATATCCTCCATTTTATCCGCTTGACGATCCATAAAATTCAAGCCCACACCATCAGGGCCACGGGCAAAAACACGGATACTACCGCGATCTTCTGTGGGAAGCAGCTCGTTATCCAGCACACTAACAACACTCAGTGCGGCTGTTGCAGCAAGCACGCTGGCTAAAAATACCCACCATGCCTTATCTAAGGCAAAATGTAAGGTGCGTTGATAACCCTGCAAAATTTTGTTACCGAACGTCGCTAAACGCGATTGACCGCCTGATTTAATTGGCAACCTCGCAGTTAGTGCGGGCACCAGTGATAACGCCACAAAAGACGAAATAATCACTGCGATAGCCAAAACACCACCAAACTCGCGGAATAACTGACCAGCGGTAGAAGGTAAAAAGGCAATGGGCACAAACACCGCAACGAGAACCGCCGTGGTCGCAACCACAGCAAAGAATACTTCACGCGTGCCAATAACTGCCGCTGCCCGCGCGCCCAAACCCATAGCTCGGCGCCGCTGAATGTTTTCGGTTACCACGATGGCATCGTCCACAATTAAACCCGTGGCCAAAACAAGTGCAAGCAAGGTTAAGATATTAATTGAAAAACCCATTAACCAAATGGCCGCTAAAGCACCAATCAGCGACACAGGGATCGACAAAGCCGGAACGATGGTGGCACGGCCAGAGCCGATAAACAGCCACAAGGTGGCAATAACCATTAAGATGGTCAGCACCAAAGAGGTCAACACTTCTTTCACCGAGCTGCGGATAAACTCGGCATCATCTGAGGTCACTTGTAACTCTAAATCAGGGAAGCGGTTTTCCAGTTGCTTCACCATGGCTAACACTTCGTCTGAGATCTCAATAGTATTGGAGCGAGCCTGTCGGATCACCCCTAACCCAATCACCGGTTTACCATCTAGCCGAACTAAACTGCCTGCATCTGCCGGGCCAAAATACACGGTGGCCACATCGCCAATTCGGGTGTTACCACTGACAATAATATCGGCAATTTGCTCTGCGGTAATCGACGTAGCATCTGCGCGAACAATTAGCTGCTGATCGGTGGATTTCATGCTGCCCGCAGGCACATCAAAAGGCGCTAAGCGCAGTGCTGCAGCCACGTCAGTAACCGATAAATTAAAACTGGTTAAACGCAGTGGGTCGAGTAAAACGCGCAGCACGCGTTCGCGGTCGCCATTTAAGCGTACGTCAGCCACACCAGGAATGCTTAAAAACATCGGTGCTAAATCCGTTTCAACGCGTTCGGTTAAGCTTTCCAGATCCAAGGTTTTACTCGACACGGCTAAACTCACCACCGACTCCGCATCATTATCCGCTTTGATAATGGCTAAACGCTCCACACCATTCGGTAATTCGCGCTGCACCCGACTGACGGCTTCACGCGTTTCATTGGCGGCGTCATCTAAATTAGTACCGGGTCTAAACTCAACGCGAATACGAGAGCTGCCCTCTTCGCTTGATGCATTTATAGATTTAACACCACTGACCCGTGCCACTGCCCCTTCTAGTTTACTGGTGACTTCGGTATCCACGGTTTCTGGCGAACCGCCAGGGTAAGCGGCCGTTACGGACACTATTGGTCTGTCGACATCAGGTAATTCTCGTACCTCTATGGCATTCAACGCCGCTAAACCCGCGATGATAATCAGCAGATTTAACA
Organism: Alishewanella sp. SMS8; assembly: GCF_030737935.1. Classification (NCBI taxonomy): domain Bacteria; kingdom Pseudomonadati; phylum Pseudomonadota; class Gammaproteobacteria; order Alteromonadales; family Alteromonadaceae; genus Alishewanella; species Alishewanella sp. SMS8. Next base: position 513,012 of record NZ_JAPJEA010000001.1, read on the forward strand.
CCACAATTAACACGGGACGGCGGATCGATAACGACGGTAAATCGTTCTGGATATTCGGCTGGCTCATAAGACACTATCCTCGGTAGCAACAGCAGTTACTGCCTGGTCATTGCGTAAGCTCTGCACGCCTTCAACAATCAGCATATCACCGGCGTTTAAGGCACCCGCGACTAATAAACGGCCGCTGAGTCGCTGTATAATTTGTACATCAACCCGCACCGCTTTGTTATCTTGCATGAGCCAAACATAAGCGCTGGTTGCCCCCCACAGTAGCGCGGCTTCTGGCACCACGGCATAGCTATCACCCTTCAACTCTAAAATCACTCGAAAGCTCATACCTGGCCGATACTGGTCTTGGGCGTTATCAAGCAGGGCTCTGGCACGAATGCTACGATTGGCGGTATCGATACGTGAATCCACTTGGCTGATTACCGCCGCTATCGTTTCACCTTGCGATAACCAAGGCTGTAACGACACCGAACCCTGTGCCGATAAAATGGGTAAGGCGGCTTCTGGCGCCACAAAATTAACCAGTAATTGTTCACGATTATCTAAAGTGGTGATCGGAGTTTGCAAGGTGATGCGATCACCCGCTTCGACATCCGTAAGCCCTACTACGCCGCTAAAGGGTGCGCGTACCGTTCGATCTTCAAGATTGGTTTTGGCTTCGGCCATTTGTACTTTTAATAAGTCGCGGTTAGTAATAGCGTCATCTAAATCACTTTGCGCGATAGCGCCGCGCTGGCGACTTTCTTGTAAACGGTTAACGGTGCGCTCGGCATCCGCTAATTGGATTGTGACACGATCCACGGCGACTTGTTGCCGGCGATCGTCTAATTGCAGCAACACATCACCCTGCTCAACTAACTGTCCGGGTAAAAAATTTACTGCGGTGACTTTATCGGCAACAGCAGGATAAATCACCACTGAGCGCACGGCCTCGGCTGTACCCACCGCTTCGATGCGGCTGCTTTGCTGCTCGAAACTCAATGGCATAACAATAACTTGTGCAGCCTGCCCTCCCCTAGCTTGCTGTGCCTGTGCCGGGCTAAAAAAGACAATAGCCAAACTGACTATGATTAGCCGAAAAAGTGTCATGTGAAGTCCTTTGCATAATTAAGTTAACGCAAACGATACGCACTTTTTAACGGTGATGATCAAAAAAGGCTGTTTATACGCGATAAACAGCCCTTTTGAGGAGATAGCTGGTCAGTATGGTAATACTGGCTTAGCTCGCTTTGACTTGAGCAATCCAATTGTTGACGCGTTTCTCCAGCACCGCTAGCGGCAAGGCACCGCCACCAAGCACGGTGTCATGGAAAGCGCGAATGTCGAAACGCTCACCCAGTTGCTGCTGCGCGTGGCTACGTAATTCCAGTATTTTGATCATGCCAATTTTATAGGCGGTCGCTTGCCCAGGCCACACAATATAACGTCGAACTTCTGATCGCACCGCTTCGTTGGCTATCGGAGTTTTTGCTAAGAAGTATTCAATAGCCTCCTGCTCAGTCCAGCCTTTACTATGTAAACCGGTATCTACCACTAAACGCACTGCGCGCCATATCTCGGTAATTAAACGGCCAAAATCTGAATACGGGTTTTCATAAGCGCCCATTTCTTTCGCTAACAATTCTGAATACAGCGCCCAACCTTCGACATAAGCCGTAAAACCGGTTTGGGTGCGGAAAGTCGGCACCGAGGTGAGCTCTTGTGCAATGGAGATTTGCATATGGTGGCCAGGGCTACCCTCATGATACGCGATGGCTTCCATTTCGTTTTTTGGCATGGCGCGCATATCAGATAAATGCGCGTAGTAAATACCCGGTCTTGCACCATCGGGCGTGCCAGGAAAATAATGCTGCGCTGCGCCTGGCTGCTCACGAAATGCCTCTACCCGTTTCACGACCAATCCTGCCTTGGGTAAAATGCCAAAATACTCAGGTAATTTTTCTTCAATAAAAGCCAAATATTGCCGTGAGTCTGCTAGGTAGCCTTCCCGCCCTTCATCGGTATTGGGATAGTAAAATTGATCGTCTGCTTTAATAAATTTGAAAAAGGCCGCCAGATCACCGTCAAACCCCACCTGATCTTTAATGGCAATCATCTCTTTCGTCAGGCGTTCAACTTCATCTAGGCCAATCTGATGAATTTGCTCAGCGGTTAACGAGGTAGTAGTGGAAACATTTAGCATGTAATCGTAATAAGCAACACCGTTTTCTTGCTTGCCCACACCCGTCGAAATCTCGTCGGTGTTGCTCACGTCCTCTGCTAACCATTGTTTTAATGCGGTATAAGCGGGTAAAAAATGCTGCTGCAGCGCCACTTTGGCATCATTGGTCAGTTGCTCGGCTTCTTTATCACTGAGTTTATCCGCGCTGGTCAGTGCGGCGATCTTCGCTTTCGCATCGCTCCACAATGGGATATCTTGCGGCGCATCGAGCAATGGCGCACCGGTGATCAAATTATCGATTTGCTCAATGATCCCTTCATAGGCAAAACGAGGCGCCCGAAAATCGTCCGCAGCATTCGCCTGGGTGCGCTCCAGTAATTGCATAATCGCTCGGCTGATGCCTTCGATACGCGACACATAGGCCTGCATATCTTCTTTGTTATCCACTTTGTGAAAATTAATCAGCATTTGTGGTAACAACGCATGCATACCTTGCATCTGGTTGAATACATAAGTGTTCTTGCGAAATTGCACGCCGTTTTTTGCTTGTTCGTACTGATAAACCCAGATGTCGTAAGAGGTTTGTGCTTCTAAATCAAGTTGGCTGTAATCAAAGCTGCTGGTCAGTTCTGCCACTGTAGCCGCTAACCAAGCCAATTGCGCCTCTTCTGCTGCGATTGAGACATCATCGACTTGGTTGTATAAGTCTTTGCGCCCCAACATGGTCAAACGTAATGGGCTTTGCTGTAACTGTTCTTCGTACTTTGTTTCAAACCACTGATTCAGTCGTGCTGTTTCAGAAATTTGTGGTTGTGCGGCAACGGTATCCACAGTTTGACTAGTTTGTGTAGTTGGCGCTTCGCCACAACCGGCCAGAAAAGCGGCTAAACCTAAAGCAATTAAAGACTTACGCATGGTTAAAATCCTTGTTGAGGAGCTGATGTCCTCTCAAGACTAACGCGTATAAGCCGGTTAGTCTAAAGAATTTGTGTTGTAGAGTGTTGCGAGAAAGGTGCTGAGCCTTGCGCTGGCGATAACAAAGGGCTGCGCCTGACGGCAAACAGCCTAAAGCCCCGTTTAATACTTGGCAATGTCTGGTAAGTCGCCACTGTTACCCAGCGCAGCCGCCATCAGCTTTTGTTTTAAACCCGGTAGTTTATCGGCCAACAACAAGCCTGCACCACGTAATAATTTCAGTGCAGATTGCTTGTTACTAAAACCCCGTTTAAAGGCTTCCATCGTGCCGATCATGCTTTGCGCTTCGGCTTTACGCCAGCGCTGATAGGCCAGTAATGCACGAGGTTCTGCCAAGGCTTTACCGCTTTGCAGTTGCTTTTCAATAATCTGCGCTAACGCGGCCACATCCATTAAACCTAAATTCATACCTTGGCCTGCCAAAGGGTGAATACTGTGCGCAGCATCGGCCACTAACACAACCCGCCCCCGCACCCACTCACTGGCATAACGCATCGTCAGTGGAAAAGCATGCCGCTCGCTCGTCAGGGTTAAACAGCCCAAGGCGCTTTGACTTGCTGCCGATAATGCCTGATTAAAGGCATTATCGTCTAAGGCCAGTAACTGCTCTGCCCGTGCCGTATCGGCACTCCAAACAATAGAGCATTGCTGTGCATCGGGTAAAGGTAATAATGCTAGCGGCCCGGTGGGTAAAAATACCTGTCGCGCCACGCCTTGATGCGGTTCTTGGCAATGAATACGCGCCACAATCGCCTGCTGCTGATAATCCCAATGCGTTAACGGTAGCTGTTGCTGCTGCCGTACAAAAGAATTGACACCATCAGCGCCCACCAGTAACTGACTTAATAAAATGTCACCGCTGGCGAGCTGCACTAATACTTCGCGCTCGGTTTGCGCCAACTGGCTAATCTTTGCTTGAAAGAAACACTGCACATTATTGTGTGTTTGTAGCTGCTGATATAACTGCTGGCGGATCCCTTCGTTATCGCAGATCCAACCGAGTTGCGGCAACTGAGGTGGCTCTGCACTAAATTCAATTCGTCCAAAACTATCCGCTTCCCACACAGCCATCGACGAGTAAGCCGCGGCTTGCGCCATAATAGGGTCTGCCACACCTAAGTGACTGAGTAAACGCATCGAAGCCGGATTTAACGCACTGACGCGCTGATAGGTTAACTCGGCCGATGTCGGCGCAGCGCCTTGCTCTACCACCGCAATCTGTAAACCTAAGGGCGCCAATAACAATGCCAAAGTAAGCCCCGCACTGCCGCCACCGACGATAGTAATATCAAGATTTTGCATAAGAGGTTCCATAGCCCATGGTTTGCCGTGCTAATGGCTGTTTTAACTGATCATTCAGTAATAATGCTAACAACCCCACATTGCGCGCCAAGGCAATTAAACGAGAGCGATTCGAAAAGCTGCGCACCAGCGCATCAGTCAGTTGGATCACTTGCGCCATATCGGCTTGTCGCGCCAGCTGATAACGGCGTAACTGCGGGTAAGTGCCCACTTCGTCTAAAGTATCGCTGGCAAGCAGATCGCTTAAAGTGGCAATGTCGCGTAAGGCTAAGTTAAAGCCCTGTCCAGCAATCGGGTGCAAGCTGTGTAAGCTATTACCAAGCAACGCCAACCGATGCCCGACCACTTGCGGGCTTTGTCGCAGCACCAAGGGATAACATGCTCGCTGACCACAGCCAGTAAATTGCCCTGCACGATAGCCAAAGGCTTGTTGTAGTTTTGCCAAAAAATCAGGCTCAGACAAAGCCATTAGCTGCTCGGCTTGCTCAGGGCTAACGGTCCAAACGACTGAATAGCGATTATCCACTAACGGCAGCAAAGCTAAAGGCCCATGCTCGGTAAAACGTTCATAAGCTTTATGCTGATGTCGCTGGGCAATAGCCACATTACAAATGATCGCGGTTTGCTGATAAGGCTGTTCACTTTGGGTAATACCGGCAAGTTGACGAGTAGCCGATTGGCCACCTTCGGCAATGACCAGTAAACGAGCAGCAATGGTGCTGCCATCTTGTAAAGTGAGTTGTTGCTGCGCTTGACGGCTTTGCAGTTGACTAATTTGATTGGGTTGATAACGCGTGATTTGAGGATAGTGCGCCAACTTCGCCGTTAATACCGCGCCTAGGTGTTCTACTTCGACAACTTGGCCTAATGCCGGTAACCGATATTCTGCAGCTGATAACCACGTTTTACCAAAATGGCCGCGATCGGATACGGCGATCTGTAAAATAGGGCAGCTGTGGCGGGCTAAATCCGCCCAAATACCTAATTGTTGCAGCTGTTCAACACTGGCTGCAGCCAAAGCAATACTGCGACTGTCAAAACTGGCTTGCGGTGCACTGGCCACTTGCTGCTCGACTATCGCGATAGACAGTTCGGGGCAACGCTGGGCAATGCTCAACGCAAGCATAGAGCCTGCCATACCGCCACCGGCAATAACCAAATCAAAGTTTGCTGCGCCCTGCGGGCTGGATGCCTGCTCTGGCGCGGCTGAAGGCTCTATGGTTTTCATGCAAGCACTTTTCCTAGCATATTAGCCGGTTTATCAGATGAAACAGGCTTCACTTCATTAACTGCTCTATCTCGGTAAGGCTTTTTACACAGCTAGCAGTAAGGTTCTCGTAGCCATCAGCCGTTACCAAAATATTGTCTTCAATCCGCACGGCCAGCCCCCACCATTTTGCGGCGGCGGCACAACCGGCAGGAAAATACAGACCTGGTTCAATGGTTAACACCATACCAGCGACAAAAGGCCGATCTTGCCCCGCGATTTTATAAGCCCCTACGTCATGCACATCTAAACCTAGCCAATGACCAATACCGTGCATGAAGTAATGTTTACAGGCTTTTTGCTGAATAAGTTCAGTCAACTCGCCTTGTAATATACCCAGCGCAACTAAGCCCATGGTTAAGATTTGTTCCGCTAACGAGTTTAAATCGGCAAAAGTACAACCGGGTTTTACGGCAGAAATACACGCAAGCTGTGCATCTAACACCAATTGATAAATGGCTACTTGCTCAGGTGTAAAACGTCCATTGACCGGAAAGGTACGGCTAATGTCGGCAGCATAACCTTGCAACTCACAGCCGGCGTCAATCAATACTAAGCTGTTATCTGCCAACTGACTGGCATTATCAACATAGTGCAAAATACAGCCATTTTCGCCACTGCCAACGATGCTGTTGTACGCGGGGAAACGTGCACCGTGCATGGCAAATTCATGCAAAATCTCCGCTTCCAGCTGATATTCCCAGGCACCAACCTGACAAAACCGCATCGCACGCTGATGCGCTTGGCTGCTGATCTGTGCCGCTTGCCGCATAATGTGCAACTCTTCCGGTTGTTTAACCAAGCGTTGTTCACTACTGAGCGGTCGTAAATCGTGCCATGCCGTCGGGGCAATGTCGCCACGCTTTTCGCGCTGACGCAACACCGCCATGATCTCACTAATTTGCTGCTCTAAGCCTGGATGTTCACCTAAATTAAGATATACCGCCGTTTTACCATTTAACGCCTGAGTCAGCTGTGTTTGCTGCTCGGTTTGACTACAGGCCTCAAGCCCCAGTGTTTTAAACGCCGCTGCGGGGCCTAAGCGTCGACCTTGCCACATTTCAGCGAAAGCATCTTTGTCGCGGCACAGCAACAAACTGGTGGTATCAGCATCGGTTGCTTTGCTTAAAATCAGTAAGGCATCTGGCTCGTTAAAGCCGGTGTAATACCAAAAATCGCTATGCTGGCGAAAGGGATACTCGGTGTCACGACTGCGCGTTTGCTCTGAAGCCGCGGCGATAATCGCCACACTGTGCTCGGGTAGTTGCGCAAGCAGTTGTTGACGACGTTGCTGAAAATATTCGGGTAACATAAAGCCTCGGTTTGGGTCATCTGCCAAGCTGTATTTGGCCTAAGCGCACCTTTCGCTTAGCCTAAAACGCCCATCAACAGATTAATGCAGGGTTTTACTTACGGGGCCTTTATCTTGAAACTTTTGCCCGACATCGTTAAAGCAACTGAACACCATTAACCGAATATGTTCGAGTACCATGTAATAAGCTTCTTCGTTTTCTTCAGCACTGCTATCAGAGCTGGTGGTAAGATCCACTTTGGTCACTTCAGTCAATTGCTCTACCGCTTCGCGCACATCTTCTGACACTAAAGACAGATCCGTTTGCTGCACCGCAAAACCAACTAAAAAGGCTTGTGTCCATTCCACCATGGCCTCTAACCGTTCAACCAAGGCATCATCTTCGTTGGGCAGCAATAGTGCAAAATCGTATTCACCGCTTTGTAAGCTGATGGCAGTATTGCTAATTAACTGCTGGACGTCGGCTTTTAGCGCTGCGGGTAAAGCCTGACCATCATTTAAAAAATCGTATAACACGGCTAAGAAGTCAGCTGATTTGGCCGATAAGCCACCGCTGAGTAAACCACTCATTAAACCATGCAGCTCGGCGGCCGATGCCATAACATGGGCTTGCTCAAGTGCCGTACTCCAACGATCATAGCTGTGAATCAAAGAACCGGGCATAACACCCCTCGCCTAAAAAAATCAAAGTCGCTTATGCTAACACCCCCACTCGTTTTGGCCAATACTGCAAAGGCTTACAGCGTATAGCTGCCTAAACAACCAGCAAACAAACCGGCAATTTATCGAATAATTTAGACAGCGCCGTTACGGATGTTATACTTAACCCGTTCTCTGGGTTGTTTGTGTGCTTGTTGACGTCCCTGAGCCGATAATTGTTTTACCTAGGGATGCTTTTGCGTTGCTTTTGTGCAGGCCCGGCTTGTACTGGGAAGCCTACGGTGACCATTGGCCTTCCGCCTTGAACCTTGGGTTCAAGGGCTTAAATAAGTTACGGCAACTTGGAGAACACTTACAAACCGCCTCAGGCTCAGCGGTTTGTCTTTGCCATTACGATTTTGCGAGGCTGCAGCAAGACATGTTAAGTCGTCAGCAATTGCGTACAGAAATGCGACAGCGTCGCCAAGCCCTTTCTGCCGCAACCCAACATAGCGCCGCCCTTGCGCTCTGCCAGCAAATCCTTAGCCAACCTGACATCATGCGCCAACAACACTTTGCTTTATACCTAAGCAACGATGCCGAAATTAATACCAGCCCATTAATCAACGCCTTACTTAACGCCAATAAACAGCTGTATTTACCGGTACTGCATCCTTTTGTCAGTGGCTATTTGTTATTTCAGCATTACTTGCCTTCAATGCCAATGCGAACAAACAAATTCGGTATTGCCGAGCCCGTTTGGCATTGCCAACACATTAAACCGGTGGCCGAGCTCGATGTTATTTTTACGCCCTTAGTCGCTTTCGATGATCGTGGCCAACGGTTGGGTATGGGCGGTGGTTTTTACGATCGTACGCTTGCGCCTTTAAATCATCTTGCTGCGCCAGCGCGCACACCACAATTAATTGGTTTAGCGCATAATTGCCAGCAATGGCCTGAATTACCCATAGCGCCCTGGGATCAGCCCATGGCGGCTATCGCTACACCTTCACATTTTTGGCGTTTTAACGCCGACTAAGCAGACAGAGCAAAAGCAACACTGTCTTTTTTTAACACAGCCGATATAATATCCATCTGTATGGCTAAACGTATAAAGTAGATAAGCAATGACTCAAGATGAAATGAAACGAAATGCTGCACGCTCAGCACTGGCTTTTATCCCTGAGAACTCCATTGTCGGTGTCGGTACCGGCTCTACCGTGAATCATTTTATCGATGCCTTAGCCGAGATTAAGCATAAAATCACTGGCGCTGTGTCTAGTTCGGAGCAATCCACAGCACGATTAACCGCGCTGGGTATTCCGGTGTTCGACTTAAATGACGTGGCTAGCTTTAATGTGTATATCGATGGTGCTGACGAAATTAACCCGCAGCGTCACATGATTAAAGGTGGTGGTGCCGCACTAACTCGAGAAAAAATTGTTGCCGCCGTAGCCGATACCTTTATTTGTATTGTTGATAGCAGCAAGCAAGTAGACGTGATGGGCCGTTTCCCTTTACCGGTTGAAGTGATCCCAATGGCCAGCGCCTATGTTAGCCGCGAATTGAGCAAACTGGGTGGCAAACCGGTTTTACGACAAGGCGTAATTACAGATAACGGCAATCAGATCATTGATGTACACGGCTTAGCCATCACCGATCCGCTGCAACTGGAACAACAATTAAACAATATCGTCGGTGTAGTCACCAACGGTATTTTTGCTCAGCGTAATGCCGATATCGTGCTGGTTGGTACAGCAAACGGCACCCAAACCTTGAAATAATAAAATGCAGCACCGAAGCTGCAGTAATACGACGACAATCATAGGCAGCATTTTTTAATTTAATTAAGCACAAGAGACGTGACATGGAAAAATTTTCGCTAGCAAAAGACAAGATTAAAATCCTGCTGCTCGAGGGTTTGCACCACAGTGCCGTACAAACCTTTAAAGATAATGGTTATACCAATATCGAGTATTTGAAGACTTCATTACCAGAAGATGAGCTGATTGAGCGAATCAAAGATGCACATGTGATCGGTATTCGCTCGCGCACTCAGCTGACCGAGCCGGTATTAGATGCCGCCAATAAACTGATGGCGATTGGTTGTTTTTGTATTGGTACTAACCAAGTTGATCTGCATGCCGCGTTAACTCGCGCCATTCCGGTGTTTAATGCGCCTTTCTCTAACACGCGTTCGGTTGCCGAGTTAGTATTAGGCCAATTAATTATGCTGTTACGTGGTATTCCACAACGTAACGCCGCTGCGCATCGTGGCGAGTGGTTAAAAACGGCAGACCAATCGTTTGAAGCCCGCGGTAAAACCTTGGGTATTATTGGTTATGGCCATATCGGTACGCAGTTAGGCATCATGGCTGAAAATATCGGTATGCGCGTGCAATTTTATGATATCGAAAGCAAGTTAGTGTTAGGTAACTCCACACAAGTTGATTTAGAAACCTTACTGAAAACCTCAGATGTGATCAGTTTGCATGTACCTGAAACCGTACAAACTCAAAACATGATTGGTGAAACAGAACTGGCGCTAATGAAACAAGGCGCGATTTTGATCAATGCTTCACGCGGCACGGTAGTCGATATTCCGGCACTCACCGCCGCCTTAGAAAGCCAAAGGTTGGCTGGCGCTGCCATTGACGTCTTCCCTATCGAACCCAAAGGCAACAGCGAAGAGTTTGTTTCACCTCTGCGTCAATTTGATAATGTGATTTTGACTCCGCACATCGGTGGTTCAACCCAAGAAGCACAAGAAAACATTGGTTTTGAAGTGGCGGGTAAGCTGGTGAAATACAGTGACAATGGTTCAACACTATCCGCTGTTAACTTCCCTGAAGTATCATTACCTGAGCACAAAGGCCGCTCACGCTTGTTGCATATCCACAAAAACCAACCAGGTATGCTGACCAAGATCAACGAAGCTTTTGCAAGGCATAATATCAATATATCTGGTCAGTACTTACAGACCGTACAAGAAATTGGTTATGTGGTAATTGATATTGATTCTGAAGATAGTGAACAGGCGTTAAATGAATTAAAAGCGATCCCAGGTACATTAAGAGCCCGTATTCTGCATTAATTGAATACCAACTAGTGAATGCGCTTAAAAAATGACCTTGAGTCTAGCACAAATCAGTTGAGCATGACCTGTTTGCTCTAAATCAACCGTTGCAAGCCATGGATGGCCCGACAAATTCGTCGGGAACGAATTTGAAAAGCTTTGCTGGCCCGGAAGGGTGAACTTCAGGAATGAAATTCATCAATTAGCCTCAGGGATGATTGATGGCGTGTTGATATGAGCAAACCGCGTCATGCTAAACATTACACACATCGCTATTAACCCTAAGTCCCTTTTTGTTTCGTTCAATACCTTAAAGCTTAGCTATAACACGACTCATTTAAAAAGCATAAACCAGTGAAGCAGATGTTTCAGTATCTGTCGTTTCAGCGTCGCCTTCAGGCTCAGAGTTATAGTTCACACTAAAACTTAAACGCATGCCTAATCGACCATTGATTTGTGAAGTTAATGAAGTGCGGCTGGTGAATATCGAGTTATTGCCATCCAGCGAGACGTTTCCTTCAAAAGTCTGCCGAAAGCGACTGCCTTTATACAACTCTTGGTCGAAGTTGGCTGCTAAAAACCAGATTAAACCGCGACTAGTGTTACCCGATGCCGCTTCGCGATAGGCAAAACCCGGGCCGGTTTCTAAGTCTAAATAGTTAGCTTGGTGCTCATAAATACGGTTAGCATAACCTGTTACCAACTGCCCTTGCTGTTTAAAAGCCCCGAGCATGTCATAGGCGTAGGCTGCACGGCCAAAGAATGACTGTGTACCACTTAGGAATTTATAATTGCTTTGCCCCGTGAACGCGTAACGCTTTATGGTCGTTTGGCTGGTCACATCACCGGTGTCCGTATTGGTAAATTGATTTTTTTGTAACCGCCCCTGAAACTGATACTTATTCCGAAAATACTCAGTGTCATGCACCATCTCGGTGACCAGCCGCCAGCCTCGTGCTTCGGTATTCCCGTTGATAAACAAAAAGCCGAGTTCGATATCACCCGTAATGGTGCCCAAAATACCCAAATCAATAAATTCAGGCAAAGTTCCCGCATCGTTCTCGGGTTCTTCGTTGGCGAGTACACTAAAGGACAATAATCCGAGCAAAAGTATTAAAACAGGCATGTTAGGCGTAATTTCTTTATGGGGTTTCTGAGTAATGCTAGCGCCGGTTCTTCAGACGCTAGCTCTGGCTAACCGCTTAGTTACTTTCAGCGCGTTGCTTTATATAGTCAAGTGCCAGTGTGATCCGCGCTAAAGCACGCTCTTTACCGACTAAATACAACGTCTGATCCAAAGCAGGTGAGTTACCGCCACCGGTAACCGCCACACGCAATGGCATGCCGACTTTACCCATACCTAAACCCAATGCTTCTGCTGCTGCATTAATAGTTTGGTGGATATTGGCAGCATCCCATGTGCTGAGTTCAGCCAGTTTGGCATGAACTAACGCTAAAGGTTCCGCTGCAACAACACGCAAATGCTTTTTCGCTGCATTTTCTTCAAACTCGTTGAAGTCTTCATAAAAATAACGGCTGACTTCTACCAACTCTTTTAACGTTTTTACCCGTTCAGCTTGCACGCTAATCACGTCAGTAAGCGCCGGGCCGTTTTCAGTATTCAGCTTTTGCTCTGCTAGATGCCAAGCTAAGTGCTCAGCCACCTGCTCTGCCGGCAGCGTTTTCATATAATGCTGGTTAAGCCAAATCAGCTTGTCTGTATTAAAAGCAGAGGGTGCGCGGTTACAGTCAGACAAATCAAAGAGATCTTTTAATTCATCAATACTAAAAATTTCTTGATCACCATGAGACCAGCCCAAACGCACTAAATAGTTTAGTAACGCCTGCGGTAAGAAACCATTATCGCGATACTGCATCACGCCAACAGCGCCGTGGCGCTTAGATAAGCGCTTGCCGTCATCGCCTAATATCATCGGTACGTGTGCGTATTTTGGAATCTCTGCACCTAATGCCGCTAAAATGTTCATTTGCCGAGGCGTATTGTTAACATGGTCATCACCACGGATCACATGAGTAATCCCCATTTTCCAGTCATCTACCACTACGGTAAGGTTGTAAGTTGGGGTACCGTCGCTACGAGCGATGATCAAATCGTCCAGCTCGGCATTAGCAATTTCAATACGGCCTTTGATCATATCGTCAATTACCACTACGCCATCTAGTGGGTTTTTAAAACGAATAACATAAGGCTTGTCGCTCGGATGATCGGTTCTGTCACGCCACATACCGTTGTATTTGGGTTTTTCCCCAGCGGCCATTTGCGCTTCACGCATGGCGTCTACTTCTTCAACAGTACAAAAACACTTATAGGCTTTGCCTTCAGCTAATAATTGCGCAACCACCTGTTTATACAAATCAAACCGTTTAGTTTGATAATAAGGACCCTCATCGTGATCCAGCCCCAACCACTGCATGCCTTCTAAAATGGCATCAACCGAGGCCTGCGTTGAACGCTCTAAATCGGTATCTTCAATACGCAGGATAAATTTACCACCTTGTTTTTTAGCGTATAACCAGCTAAATAAGGCAGTACGAGCACCACCAACATGTAAATAACCGGTTGGGCTTGGGGCAAAACGAGTCACCAATGACATAATTTTTCCATATCTGACTGAACAAGCTATAAGCTGGCTATTGTAGCAATGCCAGCCGCAGGATGCATCAAAGCTGTCGTTGTTCATGCAGACTTTTTCGGCAATAGGCAAAATGCTGTTCACTTTTGCGGCAAGCGGTAGCATTTTCAGAAAATAAAGTTGACACTCTTTTCTTGCTGCCTATAATGAGCGCCATCACAGCGTGGATTGTTAGCTCAGCTGGGAGAGCACCGCCCTTACAAGGCGGGGGTCACTGGTTCGAACCCAGTACAATCCACCAATATGATGTCACATATCCCATGGATTGTTAGCTCAGCTGGGAGAGCACCGCCCTTACAAGGCGGGGGTCACTGGTTCGAACCCAGTACAATCCACCAATTCGATGTTACGTATCCCACGGATTGTTAGCTCAGCTGGGAGAGCACCGCCCTTACAAGGCGGGGGTCACTGGTTCGAACCCAGTACAATCCACCAATTCGATGTTACGTATCCCACGGATTGTTAGCTCAGCTGGGAGAGCACCGCCCTTACAAGGCGGGGGTCACTGGTTCGAACCCAGTACAATCCACCAAATCCCCTTTAAAACTAAATTCCATTTTTATTAACAGCTTCGCTTGGAGAGCACCGCCCCTCTTTACGCATACTCATTACTCTTTTTTCGACACAATTATAATTAACTGAGACTTTCCTATACTTCAACATCTATTTCTAGTTCAAGTTCTAATTGAGAACTGCATTAATGCAGCTAATTCACTACAACTGCCTCAGTTTTGATGTCTCTAAAATATCGTGGTATCAACTATGCTCTTTTTCAATACCAATCATAGAGTTACCCATTATAGGTCATTATATAAATTACTGTACGGTTTATAGAATCAAAGCTATGCTTTAGATTAATGGTATTAAAAGTTGTCGTTTTAAATTCTTAGGATTATTAATGGCTGTATTTTCCGCGAAAGAAAGTTTAAACCGAACAATACTCGATAACATCATGGATGCCGTTGTCAGCATTGATAAAAATGGCTTAATTACTTATTGCAACCAAACAGCTTTAACGTTGTTTGGCTATACGGAGGCAAACTTACTCGGCAAAAATATCAAATGTCTCATGGTCGACTATCACGCTGAGCATCATGATAATTATTTACGTGATTATCGAAGTAACCTTGTTAAACGCGTGATAGGTAATACACGTGTGCTGCAGGCCAAAAATATCAACGACGAACTCATACCCATAGAGTTGAGAGTATGTCAGCTAGAAATGGACGATGGCACCGCTTATCTGGGAATGATTAGAGACCTCAGGGACAGTATTTCCAAACGTGAAAAAATTCACTTACTAGAGAATACAGATTTACTGACCGGCTTACCCAACAGAAACGCCTTAGTGTTAGCGTTAAATGACACCATCGATGGTCTGGTGTTAAATAAGCAGAACTTTTACTTACTGATGATCGACGCTGATGATTTCAGTAAAATTAATCAGGCTTTTGGTTATGAATATGGTGATGAAGTTCTTCGAAAAACAGCTGAGAAATTGTCTAAATATAAAGACTTCAGGTTAATTGCTCGCTCTAGCCAAGACGAATTCGGCGTGTTGTTTCAATCAGAGTTACCTCAACATGAAATTAAGCGATGGTTAACTGAGGTACTATGCCAACTTTCTAGCGTAGAGACCATTATTAATAGGCCAATAAGTTGTTCTTTCAGTGGTGGTATTTACAACTTTAATCAACCCAACGAAAACAGCCAAAATGCTATTGGCTATGCTGAGAATGCCCTTAAATTTGCGAAACAACTACAGCGGGGCGGCCTCGTATTTCACTCTAATGAAATTGATCAAGAACAACGACATTCCGCAGTCTTAGACCAAGGATTAAAGTCTACACAACTCACAGAACAACTGTTTCTAGTTTATCAAGCTCAAGTCGATGAACATGGACAATTAATTGGCTTTGAAGCGTTAATGCGTTGGCAGTATCAAAACCAACTTGTTCGCCCTGATATATTTATAGCTCTGGCAGAACGTAATGGAGCCATTTACAAAATGGGAGGATGGTTACTGGAGCAAGCGTGTCAATTTTTAACATGGAGCAGCACTATACCTGAGTTTGCCTCTTGCCGCTTATCCGTTAATGTTAGCCCTAAACAATTTGCACACCCAAACTTTGTTCCGGATATTATTCAATCTTTGCTCAATCACAAAATTGAACCTCGACGATTGCACCTAGAGCTAACCGAAAGATTATTGCTAGAAAACCCAGCCATTATAGTGCAGAAAATGCAGGATTTGCGACGCTATGGTATCAGTTTTTCTTTGGATGATTTTGGTACAGGCTACTCTTCGCTAGCCTATATTAAAAATCTGCCGCTTAGTGAACTAAAAATTGACAGATCCTTTGTAAAAGAAATTACAAACAGTGCATCAGACCGAAAGATTGTTTCTACTATATTATTGTTAGCTCAGGGATTAGGGCTTAATGTAGTGACAGAGGGGGTAGAAAATTTAGAACAATTAACCGAGCTTAAAAAGCTGGGTTGTAAACAATTCCAAGGTTTTTTCTTCGCTAAACCATTAAGAAAGGAGCACCTTTTGGCTAGCATTCCTCAGTTCAAAGCCGATGGGCTCTAAAGCAGGTTCTGTTTGTAGCCAACGCTCGCGGTTATTCTTTATCGCCAGTAAAGTTATCAGGACTAACTGGGGCTTGTTGACGTTTGCTATTTAGATTTTGTTCGTTTGGCGATGTTTTGATCGCGAAACGATGAGTGTAATTTAGTTATTCTAAATAAACGACGAGAAAAGCTACCGCGTCCTGCTCTCGCCCCTGACCTACATCCATGTAGGCCACAAAGAGCAAAGCATCGCCAGACGAACCCTTCAGGCAGCGTGTGGCTGGCATTTCTACTGTGTTATACGAAATATATCCTATATTTCGCCTTCGGCCAGCAGAGCTGTTCCCGTTTGTGCCATCCAAACGGGTCGCTTGTTTATGTAGAATAACTACACGGCACAAGCTCTGCCTTGTATAAATACCAGCCACTCAGCTGCAAAAACAACCAGCAAACGTCAACAAGCCCCAATATTTTTACTCGAACGCCATAACATGCTGATCATCGTTATGGCAACGTTCTCTGCCTAATACGAGCCCGTTTGCCAATTTCCGATGCGGTTTATCCTTTAGGGAAACTCTTTGTTAGTGATGGCAGCTAACGCCCAAATTCTAGTTTGTGGCGGGAGGCAAATGGCTACTGATGTTGCGTCCACTTTGGATAAGATATTTTTACCACTGGCATTGGATATTAAGGCACTAAAACAGCAAGGCCGCTATGTTGAGGACTCTTACTAGATTAACGCTCTAGTGTTACTTAACATAACTTGCTCTCAATACCTCCCAGATATTCATATGCTTGCCACATGTTCATAATAAATCTTGGTAAAAACTTTTGTTCTTCCTATATTTAAAAATAGATGATATTCATATCATGATGACAGTACTTTACCCTCATTTCATAAAAGTCACTCAGCCGTAGGATACCGCTCATGCCCCATTCACACCACCACGGCACAGAAAACCTTGGCGATGGCAAACTACTTGTTGCCGTGGTCATCAACGTTTTACTCACCGTAGCACAAATTATTGGCGGTGTTATCTCGGGAAGTTTATCGCTGATTGCCGATGCCCTGCATAATTTAAGCGATGCCGCTTCGCTGGGTATCGCCATTTTTGCCCGCAAGATAAGCCGTAAACCCGCCGATGAATTGAAAACCTTTGGCTATAAACGGGCCGAAGTGATTGCAGCGCTAATTAACCTCACCACCTTAATCATTATTGGCTTTTATCTTATTTACGAAGCGTTATGGCGTTTAGCTGATCCACAAGAGATCGCCGGTTGGCTGGTGGTCATTGTGGCCAGTTTTGCGTTGCTCATCGATGTGGTCACCGTGCTTCTGACGTATGCACAATCAAAAAACAGCATAAACATCAAAGCCGCCTTTTTGCACAATGTCTCCGATGCCCTCGCCTCCGTGGCAGTGATTATCGCAGGAACCTTAATTTTGCTTTATCAATGGTACTGGGTGGATACCTTGTTGACATTACTGATTGCCGGCTATGTGCTTTGGCAAGGTTTTAGCATGCTGCCTAAAGCTATCCATTTATTGATGGATGGCACACCTGAGCATATAGATATCCCACAGGTTATTTTGGCCATGCAAGCGTTAGACGGCGTAACGAACGTGCATCATGTGCATATCTGGCAAGTCGATGAACAGCACAGTGCGCTTGAAGCGCATGTTGTGGTGGAAAACATGGATGTGGCAGAACTGGAGAAAATAAAAACCACCTTAAAAGCACTATTAGTCCGTGAGTTTCGTATAGGTCATTCCACCTTAGAATTTGAGCATGCCACCCTGACTAACTGCAATAACGCGCAAGTTTGTCATTAATTTTGTTATGCTTGTAATGAGATTTTTAAAGCGGACTCGTCACTTCTTTGCCTTGTCCTGAGGAATACATGCATTTACCCACTGTTGTGATATTAGCTCTGGTAATAAACCTGATCGTGGGTTTTTATTTGTACTTACTTTATCGGCGCAAGCCTAAAGATCGCTGCTTTCGACTTTGGTCATTCTCATCCATCAGTTTTGTGCTGGGTGGCACGCTCGTTGCCTTACGCCCTTACGATATTACGGCGTTTTTCACCTTCTTTGTTGCTGATTGCTTGTTGTTATTGGCGCCAATATTGGTGCTGGCGGGGCTCATTCAATTTTCACGTTTTCGCTATACGCGGCGTCGGCGCCAACACGCTTTTGTGCTGTTGGCACTGATTGTTATAGCATTGCTCAGTGTCTATCACCATCCCGGTATCTTGAGTGTGCTGGTTGCGCTAGCTATTGGCATCACCTTCTATTTGTGTGCTGTGCTACTCCAAAAATCGGTGATCACCGAACCCACCTTTACCCGCACCTTACAAGGTATTTTTCTGCTGCATGCGCTAACCATGTTTACCCAAGTAATGTTGATCCTCTGGCAATGGCAATCTTTAGATATGAATGGCTTACCTGAAAGCTCGGTCTATACCCTGCTAAGCCATATTTTACTGACCACCTTTACCGCTTTGCTGCTACCCTGGTTATGCTTTTTGAAACTAGAACGCAAGCTCACCCTAAAGTCGCAACGTGATGGCCTAACTAAACTGGCTAATCGCGAGCATTTTTTCAATCTGGTTGAACGTTATTGGCAACAACAGCGCCCTCTGCCTGCCGTTTTAATGATGATCGATATCGATTTCTTTAAAAAAATTAACGATAAATTTGGTCATGCGGTAGGCGATAGCGCAATTAAAGCCGTGGCACAGTTGTTATCTAAACAATTGCGTTGTAACGATATTATTGGCCGCATTGGCGGTGAAGAATATGCTGCACTGCTTATCGATTTAGATGAGGCCACCGCACTCAAAATTAGCCAACGACTCTGTGAACAAGTTGAAAAACAACTGCAATTTGTGGCTGATGCCAAGGTCGAACTGACCATCAGTATCGGTTTAGTGTATGTAGATACCTCACAACACGACTATGTGAGTGCGCTAAAAGCCGCAGATGAAGCGCTTTACAGCAGCAAGCGTGCTGGCAGAAATACCGTAACCCTCGGCGCAGTTGGGCTTTGACATCAAGAATTTTAGAATGGGTTAATGGCAAAACCTTGCTGTTGCAATAGCACGTGAGCCGTCATCGCAGAAAGCGCCATATTCACACCGGGTAGCAAGTCAGCATTACTGATGCCATAAGCAGCAGCACTTTGTCCACAAAGGTAAAATTTGACTCCCTTTTCCTGTAGTTGTGCGATAGCAGTGGCGCTGCTATTTTTTAGTCCATCTTTATTGGCGGCATAAAATTTTGGGTTCGTCATCTCTAAAGAGGCACTGCCATGCACTACCACGGCCAGCTGAATATTTTCTAAAGGCACACCCGCTGCAACATGCATATTGATAAATCGAGCCGCACTTTCTATAGACCGATTTAGCTTGCCTGGTTCTGCCGCTTTAGCGACGTCGAAAGCCAGCTTAAATACCGTATTGGCGGGCAACGGCTCAGTTTGTTGCACAGGTGCTGTCGGCCCGAAATCGTTAAACACGGGGCCGGTTTTAAAATTGTCCAGCTGCGCAGCTAAGGCATTTTCAGTGCAAAGCAATAAGGGTATTAATAAAAGAAAACGGTGTATTTGCATGGGAGTGTCCAACGATTGTTTATAAAGACTATACCTAGCACCCGCGTAATCAACAAGCCTAAAGAACATCAGTTTAAGCCGTTGAGCGCCCAACATTGAGCTATGAGTCAAACGAAAAAACCGCTTTCAATGCGTTAGCCAATACTTGCCGGAACCGTCTGCATCTAAAGTTCTATTGGCCCGGCGGTTAACTATTGAACGGTTTTTTTAAAATCAACATTTAAAGCCTGCCCCTGTGGTTTCAAACAACGCTGTGACCGAGATCAATAAACCTTATTTAATTTACGCCTATACTTATCAGGGAAAGACAATAATTAATCGCATAAGGAAATAATATGACGCTTGAAAAACATAGCTTTCTCAGTGAGTTTCCTGATCATCACCATACTATTCGCCATTTAAAGATGCACGACCGGCACTTTGCCAAGTTATTTGATGAATACAACGACTTAGATCACGAAGTATTTAGTATTGAATCTGCCGGTATCCCTACTACGGATGACAATTTAGAGCAGAAAAAAATGCGCCGTGTTCAGCTTAAAGACTCGCTGCTTGCCATGGTAAAAAAAGAAGAAGCCGCGCAATAACACCAAGCCAAATAATCTTATTAACCACAGCTACGCTTAACAAAAAAGCGTCACTGTGGTTTTGCAGTTTTCGGCATCGCTAGCCGTTTACGCGGCGGCTAATTGGCTTTAGCGATATGGATAGGCGCTGCCCCAAAGGTTTGTTTAAACACCCGGCTAAAGTGGCTTGGGTTATTAAAGCCTAACTGATAACACACTTGGCTTATCCGCTCGCCAGTTTGCAGTAACCGATAAGCCTGTTGTAAGCGCAATTGCTGCTGCCACTGCGCTGGGGTTACCCCAAAAGCTAATTTAAACTGCTGATAAAATTTACTGCGGCTCATGCAGGCAATTTTGCATAACGTTTCAATTTGAATATCTTCGCTCAGGTGTTGCTCAATATAGTTCAGCACATTACCCAGCGGTGTTGTTTGGTTGTTTTGCTTACAACTGGCCAACAGTAATTCGCGACTTTGCTGCTGCAATAAACGGGTAATTAACTCGTTTAACGACAATTCAATTAAATAGTCTCGGTGCTGCTCGTTTTCACTGAACAGCGTGATCATTTTTTGCAGTAACTGCTGCGTTTGCGAATTATGCTGGCCGTGTACCAGTTTCGGCACATAATGAAAAAAATCGCTATGGCTAATTTCTTGTTTGAAATTCAACGCATCGGCCACCTTACGAATTTTATCGGTACTGATTTCAATGGCAAGGCAGGTAGTGGGTTGTTGCAGTGATGCCTCTGGAAAGTCGATAAGTACCTTTTGCCCAGGCGCCAGCACAAAAGATTGATGCGGTAAAAACGCGCTGTGGTACTGGCAATCGGCGACATGCATCACTTTTTTGCCCGTTAGCATACCGCAAAATAATAACTCGCTAGAGTGTAACGCCACCTGCTGCGCATCTTGATAGGTGTCATAAATACTGAGTTCAGCATGCTCACCGGCAAAGCTCACTTTGTTTTCAACAAGCACATTAATGCGTTGGCGTTTTTGGGTGAGTACCGATGTTGTCATAGTCTCCCTCAGTTTGGACAAATAGACAAAAAGTCTGGACTAGCAAGCAAGCGTGCTGAATACACCTGAGCTAATGTGAACTTATGGCGGCTAAAAAACAATAACTTCCCGCCAGATTTAGTTAATTAATTACTAAACTATTTAGACAAAGGATAGACTATGATTTATGCAAATCCAGGTACAGCGGGTGCCTTAGTTAACTTTAAAGCGCAATATGGTAACTATATTGGTGGTGAATGGGTCGCCCCCATTAAAGGCCAGTATTTTGATAACAAAAGCCCGGTAAACGGCAAGGTGTTTTGCCAGATCCCACGTTCGAGTAAAGAAGATATCGAATTAGCGCTCGACAAGGCGCATCTCGCTAAAGCCGCCTGGGGCACTACCTCTGTAGCGGCACGCAGTAACATTTTACTGAAGATTGCTGATCGTATGGAGCAAAACCTAGAGATGTTAGCCGTCGCGGAATCTTGGGATAACGGCAAAGCCATTCGTGAAACCCTGGCCGCCGATATACCACTGGCAATTGATCACTTTCGTTATTTTGCTGGGTGTATACGCGCCCAAGAAGGCAGTATTGGCGAGATTGACGAAACCACTGTTGCCTACCATTTTCATGAACCACTGGGCGTGGTTGGTCAAATTATTCCGTGGAACTTCCCGATTTTAATGGCCGCATGGAAACTTGGGCCAGCACTGGCGGCCGGTAACTGTGTGGTATTAAAACCTGCCGAACAAACGCCCGCCTCTATTTTAGTGTTAATGGAATTAATCGGCGACTTACTGCCAGCCGGGGTGCTGAATGTGGTCAATGGCTTTGGCAAAGAAGCCGGAGAAGCCCTCGCAACCAGCAGCCGTATTGCCAAAATTGCGTTTACCGGCTCTACGCCTGTTGGCTCGCACATTTTAAAGTGTGCAGCAGAAAATATTATTCCGTCTACCGTTGAGCTTGGCGGTAAATCGCCAAATATCTTTTTTAACGATGTGATGGATAAAGACGATTCATTTCTTAGCAAAGCGATTGAAGGTGCGGTGTTGGCCTACTTTAACCAAGGTGAAGTCTGTACTTGCCCGTCACGGCTGTTTATTCAGGAAGGCATTTACGAGCAATTTATTGCGCGCATTTTAGAGCGCACACTACAAATTAAGCGCGGCAACCCACTGGATAGCGAAACCATGGTCGGCGCACAAGCATCCCAAGCGCAGTTTGATAAAATTTTAAGTTACATTGAAATCGGCAAACAAGAAGGCGCGCAGGTGCTGACCGGCGGTCAGGTTGAACAGCTAAGTGACGACTTAAACGGCGGCTATTATATTCAGCCCACCATCTTAAAAGGCACTAACGATATGCGGGTATTCCAGGAAGAAATTTTTGGCCCAGTGATTTCGATGTCGACCTTTAAAGATGAAGCCGAAGCCCTTCAGCTGGCTAACAGTTCAGAATTTGGCTTAGGCGCTGGGGTTTGGACGCGCAATATGAATCGCACCTATCACTTTGGTCGTAAAATTGAAGCCGGTCGGGTGTGGACGAACTGCTACCATATGTATCCGGCACACGCGGCCTTTGGTGGCTATAAGAAATCCGGTATTGGCCGAGAAACCCACAAACTGGCACTGAATCATTATCAGCAAACCAAAAACTTATTGGTCAGCTACAGTGAAGATCCGCTAGGTTTCTTCTAGCCAAAGGTTTTGCTAACCCCATAAAAAAGAATTGATAAACTACAGCCGGCACGCATTGTCATTAAAGCGTGCCGTTTTTTTTACAACTTTAAGTTAAAAATATTTGACATGATGACAATTAAGGCAAACACTAAGTTGAATATAGCTACCATAAAACTGACTTACCCTAGGAGAGCCATATGCTATTACTTGAAACAATGCCGTATCGCGAGAAAGTGGCTTGGTTGTCGCTTTTCGCCATGTTGCTTACCTTTGGCCCCTATTTTAGCTTAGTCGCAACGGGCTATTTTCCTGCACAACCGTTGCCTGATCTTAGGCAGTTAATCGGCTATGCCATTACGGTAGCTATTCAGCTGACGTTATTGGGTATTGGCCATCTTTTATTACGGTTCTTTAACTCAGCGGAAGCTAAGCTGCAGCCAGATGAGCGTGATACTGCCATTAAACAGTACTCGGTTAGCATAGCGTATTATGTGCTGATTACCGGAATGATTTTAGTCGGCGTGGTGATGCCCTTTTCTAACAGCGGTTGGGATATTGTCAACGCAGCACTCTTTATGATTGTGTTAGCAGAAATGGTGCAATATGGCATGGTAGCGGTCAGCTATCGTAGGCAAGCGGCATGAACGGTAGCTTATCTAATAATATTCGCTTACAACGCTTCATGCATGGTGAAATGACGCAAGCAGAATTGGGGCAACGGGTTGGCGTCACTCGCCAAACCATTGCAGCCATTGAAGCAGGTAAATATTCCCCTTCTCTCGAAGTTGCGTTTAAGATCGCCGCTGAATTTAAATTGCCATTGGAGGAAGTGTTTCAGTGGCAAGGATAAACGCTAAGCGCAAAGTAATTAACTAAAACCGGCATCAAATCGTACCGGTTTTATGCCTTAGCGCTTATCGCAAAATCCTGATTAGCGCATCACTGCCGATTAGTCAGATACACCGGAATAATCGCCACCGACTCGGGGGCCGTTACCGCAAAACTGGCGTTGGCAGCAATATTACCACCGGCAATGTTCAAGATATTATCAAATCGTAACACGCGGTTATTCGACTTTTCGGCAACATACAAATGCGCACCGCTATACATAATATCGACCGGATTACCGAGCAAGGTATTCGCACCACTGATATTAACGGCTATATTGGTTAAGCCATCAGCACTGCTGGCATTATTTAGAATATAAATTTTACCATCGGTAGCATCGGCCGCACTGCCCACATCAGAGACCATTAACGCATCACTGGCAAAATCATAATCAATACCATGTAAATTGGTTGGCGCTGCTACAGCAACACCGGAGACCGCTGGGGTGATCATACGATCTGCAGTGCTAATGACACTACTACCCGCTAGCCATTTCGCTCTAACTTGATTAAACACCGCAACACTGCCATTGGTTAATGCAACAAAAGCACGATCTGTAGTGGGATCATAATCAACATCCCACGGTTGGGCCGGAGCGGTGTTTAAGGTTAGTAGTGGCGCGGCATTACCGCTAGCACAGGCTGAATAAATGAATACGCCTGGTGTTGCCGCATTATTTTCAGCCACAAAAATCAAACCTGAGGCAGAATCAACATCTAAGCCTTTGGGTGAAATTAAGCCCGTGTTACTTCCGGTAATGATCCGATCTTGCGCCGCAGAATATTGCTCGCCTAGGCGCATAGTCGCGACACGGTTAGAAATCACAATGCCACCGCTAGTCGCCGTATCAAAAGTGGTGTAACTGTCACCTGCCAAATCAAAGGTAACGCTTTCAATATTTTGTAGCGCATTATATTGGCCTAAGTTACTAGTTAAAGGCGCATTTAATCGGCTTATTTGCCCTGTTGTCGGGCCTGTTGCCGCGGGATTACTGGATACCGCAACACCAAGTAACACAGCAGCACTGCTGATATCAGATATATCTGCGTCTTGGCGCGAAGCGGTCAGTTCAACTAGTGCTTCAGGTTTAATGGCGCTGGTTGTTAAATCAGGCGCAATATCACCGCTTGCACCTGCAAAAATATTGGCATACACCAAAATGGCATCATTGGCTTTTTCGGCAATGCGTAATTCGCTGCCCGATAAAATAATATCTACCGGATTACCCAGTTTAGTTGCGGGGCCTTTAATGACTCGGCTAGGCACAACATTGCCATCGACCAATGATATGTTATTAAGTACAAAAATTGCACCATCAGTGGCATCGGTAGCACTGCCAACATCCGAAAGAACCATTTTGTCAGATAAACGATCGTAGGCAATCCCATGTAAATTAATCGACTGTTTAGCCCCATTGCTATCAACCGGGGTAATATTGCGTGTTGGCATCGCGGCATAGTTACTTGCAACATAATTATCGTAAACCGACAGTACGCCATTTGTTAGCGCCACATACAGCCTATCGTTATTGTCATCGTAAAACAGATCCCACGGCATCGCATCGGTGGTGGTGGTAGCTAACGGCGCGACATCCCCCGCCGCGGCGCCGCCATATACGGTGACTTGCATTGCAGTTTGATCGGCAATAAACACTAAACCACGCATCTGAGAATAGGCAATTCCTTTAGGATTAACTAAACCGGTTGTTGCACCGGTAATTTCCCGATCACTATTTAGGTTAAATGCAGCGCCATCAGCACGTTGAGCTATTTGACAAAAGGTTTTTAGGCTACCGTTCATGCTGTCACCGGCTTGCACTAAATTGCCCAGCGGATCAAGCGCCACTCCTTCATTATTTAAGCCAGTTAAACGCTTCAGCATAGCGGCATTTTGATTAACCACATCCACGGTATTGCGGTTATCCGTGCCATTGTTAGCGATAAGAAAATTAGCGGCGGCGAAACCGGGTTGGCCATTGTTACCTATGGGGCCAGGCTGGCCTGGTTGCCCTGTGGCGCCCATTTCACCGGGAGCACCATCATCACCATTACAACCCGATAAAGCCAATAACATGGCGAGAGCTAATGCGCTTAATGCTAAAGGCCCTGTCGGCCGAACTAATTTGGATATTGTCATGACGTTGTCCTTAAGTTTATCAACTGAGTTTGATGAGTGGCATAGCTATTGGCTTTGCTGCTAAATACTCTTCTTCAATTTCAGTAACGATCCACTTGAATAATTAGATGCAACTATTTTGATATTTTTTTATAAATTAAATTGGTAATTTAAAACTTGTTTAATATCAGTATGTTTGTTGGCAATTCGCACCTGACCTTCATTCGCGATACTATAAGTGATTGATTTAAGAATATTGTACTTACACATTAAGGAGCCATTTTGAGCGAGCATAACACCACGCTTTGGCTGCCACCTCAGCAGCAAAATCATCAGAATGTCGAACGACAAGTCGGGGTTGAATTAGAATTTGCTGGCTGCCAGCCCGAGTCGATTGTCAATTGTATTACTGCAAGTTTCGGCGGTAAGGTAATTAAACACTCGATCTTCAACTACCAGATTAAAGACAGCCGTGTAGGCGATTTTCGGCTGGAACTCGATGCTGAGCTCTTGCAAAAGATCGTTGCTACAGAAGAGAGTGCGCAGCAAAGCAGTGCTATTTATCAAGCGGCTGAACAATTATTGAAATCGGCAGCCGAGCAACTGGTGCCTTGGGAAGTGGTCGCGCCACCGATCAACATCAGTCAGTTGGCTGAATTGCATGCCCTCTTTCTTTGTTTACGCGAAAACGGCGCGGTCGGCACACGCAAAGCCGCACGTTATGCCTTCGGTTTACACTTAAACCCCGATCTGCCTGATCTTCAGGTGACAACCATAGTCAGGTATCTGCAAGCCTATATGTGTTTGTATGATTATATTTATGCTGAAGAAAACATCGACCTCGTGCGCAAGCTTACGCCCTATATCGATAACTTTAACAAAGACTATATCCTTAAGGTGGTAGACCCACAGTATCAACCTGATTTAGATAACTTTATTCGCGACTATATGGCGTACAACCCCAGCCGCAATCGCAGTTTAGATTTACTACCATTAATTGCGCACATCGATGAAAAATGGGTAGACACGCATCCAGAGCGCGCTTTAATCAAGGCGCGGCCCACCTTGCATTACCGCTTACCCAACTGCGATATTGATAACCCGAATTGGGATCTATCAAAACCCTGGCAGCGCTGGCTTAAAGTTGAACAACTGGCGGATCAGCCCAAACGGCTAGCACAATTTATCGATGAGTTTCGTGCCGACTATCAACGCTTGACGCGCGATCTTGATAAAAAATGGCTAACGCGCAGTACAGAATTACTGCAAACGTTAGGCTAACGCAATGATGAAAAACGCAACCAAACCGCTCATCGCGGTAACTGGTCCACGTAAACGCTTACCCATTGGTTGGTGGGCTATCCGCTTTAATCTATGGCTAGTGGGCTTGCGCGGTATTTATCTTTACCCTGGTGGGCCAGAGCTGAACCAGCCGATCAGCGGGCTAGTTATTAGTGGTGGCGATGATATTCATCCTGAGCATTATGGTGAGGGTGCACGCGAAACCAGTCGTTATGACCCCGCTCGCGATAAACTGGAAATGACCCTGCTTGAACAATATCTCGATTCGGGGCTGCCCATTCTTGGCATCTGTCGCGGCGCACAGCTTCTTAATATTGTGGCGAACGGCTCGTTACATGCCGATATCCGCCCTGATCGCCAGAAAACCCCCAATGCCTATACCGCATTACCAGTTAAAGAAGTCACGGTGGCACCGAAGAGCCAACTGAGCCATTGTGTCTCGCCCAGCCGCTTTAGTGTCAATAGCCTGCATAACCAAGCAGTTAAACGTTTAGGCGATAACCTGATTATTACCGCCAGAGATGCCGATGGTTTTGTGCAAGCGATTGAGCATAAGCATCGATTTGTGGTGGGCGTGCAATGGCATCCCGAGTATTTACCCTATCTGCCCGCACAACGTGAGCTGTTTCGCTGCTTTGCGCGGGCGGTAAAGCGCTTAAGCAAAGGCAACAAGGCAAATTAAACAAATAATAAAGGGGATGTCTGCCATCCCCTTTCGCCTTATTACACTTACGTTTTAAAGATTATAAGGCGCTATTGATACTGCTAATCAAGCTGTTAATACGTTCAGCATTTTTACCGACATCACTTCTGCCGACGCGTGATTTACTGCGAATATCCAATAAGCGCATCTCGCCGTTATCCACCACGCGAATAATCACATCATCTTTAAAGCCGAACCATGCCGTGGTGTGTGTCGCTTCGATAATACCGGCTGCGCGGTCAACATTGACGATTTCCATGCCGTAGCTTTTCACTGCAGCTTCGGCTGCAGCAAACACTTGCTCAAGGCTTTGGGAATATTGCTGGGTCGCCAGCTCAGGATAGGCAACACGTTGCTGCTCGGCCGTTTCTTCGCCAGCATACGCGACCGGGTTGGGGGCATCTGCCCGCAACGGGGCAATGGCAATAAACTCAGGTGGATTGACTAAGTCGGTCGAAATATCATGAATAGGTGGTACTGAACGCGCTTTATTTAATAAACTGACGGGCACTGCCACCGCAAATATAGCCAACAAAGCTGAAGCCGCGGCTAAACCCCAATTACTATTTTTACGTTTCAGCACTAAGTACACTAATAACAGTACTAAGGCTGCACCTCCCACATAAACGCCATAACGCAGACCAGCAAAAGCGGTGCTCAGTGCAAAAAGGCCATATTTGTACAACAGGCCAGGCAACACTACCATTAAAAAGGCAACGAAACTGACCAAAATCACTAAAATGTTCATACTGTGTATCCTATTATTGTTTTAGCTGTCGATGAAATACCAGCAGTTAATACTAGCAGGGATCGTATCTGGACTTATGTTAATCTTATAAACTTAGGCTTTAATCGGTAAAAGACGTTTTTAGCCACTTTGCGCCAAACGCGATGTGGCAAAGCCTAGGCTTGTGCCAGCGCAAAGCGGCTTAACTAAAAAGCTCTTAAAATCAGCAAAATATGCGATGAATAATTGCGACTAAGCAGTTATTCTGTGCAAAAAAGTTGCTATAGTGTACTTGAGTAACTTTTAGGATTATTGCCAACGATGGATAGCTCGCTAGAACGCGATGAACGAATTCTGATTATTGACGAACAAGCCTTGTCACAGAGCTATTTACGCTATGCGTTAGAAAAGTTGAGCTATCAAGATATAACGGTGGCCGATCGGCCGCAACTTGCCCTTACCCTGTGTCGAGAAAATCATTACGATCTGATTATTTGCTCTTACAACCAAGGTGAAGGCAAAGACGGTTACCAGCTCTACGAAGAACTCAAATTTAATGGCTTACAAAAATACACCACCGGTGTCATTTTTATCAGTGCTGAAACCGATCCTACCCTTGTGCACAGTGTTATCGAACTGCAACCCGACGAATTTTTGGCAAAACCTTTTGCCATAAAAGACTTGCAGGTGCGTATCGAGCGGGTCTTAAAACGTAAAGAACAGCTTCGCCAACTTTATAAATTATTAGATGCGCAAAACCATGATGCCGCTTTAAGCTTTATTGATGAGCAACTATCTGATGCCAATCAGCGCAAGTGGTTTCCGTTATTATTAAAGCTCAAGGGCGATATATTATTAAACTTGGCGCGTTATAAAGAGGCCGAGCAGTACTTTCAAGCGATGCTGGCGATCCAACCTTTTAACTGGGCACGCATGGGCTTGGTGCGTTGCTATTTAAAACTGGATAAAGAGTCGCAGGCTTTTAGTGAGTTAGAAGCGATGCTGATGCGTTCAGACAGCCGCTTATTTGCTTTAGATTTGCTTGCCGAATTAGAGTTTAAACAAAAACGTTATCAAGAAGCGCAACAGCATCTAATTGATGCCGCCGATTTAGCACCACGCAATTTATTACGCCAACAAAAGCTATTCCATATGTCGCGTTTAAATCATGATTATGAATCGCAATACCGTGCGGCGAAAGACATGGTTAAATTTGCACGGTTTTCAATTTTCGAACAGCCAGACTTATATCTTAATTTGGCCAGAGCCAGCATTGATTTCGCGCTGAGCAGCGAAGATGAAGAACAGAACGTGCGCTTAAATCGCCAAGCTACCCAGAGCTTACTCAGTTTACAAAAACAGTTTAATAAGCATGAACTGTCTGAGCAGCAACATATCATTCAAGCGCGGTTGCATTATTTACAAGATAATAAAGAAAAGGCCAAAGCCTTACTGCGGGGTTTAAAAGTCGATACGCCCATTCAGTCATTAGAAGATGCGCTCGATAAAGCCAAAGCGATGCATGAAGTAGGCTTAACTGAAAATGCTGAACATTTATTTGAACAGATAAGTGATTATTGTCTGAAAAACCAAGCGGATCCGATGTTAAATGCTTATCTGCAACAAGAAAAAGCTGAACGCAAACAAATGCAACTGGGCCCACGCGAACTCAACAACAGTGCGGTGCAGTTATATCAACGTGGACATTGGGAGCAAGCATTTGCCGCGTTCTCATTAGCTCATCAAGTAATGCCTAAAAATGCGGGTATTGCGTTAAACTTGTGGCAAACCATTCTGACTTCACCGCGGCCGTTGTGCCCAATCAAAGAACAAAATAAGTTATTACGTCAGTGCCAGCGAATTATTGAGCAAGCGATGCTAAAACCCGATCAGCAACAACGCTATGATCAGCTTAAACATAAACTGAAACCAGCCGCTAATCTTTAGTTACCGGTAACGGCCACTCCCGAAACACCTCTGGTAAGGTACGCGAGCGACACAGCCAGCCAAAGCCTAGCCCAAGCCCTACTAAGGTAAACAAACGCCATGGGGCATCTAAAATGGCATCGTCTGGCAGATCATAAAGCGTATAGGCCAGATCAGCACAACAACAAAGCAGTAAAATGGGTAAACCATAACGCCAGACATGCCGCCAGCCGGCATGACGTTTATCACTGCGCTGCGACAAGGCGGCAACAATCAGTAAAACGGGTAACGCCAATAAGCAAGCGATCAGAAAATCTTGCTGCTGCGGATAAAAGAGTTTCAACATGTCTTTTTGCTGCGCAGGTACGGTTAATACCAAGACCCAACTTAGATATGGCCGCAACAATAAAATCAGTAACCAATATAAACGCATTGGTATGGGGACTAAGCCGTATTTATCTAACAATGGCCACTCTTTCATCAGCATGCTCGCCAACACAACATCGCTATTACTGCCCACACTGCAAATAAAGATTACGCATCGACAAGCCCATTTTGCTGAAACAATTGCAGCATATCAGCTTCATCCCACACGGGCACATTGAGCTCATTGGCTTTAACCAATTTCGAGCCGGCATTGTCTCCCGCAACCACCGCATGCGTTTTGGCAGAAACCGAGCCCGAGACCTTGGCACCTAAACGTTGCAATAACGCTTTTGCTTCATCGCGGCCCATGCTTTGTAAGGTTCCAGTCAGCACCACGGTTTGCCCCGCTAAGGGCTGCTCCGTTGCTGCAACTTTACTCATAGCAGGCCAGTGCACACCTTGGGCCAGCAAATCGGCGACTACGGCCTGATTATGTGGCTCAGCAAAGAAATGGCCCAGATGCTCTGCCACTACTGAACCGACATCACTGACCGCCAATAATTGCTCGTTGCTCGCTTGCGCTAAGGCATCTAAGGATGCAAAGTGCGTGGCTAAATTTAGCGCAGTCGCCTCACCGACTTCACGAATGCCTAAGGCATAAATAAAACGTGTTAGGGTTGTGGCTTTAGCCTGCTTAATCGCCTGCAACAGCTTTAATGCTGACTTTTCGGCCATCCGCTCTAACCCCAGCAAAGACGGCATATCTAAGGCAAAAATATCGGCTGGTGCTTTCACCAGTGCATGATCGACTAATTGTTCCACGAGCTTATCGCCAAGACCGTCAATATCCAGCGCTTTGCGCGACACAAAGTGCTTTAACGATTCTTTAAGCTGTGCCTGACAACTTAAACCGCCGCTACAACGTGCCACGGCTTCACCACTGACCCGTTCGATATGCGCCTGACAAACTGGACAACGACTGGGGAATTGCACCGGCACAGTATGCTCAGGCCGCTGCTCTAAAACCACACCCACAATTTGTGGGATCACATCTCCCGCCCGGCGAATAATCACTTTGTCACCGATTTGCACACCAAGACGGTTAATCTCATCCTGATTATGCAAGGTCGCATTACTGACGGTAACGCCGCCCACCGACACCGGTTCAAGTCTGGCAACAGGCGTAATGGCACCAGTGCGGCCAACTTGAAAATCAACATCAAGTAAGGTTGTTAGCATTTCTTGGGCTGGAAATTTAAATGCAATGGCCCAGCGCGGTGCTCGCGCAACAAAACCCAAAGCCTGTTGCTGCGCTAAGTTACTGACTTTAATCACCACGCCATCAATTTCATAAGCCAACTCGGCACGTCGCGTTAAGATCTGCTGATAATAATCCAGCACCGCCGACTCACCCGTCACTAACTGAATTTCAGGACAGACCGGTAAGCCCCACTGTTTTAATTGCTGCAAACGCTGATAGTGACAGGCACTATCTAACAGCTCAGTCGGATCGTCAACTTGGCCTACGGCATAGGCGTAAAACATCAGTGGTCGAGTGGCAGTGATGGCCGGATCTAACTGGCGTAGGCTGCCTGCAGCGGCATTACGTGGGTTGGCAAATAACTTATCACCGCGTTGCCGTGCCTGCTCATTTAAGCGGGCAAAACCCGCAAGCGGCATAAACACCTCACCCCGCACTTCAAGCACTGCTGGGATCGACTCGCCTTTTAGCTGTAATGGAATGGCTCTAATGGTTCTGATATTGCTAGTAATATCCTCGCCGGTGTAACCATCTCCGCGTGTTGCTGCTTGGACTAATTGACCGTTTTCGTAGCGAATACTCACCGCTAAACCATCCAGTTTTGGCTCACAACAAAAGCTAAACTCACCGCTGAGATCTAGCCTGTCTCGCATGCGCTTGGTAAAAGCGCTCAGATCTTCTGCAGCAAAAGCATTGTCTAAAGATAACATCGGTAAGCGATGCTGTACCTGCGAAAACTTCGCCAAGGGGGCACCGCCCACCCGCTGTGTCGGTGAGTCTTGGGTAATAAATTCAGGGAACTGTTGCTCTAGCTGTTGCAGCTCACGATACAGACGATCATATTCCGCATCAGGGACAGTCGGCGCATCCAGCACATAATATTGATAATTATAGTCTGCCAGTTGTTGGCGGATAGCAGCGCATTGCTGTTCAGCTGTTGGTTTCATAAGCGGGCCTAACTCTCGACGAAAAACGGCAGGTAATTACCTGCCGTTAGGATATTAGATATTAACTTAACGATGGATCAAACGCTGCCGTTGGAACTCACGGATCCGTTCAACATAGTGTCGTACCGTTTGTACTGTTAAGACACTACGTTGACCATCTAACACCTGACCACCAAATTCTTCTGCTAATTTTTTCGCAGCGTTATTCATTAAATTAAAGTTTTGCAATGGCTCACCTGGCCCTGGCAAGGTCATAAATAAACTTAGGCCACGGGTCGACAGTTGTTCCATTTTATCCAAGGCAAAGGTCCCAGGATTAAACATATTAGCTAGACTAAATAATACTTCGCCATTACCGGCACTGTCTTGATGACGATGGAATATATCCATATCACCGTATTTAAAACCTAAAGGCGTTAAGGCTGACAGCAATTCTTGGCCTTGGATCTCTTTATTTTCGGGTAACAGCACGTACAAAATCAACACTTCTGATGACGACGCTTCAGACTCGCTGGCACTGCTACTGCTGTGAGCGCTGTCTGTCGCAACCTCGTTCTCGTAATCAAAGTCATCGACAGCGGATAAGCTCGGCTCTAGTTGCTCTATGGCTGAAAAATTTAAACTCGGCTCTTTTGGCTCACTAAATAAATCGTTTTGCTCTACTGGTCGCTGCACATCAATGGGCCGACTCTGCGGTTTGAGCTCTGATCGAGGCGTATTAAAACGCTTTAACTCTACCGGCTTTTTAGCCGTTGTCGCCCCTTTAACCACCCGAACAGGGCCAACGCCTAATTCATCAAAACCTTCAGCTGTGTCATCCTTGGTATTTTCTTCTGGATGATAACGGTGTTGCGTTTTCGAGCTGTTTTTACGCACCGTCCATAAGCCATGTAAAAATAAGCCGCCCAATACTAAGGCACCTAAAATAATTAAAACCATACGCAAGTCGCTAGCCATTTCTTATACCTTTCACTGTTCTTAGGCTACTGCCAGCTTGACAGCATCGTCTACATCAACCGCCACCACTCGAGAGACGCCGGGTTCCTGCATAGTTACCCCCATTAATTGCGCGGCCATTTCCATCGCAATTTTATTGTGGCTGATGTAGATAAATTGTACCGTTTCAGACATCTCGCGCACCAAATTACAAAACCGCCCCACATTGGCATCGTCTAATGGTGCATCGACCTCATCCAGCATGCAAAATGGCGCAGGATTAAGCCTGAATATTGAAAATACTAATGATAAAGCGGTTAACGCTTTTTCACCACCGGATAATAAATGAATTGTACTGTTTTTTTTACCCGGTGGTCGCGCCATGATACTCACACCGGTTTCCAGTAAGTCTTCATCGGTTAAATCTAAGTAAGCGCTACCGCCACCAAAGACTTTAGGAAACAATTGCTGCAACCCTTGGTTAACCTGCTCAAAGGTCTCTTTAAAGCGTTGCCGTGTTTCCCGATCAATTTTTCGCATCGCTGTTTCCAGCGTATCGAGTGCCGCAATTAAATCGGCATGTTGTTCATCTAAATACTGCTTGCGCTCAGCTTGTTGCTGATATTCCTCTATCGCGGCTAAATTAATTGCGCCAAGTCGGGATACCGCATCTACGGTTTTATCCAGTTGCTGCTGCCATACTGACTCTTGCGCGTCTGCCGGTAAATCCGCTAACACACTTTTTAAGATGACCTGTTGTTCTCGTAAGAGTTCCAACATATTGTTAGCACGAACTCGGTAACCCTCAGCATCTAAGCGCAACGACTCCAGTTTCTTTTGCTGTTGCGCAACTAAGTGCACTATACCTGATTGACCTTGCTCTAGGGCACGAATTTGTTGCTCAATCGTCGATAAATGCTCATTCGCCTGTTGCAAAGCCTGCTCAGCATCCACATGCAAGCCTAAATTTTCCTGCAACTGTGCTTGTAACAGTTCGCTTGGATCGGCTTGTTGCTGCAGTTGTGTGGTTAACTCATCAATTTGCGATTGTAATTGTAGCTGTTGCTCTTGGGCACGATTGAGGTTCTGGGCAAGACTTTGCTGCTGACGCTGACAAAGCGTTTGTTGCATTTGTTGTTCTAGTAATTGTTGGCGTAACCGCACACTTTGCCCACGTAAATGACTTTCTTGCTGCCGAGCCTGTTGCTCGGCCTGCTCAAACTCTATTTGCTCAGCTTGTTGCTCACTTAATTGCTCAGCAACCACCTCTTGTTGATCGCGCAAAGGCTCGCTGCTGGCTGCAAGTAGCACCAGCTCATCCTGAAGTGCGCCGATGGTTTCAACGAGTTGCTGCCGTTGTTGTTGTCGCTGTGCTAAAGCTTGTTGTTTTAACTGCACAGCGGTTTGCTGTTGCTGCCAAGCGGTTTTTTGCTGCTCTAATTGCTGCTGTATCGCTGTGAATTGGCTTTGCGTGTCTTGCCAGCGCTGTTTCGCGGCATGAGCCGTTGCCTCAGCAACGGATAGTGCAGCAGTTAATTTTTGCTGTTCAGCTATTAATTGTTGTAAACGCTCTTGGCGCAGTAAAGCACTGTCGGCCGCATTGGCGCTGGGTAATTGCCCCCAGTTTTGTCCCAGCCAGATCCCTTGCGGGCAAATCACAGATTGCCCTGCAGCTAATTGGGTTTGCATCACTTTGGCCTGCGCCAACGACTCTGCAACTAAAATATGTTGAAAGCTTTCAGGATAAGGGCCGCTAAGCACTTGGGCGGCTAACGTACCGGGCGCTGCACTTTGCGCTGCAGCGTCTAAATAGGTTTGCACTTCACTCTGAGCAGCACAGCCAATTTGAGCATGTTGTAACTCGCCTAAGGCAAAGGCTACAGCGAGCGCCCAACCCTCGACTATTTCCAGCTGTTGTAAAACATGCTGTGCTGAGCTCGGTAAAGACTGCTGGATCGCCGTGAGTCGCTGAGCTTCATTATGCACCAGCTGCCATTGATTTTGCAGTTGCTGCAGCTGCTGCTGTGTTTGCTCACGTTGTTCGGCTGCAAGAGCTAAGGTATTTTGCAACGTTTCGAGTTGCGCACTGCTTTGAGTAACGGCAGCAGCCAATAAGGTTTCTTGTTCGGTTAACTGGGCTAACTCCAAGCTTAATACTTGCTCGTCAATAGCCTCGAGCTGTGCTTGCTGCCGCTGCAATTGTGCTGAAACATGCTGTTGCTGCTGGGCGAGATGCTGTAATTGCATTGTTAATTGCTGCTGTTGCTGGCGTAAACTAAAACGCTGCTCTTGCCAGTGTTCAAAGCGTCGTTGTTGCAGCTGTAACGCTTGGGAAGCCAACAATAACTGCTCGTCAACTTCGGCTAACTGATCCTCTAACAGCGCTATCTGTGGCTCAAATTGCGTCAGTTGCGCCGTGTAATCGTCTAATAGCTGCTGATCAGCCTGTTGATGTTGGCTAAATTGTTGCAAGCTGTCTTGTTTTTGTTGGAGTTGGCTTTGCAAAAACTGCTGTTGCTGTTGCTGATTAACAATTTGCTGCTCTAACTTACTAATACTGGCACCAAGCTGATAATATTGCTGCTGACAGCGCTCTTGCGAAGTGCGTGCCTCTACCGCCTGCTCTTTTAGTTGCACTAAGATGCGCTGATCGCCTTGCTGGCTGGTTTCAAACTTAAGCAGCTCGGTTTCTTCTGCCGCCAGTTGTTGCTCAAGGCCGGTTAATTGCTGATTAAATGCTAACCATTTAATGGTTGTCACCTCAGCTTTTAATTTGCGCTCTTGCGCTTTCAGTTCTTTGTAACGCTCAGCGGTAGTGGCTTGGCGTTTTAACTTATCGATATTTTTGGCTAATTCATCACGCACATCGGCTAAACGATCTAAATTGTCGCGCGTATGCCGGATCCGATTCTCCGTTTCGCGCCGCCGCTCTTTGTATTTTGAAATCCCCGCCGCTTCTTCAATAAACACCCGTAACTCTTGCGGCTTGGATTCGATCAACCGCGAGATCATACCTTGTTCAATAATGGCATAACTACGAGGGCCTAGCCCTGTGCCTAAAAAGATATCGGTAATATCACGACGACGGCATTTACTGCCGTTTAAAAAGTAGCTGGATTGTGCATCGCGGGTGACCAAACGCTTTATGGCAATTTCGCTGCGATCGGCCATTTGACCGGCTAAGCGGCCTTGTGTGTTTTCAAAGACTAATTCTACCGATGCTTGAGCAACGGGTTTACGCTGGGCCGAACCGTTAAAAATAACGTCAGTCATGGCATCGCCACGCAGATTCTTGGCCGAGCTTTCGCCCAGCACCCAGCGTACTGCATCAATAACATTTGATTTACCACAGCCGTTAGGCCCAACCACCGCTGTCATCGCTTCAGGAAACGGCACAGTGGTCGGATCGACAAAGGATTTAAAGCCGGCAAGTTTAATCTGTTTTAAGCGCATCCAGCCGTTGCGTTATTGTAATCATTGGATTTTTTCAATCTACCTAAATTCAACAGTACTGTCACTTGCTAATTCGGTTTACTGGGCGCGTTTGTAGGTTTTTCTGTCGCCAACGTTCGGCTTTTGCCATGACATCCACGGTACGCCGCTTTTTAGCCGGTGCAACGCTCACAATGACCACCGGTCGCGAGATGATCAGGTTATTTGGATAGATAATGCGCTCATTATCGTTGGTTTTCAGCACCGTATTGAATAAATGAATTTCTGCAATATCGCCCTCTAACGCATTATTACCATCAATAATGCGCACCTTACTGCCTTCAGCAAAGTCTTTTTGCCCCAGTAAGATAAAGAAAGCCGTTACGTTACTGATTAATGACCATGAAGCGAATAAGGCGACACCGGCTACCGCAATGATCGATGAAGCCAACACCAATAAGCCACGAATGTCGACGCCCCAAACGATGCTCAGCATCACCAACAACACTAACAACAATAAGATATGAAAAACCACCAATGCCCGTTTATTCATGTCCGGACGCATCCGCCGGCCTTTTAGTAAGCCGTAAATAACGGGCACGAGGCGGCGACTGATCACAATATAAGCCAGCACAGTCAAAACCGATAACCCTAGCTGGATGACGGTTGGATTTAAATAGCCGCTTAATTGCTGCAGCAAGTCGCTTTCAGCAATAATGGATTGCTCTACACTCATGCTTAATCCAAGTCATTCAATGGCCAGCTAACAATATAATCTTCGAACTTGTCCATATCGACCTGATCTTCGGAGATGGTTTTGTTGCGTACCGACATTTGTTTTTTATGCATTAAGCTTTTTTTACCGCCGTTAAGTAGCGGATGCCAAGACGGTAAGCCTCTGCCTTCATGTAAACGACGATAGGCACAACTGGTCGGCATAAAGAAAATATCTTTTAAATTATCTTTGGTGAGTTTGATACAGTCAGGCACCAGCACGGTGCGTTGCGTGTATTCAGTACATTCACATTTATGACTGTTTAAATAGCGACAGGCAATATTACTAAAATGCACTTGCTCATCTTGATGCAACACTGCAGTAGGGCCTTCGCTTTCGTCATCATCAATAAACTTATTCAAACAACATTTAGCACAGCCATCACACAAGGCTTCCCATTCTTCATTATTCATCTCAGCCAGCGGTTTGTGCTGCCAAAAATTCTCTGTTAAAGCCATCTATGCGGTTACCTGCGTTGTTATCGAGAAAAAATCAGCGAGCTCTAGCGTTAAAACATCACCTTCTTGCAATGCCCCTACTCCTGCAGGCGTACCTGTTAGAACAACATCGCCGGGTAGCAAGGTAAAATGCTGGCTCATTTCGCTGATTAATTGATTAATGCCACGGATCATATTCGCGCTATTGCCTTGTTGGCGCAGCTGCTGGTTTACCGATAAACTAAAATCTAATTGTTGCGGATGCTGCACTTGGTTTTTTGGAACAAAACCACTTAGCGGACAAGCACCATCAAAACCTTTGGCGATCTCCCAAGGACGACCTTGTTGCTTCAACTTGGCCTGCACTTGGCGCAGCGTCAAATCTAAAGCCAAACCGTAACCCCAGATCGCATCATTGACTGTGGCATAATCGGCTTTGCATAATCGGCTTTTAATCAACACCGCGATTTCCAGCTCGTTATGCACCTCGCCTTGCTGCTGCGGGATACTAAATTGCGGTGCTAATGGCACCAGCGCCGTAGCCGGTTTAATAAAAAACAAGGCTTCAGGAGCGGTGGTACTTTGCATTTCGGCGATATGGTCTTGATAATTTTGACCAATACACACCACCTTACCCACAGGTAAGGCTATATCGACGTTGGCCATTGTAAGATGTTGATACATGTTTAGCCCTGCTCTGCCACAATCAGATCGGCCAAATAGCCAACACTGGTCACAAAATAATAAGAACGATTCCAGTGCATTAAGCTTTTGTAATTACTGTATGCCAAAAAGGCACGGCCTTTTTCACCGTCAGGCATAATTAATGCCGCCGGCTGCTCACTTTTTGGTAAAGCGCTACCATTTAAACGGGTGACACCCAGTTTGTGCCATTGCATCACACTGCGCTCAGACGCATCCCAACGTTTTAACCACTCGGCACGGGCTAAGCTGCCGCGTTGAATGGCATGGCTCGGATCAAAATCGGCTGGCAGTAACACTTCACGCCCCCAGGTTTTGTTGTTATCCCAACCCTGGTTTTTTAAATAATTGGCGATAGAAGCGAAAACATCCAGCTCGTTCGTCCAAATATCTTTTTTACCATCCCCATCCCCATCTTGGGCATAAGCCATAAAAGAGCTTGGCATAAATTGGCTTTGCCCCATGGCGCCAGCCCAAGATCCTTTCATGTTTTCAAGCGTGATATGGCCTTCGGCCAGAATATCTAGCGCATTATAAAACTCTTGGCGAAAAAAGGTTTCGCGTCGCCCTTCATAGGCAAGGGTGGCTAAAGCCGATGGAATGGAATAAGTGCCCATAAAACGGCCAAAGCTACTTTCTAACCCCCAAAGCGCGATAATAAAGCGTGGCTGTACACCATAGCGTTGGCCTATTTGTTCTAGTTGCGGTAGGTATTGTTGATAACGCTCGCGCGCCATACGAATGCGGATTTCACTGACCCGCTTCGGTAAATAGGTGTTGAGCGTTTCAACCACTTCAGGTTGACTGCGATCGGCGCTTACCACCCGCTCATGAAATTCCAGGCTGGAGAATACGGCATCTAATAAAGCGGCATCATAACCTTTAGTTGCAGCTTCTGCTTTAAAGGCCGCGGTGTAGCTGGCAAAGTCGGGTTTAGCCAATTCGGCAGATTGAGCCACCTCAGTATTCGCCAATGCTACTGAACTGCAAAGCCACAAGCCCGCGGCGGTAGTCAGGCGACGCCATGTTAATCCTGTCATACTTCTCTCCTTTATTTTTGCAGCGAAGACGCGTTTGACGCTTTGTGTGCTGCCAGCAAATTTTCTGGTGGGGGCGGTAATTGTAAATAGTAGCCTTGCTCGGTTAAAGCGGCTTTCACCTTTTCGATTTCAACTTGGGCTAAATGTTCCCGTTTAGCTAAATTGAGCAAGGTAACCAGTTGCGGCTTTCCGAAGCTTTGCAGTAATAAAGCGGGGACCTTTTCGAAGTCATCACGCTTTTCAATATACAGATAAGTGCCTTCTTTACGCAGGCTACGATAAATGGCGCATAACATAGAATAAAACTACTTCACTAACTTGCCTAACAGATAGCAAGACTATAACATGAAGCTCAGGTCTTGCGTAATGGCGCCGCTTGTCGGTAACGCAAATAATAACGCTGCAATGGCAGTAATAATAATAGCAAAAGCACTGAATTTTTATGTCTGAACACACCTTAGAGTTAAAGGGCAGTTTGTTCCCTTTGTCCGTGTTACATTGTACTGATCTAAGCATTCATACTCTTGAGCCCCTTCTCGCTGAAAAACTCGCCCAAGCACCGGGCTTCTTTTATCAGGCGCCTATCGTGTTAAATCTACAAGATAATCGGAATGAGCCTGACTTTGTTGCGTTAAAACAGGTATTTACCAAATTAAATTTAGTACTGGTTGGTGTAACCGGTGCCAATAATGAGCAAAAAACGGCAGCGCAACAAGCGGGCTTAGCGGTACTACAAGCCGGTAAAGCGCAGGTCAAAGCGGCTGCGGCCGTCGTTGAAAAAGCTGTTCAACCGCAAGTAACACAGAGCACCATGGACAGCAAAGTGGTTGAACAAACCGTTCGTTCAGGCCAACAAATTTATGCTAAAGGCGCAGATCTCATTATCAAAGGTGCCGTTGGCGCCGGCGCTGAAGTGATTGCCGATGGCAACATCCATATTTATGGCTCCCTTCGGGGTAAAGCTATTGCGGGAGCTAATGGTGATCATAGCAAACGCGTGTATTGTTTTAATATGCAGGCAGAATTAGTGTCGATAGCTGGAAACTACTGGCTTAGCGATAGTCTGCAAGGTGAATTTTGGGGCAAACCGGCCTGCATTAAATGGCAGGACGAGAGCTTAGTCATTTCAGAATTAGTGTAAGGATCGTCACTATGGCAAAGATTATTGTGGTTACATCGGGCAAAGGCGGTGTCGGTAAAACCACCTCCAGCGCAGCGATTGGTACCGGTTTAGCGTTGGCTGGCAAAAAGACCGTCATTGTTGATTTTGATATTGGTTTGCGTAACCTCGATTTAATTATGGGCTGCGAACGCCGGGTTGTTTATGATTTTGTTAACGTTATCAACGGTGAAGCGAATTTAAAACAAACACTGATTAAAGATAAACGCGTAGAAAATTTATTTATTTTACCGGCATCACAAACGCGCGATAAAGACGCCCTAACCCGTGATGGTGTTGAGCGTGTACTGAAAGAATTATCTGAAGATTTTGATTTTATTATTTGTGACTCGCCAGCGGGTATCGAATCAGGCGCAATGATGGCGCTTTATTTCGCCGACGAAGCGGTCGTGGTGACCAACCCTGAAGTGTCGTCAGTTCGCGATTCTGATCGCATTATCGGTATGCTTTCCAGCAAATCACAACGCGCCGAGCATGGTAAAGATGGTATTAAAGAGCATTTGCTATTAACCCGCTACAATCCTGAGCGCGTGTTAAAAGGCGAAATGCTGAGCGTTGAAGATGTTAAAGAAATTTTAGCCATCGAACTGATAGGCGTGATCCCTGAATCTCAAGCGGTGCTTAATGCCTCTAACTCAGGGCAACCCGTTATTTTAGATAAAGACAGTGATGCTGGTCAGGCTTATTTAGATACCGTACAACGCCTGCTTGGCGAAACACGGCCATTCCGTTTTCTGACCGTTGAGAAAAAGGGCTTTATCAAAAGGATTTTTGGAGGATAACTAATGTCGCTACTGGATTATTTTCGTTCAACTAAAAAAAATACCGCCAGCACGGCCAAAGAGCGCCTGCAAATCATTGTGGCTCATGAGCGCAAAAGACGCTCTGGCCCAGATTACTTGCCGCAAATGGAACGCGATATATTAGAAGTCATTCGTAAATATGTCGATATCCCTGCAGACCAAATTGCCGTGTCATTGGAACAACGCAGTGATGAACTGTCAGTACTCGAGCTAAACGTTACTTTCCCCGATGATAAGCGCTAAGCAGCGCTTATCATCATAACTCTATGTCAAAGGAGCAGACAATGCGCAAGACCCTAATTGCCGCCGCTATCGTTGCCGCAGGCGTTGCTGGCTATTTCGCCCTCAATCAATCATCTACCAGCCCAAGCTCGTTTACCGAGCTAGACTACGTTCCTGCAGATACCGCGCTGTTTTCTGGCCAATTTACTGCTCTGGATATCGTGTCCTATTTAAAAAGTCTCGGTATGTCACCGGCACAATATAATTCTGACGAAATGCAGCAAGCGATGGCCGCATTATCTGAGAATGGCTCGCCAGCATTGAAATTTGCCATAGCCTTATTTCAAGACTACCTGACCGTATTAACATCACCAGAAACCTTTGTTGCCAACACCGGCATTATGGCCAAAACACGCTCGCTCAGTTATTTAGTTGGCGCGGCACCGGTGGTGCGTTTTGAAGTGTCTGACGCTTTAGCCTTTCAAGCTTTCTTTGAGCGCGCAGCGACCCAAAGCGGCGTCGTCTCTGAACAACGCCAGTTAGGCGAGCATAGCTATCAGGCTTATCCCTTAGGTGATGCTATGCCTGGTTTAGAGCTGTTGGTCAGTATTGATCGTGGCTGGGGTACGGTGGTTTTACACAACACGCAATTATCGGCTGAGCACCGCGCGCAAAGTTTAGCGCAAAGTAAACCTGCACAAAATTTAGGTAACAGCCAAAAGCTCACCGAAATGAGCAAGAAATATCAGCTGCATCAAGATGGCATTGGTTTTTTAAGTACCGAACAGCTGGCTTTAGCTTTAACCACTACCGATGGCAATCAATTAGCTAAAGATTTGCAGCTAACGTTTACAGATGGCCTACCTGCTGCGCTTGAAGTGTGGCACAGCGATGCCTGTCGTACTGATGCCGCCATGCTCGCGAAAACTTGGCCAGGTTTAGTAATGGATGCCAAAATTGCCCAGCAAGATAACAGCGGTTTACATATGAGCGGCACGATGCTGTGGCCTACAGAAAGCCAAATTGCTTTAGAAGGCATGCAGAGTATGCAAGGCTTTATCCCGTCGAGTTTAGCGGGTGGGATCCATCCGTCCATGTTCTACCTAGCCATGGGAACTGAGATCAGCCAACTGACCCCAGCTATTAGTAAAATGTGGGCTGGCATGACAGATCTGACGCTTAGCTGTGAGCCACTTGTGGCGATACAAGAGCAGATGAAAGCGCAAAACCCTATGATGATGTTAGCCATGGCCGGCATGGCTGCCAATGGCTTGCAAGGTGCTTCAGTAACCATTAATGGCTTTAGCATCGACATGAACACAGGGCAGCCAAAAGCGGCTGATGCCTTAGTGACCTTGTCGGCTGATAATCCACAAACCTTATTAGCAAATGCCAAAGCGATGTTACCGCCTTTGGCGAATATTACGCTGCCAGCTGATGGCGAGGATATTGCCGTAGCGGATATTTTTCCACCCGTTGCCATGCTTAATTTAGATGTACGGCTAAAGCTAAGCGGTAATCACCTCTTGTTGTATGTGGGTGATAAAGCCACCGCTCAAGCACAAGTGATTGCTAAAGAAGCCTTAAAGAAAAACGGCATGATTGCTTTTGGTATGGATTATCAACAGTTCTTTGCCGCTCTGGGTGAAATGTTTGCCATGTCAGGACAAC
This sequence comes from Alishewanella sp. SMS8, assembly GCF_030737935.1. Lineage (NCBI taxonomy): Bacteria > Pseudomonadati > Pseudomonadota > Gammaproteobacteria > Alteromonadales > Alteromonadaceae > Alishewanella > Alishewanella sp. SMS8. The sequence continues at coordinate 557,275 of NZ_JAPJEA010000001.1, forward strand.
CTATGCCTGCCGAGCTTGAATCAATGCTGCAATCAGATATGAAAATTGGCATGTCTTTTGGTGTCAACGAGCATGGTGTCGTGGTCAGCACGGAAATGAAACTGGCAGACTAAACTCCGTTTAGCGGTTACGACCACCTGCGAGATAGCTTAAGCCAGAGCCATGCTCTGGCTTTTTTATTGCTTGTTTTAGCTGGCTTTTCGCGATTGGCGCGAGTTACGCCAAGCATCATAGCTGTAACAAATTAGCCCCGCCCAAATAAAACTAAAGGTAAATAAGCGCTCGGCCGCAAACGGCTCTTGATAAAGCCAAACACCAAAGATAAACATAAAAGTTGGACCGATATATTGAAAGAACCCCATTGTCGATAAGCGCAAACGACGCGCACCGGCAATAAAGCACAGCAAAGGGATCGTGGTCACAAAGGCCGCAGCCACAAGATAAGCGTTTAACGCCAAGGTGTTGTTTAACAAATTAACGGCTGAACTCTCTGCAAAGGAGTTCCAGTACCACAGCGCCAGTGGCATTAACAATAAAGACTCAAAAAACAAACCGGTAATGGCATCGACCGCCAATTTTTTGCGTAACAAACCATAGATCGCAAAAGAACACGCCAAAGTTAAAGCGACCCAAGGCAAAGCACCAAAACTGATGATTTGCCACAACACACCTGCTGCTGCCAGCGATACCGCCAGCCACTGTAATTTACGCAAGCGCTCGCCCAAAAACATCATACCTAGTAGCACATTCAGCAACGGATTAATGTAATAGCCTAAGCTGGCATCGAGCATGTGTTTATTATTCACCGCCCAAATAAACAACCACCAGTTGCCACCTAGCAATACCGCAGTCAGCAATAAGCTAGCCAACATTTTCGGCTGACGAAACACCCTAAACGTGCTGTGTACTTGGCGCAGTGCAACAATCACCAAAGTTAATAAGAGAAATGACCAAACAATACGGTGAATTAAAATCTCCGCAGCCGGGATATAATCAATCTGTTTGAAGTATAACGGGGCAATGCCCCATAAGGTATAAGCACTGGCAGCAAATACACCACCGAGTTTTTGTTCACGCGTTAACGACATAACCACCCCGTAAATTAGCGGCCGATTATACGCACAACGCTGGGATGCGTCTGCCTCTATCTGTGCTAAGCCACGCCGGCCTGTTAGCTGCTGCAAAAACAAAGCGGTCAAATATAGGACGTTACATCAATATAAACAATAGCTTAAATAATGCAGGCCTCAGGCAAAAAAAAGCGACTAGCCAAGGCTAGTCGCTCAAGATACAGGAAAAAGTATTTCAGTAACGACTTAGTTAAAATCGTCTAATAAAATCAAACCCACGTTACCGGTTAAACCTACACCATCACGAGCAACCGCGGTGTAGATTTTGTTAGCCTCTAAGTCTAACGATAATGGCCCGATAGCAGCCGTTTTGCTACCCGCTGGAGTTACAGTAACAAAGTAAGTACCTTCGGCTAGCGATACATAACCGGTGTCGGCTTTAAATGGCACAGCTGCAAACGCAGGGGTAGCAGCGCTGATATCATTAGTAGCAGTAACATAGATATCAACAGGACCGGCTAAAGTAGAACCATGCACAATACGCACTTGTGCCTCAGTTGCAACACGACGTGGCATATCTGCTAACACTAACGGCTCAATGGTATCATTTTGCAAAGAACCCACAGCTAACACACTGTAAAACGCGCCTGCATCTAAGGTCAGGTCTGCATCAATGACCACTACACTATTATCTGCAGCCGCAGCGACTTTAACATTGTAGGTATCTGGAGCAACACCCACATAATCAGTGAAGTCAGGGAAAGATAACGCCGAAACCAGTTCAATACTGTCATTAACGATAACATCAACAGCAGGTGCATCTGAGACGTTATGTACGACGCGCACTGAAGAAGTGGTATTGGCATCAGCCACATCAAAGAAGCTACCATCTGGAGCAACCGCTAACAATGAGACAGGTGAAGCACCTGATAAACGGTTGTTGATTGCCGCTACCACTAAATCCGTGCCTGCGGCTAACTCTAAAGTACCCGAGTCAAATACAACGGTAGATTGGCCAGGAAGTGTAATACGGACACGATAGTTACCTGCTGGCACATCTACGGGCGCAGTAAAGTCTTTGTAATCAAGGGTTGCTAAGGGTGCGGTTAAGGCATCCGTTGGCGCAGTAACATGCACATCCACAGTGGGTGCTGCTGAAGCCGCATGTACAACTTGCACACGGATGTTACCCGCAGCCAGTGGCGCAACATCAGAGGTAACCACTAGCGGTTCTAAGGTTTCATTTGCAACAGAGCCAACAGCAAATACGGTGTAGTTGGTCGCTTCGGCTAACGTCACACCCAATGGGCCAATCACTGTGGCAGTGCTATTACCTGGTAAAATGGCATCAACAGCAACTTGGTATGTGTCCGGAGTCACGTTGAAATTTGCAGAACTCTGAGCATAAGCCAAACCCGATACCGCGTTCGCGCCAAAACGAATATTGACATCAGGTGCATCTGACGAGGCATGTACAAACTTCAAGGTGGCATCCGCAACGGCTGCAGGCTGACCTGGTGGTGTGATGGTTTCATCATCGTTACTGCTGTTACAAGCACTTAAGGAAAGCATTGCCACAGAAGCTAAGGAAAGTGTTAATATTTTCTTCATCATTAATACCCTTTTAATTGATAAGCCCGAAAATTTACGCTGTCTCAAAATTACGGGATCAATCGAAAAAGTTGACAAATATCGAAAGAAAACACCTATTTTTTACATAAATCCATTTAACGTTAACTAACGTTGTTGTTCAGTTAATTTAAAAGTCGATATGTGCTGGTTTGGGTAAAAACGGTTTTAGTAGCTCTGCACGCCAGCCTCGTAAATATTCAGGGACCGGTAATTGTGAACGTTGCTCATCGGACACCCGCCAACACCAATTAAAAAACTCATGCAATTGCCGACGGGTTGACAAAAATGGGGCGGGCAAACCACTACTGGCAGCGGCTTCTTTCACCGCCTGCCCCAGTTCAGCTAACACCACCTTTTCTCCGGCAAAACGGTCAAGATGATAAAAACGTTGTGGACACTGCTCTGGCGCTAACGCTTTCGCCTGCTGAATTAACTCCACTAATAGTTTGGCATGTCGACGCATATCACGAGTCGCCATGCCGGGTATATTCAATAAACTTTCTGGGGTGGCCGGGCGGCGTTTCGCTAATTCCAGCAACTGAGCATCTTTAGCCACTAAACCCAATGCCAGATCTTTGCTACTGGCATACTGAAAACGCCAACTTACGATGTCACGTAATACCGCTAATTCACGACTATTTAATTGGGTACTGTTTTTAATCTCTAAAAACTTAAATTGATCAGGCAATTGATGCTGGCGACGTTGCAGTAATTGTTGCCCTTCCGCGAATAAAACCTCGAGTTGCTGCGGGGTTTTAAATTCACTAAGCAAACGTTGATATACATCGAGCAAATATTTTACATCATTCGCAGCATACGCTAACTGTGCGGGCGCTAATGGCCTTGCCAACCAATCAGTACGCGCTTCACTCTTATCGATCACCGCGCCGGTAATTTGCTCGACCAACCGAGCATAGCCAATACTCCCACCCCAACCGATCACTTCTGCTGCAAGTTGAGTGTCAAACAAGGGAGTGAGCTGCGTAATATTAATGGTTGCAAAAGCTTCTAAATCTTCGGTGCAAGAATGCAGAATTTTACAAATATGCGGCGCTGCAAACAACGTTTGTAATGGCGTCCAATCATCAATCGCCAGCGGATCTACCAGCGCAAAATGCTGGCCATCAAATAATTGAATTAACCCTAACTTCGGTGACAGGGTACTTTGCCGGATAAACTCAGTATCAACCGCTAAGCTAGGCTGCTCTGCTGCCTGCAAACAAAAACGGGCTAAACTTTGATTATCACTAAGCAACGACATGGTGTTCTCTCTTCAAAAAATAAAGCCGGCAATCGCCGGCTCTAAGTACTAACCGCGTAATTCGCGGCGTAGTATCTTGCCTACATTCGTTTTGGGTAATTCCTTGCGGAATTCTACCAGTTTAGGCACTTTGTAGCCCGTTAAATGTTGCTTACAGTGCGCAATCACTTCTTGCTCGGTTAAAGAAGGATCTTTTTTCACGATAAACACTTTAACCACTTCACCCGCTACGTCGTTTGGAACACCCACTGCGGCCACTTCAAGTACTTTATCGTTCATGGCGACAACTTCTTCAATTTCATTAGGGAAGACGTTAAAGCCCGACACTAAAATCATGTCTTTTTTACGATCGACAATATAAAAGAAACCTTGCTCATCCATCCGAGCAATGTCACCAGTGTAAAGCCATTCCTCTTTGATGGTTTTAGCGGTTTCCTCTGGGCGGTTTAAATAACCCAGCATCACTTGTGGGCCACGCACTAACATTTCACCTGACTCACCTAGGGCAACATCGTTACCGTTATCATCAATTAAACGGATGTCTGTAGACGGTGCCGGTAAGCCAATGCTGCCGTTAAAGTCTTCTAAGTTCACCGGGCTTAAAGTAACCAGTGGGCAGCACTCCGTTAAACCGTAACCTTCCAATAAGCGACTCTTAGTGACTTTTTTCCAACGTTCAGCGACTGGCCGTTGCACCGCCATACCGCCACCCAGAGAGAGTTTTAGCGTACTAAAATCCAGTTTGTCAAAACCTGGCGTATTTAACAAACCATTAAACAAGGTGTTGACGCCCGTGATCGAGGTAAACGGAAATTTAGCGAGTTCTTTAACAAAGTTGGGCATATCACGTGGATTGGTGATCAGTAAATTGGTACCACCTAGCTTAAAGAACACAAAGAAATTCGCCGTTAACGCGAAGATGTGGTAAAGCGGTAACGCCGTGACAACATACTCTTTTCCTGCCACTAAAAAGTGATCTAAAAAGGCGCTGGCTTGCTCTAAATTTGCCACCATATTGCGATGGGTTAACATGGCGCCTTTTGATACGCCGGTAGTCCCGCCAGTATACTGCAAAAAGGCAATATCTTCACCGCTGATGTTCGGTTTTTGCCATTGCAGCCTAGCACCTTCTTTCAGCACTTGTTTAAAGGGAATGGCTTTACGCAGTTGATAGGCGGGCACCAACTTTTTCACGTGTTTCACAACAAAGTTAACGACCGAACCTTTGACACTACCTAACATATCACCCATCTTGGTTAAGATGACATGTTCAACTTGTAATTGTTTTTCTACCGCCATCAGCGTGTGCGCAAAGTTATCGACGATAACAATGGCTTTGGCTTTAGAGTCTGACAGCTGATGTTGTAATTCCCGAGGCGTATAAAGGGGGTTTACGTTGACTACGGTACAACCGGCACGCAAGGTTCCCATTAACGCCACTGGGTATTGTAAAAGGTTAGGCATCATAATCGCGACAGCGTCGCCTTTAACCAAACCCAAGGTATTTTGCAAGTACGCGGCAAAGGCTTGGCTTTGCTGATCTAACTCACGATAAGTAAGACTCTTACCCATATTGATAAAAGCGTCTTTATCGGCGTAAGTTTCAATACTACGGCTAAAAATGTCGTTTAATGACGAATAATGATCGGGATCAATTGTTGCCGGCACACCTTCAGGATAACTCTCTAACCAGACTCTATCCACCGTCTACTCCTTTTTTGAAGTTTTTCTATCTGGTCGCTGTCAGGCGTCTATGCTGTATTCTGACAAAACCATTTATCGTTATAGTTGTGTTGATGTTGAACAGTAGTTACTGTTGCCATCTAAATACTGAGTTTTTACTCTAGGTTAATCATCCCATAAATGTCTGCAGCAGACAATCAATCTAAGCTGTCGACGTCTTGTGGTTTAATAAATTTCAGTGTCATGCGATCACTTTCACCAATATTTTGGTAAAAATCGCGATCTTCTTGTCCTAATGCTAACGTTGGCGGCAAGGTATAAACCCCTTTCACATAATCTTTGGTGTCTCTTGCATTGGCATTAACTTCACTACGGTCAATTAAATGAAAGCCAATCGCCTCAGCTACAGCGATTAAATAGGCTTCATCGGTATAACCTTCTACGGCATAACTGGTCAGTTCGGTCACTTTAGCAGCACGGTGCTCAACCATTCCTAAGATGCCGCCCGGTTTGAGTACCCGAAACATATTTTCTAACGTTGCTCGCAAATGTCCTGCCTGATCCCAAATATGTACATTGCGAAAGCTCAATACCATATCAAATTGGTCAGCGGCTAGTTGCGGAATAAAGTTGGGGGGATCTAACGCGACGCGAGATACTTGGCCAAAAGTGGCCTCTTGCTGCAATATGCGCTGCTCTAATCGGTTGGTCAGTCGAGACCAGAACACACTTTTTTCACCCGCATTATTGCTACCATCTAAACGAAAATGCGCAATCGTCAGTTGCCCTTCATCTTTTAAAAACGGCGCCAAAATTTCGGTATACCAGCCTCGTACTGGCCAAATTTCCAAAACGGACATTTGCGGCTCAATACCAAAAAACATTAAGGTCTCAACTGGATTGCGGTATTGGTTGCGCTGCAAGTGAGCCTTTCCACGCGAACGACCCTCAGACAATTCGGTCAAACGCTGCTGCCACTCGGTGGCATTATTAGCAATGCTAGGCGTAGGCATTAACGCCAGTAATAAACCTAAAGACACTATGCTTGTTGTTATTTTTTTCATAGTAAAACCTTGCTTCATAACATTATTAAGATGCGGACTCTGGATAAGGAACTGCGATCAAACAATTCGCTTTAAGATAACGCCCTATTTGCCCAAAAGTCCAGCAAAAGCACCCTGCATACTGGCATCATTTTTTAGCCAGTTTGCCGCAAGCGCCTTGGTGTTGTCATATTCATCCGTTAAACTATAAATACTTCTCTGTTGTTTAAATACACAAGGTATCTGATGCGCGCATTATTACTGCTACCCATAATTGCTTTTGCCTCAACCGCCGCAACTGCAGCGCCAAAAAATATCATTTACATGATAGGTGATGGTATGGGCCCCGCTTACTTAACGGCCTATCGTTATTATCAACACGAGGGGGAACACCCTGTCGCTAACACGATATTTGATGATTTACTCAAGGGTACCGCTAGCACCTACCCTGACGACGACACCCTGGTTACTGACTCTGCAGCAGGTGCTACAGCTCTGGCCACTGGCGTAAAAAGCTATAACGGCGCTATATCAGTCAATCGCCAACACATACCGATTGGCACTATGATGCAACTGGCGAAACATCACGGTAAAGCTAATGGTGTGGTCGCAAGTTCTCAGGTTAACCATGCCACTCCCGCGTCCTTTTTAGCCCACAATATCAGTCGGCAAAATTACAATCAGATTGCAGATATGTACTTTGACTACCGGATCAACGGCAAGCCGGTCGCTGATGTAATCTTAGGCGGTGGCACTCAGTTTTTTATCCGTGAAGATCGGCATCTGGTTAATGAATTTAAAAACGAAGGTTATCAGTACATCGATAATTGGCAGCAACTTGATTCGCTGACTCGCGCACCGGCACTGGCACTGATGGCTGACGTTGCGTTACCTGCTGCACTTAATGCGACTGAACCGAGACAACTAGCGACACTGACCAGCAAAGCTCTACAATTGTTGAGCCCTGCTGAAAAAGGTTTTATGTTGATGGTAGAAGGCAGTCAGATTGACTGGTGTGGCCACGATAACGACATCGCGTGTGCCATGGCTGAAATGGATGATTTTGCCAACGCTATCGCGGTTGCTAAAGCCTATGTCGATGCCAATCCTGATACCTTATTAATTATTACTGCTGATCACGAAACCGGTGGCATGTCTTTAGGGGCGGCAGGCAAGTATTTATGGTTACCAGAGGTCATTAAAGGGGTATCAGCTACGGGGCGTAAAATAGCAGATGAGCTTAACGCTGCCCCAGATGACAACACCGCGCTAGCACGCTGGCTAGCTCTTACCAAGATCCAACTAACCAAAGAAGAACAGCAACAATTGTTAGCTGCTCGGGGCAAAGAGCAAAAAGCCTTACGCGAAGTGGCGGTTAAACTTGTGGCTCAATATTCTTACACCGGTTGGACAACAGGCGCCCATACCGCGGTGGATGTCCCCGTCATGGCTTATGGTAAAAACAGTGAAGATTTCCACGGCTTTATGGACAATACCGATATTGCTAAGCAATTAATCAAGTATATCAGTAGCCATTAAGCCTTTGCGGGCTTAAAAACGCCTAGTATTTATTTTTGCCGGATAGTTAAGTGATTCTGAGACAACACTTAACTATCCAGTATTAACTTGCGCTTTGTTGTTTATTCACTACCTAGACCGGTTAATTGCTCGCGTAACTTTGGGGCGCTGGTATCGTTGTGTAGCCATATATTAAAAAACGCGGGACCAAAAATGTTATCTTCAACCACCCCAGTTTTAGTGCCATTAAAATAAAATTCGACACTCGAATCCGCTAACAGCACTGCCGCTAAACGATCACCCTCTTTTACATCACGCCACAAAGTCTTTAATTGTTCAGCCCAGTCAGCTTGTTGCTCAGGGGTGCTTTGTTTCAGCTTTTTCCACTCATCAACTGTTGCCTCGATGAACTGATCACGGCTAATCTTGCGTTTATAAGTTAACTCTAACAATAACGGCGAGCTTTGCTGGTAATCGACATAACGGCCATCGCGGGTCGCTAAACGTGCATCGTATAACTGCCAAAATAAATAACGGTAACTTCCTTGGCCAACGGTCTCAAGTTGCGGAACCGCGAACAACGGGAATGACACACCCAGTGCTAAAACAATACCCAATAACTTACGCATAGCCCCTCCAAATAACTTGCCAAAAGCAGCGTTGTGATGCCGCCGACGATAATGTTTAGACTATTTCTGAGCGGAACCGTTCAACTCTTAAGCTGTCCTGGTCTCTAACAAGCTCGGGATCTTACCGAAAATCACACCTAATAAGCCCCAGACTAAACATAAAACGATGTATGAAGTCACGCCTGATGGGAAGCTCATGACACCGTCACTTAATGCCGCACCGCCAATATAAGACAGCGGCCCACCGGTTGCGCCCAAGGAAAAGCCCAGCCAAGGTTTTGTTAAGAAACGACTCATCACTTCAACCAGTGCTAACGCAAATATGGCCCACAACAAAATAAACCACAGCGGTAACCAAGCCAATTGCGCAAAGCTTAAGATCCCGGTTGCGACTAATAACGAGTCAACACTGATACCTAAAATGGTAGCCGCCAATACCAAATAACGCGCCTTCATTGACGGCAGTTGCCAAAGACCATAAAGCAAATAAGCTAAAACCGGCCAAAAAGCCAATTGCTGAAAATAGACCAGTAAAAACCAACTTAACTCAAAGCCAATTAAGACTCGCCAATTTAATTTAACCTTAACGCTGCTCATGATTGCTTCATCTTGGCTGCCAACTTACAGCGTAAACCGTAAGGCAACACACTCAGCGTTTTTAATAAATAGGCTAAGCGTCTTGGAAAACGCAGCCGTAAATTTCCCGCTTCGATGCCATCAAAAATACGTTTAGCTGCGGCGGCCACAGGCATTAAGAAAGGCATCTGAAAATCATTTTTTTGCGTTAATGGCGTATCAATAAAGCCGGGTTCAATCAAACAAATATGGATGCCGCTATGAGATAAATCGACGCGTAAACTATCAACAAAATAGCTGACCGCAGCTTTACTGGCACCGTAGGCTTCTGAACGAGTAAAAGGAAAAAAATGTGCCATTGAACTAACAATCGCTAAAGTATTGCCGGCTTTTAAGCGTGGTAATAACAGCTTAGTACTGCTAACAACAGCCTGAAAATTAATGGCAAAAGTTCGTGCAAACGCATCTAAATCGAGATCATTAGCCTCGACATATTCGCAATTCCCGGCATTTAACAGCACCACATCAAAATGAAGTGTTGCCGGTAAACTGGCTTGCCATTCTTGCATTGCTGCATAATCTGTTAAATCTAAGCTGACAGGGATAATTTTTTCAGGATGTTCAGCAGCCAGTGCCGCTAACTTATCTTCTGAGCGAGCCACCGCGTAAACCGTCCAGCCCTGCTGTGCATAATAGCTTGCGGTTTCGCGCCCGATACCTGAGCTAGCGCCGGTAATAAGAATTGTTGCAGACATATTCACTCCTGTTATGTCGCTGAGCTCACTCACGCATTAGCTTCTGTAAGCAAGGCCAAATAAATAGTAAGCGAGCAAAAAAGATATAACTTGTACGTAAAGGAATTAGAACAGTTCAGTGTGGCAGTAGAAGGGATAAGCGAAACGAAAAAATTAAAGCAAACAATTAACAGCCATTAAGCGTATAAATCAACACCTAGCATGGCTTGAACTTCGCTGCGGCGTTGTTCGTTTTGCAAACTTTGATACGCAGCAACCGCGCGTTCGTTGCGTTGTTCCGTGTTATCGCGAAAAGATTGGCGGTTAGTTTGCGCTTCCCGCTCGCTATCTAATCGCTCCACCGCATCACGCTCAAAACGAATACCCGCCGTTTCTTTAACCACACTCTCCCGCTCTGGCTGCACCGTACGACTCGGCTGTGGCCGATTCGTTGCCGGATTTAGCAAGCTACTAGGATTAATGTTGTTACTGGCGTTGATGCTCATGCAAGATCTTAGCTATTGGAAAGTGCTCTAATTATAGACAAGTAATCAACCAACAAGCCAGTAACTTTTGCAAACAGTGATATTAATATGCATCTGCAAGCTAGCGACTTCAAGCTAACGTCTCTGAGTATGGTCAGACCTGTACCGGAGTGCGGTCTGACCAGTCTTTGGTAATGTGAGTGTGGTTAGGGGTTAACGGCCGGGCAGTTTTTGCCAAGTGACTTCGTCTCGCACATAAACCGGTTCGGCCTGCTCTGCTGCAACAAAGTGGCCCTGTTGCCATGCCTGATCAGCAAAAGGCAGCATGTATTGTGCTGAGGGATATAAAATATCTTTGGCCACGCTGGCTGAAAGTATGCCTTGTAGCTGGCTCTGATAGGTTTGCCAGCCGGTGCCGACGGCCATTACCTCAGTGTCAAAATTTAAAGCGGTTATCGCTGCGGGTAAGGCGCTAGGCTTTGCCGCCACTTCAGCGCTAATCGCCTGCATCAAACCCTGCTCATCACGAGCATAGACAGCCAAATAGACCTCGGCCATCCGCGCATCAATTGCAGCAATAACGTGTTGAGCATTTTTTAACTGCGCAGCAGCTTGTGCCATCGCCGCCAAAGTCGAAACGCCATATACCGGTACATCGACGCCAAAGGCTAAACCTTGTGCGACCGACACGCCAATCCTTACGCCAGTAAAACTCCCAGGGCCACGACCAAATACGATACCATTTAGCTGATTCAGGTTAACACCGGCCTCAGCCAATAATTGCTGCACCATAGGTAGAATACGTTTGCTGTGTTGTTGCGGGCATACTTCGTCTAGGGTCAGTATTTTGCCATTGTGACTTAACGCGACGGAACACGCTTCGGTAGAAGTATCTAACGCTAAAAAATTCATGAGTTTCCTTGTTGCTGCTCTTTTAAACCTTGCATCTCTTTTAAAAACTGACTGGCCGCGCCGAGATCACGCGTTCGCCGCATCGGTGGCAAGCTTTTTAAAAAGGTCGCCCCATAGGGTTTAGTCACCAACCGATTATCGCAAATCACCAGCACACCGCGATCGGTTACATCACGGATCAGTCGGCCGACCCCTTGTTTTAAGGTAATCACCGCTTGCGGTAATTGTACCTCAGCAAAAGGATCTTTACCGCGCATCGCACAATCTTCCACCCTCGCTTGTAACAACGGATCATCTGGCGAGGCAAAGGGTAGCTTGTCGATAATGACACAACTTAAGGTATCACCACGTACATCAACGCCTTCCCAAAAACTGCCGGTACCCAGCAGCACCGCATTTTCTAATTTAACAAATTGTTCTAACAATAAACGTTTACCGGTAGAGCCTTGAATAAGCACCGGCTGGCGAATTTGTTCAGGTAAGGCTTTCGCCATCATCTGTAACATACGATGGCTGGTAAATAAGAAAAAACAACGCCCGTTATTAGCGGTAATTAGCTCAATTGCCATAGTTAATAAAGCATGCATCATTGCAGGCTCGTGCGGCTCTGGCATAAATCGCGGCACACAGAGCAGCGCTTGTTGCGCATAATCAAACGGGCTTTCGAGTAACAGGGTATCTGCCCCCGTCAAGCCCATTTGTTGTTGATAATGGGCAAAGCCTTCATCTACCGATAGCGTGGCTGACGTAAAAATCCAGCTGCGCTGCTCAGCAAACACTAGCTTGTTAAATTTATCGGCAATACTCAGTGGCGTTAAATGCAAACCAACATGCAATTTGCTGGTTTCGAACCAAAGACTCACCCCCGTTTGTTCAACCTGCAGCAATTTTTGCAGTTGGCTTTTAAGCTGTGCTAAACGCTCGTAGCAATTATCCAAGGTTTGGCTGCGGCCTAAGCTACTTTTAACAATCTGGTACAACATATCTAGCGCATCGTTTATGCGGGTGATCGCCGTTTGCATAGCCGGGTTTTGATAAGCTTGCCGCCAATTGCCACGCGCGGGATCTGTGGCAAATTGCAGCCGCCAATCGCGAGTCAGGCTGGCCACTTTATCTGCAGCCTTGCTTAGCTGCATGACATCTTTTAGCTCTGCCTTACCGACTAACTCAATGTCTTTACACAGATCTTGTAAAATACGGCTAGAGAAATGTTCGCCAAAATACTCACTGGCGATATCAGGGATCTGATGCGCTTCATCAAAGATCACCACTTCCATTTCTGGCAACAACTCACCAAAGCCAGTATCTTTTAAGGCTAAGTCAGCAAAAAATAAGTGATGATTCACTACCACTAAATCGGCGGCCTGTGCCTCTTTGCGCGCCTTTAATAAGTGGCACTCTTCATAAACGGGGCAGTCTTTACCCAAGCAGTTATCGGTAGTACTGGTTACATAGGGTAAGGCTTTGGAGTCTTCGGCAATATAGGTTAATTCGCCGATGTCACCGCTGTGCGTCTCCGCAGACCATTTTTTGATTAAGCTTAAATCGGCGATCAATTGCGGATCAGCTACCGGAATATGCTGATAATGCTGCTCTAAACGAAACAAACACAGGTAATTTGAGCGGCCTTTAAGTAAAGCCGTTTTAACCGGTAACGCTAACGCTTGAAGTACGGTTGGCAGATCACGAAAGTACAATTGCTCTTGCAGGTTTTTCGTTCCGGTTGATAACACCACTTTTTTACCTGACAGTAACGCAGGCACTAAATACGCATAGGTTTTACCGGTACCCGTCCCGGCTTCTACCACCAAGGCACCGTCTTTTTGAATGGTTTGTTCAACAGCGGTTGCCATTTCCAGTTGCGCAGCGCGAGGTTTAAAGCCTGCAATATGCTGCGCGAGTATACCGTTTTCAGCAAAGGCTTTGGCAGATTTAACGGCCATAGGTTATCCAGATGAAAACGGGCAAATTGCAATAGCTCACTGGCACTCCACAAAGGCTTGATTAGCTTAAACGCAGGCTTTGAAACGCTAACGTAACCGCTGCATAAGATGTATTACTGGCTATTATGCCTTGTTCAGCTAAAAAATCAGACAAAAATATCTAAATGCCCGTCTTTATCAACATGCTGATCTTCTTCGGGAGTGGTGTAAGGGGCGGCAGGATAATCATCAGCGAGGCCGGTTTTATAACCAAAACGGCGTAAAATAAGGTACTTTTGCTCTTCGCGCTTGAGGGGCTCAAGGCGTGCCTCTTTAAAAACAGGCAGCACCGTTTTCGGGTCCGGCTCAATCGGCGTTCCCGGAATACGTTGTATAAATGGCATAAAAGCATCCATTTTTGCCTCCTGTCCGTAACTCAAATGTTATTTGGGTTTTATATTATTATATCGGCGGAAAATCGCATCACTTTAATGCTATGAGTGCAATGCATGCCTATACAACCTGACCACAATTTAAACAAATGGTTTAATTTTTAAAAACGCGACTCTGCAACTGTTTAGCTTAAAAAAACGCAGAATCAGATTATGCTATTGATTTTGATGAATTTACATTAAATTACCCGTTGGATTACTTGAAAAAAAGCGCTTGCGAAAAACAGTCTGCTGCAGTAACTTGTATAGCATAGCATTTTGGATAAATTTACAGCATGAATAGTTTAACAGTAACATTGCATCACCATCATATAACCTAGCCTTACCGCTTAGGTGGAGGGCTGTTGTCTGGGCCTCCGGTGCATCTTGTTACTCGCAACCCCGCAGGCCTAAGCCACGGGGTTTTTTGTTTTTAATTACAGTTTTTAATTTTCGGAGTGACCAATGAGTCCAGCCATTGAAAGTAAACGTCTTCGCATCGGTATGCAAAAATCAGGTCGTCTGTCGATTGAATCACAAGCACTGCTAAGCAGCTGTGGTTTAAAAATTAATCTACGTGAACAACGCTTAATTGCTCATGTTGAAAATATGCCGATTGATATTTTACGGGTGCGAGATGATGACATCCCAGGCTTAGTAATGGATGGCGTCTGTGATCTAGGCATTATCGGCGAAAACGTATTAGAAGAAGTGTCACTGCAACGGCAAATCGACAACGAAAGCGCGGACTATGAAGTGCTAGCCCGCTTAGATTTCGGCGGTTGCCGCTTATCAATTGCCGTACCACAAGAAGAGCAATACCAAGGCGTTAGCAGCCTTGAAGGCAAAACCATTGCAACTACTTACCCACGTTTACTGACGCGCTATTTAAAACAGCAAGGCGTGAATGCCCGCGTAGTGATGTTAACCGGTTCAGTTGAAGTGGCACCACGGGCCGGTTTAGCTGATGCGATTTGTGACCTCGTTTCTACCGGCGCGACTTTAGAAGCTAATGGTTTAAAAGAAGCCGAAGTGATCTACCGCAGTAAAGCCGTGCTGATCCAACGCAAAGGTTTAGCTGATGCTCAGCACCAGAAACTGATTGCTAAGTTAATGCCACGCATTCAAGGCGTGATGCAAGCCAACGAAAGCAAATACATCATGCTGCACGCCCCGCGCGCTAAGTTAGATGAAGTGATCGCGTTATTACCTGGTGCAGAAAATCCAACCTTACTGCCACTCGCCGGCAATAACGATATGGTGGCACTGCATGTGGTCAGCAGCGAAACGCTGTTCTGGGAAACCATGGAACAACTTAAAGTGTTGGGCGCCAGCTCAATCTTAGTATTACCTATTGAAAAGATGATGGAGTAATCGATGCAACGCTTTAACTGGAGTCAACTTGATCAAGCTGGCCAACAAGCGGCCTTGGCCAGACCGGCCCTGCCTGATTCAGCCAGCCTTGCACCCAAAGTACGCGAGATCATTGCGGCGGTGCGAGCAGAAGGTGATGCTGCCTTACGTCGTTTTAGTCAGCAATTTGATCAGCTTACCGATAACCCATTGGCGTTAAGTGCCACCTTGCAACAGCAGTTGTTAAGCCAATTACAACCTGAGCGCAAAGCCGCTATTGAATTAGCCTATGACAATATTCGCAAGTTTCATGCGGCGCAATTACCGCGGGATATCGAAGTTGAAACCAGTGTTGGCGTAATGTGTCAGCTAAAAAGTCGCCCGATTGGCAGTGTCGGCCTGTATATTCCTGGCGGTAGTGCGCCATTACCTTCTACGGTGTTAATGCTGGGTGTTCCGGCGCAATTAGCTGGCTGCCCGCGTGCAGTCTTGGTCACGCCACCGGGTAAACCCTTGGCGACCGATATTGCACCCGAGATTATTTATGCCGCTAACCTTTGTGGCATTACCGAAATTTATACCATTGGCGGGGCTCAAGCTGTGGCGGCGCTGGCTTACGGTACAGAGACGATTGCCAAAGTGGATAAAATTTTTGGCCCGGGTAATCGCTATGTCACTGAAGCGAAACAGCAAGTAAGCCAAGATGCCAAAGGCGCGATGATTGATATGCCAGCCGGCCCGTCTGAGGTGCTCGTGCTGGCCGATGCTCAGGCTAACCCAGAGTTTGTCGCAGCAGACTTACTGTCGCAGGCGGAACATGGCCCTGATTCACAGGTGATTTTAGTTAGCGATAGCGCAAGTTTGCTGGATGCTGTAGAGCAAGCCCTCAGCGTGCAATTAGCCGCCCTTCCGCGCCGTGATATTGCCGCACAAGCGCTAGCACACAGCCGAGCCATCTTAACAGCCGACTTAGACAGCGCCATTAGTGTGACCAATGCCTATGCGCCAGAGCACTTAATTGTGCAAACAGAGCAAGCCGAGCTACTCACTGAGCGCTTTACCAGCGCAGCCAGTATTTTTGTTGGCGCTTGGACGCCCGAATCCGCTGGGGATTACGCCAGTGGCACTAACCATGTATTACCCACTTATGGCTATAGCCGCACCGTCTCAAGCTTGTCGATGACCGATTTTTACCGCCGCTTTACCGTGCAGCAATTATCTGCCACTGGGATGCGAAATATTGGCCCCGCCATTGTCACCCTGGCTGAAGCCGAAAGTTTAGAAGCGCACGCCAATGCGGTACGGTTACGCTTGGCCAGTTTATTAAAGGAGACTGAAAATGTCTAAGGTACACCCGCTGGCCCGTGATGCCGTAAAAGCTATCGTGCCTTATGCTTCTGCCCGCAGCTCGATGAGTGGCGGTGCGGTGTGGCTTAATGCCAATGAAAACGCGCTAGCGCCCGCTTATCAGTTAGATGGCACCTTTAATCGCTATCCGTCTTGTCAGCCAAAAGCGGTAATTGATGGTTACGCTGCGTATGCAGGATTAACTGCCGAGCAAGTATTGGTAAGCCGTGGCGCAGATGAAGGCATTGAGCTGCTGATCCGAAGCTTCTGCGAGCCAAAGCAAGATAGCATTACAATTTGCCCACCGACCTATGGCATGTATGCCATCAGCGCCGAGAGCAATCAAACGTCGGTGAATAAAGTACTGTTAAAAGATAATGAGCGTTTAGATTTACCCGGCATTTTCGCTACCTCGCCAAAGCTTGTGTTTATTTGTAGCCCCAATAACCCAACCGGTGATCTCATTCCTCGTGAAGATATTATCGCCGTGTTAGAGCACTTTAAAGATCAAGCCTTAGTGGTGGTCGATGAAGCCTACATTGAATTTGCACCAGAGGCGTCTGTGGTGTCGCTACTGAGCCGTTATCCGCACTTGGTGATCTTGCGCACGCTATCTAAAGCCTTTGGTTTAGCGGGCTTACGTTGTGGTTTTACGTTGGCTGCACCTGAAATTATCAACGCCCTGAAAAAAATGATTGCGCCCTACCCAATTGCCGAGCCGGTGGCACAAATTGCTGCGCAAGCCTTATCGCCCGCTGGTATCGCGCAAATGCAACAGAGCGTAGCCACCATTAACGCTTTACGTGATGACTTTATCAAGCTTGCCGCAAGCTTACCGGGCATTAATAAAGTCTGGCCAAGCAATGCTAACTATGTGCTGTTGCAAGTAAGCGATGCCGCAGCCTGTGTTAATGCGCTGATTGCAGAAGATATCTTGATCCGCAACCAATCTAGCCAACTGGGTTTATCGCAGGTGGTGCGGGTATCCATTGGCAGTCCTGCAGAAATGCAGCGCTTAGCCGGCGCAATGCAACGTTATTTCCAACCTAATCAGAGAGAAACCGCATGAGTGGCCAACCTATTTTATTTATCGATCGTGACGGCACCATGGTAGAAGAGCCGCCAATAGACAAGCAGCTCGATAGCCTTGAAAAATTGGCCTACGAGCCAGGCTTAGTGCCGGCGCTATTAAAACTGCAAGCGGCGGGTTATCGCTTAGTGATGGTGACCAATCAAGATGGTTTAGGCACCGACAGCTTTCCGCGCGATACCTTTGATGCGCCGCATGACAAAATGATGCAACTGTTAACCTCGCAAGGTATTCAGTTTGATGATGTGCTAATTTGCCCACATTTTGAGCGTGATAACTGCAGTTGCCGCAAACCGAAATTGGGTTTAGTCAAAGACTACCTGCAACAAGGTAAAATCGATTTTACCAATTCTTATGTGATTGGCGATCGGCTAACCGACGTGCAACTCGCTGAAAACATGGGATTACCGGCTTTTCAGTATCAACGTGACAGCTTAGGCTGGGCCGAAATTACTAAACGTTTATTAAGCCGTGGCCGCAGCGCGACTGTGGTGCGTACCACCCGCGAAACCGATATTAAAGTGACGGTCGATTTAGATAGCAGTGGTAATAACCTGTTCAGCACTGGCGTAGGTTTTTTTGATCATATGCTGGAGCAAATTGCCACCCACGGCGGTTTCTCACTACAAGTTGAAGTAAAAGGCGATTTGCATATTGACGATCACCACAGTGTCGAAGATACCGCGCTGGCCTTAGGCCAAGCTTTAAAGCAGGCGCTGGGCAACAAACGCGGTATTAACCGTTTTGGTTTTGTGCTGCCGATGGACGAGTGCCGCGCCGAGTGCATTTTAGATTTATCGGGTCGGCCGCTGTTTGTGTTTAACGGCGAGCTGGGCGAAGGTGCGGTGGGCGGTTTAACACTGGAGATGGTGCCACACTTTTTCCGCTCAATAAGCGATGCCATGTTGATGTCTTTGCACTTGAGCATTACCGAAGGTAATAAGCACCATAAAGTAGAAGGCTTATTTAAAGCCTTTGGCCGGGCGCTACGCCAAGCCATCACCGTATCGGGTGAAGCCTTACCAAGCTCAAAAGGAGTGTTGTAATGAGTTTGGTGATTGTTGATACCGGCTGTGCCAACATCAGCTCAGTGTATTTTGCGGTAAAACGCTTAGGCGTTGAGCCTGTAATAAGCCGTGATGCCGCGGTGATCCGTGATGCCTCGCGGGTGATCTTACCGGGCGTTGGTACCGCAAAAGCGGCCATGCATAATTTAGCCGAGCGCGAGCTTATAGGTACCTTACAAAGCCTAACGCAGCCGATGCTGGGTATTTGTTTGGGCATGCAAATGCTCACCGCCCACAGTATGGAAGGTGATGTAGCCTGTTTAGGATTAATTCCAGGCGAAGTGGCACCGCTTAATGCTGCCGGTTCACGCTTACCGCATATGGGCTGGAATACCTTGCATCAGATCAGTAAGCACCCCATTTTGGCCGGCTTTACTGAACAAGATTATCTGTATTTTGTGCACAGCTTTGCAGTGGTGCCGAGCGAATATAGCTTAGCACAATGCCACTATGGCTCTGACTTTGCCGCGGTTATTGGCAAAGATAATGTGGTCGGTGCGCAATTTCACCCTGAGCGCTCAGGTAAAGTGGGCGCGCGATTATTACAAAACTTTCTGGAGTGGCAGTTGTGATTATTCCGGCGATAGATTTAATTGACGGCACTGTCGTGCGTTTATACCAAGGCGCTTACGATAAAACCACCGAGTACACTTTCAGCCCCTTTACGCTTCGCGATAGCTATGCCAAAGCCGGTTCCCCGCTACTGCATGTGGTTGACCTCTCGGGTGCCAAAGATGCCAGCAAGCGGCAAATTGCCCTGTTAACCAAGCTAATGACCGACTCGCCATTGCAAATTCAAGTCGGTGGTGGTGTGCGCAGCGAGCAAGATGTGATGGATTTACTCGCCGCCGGTGCTAGCCGCGTGGTCATTGGTAGCTTAGCAATTCGGGAGCCTGAGTTGGTTCAAGGCTGGATCCGCAAATACGGCGGTGAGCGCATTGTGTTAGCCTTAGATGTGGCCATTAATGCCCAAGGCGAAAAAACCTTACCCAGCCACGGTTGGATTGAAGAGTCTGGCGTAACACTAGAGCAAGTGTTAGACGGTTATATTACCGCCGGTGCCAAGCATGTACTGTGTACCGATATCAGTAAAGACGGCACCTTAACTGGCGCTAATGTGGCGTTATACCGTGAGCTGAGCAGTAAGTACCCAACGCTGGCTTGGCAAGCGTCTGGCGGCATCGGTTCATTAGCCGATATCCAGGCGTTAATTGGCTCGGGTGTTGCGGGAGTGATCCTAGGTCGCTCGCTGTTAGAAGGTAAGTTTACGCTTGAGGAGGCCATTGCATGCTGGCAAAACGCTTAATTCCTTGTTTGGATGTGCGCGA
Source organism: Alishewanella sp. SMS8 (assembly GCF_030737935.1). NCBI lineage: Bacteria > Pseudomonadati > Pseudomonadota > Gammaproteobacteria > Alteromonadales > Alteromonadaceae > Alishewanella > Alishewanella sp. SMS8. The sequence goes on from NZ_JAPJEA010000001.1 coordinate 577,356, forward strand.
TGGCAAGGTAGTCAAGGGCGTGCAGTTTCGAAACCATGAAATTATTGGTGATATTGTGCCATTGGCCCAGCGCTATGCCGAAGCCGGCGCAGATGAATTGGTATTTTACGATATCACGGCGTCCAGTGATGGCCGGGTGGTTGATAAGAGCTGGGTGCGCCGCATTGCTGAGGTAATAGATATTCCCTTTTGTGTGGCCGGTGGCATTAAATCGGTGGCAGATGCCGGCAAAATTTTGGAGATGGGCGCCGATAAAGTGTCGATTAACAGCCCTGCCCTGACTAACCCGCAGTTAATTGCCGAGCTTAACCAAACCTATGGGCAGCAGTGTGTGGTCATTGGTATTGATAGCTTTTTTGATGTGGCGTCGGGCCAATATCAGGTATATCAATTTACCGGCGATGAGAGCCGCACCCAAAAAACACAGTGGTTAACTCGCGACTGGGTAACTGAGGTGCAGCGCTTGGGTGCCGGTGAGATTGTGCTGAACTGCATGAATCAGGATGGGGTGCGGCAAGGTTACGATTTGGCGCAGCTGAAAACCATTCGGGATCTGTGCAAGGTGCCGTTGATCGCCAGTGGTGGTGCCGGTGCAATGCAGCATTTTACCGAGGTGTTTCAACAAGCCGATGTGGATGGGGCCTTAGCGGCCAGTGTCTTCCACAAGGGTATTATTCAGATCAGCGAGCTAAAAGCGAAGTTACTTGCCGATGGTATTAGTATACGACCTTAAAAGGAAAGCCATAAAACCCACGCAAGCACCACGTACATTTTTTCTGTGACACGCCGTGAAGCTTTCTCGGGGCTAGATTGTGAATATCATTCATGATATTCGCCCATTTGGACAGCAAGGCTGGCCCAAAGGGCAAACTTTTGGATTGAAGTTTGTCACACTACAGGAAAATATTTACGGCGTCTTTGCGTGCTGTATTCATATGAAACGGACTAGAGATAACTCTAATAGACGTATCGCTCTTGCATAGCTCAGGGCTTTTTCTGAGCTGAGGAGCGAAACACTGATACTGCTAAGCAAAGCGTCTTTGGCATGGATGCCAAAGAGGAGCCTACAGGGAAGTATTCACGGCGGCTTTGCGTGCAGTATCAGTGTGAAGCGTGGAAGTGTTTACAGCGGTTTTGCGCACAATGACCATGTGAAGCGTACTAGAAATAACGCTAATGCTACATGGCAAAATACACATTCGAACGTGAGAATTACATGATGAACCAACAACAGATTGAACAACTGAGCTGGCCTGAAAATCAGTTACTGCCCGCCATAGTGCAGCATGCCATCTCGGGTAAAGTGCTGATGCAAGGGTATATGAATCCAGCAGCACTGTCTCACACCCTTGCAAGCAACACGGTTACCTTTTTCAGTCGCAGTAAACAGCGGTTGTGGACCAAAGGTGAAAGCTCAGGTAACACCCTAAGCCTGGTCAGCATTGACAAAGACTGCGATGCCGACAGCTTACTAATTATGGCGCTGCCGGCAGGCCCTACTTGCCACGAAGGCACCGAAACCTGCTGGCATGATAATAACGCCAACAGCCCACAACTGAGCTTTTTGTATGACTTAGAGCAAGTGATTGCCAGCCGCGAAGGTGCCGATCCGAAAAGCAGCTATACCGCCAGTTTATTTGCCCGTGGCGTAAAACGCATTGCGCAAAAAGTGGGGGAAGAAGGTGTAGAGTCAGCCCTTGCGGCCATGGCAGGTGATAAAGAAGAGCTGGCAAACGAAGCAGCAGATTTAATCTTCCACCTACTTGTTTTGCTGCGCAGTCAAAAATTAGCACTTAATGATGTCATTAAAGTGCTACAAGATCGTCATAAATAACAATACGCTAGCGATTTTACTGGGCTGAAAACGTTTTATACTGCGCGATTCAGCCTTTCTCATGACAACGTTAGTGCAAAATATATGCTATTCTTAACAATGACGTTTTGGCTTAAAGACCATGGGTAGCTGGACGTTGGGGTGATTTAGCGCTTGCTGCAACAACGCTAAATCACAACTTGAGTTAACGCCTGACAAATAATGGATTAATTGGCATGGGCAAATTTAAAGCAGACATCAAATTTGATGTCCAAAATCTAAACCCTTTGCTGGCGTCGTGGCAGTTTTCAGCCAGTAATCAAGCACCGGATGCGCAACAGTCTGTTCTAAAAACCTTAGACCTCAACCTGCTAAATAGCATTTTTGAGAACTTTCAAAAAGCCTTAGGCGTGTCAATCGCGCTGATTGATTTACATGGTAAAGTCGTCTCTTCATCTAACTGGCAACGCGTTTGTATGCAGTTTCATCGTCAGCACCCTGCTAGCCTTAAAAATTGCATTAACTCTGATACGACTCTCGCCAACGAAGCCATAAAACAGCAAGATTATGCCACTTATGCGTGTTTAAATGGCTTAATTGACTGTGCAGCGCCAGTAAAGATACTCAATAAGCACGTAGCTAATCTTTATATTGGTCAATTCTTTATAAAAAAACCGGATTTAAATTTTTTTAAACAGCAAGCAAAAGCACTTAGTTTTGATGAAGATAGCTATTTAAAAGCGATTGCCGAAGTCCCTATTATCCCGGAATCAAAAATTGAAGCGATGATGAAGCTGATCGCTTTTCTGGCAGAACAAGTCGCAGAGCTAAGCCATAGCAATTATAAAGCCGATCGCATGCTGCAAATTGTCGAGCAACAAGTAAAAAATCGAACGCACGAATTAGAAATGCAAAACCAGATCCTCAGTATGATCAGTCATGGTTCAGCATTGTCAGATGTTTTAATACAACTTGTTCGACAAATTGAAGCCCAATATCCTGAAATATTATGCTCGGTAATGTTACTCGATGAAGCGGAGTATTGTTTGCGCGTGGCCGCCGCCCCTTCGTTACCTCAAGCGTTTAATGATGCTATTGATGGATTAACACCTGGCCCTGATGTTGGATCTTGCGGCAGTGCGGCTTATAGTGGCCAAGCCGTTATAGCTGAGGATTTATTACAGCATCCTCATTGGCAAACCTATCGCGAATTAGTGTTATTGAACGAGTTAAGAGCCTGTTGGTCAATTCCGATAAAAAATGCCCAAGGTAAAGTGTTAGGCGCATTTGGCTTTTATCAAAAAGAACCCGGCTTACCCTCGGCTGAGTTTAGCAGCAAGATGTCTATTTTCAGTAACTTAGCTGAGCTTGCCATTTCCCGCTCGCTCTCAGCTGCACATATTCATAAAATGGCGTTTTATGATCATCTGACCGGTTTAGCCAATCGCCGCTTATTAGACGATCGCCTACAACTGGCTTTTAAACAAAGCAAGCGCAGCAACAGCTTTGGTGCTTTATTATTTATCGATTTGAATCATTTCAAGCCAGTGAACGATCGCTTTGGCCATAAAGTGGGCGACTTACTACTGATTGAAGTAGCGAATCGGCTAACAAATCAAGTACGAGAAGTCGATACGGTTGCTCGCTTAGGGGGTGATGAGTTTGTGATCGTGTTGTGCGATTTAGACTGTGATGCCGATAAAGCAAAAACGCTGGCACAACAACTGGCCGAAAAAATCAGTGCAGCTTTGGCACAGCCGCATGTATTTACCGAAACACTTGCTATGGAACATTATTGCACGGGTAGTATTGGCGCTAACTTATTTCATGGCGCACTTCACAACAGTTCAGACGTATTGCGGCAAGCAGACATGGCAATGTACCAAGCTAAGCAGCAGGCTAAAGCCATCAGCTGGTTTGAATCTCGTTAATGCCTACTTACTTAACAAAAGTGTAACGGTGTATGTCTACGGCTTGACAAGCCTGAGCCATGCACCGACTATAGCGTTGCAACCTCGTTATCCTCATTAATTCAATAAGACTAAGAGATTTTATGAAAAAGTCATTACTTGTACTGGCACTGGCCAGCGGTTTCGCTATGGCAGATGAAGGCATGTGGATGCCGCAACAGCTGCCCAATATTGCCACTGAATTAAAAGCAGCTGGCCTTGAATTAGATCCAGCCAACTTGACGAAATTAACCGAATTCCCAATGGGCGCTATCGTCAGTTTAGGTGGCTGTTCGGCGTCTTTCGTTTCGCCACAGGGGTTAGTAGCCACTAACCATCACTGTGTTTACAACAGCATCGCGCACAACTCTACTGCAGAGAATGACTTACTCAGAAATGGTTTTTTAGCCAAAACTTTAGCCGAAGAAGTGCCGGCCGCACCGGGTAGCCGTATCTATGTCACTAAGGCGGTTGATAACGTCACTAACAAAGTGATTGATGCCAGTACCGCCAAATTATCTGGTAAAAAGCGTGTAGACGCGATTGAAGCCAATCAAAAAGCCATCGTTGCGGAATGTGAGCAGGATGCGGGGCATCGCTGTTCTGTAGCGGCTTATTACGGCAGCTTAGAATATTATTTAATTAAGCAATTAGAAATTAAAGATGTGCGTTTAGTCCACGCCCCTGCCGAAGGTGTCGGTAAATTTGGTGGCGACACCGATAATTGGATGTGGCCACGCCATACCGGTGATTATGGCTTTCTGCGGGCTTATGTTAGCCCTGAAGGGAAATCAGCCGATTTCCATGCGGACAACGTGCCTTACACCCCAGATTTTCACTTGAAATTAGCGAAAGAAGGCTTAAAAGAAGGCGATTTTGTGATGGCATTAGGCTATCCGGGGCGCACGAACCGCCATCGCTTACCTTCTGAAGTGGCGGACACCTTTGAGTGGAGCTATCCGAACACCGTTAGTCAATTTGCTGAAACACTGGACATTATTGGCCGCGAAACAGCAGATGACCGTGATGCAGCATTAAAATATGCCAGCCGAGTGGCAGGTTTGAATAACTACATGAAAAATCGCCAAGGCATGCTTGATAGCTATGCACAAAGCGATTTTCTAGCGCGTAAACAAGCTGAACATCAAGCATTGACCGCTTGGGTTAACAGCAATAACGCCAACAAAAAAGCCTATGCCAAAGATCTGGCTAATATCGAAAAACTGTTAAAAGAGCAGCAGCAACAAGGCCGCGATAATTATTTACTGAATAATGCGAGCCCTCGCTTACTTGGCACAGCCCGCAGTTTGTACCGCTTGGCGCAAGAAAGCACTAAGCCCGATGCGGAACGAAAAGCAGGTTTCCAAGCACGTGATTTACCGCGCTTTAAAGCCTTTATCGCCGGTATGGATCGCTCTTTTGATGTGCGTGTAGAAAAAGCGTTAGATCTGCAAAGCTTAACTAAGTATGTTGCTTTACCGAAAAAACAACGCAATGCCGACTTCGACAAAGCGATGGGCATCAAAGATAATATGGATCAAGCCGCTTTAGTGGCACTGATTGATAGCTGGTATGCCGCTACTGTATTAACGGATGCAGCACAGCGCGCGGCCCTGCTCGAAAGCACACCCGCACAATTTGCTACTAGCAACGATCCTTTTGTTAAAGCCGCAGTGGCACTGTACAAAACTGATCGTTCAAAAGAAGCGGAGCAAGAAGAGCTAGGTGGCAAGATCCAACAAGCTTATGCCAGTTACATGCGCGCGAAAATTGCCTTTATGCAATCACAAGGTAAAGCCGTTTACCCTGATGCCAACAGCACTCTGCGTGTCACTTACGGTAATGTTACCGGTCGGGCTCACGGTAATGAAGATGGTAACGCTTGGACCGCATTCACCACCCTGCGCGGTATTACTCAAAAAGCGACCGGCGAAGGTGAATTTAATGCACCACAAAATCAACTTGATGCCATTAAAGCCAAAAACTATGGCCCTTACGCAGTTGATAGCATGAATTCAGTTCCGGTGAACTACCTTGCCACCTTGGATATTACTGGCGGTAACTCAGGCTCGGCCGTGTTAAATGGTAAAGGTGAGTTTGTGGGGTTAGCCTTCGATGGTACGCTAGATTCTATTATCTCTGATTGGGATTTTAACCTAGCGAACACGCGCTCAATCCAAGTCGATTTACGCTTTATGTTATGGCAGATGCAAGTTGTCGATAAAGCCGATAACCTGTTAAAAGAACTAGGTGTAAACTAAACCACTCCCCCAAGTCGGTTGACACTGGCTTGGGGTTTTCATCTTGCACTTTATGCTTTTTCCGCCAACAACTGCACTGCTAATTTAACAAAATCAGATGACGTTAAAATACCAAGTAGTTTATTGTCGCCAGAGACCACTGGCAAACAACCATGCCGATTACTGACAAAAAATGCCGCCACATCAGTTAAGCTTTGATCGGGTGTGACGGTGGCAAAATCGGTTAACATTAATGTCGCTACACCTAACTGTTGTTCTTTATGATCTAGCGCCGCCGCACCGTATTTCGCCAAAAGATTAATTACGGCACCAATCAACACTTTTTGCGTTAACATGCCAATTAAGAAACCCTCGTTATCAATCACCGGTATATGCCGGATATTTTTTAACCGCATCAACTCATGCGCGTCTTTCAAGGTGGCGCTGCGTTGCAGTGATAGCGGATCTGGGGTCATTAAATCAGTGACAGTTTGCATACTCATCGTTACTCCTTATTCGCAGTAGCATAGCGCAACAGGATGCACTGTGCTTGCCCTACCCTTTAGTTATAACGAATAAAAGCCGTTACTGCTTAGGTACAGATCAACTTTTTATGATTTTAAGGGTTTAAAAACCCAACTTAGCTCGCTGTAGCAGATTTACTGCTTAAGGTGCTACCTAACGAAGCACTGATCACTAATAAAATGGCGAGCCATTGCGTTAAGCTGAGTAACTCGGCTAAAAACAAGAAACCCGCTAAAGCCGCAATAGCCGGCTCTAAGCTCATCAAAACACTAAAGGTTTGCGCAGGTAGTTTTTTTAATGCCACCATTTCTAAACTATAAGGTATGGCACTGGATAACGCTGCCACGCCAATCGCTAATGGGATCACCTGCCAACTGAGTAAACTCTGCCCAGCAGAAAAGAGGCCCAGCGGCAACAGAAAGCTCGCGGCTACAGCCATCCCCAAGGCAACCGTGACACCCCCTGAGGCTAAGCTGCCAGCACGTTGCCCAAATAAGATATAACCCGCCCAACAAGCTCCCGCCCCCAGCGCCAGCGCAACACCGACGGGATCTAAGGCATCAACCGAGCGCATATCGGGTAACAGCAATACTATCCCCGCGATGGTTAGTGCAACCCACAATAGATCACTGCGTTTTCTTGAAGAGAATAACGCCACCGCCAGTGGGCCGGTGAACTCTAACGCCACACCTATACCCAATGGAATGCGCGCTATGGCTAAATAGAATAATAAATTCATGCCTCCTAAACAGACGCCATAGATAAAAACGGCTCGCCAATTGCGACCGACGGGTAAATGTCGCCAAGGTCGAAACACTAACCACAACATTAAAGCAGAAAAACCGATACGCAGACCGGTCGTACCTGTTGGGCCAATTAGAGGAAATAATTGCTTGGCTAATGACGCACCGGATTGGATCGTCAACATCGCCATCACCACACTGGCAATCGCTAAGAAAAAAGTTTTGTTTAACGGCACATTATTCTCCGAATGCGCAATGGAATAGTTGTGGTATGCGAAGCCAATCGCCCTGATGGCCTGTTTTATACATTATTTGCACTGAAACTAGGCAACTGCTTTCATTTCAAGCACAAATTTTAGCAGTTTTAACGGCCTGAGCCTGATGTAATTTTCAAACTTTATTCATTTCAGCATCTTACACTCGCAAATTGTTACGCTTCACACTGGCATACAACCTGCAATAATCGTGTTTAGACCTTCCGCCTGAGTGAACGACCTAGGCCTGCAATCATGAGGTGAATTATGGAAAATCTATCCCGTCGCAGCCATCCTCTTCGCGATTTATTGGATAAAGAATTACAACAGCGCACGTTTCCGCCTTTAACGGCCCCCTGTAGACTGTGTCATTTTATGCTGACCTTAGCCCCCGCGTCACGCGCCCTAGAGTTTCAATGTATGCAGCAATTGGCTGCACAGCAAGGCAGCCAATTAACCGAAGCAGCACAAGATCTTACCTTATCACTGTATGGCCAATGGCTGCGCTGGGAACGACATGGTGAGTTTTCCAGTTATACATTTATTCGTGCTGACGCCGAAAAGCCATGGTTTGATGATCCATTAGATTTTTTGCCCTCACGTGATTGGTTTGATCACATTCCAGGGCAAATTTTTCGGATTGTACAACTGACGATCATTGATGCTAAACAGCCCTTAGCGGCACAACAAGTGGCGCGCTTGTTTAATGCCGAGAATTGTATAAACAGCTTATTAGCTGCAGGCAAAGCCAAAATATGGACGGATTTTCAAAAACATGCTGAAGGTGCCGGTCGCATGCTGCTGCTGGATCAAGGGCTTTCTGCTGCAGCATTAGGCCGTTTAGTGCAGCAATTGTTTGATTTAGGAAATTATCGAAAATTATCGCTACTCGGTTGGCCGGTCTCTCGACAAAGTTTGCAGCAACTCAATAGCTTAGAGCAAAATTTAGCTTCGCTGACTCAACGTATTGAACTAGAACGCGATAATGATGAACAGTTACTGGATCAGATCAGTCAGCTTGCGGCAGGAACAGAGCGCTTAATTGCCGAAAACAGCTCTCGATTAGAAGCCACCGCCGCTTATTATCAATTAACCTTGGATCGACTAAAAGCGTTAGACGAAACAAGTATTGACGATAAGCTATCGCTACAGGATTTTACCGAACGTCGTTTAACCCCGGCTTATCGAACCAGCGCATCGGTGCAACTGCGACAAAATAGCCTGTCAAACCGGTTAGGCCGTTCAATTGAGCTACTACGCACCAGGATGAGTTTAAAATTAGCTCAGCAAAATCAGCAATTGCTGCTTTCGATGGAACAAAAAGCAAAACTGCAATTAAAATTGCAGCAAATGGTCGAAGGCTTGTCATTAGTGGCGATTAGCTATTATGCAGTGCAATTAGCTGATAAGTTATTGCGATCATTAAGCTATTGGCTACCAGAATTACCGATAGCGCTCTGGCAAAGCATTAGCGTTCCCGTTATCATTTTAATGGTCGCGGTAGTATTAAAATGGTTAGCCCACCGCGTTAAACGCCAAACCTGACAGCAAGGATCTCCGGTAATGCAAAGCGTGCGATGGGCCACACTTAGTGTAAGTAGTATTTGTTTAATCTTTAGCGCCCTGCTCGCGGCGACAGACCGCATCACCGAGCCGAAAACCACGATTAAACTAACGCCTAACAGTGCGCCTTTACCGCAACCGACTGCCAGCAGCGCTAATACGCCCAAGGTATTAGTTTATAAAACCGTGCTGCCCGATGGCAGCGCACGATTTTCTGATCAACGCCCTGTTGGCCAAGCTTTTGAATTATTGCGCTTTGATTGCTTTGCTTGTGCTCCTAACTCCAGCATAGATTGGCAAAAAACACCGTTATTTAAACAACGTTTTGCACGGTTAATTCATCAGGCGGCAGCTGAGCATCAACTAGAAACGGCTCTTATCCGGGCGGTGATCCACGCCGAGTCAGCATTTAATCCCAACGCTATTTCCGCAAAAGGAGCAACGGGACTCATGCAACTGATGCCCGCCACAATGCAGCAATTTCAGGTCTTTAATGGCTATGAGCCCGAACAAAACATTCGTGCTGGCAGCCAATATTTAGGGCAGTTGTTAAAAGACTATCAGGGCGATCTTACCTTAGCGTTAGCAGCTTATAACGCGGGGCCAGGCAACGTAAAACGCTATAATGGCATTCCACCTTTTGCAGAAACTCAGGCTTACATTGAGCGGGTGCAGATTTTACGTCGCCGTTATGCCGCAGATTAAATCTGGTGTACAACATTAAGCTATATTTAACCAAAGACTCTTAACTTTTAGGTTTGGCTAACAAAGCGGCTTTCATTATATCCTTCCACGATAACAACCCTAGCAGGTGCTGTTGATTGTCGGTAACTAAAATACAACTGATATTATGTTCAATTAACATAGCCGCGATAACCCGAATACTGGTATCCAGCGGTACAGTAATTACCGGCGAGACCATCACTTGATGGACCTTACGCGTGCGCATAAACAAGCCTAGCGTTGTTTCGCTAGCCGAGTCGATAAGCGGGCTGACCTCTTTAAAATAATCTTTTACTGAGACAATACCTACCACTTTATCACTGCTATCGACAACCGGCACATGCTGAAAATGCGACTGTTTAAAAACGTTACGCAACGAAGATAAACTGGCATCACCTTGAGTGGTTACCAGCTTGCTGCGAGGAGTCATGATCGAACTTAAACCCATAATTTGTTGGCGCCTATTCTTTATCCATGCCGTCTAGGGTGACTCCGGATAAGAAACCCGAACCTTTAACTTCATTATTACGCAGTTTAATCATTAAACGTAAGTCATTCGGAGAATCGGCATGATGTATCGCATCGGTATAGCTGATCACGTCGGCCTTGTACAGATCATACAGCGCTTGGTCAAAGGTTTGCATGCCTAACTCGCGTGACTTCGCCATCACCGTTTTAATCTCGGCAATTTGCCCTTTACTGATTAAATCGGCAATAAACGGAGAATTGAGTAACACCTCGATGGCTGCAACACGCCCCTTACCGTCGGAGGTAGGAATTAATTGCTGCGCCACAATACCGCGTAAATTCAATGATAAGTCAAATAATAACTTGCTGTGCATCTCTTTTGGTACGAGATGCATGATGCGGTCAATAGCTTGGTTGGCATTGTTGGCGTGCAAAGTGGCAATACATAAGTGCCCGGTTTCGGCGAAAGACAGTGCAAACTCCATGGTGTCTTGTGAGCGAATTTCACCGATCAAAATCACATCAGGAGCTTGGCGTAATGAGCTTTTTAGTGCTGAGTCAAAAGTTTCAGTATCCAAGCCAACTTCACGCTGGGTAATCATACTGCGGCCATGCTCGTGCACAAACTCGATGGGATCTTCAATAGTCAGAATATGCCCTTTCGAGTTTTTGTTTCGGTAACCAATTAATGCCGCCAAAGACGTTGACTTACCGGTACCCGTTCCCCCCACAAACAGCACTAAGCCGCGTTTGGACATGATGATTTCTTTTAAAATCGGTGGTAAACCCAGGTCGTCAACATTCGGAATGGTGGTCACGATGCGCCGCATCACCATACCGGCTTTGTCACGTTGCCAAAAGGCGGAAACACGGAAACGCCCCGCATCATTGGCAATCGCAAAGTTACATTCTTTGGTGGTATTGAACTCGTGCTGCTGTTTCTCACTCATCGCCGACAACACTAAATTTAACGAATCGACTTCTGATAAGCGTTGATCATCAATCGGCTGTAATTCGCCGTTAATTTTTGCAGCCACCGGCATACCTGCGGTGATAAATAAATCCGAGGCTTTTAACTCAACCATTTTTTTCTGATAATCAACCAGCTGCATATAAACCCCGATTACATTCTGCTAAAGGTATTTTTATCTTGCGCTTTAGCTGCCGCATCTTTTTGCGACACTAAACCACGGTTTACCAAGTTAATCAGACATTGATCCATGGTTTGCATGCCATGTGCCGCTCCCGTTTGAATGACGGAATACATTTGAGCAATTTTATCTTCGCGGATCAAATTACGGATAGCCGGTAAACCAACCATTATTTCGTGCGCAGCAATACGACCACCACCGACCTTTTTCAATAAGGTTTGTGAAATAACCGCTCGCAAAGACTCCGATAACATCGAGCGCATCATGGCTTTCTCTTCGCCTGGGAACACATCGATGATCCGGTCAATGGTTTTCGGCGCGGAGGTGGTGTGCAAGGTACCAAACACCAAGTGACCGGTTTCGGCGGCGGTCATGGCTAAACGAATAGTTTCTAAGTCACGTAATTCACCCACTAGAATTACATCCGGATCTTCGCGCAAGGCAGAGCGTAATGCATTACTAAAACTGTGCGTATCACGATGCACTTCACGTTGGTTGATCAAACTAAATTTATTGGTGTGCACAAATTCAATGGGATCTTCAATGGTTAAGATGTGATCAAAGCGCGTGGTGTTGATATAATCGATCATCGCCGCCAAGGTGGTACTTTTCCCCGAACCAGTAGGGCCCGTCACTAGCACTAAACCACGGGGGTTTTCTGATATCGATTTAAAGATATCCGGTGCGCCGAGATCATCTAACGTTAATACGTCACTGGGGATAGTTCGAAATACCGCAGCAGCACCGCGGTTTTGTACAAAGGCGTTAACCCGAAAGCGAGCAAGGTTAGGCACGTCGAACGAAAAATCCGATTCCAACCGCTCTTCGTATTCCTTACGTTGCTTATCGGTCATAATCTCATACACTAACGCATGCACTTCTTTGTGCGTTAACGGCGGAATATTCAGTTTGCGTACATCGCCATCGACACGGATTAACGGCGGTACACCTGCAGAAAGGTGTAAGTCTGATGCTTTATGTTCAACACTAAAAGCTAATAATTCGGTAATATCCACGTTTAGGAAACTCCAATTTACTTATTTATGATGAATAACATAGCAGAACAACTTGCCCTCGCCTATCAGAAGCTAGCGAAAAATTGTGAACAATTACCAGAATCGCGTCAGCCTGTGCAATTAATCGCCGTGAGTAAAACGCAACCCGATACAGCCATACTGGCCGCCTACGAGGCAGGTCAACGTCTGTTTGGAGAGAATTACCCACAAGAACTGGCCACCAAGGCTGATGCACTAGCACATTTAACAGACTTGCAATGGCATTTCATCGGCCCCATTCAGTCTAATAAAACGCGGATTATTGCGCAGTACGCCAGCTGGGTGCATAGCATCGATCGCTTAAAAATTGCGCAGCGCCTTAGCGAACAACGACCTGCTGATGCCGCCGACTTACAGGTGTTATTGCAGATTAATATCAGCGATGAAGCCAGTAAATCCGGTATTGCGGCTACAGAGATGCTGGCACTGGCGGCTAGTGTTAATGCATTACCTCGCATCACTTTACGAGGTTTAATGGCTATTCCAGCACCTGGCGATGAGCACAAGGTGACAGCTGACTTTGCGGCGATGCAGGCGTTATCAATTCAGCTACAAGCGCATTATCCGGCGGCGACTGAATTATCCATGGGTATGTCGAATGACTGGCCACTGGCTCTACCATACGGTGCAACTATGATAAGATTAGGCACCGCAATTTTTGGCGCAAGGAATTATGAAAAACATGAATGACAATCGGGTGGCGTTTATAGGCGCTGGCAATATGGCGCGCTGTGTTATCGCTGCCATGGTTAAAGCTGGCTATCCAGCAGAGAATATTATGGCGGCTAATCGAAGCCAACCAAAATTAACCGAGCTGGCAAAAGATTACGGTATTACCACCACCTTAGATAATGCGGCCGCGGCCGATTGGGCAGACGTGATCGTGCTGGCGGTAAAACCGCAAATGATGCAAGACGTTTGCAGCGCACTGCTTGAGCAAGCTCCGCAGTGCCAGGACAAAATGTTCGTAACGCTGGCCGCAGGTTTACCGGTAGCACATTATGAAAATTGGTTAGGCAACATTAAGTTAGTTCGCGCTATGCCTAATACGCCATCGTTAGTTGCACTCGGTGTTACCGGTTTGTTCCCAAGCCGTTGTTCAAACTATGAAAAAGCCTTTGTTGATCATATGTTTCAAGGCACAGGCATGACAGTATGGTTAAATGAAGAACACGAAATTAATCATATTATTGCCGTAACCGGCAGCTCACCGGCTTACTTTTTTTACTTTATGCAATCGATGCAACAAAAAGCCGAACAATTGGGGTTTAGTGCCGAACAAGCAAAAGCCATGGTGGCACAAACCGCCTTGGGAGCCGCAACAATGGCGCTACAAAGTGATTTAAGTTTTGCACAACTGCGCGCCCAAGTAACGTCGAAAGGCGGTACTACGCACGAAGCTGTCAGCACCTTTGCGAATGACGGTTTAGAAGAGATGGTGGCAAAAGCCATGCAAGCAGCTATAGATCGGGCCGAAGCCATGGCCAAAAGTATTTAAGTTAGCGGAGAAGCTCAAATGGAAGCAATACAGTTTTTAGTGCATACCGCTTTTACACTCGCCATTATGCTGATGTTAATTCGCTTTTGGTTACAACTGGTAAGAGCCGATTTTTATAATCCGTTTAGCCAGTTTGTGGTAAAAGCCACCAACCCCGTTGTACTGCCTTTGCGCCGGGTGATCCCCAGTATTGGTAAACTCGACACCGCCACCTTATTAATCGCATATTTACTTGCAACAACCAAGTTTATTGTGTTGCAGTTATTGTTTTCTGTGTCGTTACAAATTGGCCCAAGCTTTATTTTAGGCGGCTTGCTGTTAATGAAAGAGATCCTCAGCTTAATTTTCTGGATCTTATTGATCCGCGCCATTATGAGCTGGGTCAGTCAAGGCCGTAACCCGATGGAACAAGTGTTTCAGCAATTAACCGAGCCGATGCTCTCGCCGATCCGTCGCATCTTACCGCCAATGGGCGGCTTAGATTTATCGGTGTTGATTGCCCTAGTCGCGCTAAAATTTATTGAGTTGCTGTTCGCGGGCTGGTTCCGCGGTTTATAAGCTCGGTACTCAAACGGTTTTTAAGGCCGTCGAATGGCGGCGCATTTCTCACCTAAAGCGGAGTTATCAAGATGCAACAACGCACAACGCACTACTTACTGTATCTGCTTATGCTAAGCAGTTTTTTGTTTGCAGGTACATTACAAGCGGAACAAAAAAAACAGTTAGGCGATTGGGATATTCACTATATTGCTTTTAACTCGACGTTTCTGACACCAGAAGTGGCCAGAGCCGCTAATCTAAGCCGCAATAAAAACAACGCGATCATTAATATTTCGGTACTGGATACGCAAACTCAGCAAGCACAAGCCGTGATTATTAGCGGCATAGCCCGAAATTTATTAGGGCAACAGCGCAGTTTAACCTTTCGTGAAATTAAAGACGGTGCAGCCATCTATTATATCGCTGTCATGCCGTTTCGTAATGAAGAGCAGTTTCGTTTTAGCCTCGACATTCGCCAAGGTAATACCCGTCAGCAACTGAATTTCGAACAAAAACTTTACACAGAATAAGGCTTAGGCATGAACAAAGTGGTATTGGCGACCGGAAATAAAGGCAAGGTGGTAGAGTTAGCCGCAATGCTCGCCCCTTTTTCGTTAGACGTGGTCACGCAAAGTAGCTTGGGCGTGAGTGATGCTGACGAAACTGGTTTAACCTTTATTGAAAACGCTATTTTAAAAGCCCGGCATGCTGCGGCCATCACCGGCCTACCGGCCATCGCCGATGACTCCGGCTTAGCTGTTGCAGCCTTAGCTGGCGCACCGGGGATATACTCGGCACGTTATGCCGGTCAGGGGGCGAGCGATCAGCAAAACTGTGAGAAATTGCTCAGCGCTTTAACTGATGTCCCGCCAGCGCAACGTCAAGCAACATTTCATTGTGTGTTGGTGTATTTAAGCCATGCAGCTGATCCAACGCCACTTGTCTGTCATGGTCAGTGGCAAGGTGAAATTGCCTTAGTTGCTCGCGGTGAGGGTGGCTTTGGTTATGATCCCATTTTTTATCTGGCCGACTTAAATAAAACCGCAGCAGAGCTGAGCCCTGACCAAAAAAAGCAACGGAGCCATCGAGCACAGGCCTTGCAGCAACTGGTAAAGTTAATGTCATTGGCGCAAAGTAATAAGGCGGCAACTTGAGTTTGCAATTACCGCCTTTAGCACTGTATATCCATATTCCTTGGTGTATTCAAAAATGTCCCTACTGCGACTTTAATTCGCATGCTGTGAAACAAGGCATTCCTGAGCAAGAATATATCGCACATTTACTCAATGACTTAGATGAAGATCTACACCTAGTACGGCAACGGCCTTTGCACAGTATTTTTATTGGTGGTGGCACACCGAGCGTGTTTAGTGCTGACGGCATCAAGCAGATCCTCGACGGTGTGTTAAGCCGTATGCCCGCGCAACCCGAACTTGAAGTAACGATGGAAGCTAATCCTGGGACTTTTGAAGCGGAACGTTTCGCCGGTTATGTCGCAGCGGGTGTTACGCGCTTCTCGATTGGTGTACAAACGTTTCAAGCGGCACAATTAAGCGCGCTGGGGCGTATTCATAATGCCGACGAAGCGTGTCGCGCGGCTAAGCTAGCCGCAACCTTACCGCTAAAAAGTTATAACCTAGATTTAATGCATGGTCTGCCGGGGCAAACCGTCGCTGCTGCGTTAGATGATTTAGCCCAAGCTATTGCATTACAACCACCGCATTTATCTTGGTATCAGCTGACCATTGAACCGAATACCGCTTTTGCTTCAAAACCCCCGACCTTACCTGATGACGATATCCTTTGGGATATTCAGCAACAGGGTCTGGCTTTATTAAGCGCGGCGGGTTATCAGCAATATGAAACCTCGGCTTACAGTAAAACAGGTCATCAGTGTCAACATAACTTGAATTACTGGCGCTATGGCGATTATCTTGGTATTGGTTGTGGTGCACATGGCAAGATTACCTTACCCAGCCGCAACAGTATTTTGCGCACGGTTAAAGTAAAACATCCAAAAGGCTATATGGATTTAAGCCGTAGCTATCTGGATGAGCGCCAGCAAGTGGAGCCGGAGGATCGCCCCTTCGAATTTTTTATGAATCGCTTCCGCTTGCTTGAGCCTTGTCCGATGGCCGACTTTACGGCCTATACTGGCTTACCCTTAAGCTATATCACGCAGCCAATCACCACCGCCATTAACAAAGGTTTGCTGCGCGAAATACCGGGGCATTGGCAAATCACGCCTTTAGGGGCACGTTACCTAAACGATTTACTGACCCTATTTATTTAGATGCGACAAGATAAAGGAAGCACAATGCAGAAAAAACCTAAATATACTCTGGCTTTATTGCCACTGCTGTTATCTGCCGCCTTAGTTAGCGGTTGCGGCCCAAAACCCGCGGAAACGAATGTCAGCGAGCCCGCTTCGCAACAGCAGCAAGTAGATGTGAATGAGCGCGCCAATCAACTCTTTGAACGCATTTTTAATGAACGTGTGAAGCGTAGCCCAATTTTACAAACCAGCTTGGGCATCAAAGATGATTATGATAAGTGGCAAGATCTGAGCGACAGTGCCTTCGCCGCAGAATTAGCGCAAACGCGTGAACATCTTTTATTGTTAGCCACCATCGACCCTGCTGAATTAGATGCACAAACCCGCCTAAGTTATCAGTTAATGCAGCAGCAATTACAAGATATGCTGACCGATGCAGAGTGGCGTTTATACAGCTACCCCGTTAATCAGATGTATGGCGTGCACTCACAAGTGCCCTCGGTGTTGATTAATCAGCATAAAATCAGTGATATCAGTGATGCAAAAGCCTATATCGCTCGGTTAAATGCCGTGCCCAAATTATTCGAGCAGTTAAAAGAACAATTAAAACAGCGCGCTGATGTTGGCATTATTGTGCCAAAGTTTGTTTTTCCGCACTTAAAAAGCGCTAGCGAAAATTTGTTACAGGGCGCCCCTTTTACTGAGGAAGGTGATAGCACCCTTCTGAGCGACTTTACCAGCAAGATCACCGCGTTAAATTTACCAGCTGCAGAACAAAAACTGCTGTTAGATGAAGCGAAGGTTGCGCTTTTAACCAGTGTTGGCCCTGCTTATCAGCAGTTAATCAGTTATCTTGGCGAGCTAGAAAAATTAGCCGGTACCGATGATGGGGTTTGGCGTTTTGAGAAAGGCGCGGCGTTTTATCAAAATCGTTTAAACCGTATGACTACCACGGATATGGATGCCGCTACCATCCATCAATTAGGCTTAGATGATGTCGCTCGCATTCATAAAGAAATGCAGGCCATCATGCAGCAAGTCGGCTTTGCGGGTAACTTAGCCGAGTTTTTTGTGTTTATGCGCGAAGCGCCGCAATTCTATTACCCTGAAACCGCAGAGGGTAAAGCCGCTTATTTAGCCGAAGCCACTGCACTTATTGATAATATGCGCACCCGGCTGGATGAGCTGTTTATCGTGCAGCCTAAGGCACCGATGATTGTCAAAGCGGTTGAGCCGTTTCGCGAAGCCAGTGCCGGTAAAGCTTTTTATCAGCGGCCATCAATGGACGGCTCGCGCCCAGGTATCTATTACGCCAACTTGTATCAAATGAGCAGTATGCCCATTTATCAGATGGAAGCGCTGGCCTATCACGAGGGCATTCCGGGGCACCATATGCAATTGGCGATAGCGCAAGAGCTAGAAGGTATTCCTAAGTTTCGCCGTTTTGGTGGCTTCACTGCCTATATTGAAGGTTGGGGTCTATACTCTGAACTGGTGCCAAAAGAAATTGGGCTCTATCAAGATCCCTATTCAGATTTTGGCCGCTTAGCGATGGAGTTATGGCGCGCAGCACGGTTAGTGGTTGATACCGGTATTCATGCTAAAGGCTGGACACGTGAACAAGCCATCCAGTATTTAATGGATAACACACCGAACCCTGAAAACGATGCGATCAAAGCTATCGAGCGTTATATTGTGATGCCAGGTCAAGCCACCGCTTATAAAGTCGGCATGATGAAACTGCTAGAATTACGCCAGCACGCGAAAGAGCAATTGGGCGAGCAGTTTGATATTCGTGAGTTCCATCAAGTGGTTCTTGCCAATGGTGCCGTGCCGTTGGATGTGCTTGAGCAATTAGTCAACGATTATATCCGCGAGCGCAGCACGCCAAACGCCAGCTAAGGCCAACCCTCTGGACCCCACTGCCCAACACGCCTTGATGTGTTGGGCAGAATTAAAAACAAAAACCAATAAGGTCCTGCATGATTACATTATGTTTTTTTGATCACGAATCGACTACTTGGCAACAACGAAAGTTAAAAGCCTTATCTGATGGCTTTCAATTTACCAGCCCGATCTGGATCGATTTATCTGAGGCGAGTAGTGAAGAAGAGCTGCATGTCATGCAGAAATTGGCGATTGCGCCGACCATGTTAGAAGATTTTACACGTCAGCGTCACCCGCCTAAATTTGAAGCCCAAGACGACTTTTCTTTACTGATTTTAAGGGGTTATGCCGATCCCGACTTTAGCGAGTTGACCGAAAGCGCACAGGTTAATGTATTATTTTCTCGCGATATTCTGATCAGTAAAATTCAGTGTCACGATCCTATACTCGCCAGCCAATTACAACCGCAATTAGCGGAGAAAAAAAATGCCACCGTGAGCGATTGGGTTAAGCAAGTTATCCTTGCTGTATCGGCGAGCTACTTAGGTAAGCTGCTGATTTTTGAGGACGAATTAAGTGAGCTTGAAGATGTTATGCTGCAAAAAGGTGACGATGAACTGATGTCCACCATGATGCGCTACCGATCGGTATTACGCAAAGTCAGTCGCAACTTGGCTTACCAAAAAGATATTTTTGCCGAAGCCAGTTACGAAGAGCTGCATCCAATGAGTAAAATGTTTCTTAGCACCGATGTGCGTGACTTTTATGAAAAATTTGAACGACTGCACTCCATGACCGACATGTATTATGATCAGCTTAGCGACTTAGTGCATGGCTATATGTCGACAACGTCACATCAAATTAACGAACGCATGAAAGTATTAACCATGGTCAGCACGATTTTTATTCCCTTAACCTTTATTGCCGGCATTTATGGGATGAATTTTGCTAATATGCCAGAATTAATGTACAAAAATGGTTATTTTATTGCTTTAATCGTGATGTTTTTTGTCGGGCTGGGTAGTCTAATCTGGTTTAAGTTCAAGAATTGGTGGTAACAAGGAGTCTGTATGGTAGAGAGCCAACATCTTGATATTGAAGAAATTGTCCGTGACAGTTTCGATGAAGACGAATTAAATCAGCTGCTGACTCGGCTAACTGAATTAGAACCGTCTGAGCTGGCGTTAGCGTTAGAGTCTATGCCGCTAGAGCAGCGGTTAAACTGTTGGCTCGGCTTAGCGGCAGAAGATCAAGTTAGTGCCTTAACCCATATGCGGGTCGATGCGCGAGAGAACATTTTCAAACAACTCGATGATCAACAACTGCGCAACCTCGTTGAGGAAATGGAAGTTGATGATTTACTTGAGTTATTGGAAGAGTTGCCCCCTCGGCTTTACGATTATGCCTGCTCACGCCTAGACGCCAGTCAACGCCGTTGGCTAGAGATCGCTTTAACCTATGATGAAGATCAGTGTGGTCGTTATGCCGATCATGACTTACTGATCTTAAATAAAAATGCGCGTGTGCGTGATGCCATTCGGCTGTTTCAAAGTCTGCCTGAAGACGCTGAATACCAAGAAACCTTATTTGTGATTGACCGCACCGGCCGCTATGCCGGACAAGTCTCCGCTAGTCGCTTGCTGGGTCGCGGTAGCCATTTGCCGATTGAAAGCTTTATTGATAATGAAGCCCCGGTCGTTGATGGTCAGTTAGATTTAGACCAAGGCTCAGATATGGTCTCTCGCTCTGGATATACCGCCCTAGCGGTCGTCTCTGCCGAGGGTAAATTATTGGGCCGCTTATCTATTGGTGAAGCATTAGAAAATGTGAGGCGCAGCTTAGAAAGCCAATTCATGCACACCGCCGGTTTAGATGAAGAAGAAGATTTATTCGCACCGGTCTTCATTAGTGCCAAACGCCGCGCGGTGTGGCTCGGCATTAATTTACTTACCGCATTTTTAGCTGCTTGGACTATCGGTTTATTTGAGGCGACATTACAAGAAGTGGTCGCCCTAGCCGTGCTGATGCCTATTGTCGCCAGTATGGGCGGCATTGCGGGCAGTCAAACGCTTACGCTGATGATCCGCGGTTTGGCGCTAGAACAAATTACTGAACAAACCTATGTTGCGCTGTTGCGCAAAGAGATTGGCGTTGCCGCATTAAATGGCTTGCTTTGGTCAATCGTCATCGCGGTGATCACCTTCTTTTGGTTTGGTAGTTGGCTGATTGGCGGCATCATTGGTGTGGCGATTATTATTAATATTATTATTGCGGCTATCTGCGGTGTCTTTATTCCTCGCTGGTTAGATAAACTGGAAATTGATCCGGCCTTATCGGGTTCAGTTATTTTGACCACCGTGACCGATGTCGTCGGTTTTTTTGCATTCCTGGGGCTGGGTTCGCTATTTTTACTGGCATAATAGCTTGCCGAATTCCTGACAATCGACCGATTGTCAGCCCCCTGGTGTTTAGTGTCTGCGCCAACCTGGCGAGCAGGCAGGAGCCTTTATGAAGATAGCGATTTTGTCGCGTAACGCTGAGCTGTATTCCACCAAAAGATTGGTAGAAGCCGCTACTCACGCTGGCCATGAGGTCAGAGTGCTCGACCCGTTAATGTGTTATATGAACATTAACCGCAGTAACTCCTCGATTCACTACAAAGGTGATGTGCTCGAGCGCTTTGACGCGGTTATCCCACGCATTGGTGCTTCAATTACCTTTTATGGCACCGCAGTACTGCGCCAATTTGAGATGATGGGCGTGTACTCGCTAAATGAATCAGTCGCCATCGGTCGCGCTCGCGATAAATTACGCTCATTACAATTATTAGCACGCCAAGGTATTGGTTTACCGATCACGGGCTTTGCGGATAAGCCCGGTGATATTCCCGATTTAATTGATATGGTCGGCGGAGCCCCGCTGGTCATTAAACTGTTAGAGGGTACCCAAGGTATTGGCGTGGTGTTAGCCGAAACCCGCACCGCGGCAGAAAGCGTGATTGATGCCTTTATGGGCTTAAATGCGCATATCCTGGTACAAGAATACATTCGCGAAGCGAACGGTGCCGATATACGCTGTTTCGTGGTGGGCGATAAAATCGTGGCCTCGATGAAACGCCAAGCTAAAGCCGGCGAGTTTCGTTCAAACTTACATCGCGGCGGCAGTGCCACTAAGATCACCCTTACGCCAGAAGAGCGTAAAACCGCCTTGGCGGCAGCGCAAACCATGGGTTTAGATGTAGCGGGTGTTGATTTACTGCGCTCTAATCATGGTCCGGTGGTCATGGAAGTCAATAGCTCACCGGGGTTAGAAGGCATCGAAACCACCACCGAAAAAGATGTGGCCGGCATGATCATTCGCTATCTAGAGAAAAAGGTTGCAAGCCATCAAAGCAAAAAACCATTAAAAACCAAAGGCACCGGCTAATGAGTACAACTCGTCCCCCTTTTATGCTGGCTAATACCTATATCGCTGCAGGTGAACGCGCGGTTGTGGATATTCCTTTTGGTAAGCTTTATACCCACACAGAACTGAATATCGGCGCGCATGTGGTGCATGGCCGCCAAGATGGGCCAGTGTTGTTAATCACGGCGGCCCTGCATGGTGATGAAATAAACGGGGTCGAGATCTGTCGACGTTTGCTTAAACTGCCAAGGTTAAGTCGACTCAAAGGCACCTTAATCGTCGTGCCAATCGTCAACACCTATGGCTTTGTGCAGCAATCACGTTACCTGCCCGATCGGCGCGATCTTAATCGCAGTTTCCCCGGCAGTGAAAAAGGCTCGCTGGGTAGTCGCATGGCATTCCAATTTACCAATCAAGTGCTGTCAAAGTGCAGCCATGCCATCGATTTGCACACGGGGGCCATCCATCGGGCAAACCTGCCACAAGTTCGCGCCAGCGCCAAAGATAAAATGGCGCTGCGCATGGCAGAGAGCTTTAACGCACCGATTATCGTCAAAGCCGCTACACGTGATGGCACCATGCGCGGCACGGCCAATAATATGGGCATTCCCATTTTGTTATATGAAGCGGGTGAAGCACTGCGCTTCGACGAGCAATCGATTAAAATCGGCGTGCGTGGCATTGTTAACGTGATGCAAGATCTCGGTATGCTGAGTCGCTTAAAACGCGGCAAAAAAACAGACTCACTGTTTACTAAAAAAAGTAGCTGGGTGAGAGCTGAGCACGATGGTATCGCCCGCTACTATGTCAGCCTAGGACAAACGGTACAGCAAGGTGATTTACTGGCTCATATTTACTCACCCTACTCTGATTTTGAAGTAGCTATTCATGCCACCTTAGCGGGAGTGGTGATTGGCCGCAATAACTTACCGCTAGTCAATGAAGGTGAGGCATTGTTTCATATTGCCGAAGTCAGCTCATTGGAAGAAGCGGAAAAGACGCTGGATGCAATCAGTGATGAAGTCGATAACTCGATGCCGGTATCGCTGCAAGATGAGTACGGCGTGGTATAAGCGCCATGACAGCGCCAGAGGTAAATAGTCCGTCTAAAGCACACACGGCTATTCGGGCTTTTCAACCACCACATCAAACTGCGCAAGGCTGGCAATACGCTTTTGCAGTTTTGATTCAATATGGTCCAGCTCGCGCATGCGTTGGCAAAACAGGGCTGATTTCGCTTCAAGCTCGACCATTTTTTCGTCCATACCCAAGGTGATCTTTTCCATCAATTGATTCACAGACTGCCAATCTTGAGTTTCGGCCCGCTCAAAGTTGTTATCTGATTGACGTAACGCATCGCGCAATGCGCCCCACACAGCACCGACAGTGCGCCGCGCTAAGCTGGTTAACTGCGGTTTGAGTTCACGATTAAGAAAGTTGTCTAACTCGTTCAAGCTTTGCGGCGCCAGATAAAAGTGGTCCCCACTGCGTACAAAACGCGATAAAAATTGAAAGGTAGTTTCACGGATCAGCGCGCGCCACTCGTCTTGCTGAGATTGACTCCCCACGCCAGCTAACATGGCTTCGATACTGGATAACCCCACTTCAACACCATCGACGGCTAAGCTGACAATCTCAGGCACGAACTTACGTAAACCTTCGGCATATTGCTGCAGTAAGCGCTGTTCTTCTTCACTGAGTGTTTGCAACTCACCGCGCACAAACAATTGCTGATCATGATTGATTTGCACATGCGTACGATTGTTTTGCATCATTCGAATATGCTCAGGCGAAATTAATACGCCATAACGAAATGCCATATTACAATTGGCTGCAGCCGGAAAACAAAATAATAACAGCAAAACGAGAAGTAAAGGCACCGCAAAAGCTCAGTTATTGAATTGAGGTATAGCATAGAAAAAAAACTGACAATTTACACGACCTAATAACGCAAAGTAGCTCCAGCTGGTCGCATTGCGGCTATGTTACAAAGGTTCAATCAGCGGACGCCCCTCACTGATCTTAATTCGAGAAGGGCTATGCTCACGTCGGGTACGCACACTCTGTGGTCCAAACTGCACTTCAACGGCAGAAAATAACTGCTGCGTAACCTTAATTTCTAATGTTTGCAAAATGTTTTGGCGCTGCTCTTCAAGAGCTTTTACTTCAGTGATCAAGGCTTTAACCAACTCTCGTTGTTGCTGAAAATCCAATTCAAACATTTGTAATTGCGGATCACCTTTACCGGCGGACGCTTTACGCAGTTGCTCAATTTGTGCTTTGCACTCTTCAAGCTCATGTCGACTCAACACTAACTGCTCTCGAAGTAAACGTTGTTGTTCCAATAAAGGCGTAATTAAACGGTTCAATTGGATCATCACCGGACTATTCGACGGCGAGCCGAGCTGACCGCAGCTAAGACCATTTGCCAGCAGATAATGCCCCCCGACAATTTTGCCGTTAATTTTATCCTCACTACCTGCCAATACTGTTTTAGCTTCGACCTTGCAGTGCATTAAGTATTTACTGGCGAAGAGTGACCCCTGACAATTTAATTCAGAGTACTGTGCTAACGCGCAATGAATATCGCCCTTAGCTTTAACAACCGTTGTAAAATGCTGATCGCCTTCGCTGATTTGATGACCAATAATAGAACCATCAATCACCACATCACCACCGGCTTCGATCAATTCTCCTTCAACAACACCTTTGATATAAACATTGCCACCTGCCAGCACTTTCATTCCAGCAGAAACGTTACCGGTGATCACCACTGATCCTTTAAAAATGATATGACCCGATCCTAAATCGACTTGTGAAGTATTAAAAACGTCATCTACGGTCGCACCATGTTCAATTGAGCGAGGTAAGCCATCTTGTTTCGCCAGCAATAGGTTGGGATCGTTGCTACTTAGCGCTACGCCACTGCCAAATTGCCACTCGATAACCTTACCAGGTTCAGCTGGCATTTTTTCGCCGGTCACCGTATAGCCCGCTTCACCTAGCGTGGGGGGTAAGCGGCGCATCAAAGGATCGCCGGCAACAACAGAAGGGACACTACCAAAATCACGCAAGTCCACTTTATGAATTGAATCGACCTGTGGTCGCTTACGTCTTACCACCATGTCAGGAATTAATGGGTCAAAACGGGAATCCAAACCATTCTTAGCCAGTCTGCCGGTAGCAATTTCTGCCTGTAGCTGAACACCAGGCTCAGCCTGACTGCTGGTTTGGATTAATTGTATAATCTGTTCTTTTTGAAAGCCAAAGACAATACCAGCCTCTTGCGCCGCTTTTACCAATGCATTGGCAGCCAATGGTGCGCCGCCATAAGCCGCAGTAACGGTCGCTATAGCTAACATTTTGTCTTCAGAAAATTGAAAGGTCACTGTTGCTGGGCGTTTTTCAGCAACTGGATAAACCAGCTCTTCACTATTTTCAAGCAAAGTCTGTTTTTCTACTTGTTTACACAAGGGAGCGTATTCGGCTAGCAAGGCGTCGATTTGTGCTTGCAGCACAAAACAACGGCCATAACCTGCGTCTATTAATGCTTTGCGGATCAGTTCAGCACTGATAGCAGTAGCAGACACCGGCACTTTTATTATTATTTTAAGTTTGTGCTCAGTAAATTGCATAAGTAACCCGTTATCTCAGGTTAAAGGTAAAGCAAAAGGAACCATGACACGCTCTAACAATAACATTAACCCTATATAAAGCAGGGTTTCAGGGTGTAATGGAGCGCTTTAGATATAATTATCCTGGTGTAAACGAATAAACATATCGGTGTCTTTTTTGGTGTAATCAACTTTATATTCTTTGTTATTTAACGCTTGAATAAACAACAATGTTTTTGTTTCACCAAATACATCAACACTGGAAACATCAACCAACTCCATGTACTGCTCTTTAGCTTCTAAGCGACTGTCTGGCACTTCATCTTCAAACACCTTAACGCCATGACGAGTGACGATCAGCGTTGGGTTGTTATCATCATTGATGATAATCAAATCCAACTTCTTGTTTTTATGAATAATGGTGTTACGGCCACTCACCAAAAATGCTTTGTCATAACTGCTCATTTTAACCCTGCCAGCTAACTTTATATGGTTGTATTATTATACACCACGGCACAAGTGTCTAGTTATCATCAGGATGCAGTTGTTGCAGTCGTAACCGATTAATATCCTGACACCATTTGCGCACAGTAGCAGGTTCTGCATTAACAGGCACTAACAATTCAAAGCCACAAGCCGCCGTAATACGCTGCATGCGTTGGGCAAAAATCGCTTTAACACCATCATAATGCTGCTTGCTAGTAGTAAAATGATCTTTTTCACGCAGTAACTCAGTCGCGCACTGGCCAATACTACAACTTTGCTTGATGGCTTCTAAAAAAATAGGCCGTTGCTCAGTCATAATTTTCACGGCTAAACGTAACGGCAGTTTTGCTAACACCGCATCGTAATCTGTTACTTTAAAACCAATAAATGCCAAATCTTCGCCGCCAATACTTGGCACAGCACTGTAACTAAAGGCTTGCCATGGCAACAGCCAGCTGCCGGCACGATGATGATAATGCACGCCCAGTTCATCACAATCGATACTGTATTTGGGCTCGGCTAATTTTGCCCAAGCAATAAAAATCCCCATAAAACTGGCTATATACGCCACCGCTAGCAACCAATTAAATTGTTCCGCCAATAATAAGGTATAGATAAAAAGCACAAACAATGTGCCAATACTTAGCAGCAACAGTTTGGCCCCGCCACTGCTGGCTGAACCAGCAAGCGATAATTTGCTCATTATGCTCTCCCCTTTCCCGTATTCTTTGCTTTATAGTCTGCCAGTGTTTGTTTGGTTTAAGCCAGCTAAAACTATATTTCAGCCACAATAACGGTTGAGATTTTCCGAAACATCGTTCTGATACGACCAAGTGTAGTCAGATTGCGATAATAGGGAATCTGACCGGTCGATAATTCCATACAATAGCCAAGATGATTTTTCTTAACGTTCCGGAGTTCCCTTGGCGCAATTACATTCACGATTAATATGGTTCATTTTGTTAGCATTACTGTGTTTTGTTGGCTTTTTGTTCTGGCAATCCGGACAAGTTCAAGACAGCGGACGTGGACCTAGCGGCGCGGTTTCGGTTAAAACTGCCCAGGTTGAAAGACATGAAATGAGTCGCGAAGTCGGCGCCATAGGCACCGGTATTGCCAACAACTCCATTCAACTCATTGCGCCAAGTAGCGAATTCTTAATAGAACTCAACGTCAGTGAAGGCAAAAAAGTTAATAAAGGCGAAATCATTGCCAAACTCAGTGACATTCAGCAAAAAGCCCGTGTTGCGGAGTTAAAAGCCGTGTTAGTAGAACAATCTCGGCAGTTGGATCGTTTGAAGAACTTAGCCAAAACCCAAGCCACCGCCCAATCGATGCTGGATGAACAACAAAGCCGCGTAAACAGCACGCAAGCGCAACTGGACATCGCCAGCAAGCAGCTGAACGATATGACCATCCGTGCGCCTTTCAGCGGTTTTTTAGGTTTACGCCAAGTTAGCCAAGGAGCTTACATCAATGCTGGCACTGTGATTACTAGCCTTGATGATATGCAAACGCTACGCGTGCAATTTAGTGTCGCAGAACGCTATCTTTCAGAAGTGGCTCTTGGAATGCCCTTAACTGTGACTAACGTAGCTTATCAGGACGAAACCTTCAGCGGCAAAGTCTCGGCCATTGATACGCGTTTAGATCCGGTCACGCGCTCGGTCACCGTGCATGGTGAAATTGACAACGCAAGCTTAAAACTGCGCCCAGGGATGTTATTGTCTGTACGTTTGCAACTTGAAAACCGTGAAGTACTGCGTATTTCTGAAAAAGCCTTAGTACCCCAGCAAAACCGGCAATATGTCTATGTGGTCGATGCGGATAACAAAGTGATGCAAAAAGAAATCGAAATTGGCCAACGCATTCCAGGTTGGGTAGAGATCTTGTCTGGGTTACGAGAAGGCGATGAAGTGATTGTTGAAGGCGTACAAAAGGTTCGCAACGGCATTACCATCAATAAAGTTGGAGGTTAAGGATGTGGTTATCAGATACCTCCGTTAAGCGACCGGTTTTTGCCACCGTTATTAACATCTTGTTAGTGATTTTCGGTATCGTTTGCTTCAGCATGCTGCCGCTGCGCGAATACCCTGATATCGACTCACCGGTAGTCAGCATCAATACCAATTACCCGGGTGCTTCTGCTGAAATTGTTGAAAGTAAGATCACGCAGTTGCTTGAAGATCGCATCAGCGGTGTTGAGGGCATCAAAAATATAAACTCCAGTAGCCGCAATGGCCGCTCAAGTATCACCATTGAATTTAACGTTGAACGTGATATTGATGCCGCCGCTAATGATGTGCGTGAGCGCGTGTCTCGGGCACTGAACAACCTTCCAGATCAAGCTGATCCACCAGAAGTATTTAAAGCAAACTCAGACGAAGATACCATTGCCTGGTTTGTCTTAAACAGCGAAAACATGACCACACTGGAATTAACCGATTACGCTAACCGTTATATTGCTGAGCGTTTTTCAGTGGTAGATGGCGTGGCCCGTTTGCAATTCGGTGGCTCACGCGATTACGCCATGCGTATCTGGTTAGACCGCGATGCAATGGCGGCGCGTGGTGTCACCGTTCAAGATGTTGAATCTATTTTACGTGCTGAAAACGTCGAATTACCCGCCGGTAATATCAAATCTTTTGACCGTGATTTTACTGTTCGCGTGGTACGCTCTTTCCGCTCGCAACAAGATTTTGAACGCTTAGTAGTCAAACGCGGTGCCAATAATTACTTAGTGCGTTTATCAGAAATTGCCGATGTTAGCTTGGCCGCTGAAGATGAAGAAGGTGAATTTCGCAGCGACGGTAAAAACATTCTCGGTATCGGCATTATTAAACAATCTAAAGCTAATACCCTGGAAGTGGTTCGCAATGCCCGCGCGGAAATGGAAAAGATTAAAGTCAATCTCCCGGCAGGCATGACCATTGAGCCAGGCTATGATTCTTCAGTGTTTATCTCGGAGTCTATTAAAGAGGTATACAACACCTTAGGTATTGCCATGGGTATGGTTATATTAGTGATATTCCTGTTCTTGGGTAATATCCGTGCCACCTTTATCCCAGCGATTACCGTCCCGGTTGCCCTAGTTTCGGCCGTTACCGTGCTCTATGCATTAGATTTTTCAATTAACTTGCTGACCTTGCTAGCCATGGTACTGTCTATTGGCTTAGTCGTTGATGACTCTATCGTCGTTTTAGAAAATATTTATCGGCGGATTGAGCAAGGTGAAGCGCCGTTACTGGCAGCCTATCGAGGTGCGCGCGAAGTTGGCTTTGCTGTGGTGGCAACCACGCTAGTATTGATCTCGGTGTTTGTACCACTTGTCTTTATGCAAGGTGAGCTAGGTAAACTCTTTACCGAGTTTGCGTTGGCGGTGGCCGCGGCAGTGGCCTTTTCCAGTGTGGTCGCACTCACCTTATCACCGATGCTTTGCAGCAAAATATTGTCGCATCGCAAACGTGAAAGTAGATTTGGCACTTGGTTACACAAGGCATTTGCCAAGCTAGAAAGCGCCTACGAACGTCAACTTGCCGTAGTGTGCACCAAGCGTTGGCCGGTTTTGGTGGTGGTCACGTTATGTTTTGTCGCCAGTGTGCAATTAGTCAGAATGCTGCCAAGCGAGCTCGCGCCGCAAGAAGATCGCGGTACTTTCTTCGTGATGATGAGCCCCGCCGAAGGGGCAAGTTATCAAAGCAACAGCCGCAATATGCGCTTAATTGAAGACATTTTAACGCCTTACTATGAGGATGGGCAGCTGACTCGGATGCTATTGCGCGTCCCTGGTTGGGGTAACAGCGGTGGTATCGCCATTGTTGGTACTGAAAACTGGTATAACGGCAAACGCAAGACACAAGATTTACTAACGGAAATAGGCAGCAAAGTAAACGAACTGCCTGACGTGCGAGCCTTTACGTTTATGCGTAGTGGCTTAGGCGGCGGTGGCGGCGGTAATCGTCCAATACAGTTCGTTATTCAAGGCAATACCTACGAAGAGCTAGCGCAATGGCGTGACATTATTCTGGCTAAAGCCGCTGAAAACCCGAACTTACTCATGCTGGATCACGATTATAAAGAAACCGTACCGCAGATCTTAGTTGATATCGACATCGATCGCGCCGGTGATTTAGGCGTGTCGGTAGGTGCCATTGGCCGCTCACTGGAAGCGATGCTCGGTGGCCGCCGCGTCACCACCTTCTTAGACCGTGGTCGTGAATACGATGTGATTATCGAAGGTTTAGATGATGACTTCCGCGCGCCAACTAAAATCAGTAACGTTTATATTCGCTCGGATCGTAGCAACGAGTTAATTCCTTTAGATAACTTAGTGACGCTGCGTGAAGAAGCCACAGCTTCCAGCCTAAACCGTTACAACCGGATGCGGTCGATTACCATCACCGGTAGTATGGCGGATGGTTATAGCTTGGGCGAAGCACTGGAGTATCTGCAAAATATCGTCAAAACGGATATCAATGACACTGTGGGCGTTGACTATAAAGGCGAGTCGTTACTCTTTCAAGAAAGTGGCCGCTCTACGGCGCTGGTTTTCGTGCTAGCACTGGTTATCACTTATTTGGTATTAGCCGCACAATTTGAAAGCTTTATACACCCTCTGGTGATCATGGTTACCGTGCCTCTTGGCTTAGTCGGAGCCTTGTCAGGCCTTTACTTTGCCGGCATGACGCTGAACATCTATAGCCAAATTGGTTTAGTGATGCTGATCGGTTTAGTGGCGAAGAACGGTATTTTGATTGTGGAATTTGCTAACCAACTACGCGATGCCGGAGTAGCATTTGAAGATTCGGTAAAACGTGCCGCAGCGCAACGTTTGCGCCCAATCGTGATGACTGCCTTTACTACGGTAATGAGTAGCTTACCGCTGGTATTGGCAACCGGCCCTGGCTCTGAAAGCCGCATGGTTATCGGTATGGTGATATTAGCCGGCGTTGCCTTAGCAACCTTATTAACCATCTATGTGGTACCGGTGGTCTATATTGCTATTGCACGCAATACAGGTTCACCACGCTCGATTAGTCGTAAGCTAGAAGAACTCGAATTAGCTGCACCTGATGAGCATGCCGCTGACGAGGTAGTGCCAAAATAAGGCCTAACTGCAGCTGATTGATCACAAACGGGAGCTTAAGGCTCCCGTTTTTATTGGCTGAATGGCTTACTTAACATGTCGCGTTCATCCGTTAACTTAGTCGCGCCATGCATTAAACAGCAGGGTTAAAACAGTATTGTCAGCCGGTTATTCCTGTGTCCGTTGTGCGATAGAAAGAGCTGAAACATGAAGGGATAATTGCATTGAGATATCATTAAGCCGCGTAAAACCACGCGGCCTTCGCTAGCAACGCCTTAGCGTAGCGCAAAACTATCCGAACGTATAAAGTTTGCTAACACCGGTTGATGCTGCTGCGCCCATTGCCGTAATTCACGATCATCGCCGCTAGTAATTTGCGCGATAAACGCGCTTGATAGCGCTTGTGTAGCCGCTTTAATCACTTGCTGCTGAGGCACAGAGTCTCCACTACGACGCCAATTGGTAAAAATATTATGACTGCCGGCACTGAACACCGCCAATACTTTGTATTGACTGCCAATAGCGTAATACAGCTCAAGCCGATCTTGTGGTGCAGAGTAAAAACCCGGCACAGTGATTTCATCTTCGGTAGTGGTAATGTGCAGCGTTGGGATCCTAACATCAGATAGTACCTGAGACAGCGGCTGGTTATTGTAAAAAGGCGGGGCTGAAATCAAAATGGCCGCCGTGATCCGTTCATCCTTTAGGCTGACCAAACGGCCATTTTGCTTCACCTGTGCTCCACTTAATAGCATAGCGGTGTTAGCACCATAAGAATGTCCAGCCATCACAATATGCTGCGGATCAAACTGCCCGGCATACTCTGAGGCTAAAATGTGATCTAAAGCGAATTTCACATCCTCAACCCGAGCCAGTGCTTCAGTATCATCGGCCGCATCCATTAGACGAAAGGGTAATAATAAACGGCTACCTCGCCACACTTTGCGGTCGCTGCCAACATGCTGTAAATGCAAACTCGCAAAACCCTGACTGGCCCAATATTGCCCCAGATAAGCATAACGCTCTTTGGAGCCGCCTAAACCATGTGAGAACACGATTAAGGCTTTCGCCTGTTGTGCTGCAGCCGGTTTGAACAATAATGCTGGTACACTGCGTTCACGAGCCGAGTCCAGCCATTCAAAGCTGATTTGTTCAACATCACGCGACAAATTTTCAGCAACACTCAGTGCTTGTTGTACTGAGGGTAAACTCAACTGTTGCTGCCAAGCCACATTGTTGATCGGCTGTTTTTGTGAACAGGCCGTTAGCGTTAAGAGTAAGAGTCCAAGGCAACTGCCCAGTGTTAAGGCTTGATGCTTGCTGAAAAAACGCATAAGGATCCTCTTGCTTGAAATCATGATAAGTTCAGCTAAAGACTGTCATAGTTCAGACCCGCGACATGGCGCATAAAAAACCTAAGCTCTAATAAGGTAGCGCTTGTCCATCCCAATTAAGTAATTGACCGGATTGCTCTGGGTTTAAGCCCGCGATAACCGGCAATAAACGCTCCGCGGTGGCATGCGCGCTTTGTAACTGCCCTTCAGGTAAATTTCGCTGAAATGGCGCAGATAGCGCCGTATCCGTGGTGCCGGGATGTAAACTAACTAAACTGGCCGTTTTGTTATAACGCGCCAATTCAATACTGGTTGTTTTCACCAACATATTCAGCGCCGCCTTGCTCATCCGATAGCTGTACCAGCCCCCTAACTGATTATCCGTAATACTGCCCACTTTGGCACTGAGCACGGCTAACTTGATATTCGGCAGTTTTTGGATAAAAGGAAACAAAGCCTGTAAATACAGTGCCGGACTCATAATATTAACCTGAAAACTTTGCTGCATCGCTAGAGCGCTCAGTTGCCGGATAGTTTTCTCTGGCTGCATACTATCGCCGTGCAACCAACCTTGACATAACACGATAGCCGTAACCGGTTGACTAAAAATAGTCGTCAATACCGATGCCGTCTCAGGCGCATCGGCCTGCGGCAGTGTATACCACGCCAGATTTGCTACTTTTTCAGTTAGCGGTTGTCGGCTGATTGCCGACACTTGCTTGCCTTGTGCCAGTAACTGGTCAACAAAGGCACGGCCAATACCGCCGCTTGCACCAATAATGAGCCATTGTTCAACCATGCTGGATCCTCTGAGCTAATTCATAACCACTTAGCCAGGCATTTTCAACCCGACCACCACGTGTCCAATCGCCCGCTAACCATAAACCCGGCGCTATTGCATCTTGGAAATTACTATCTGGCATCTGCTGTTGCTGGGCATACAGCCACCGATGACATAACGCACTAGTGACTGAAATACTGTCATTAGCCAAGCCTAAAATTTCGCCTAAGGCATGCTGAGCTTGTTGCTGCCAAAAAACAGTATCTTGCTCTAAATGCTGTTGGCTAAACTCAGGCGTAAAATGCACCAGCCAATTTTCAGTCACAGAGCGCCCGGGCTTACTGTTTTGCCGACTGATCCAACTGACACCCAATGCCTGATCCTTAACAAAAATACCACCGGCGGCATGCTGCGTAGCCTTACTTAGTTGTAAACTCACGGCCCAGCAAGGTTGTAATAAATCGGTGGGTAACGTCACCGCTAATGGCGGAGGTAATAATGTGGCAGCTTGTGCCGGCGGGATCGCCAGTATTACCTGAGCAAAGGGCCCAAACTGCTCCGCGTGCTCGTTTTGAATAAACCAGCCCTCTGCCGTATTTGTTATGGTGCTAACACGGCAGTTAAAGTGGCATTCTAGGGCGTCGGCCATCGCGCGTAGTGGGCTGTGCATCGCCGGCGTACCAATGAAGCGTTGCTCAGCATCGGGGGAAGCTGCTAATTGCCCAGCACGATATTGATACATGGGTGCTAACCAACGATTGACCACACCTTGCTTTAACCACTGTGCAACTTGCTGCTGAAATAAGGGTTGCCGCGCCGTAAAATATTGGGCGCCGAGATCTAAATAGCCTTCGGCACTGCGCTTACTGCTCATGCGGCCACCGGCGCCGCGCGCTTTATCGAATACCGCAACCTGTTGTCCCGCTTGTTGCAGCGCAAAGGCACAACTTAACCCAGCCATACCGGCACCAATTACTGCCAACGTCATTATTACTCCGGCGTGTTATAATCTATTAGGCTTTACATTACGTAAGAGTCGACAGGCACGATCAGCCGTTGATGCAAGGAGAAGAGATGAGTACACAGATTGCCACGTTCGGCGCAGGCTGTTTTTGGTGTTTAGAAGCAGCGTTAAATGAAGTCTCCGGTGTACACGCGGCCATCAGTGGTTACATGGGAGGTCATACCCTCAATCCTGATTATCAAAGCATCTGCACCGGTGAAACCGGCCACGCAGAAGTGGTACAAGTGAGTTATGACGATAGCCAGATCAGTTTTAAACAGCTATGCCAACTGTTTTTTAGTTTACATAACCCTACCCAACTTAACCGCCAAGGCAATGATGTCGGCACTCAGTACCGCAGCGTTATTTTTAGCCATAACGCGGAGCAAGCAGCCGAAGCCGCGGCGATAATAAGCGAGCTTGAACAACAACAGCTATTTGAACAACCCATTGTTACTGAGATCAGCCCGGCCAGTGTGTTTTATCCAGCAGAAAGTTATCATCAAGGTTATTATTTGCAAAACCCACAGCAAGGCTACTGTCATTGGGTCATTTCACCGAAAATGTCGAAATTTCGCAGCCAATTTCAGCACCTGCTAAAATAAATCCAGCGCTGACTGCAGCCTAGTATAACAACTTAGGTAGCAAATGCAGCGCTGGTTTTTTTCTTTAGCGTTTAATCACTAGGCGTTTAAGGCAATTTATATTGCAGGCTTAAACCAAAGTTTACGCCGGCAGTTTCATAACCCGAACTGGTTTGATAATGCTTATCAAACAGGTTATCCACCTTAGCACTTAACGATAAAGCTGGGGATAATGCAAAGCTACCGCCCACACCAAACACAGTAAAGCCACCTAGATATGGGCTACTGGCATACTCACCTTGATAGGTATCGCTTTGGTAATCCGCCGTCACAAATCCCGATAACTGCTGCCATTGTTGCGTCAAGCGCCAATTCACATTGTGCTCAGGTCGGCGGGCTAACCGTTGCCCAGTCAAGGTATTTTCAGTGTCCAACCAGCTATAACTGATTGTTTGCTCTAAAGAATCCCAACGCAGATCAACACTGAGTTCCACGCCAGAAATTTTGGCACGTTCAATGTTTTGTGGTGTGTAGGTCGCAAAATCAAACTGGATCAGATTATCAACATCTTGCTTAAACCAGGCTAACTGCAACGTCGCAGCGGCTAACTGATAACTCAGTGCAATTTCATTCGACAAAGTTTTTTCTGGTTGTAAATCGGGATTGGCACTACCAGGATAATACAAGTCGTTAAAGGTCGGCGCTTTAAAAGCCGAACCCCGGCTCAGTCTGAGCTGCATCGCATCACTGAGATCAACACCTGCAGCTAATTGCCAGGTCGTGTTACCACCGTATTGGTCAGTAAGGTCGCGGCGCGCTGCCCCGTCTAAACGCAAGCCTTGCGCAGCAAATTGTAAACCAGCGAAGGCGGCACGATTAAGGCGATTATCCTGCACATAGGCTACGCCTGAGCGTGCTACGCTCTCTTGATACCAGTTCACGCCCGCTAAACCCGATAGGCTATCTGTCAATGCGGTGGCTGCTTGATAGTTAAATTCATCGCGTTCAGTCACATATGGGCTTTGCGAAACAGGTCCATAAGTCGTGTCATCATCCAGCGTTCGGCTGAATTGTGCTTGATGTTGCCATGATCCTTGCTGATGTTCCCAGCCCAACAAATAACTGCGGTTTAACGTTTCAGCTTGATCTTCACTGCCCCAGGCCGTATCAAACTGATAAAAACCGGAGTTAACATCCACCTGACCACGCCAAAGACCCAATCGGGTTTGATAAGCTGCCACCAGTTTAGCAAAACGTTGTTGGTAACCATCCCGATCGTTATCTAAATCGTTACGCACATTAAAACCATCGGCCCGGCTATACCCAGCAGTAGCACTCAAAGTCAGATCACCATGATGTTGACTGGCATTAATGCTAGCACCAGCCTGCCCATAACTGCCAACATCCGCAGTTAATTCCACGCCGCTGGCTTGACGAGTGGTAATAGCAATTACTCCAGCTAAGGCGTCAGCACCATACCATGCCGCTCGAGGGCCACGGATCACTTCTATTCGTTCAATTAACGCTAAGGGCAACATCGATAAGGTTTTATAACCCAAGGTGGCGGAGCCACTGCGCACGCCGTCAATCAATACGAGCGTATGGCCATTATTCCCGCCACGCAAATACAAACCGCTATTTTGGCCACGGCCACCGTCACGAGAAATAGTAATACCGGGTAATTGCGCTAATAAAGCAGGTAAATCACTGGCTTGACGAGCCTCAATATCTGCACGATCTAGCACAGAAACACTGGCTAACACTTCGGAAGTGGCTACAGGGGTGCGATTAGCGTAAACACTGATATGTTCGACCACGTCAGTCGCGGATACAGCAGCAGGGACGGCTGACAACAGCAGCGCCCAAGAAGGTTTAAACATAGATACTCCAGCAATGTGCCCACCGCACATTTCTTTGGTTTGAAGGACTTTTAGGCCGGTCTCCGGGCTAACAACCTGCTGACGCGAGTATTTCGCCTTCCCATCTTGCGACAGTGGCGGATGAAATACTTTAAGTTGCTTACCGTTGCGGGGGCAGCTCTGGTTTTACACCAGATTCCCGTTTAACTTGGTCGATGACATTAAAAAGCAGCGACCAAGCACCTAAAAAAGCGGCGGCTCTATCAAGAGCCGCCGCAAGTTTACGCTGAATCAGCGCCAAGTCAATAGACTTCTAGAAGTCTTAACTGCAAATCAATCGCGAAAGTTGGTAAATTGAAAAGCTTGCTCTAATTCAGCTGCACGCACCGCCGCAATCGCTTCTTGTAAATCATCGCGCTTTTTACCAGTAACGCGCACTTGATCGCCTTGAATAGCGGCTTGCACTTTTAACTTATTGTCTTTAATTAATTTAACCAACTTTTTCGCCATATCCGTTTCGATACCTTGGCGCAGCGATAAGGCTAAACTGTAAGTTTTACCCGAGTGCACTACATCGCCTTCTTTAAAAGAGCGCACATCTAGATTGCGTTTCACCGCTTTGGCAAAAAAGATTTCGAGCATTTGCTGTAACTGAAACTCTGCCTCAGCCACCATGTTAATTTGTTTATCTTTGAGGGTAAATTCAGCATTTACGCCGCGAAAATCAAAACGCGTTTGTAATTCACGGTTAGCATTATCAACCGCATTTAGTACCTCTTGCTGGTCAACTTCAGAAACTATATCAAAAGCGGGCATTTTGCTCTCCTATCTCGGTCTATGCTGGTGATTATAACCAGAAAACTGCTACAATCCGAGCCCCATTTATCGGAGATAAGAACGTGCCGCAATCGTTTTATCGCTTTTTGTTTTTATTATGTCTGCTGTTAGCCACTTTTGGCTTTATGGCCGAGATTAACGGCCACAAGCTTGCTGGCGAATTGTCTTTTTTTAAAATTGAAAATCTCGATAAAGTGGCCCATTTTGGTATTTTCTTTGTACTCAGTGGCTTAATTTGGAAAGGCTTTCGCGCAGTGTTTTGGAAAATCCTACTTTTGATGGCAATCTATGGCGCCTTAATTGAAGTGATACAAGAAAACTATACGCGACGCACGGGCGATTTTTGGGATTGGGTGGCCGATATGGCTGGGGTTTTAACCTTTTTTGTTGTGCGTAAACTGTGGCATTTATGGCGACCACGCAGCAAGCGTTAAACTGGACCGTCGTTGGCCAAGGTGCTATTGGCCTGCTTGCTGCCTGCCGGTGGCAACAGGCCAATACACCCGTGCGTTTGTGGTTGCGTCAACCTAAATCGTTAAGCGTGCGCTTTTTGGCGCTAGATCACACCGAGCAACAATGCCATTTTCAAGCGGCCGTCTCCCCCATCCATGCCTTGTTTTTACCGGTAAAAGCCTATGCCGTTACCGAAGCCTTAACCCAACTACAACCGCATCTCACTGACAACGCCCAAATTGTCGTTTCGCATAATGGTATGCCAGACCTTGCGGTTTTGCGGCAATTTGCACGGGCTAAGCAAGGGATCTGGTTTTTAACGACTAGCCATGGTGCCTTACGACAAACGGAGCAGATCCGCCATACCGGCCAAGGTAAAAGTATGCTCAGCCCACTGAATGAAGCCGCGAGTGCACATCGCAAAGCCGTTTTCACGGCTTTAAATCAGGCCTTAGGCCCGTTAACCGTCACCGAGAATAGCATAGCGGCTTTATGGCAAAAGTTGGCGATTAATGCGGCTATTAACCCGCTCACTGCAGTGTTAAATTGTAAAAATGGTGCTTTAGCGGCGACAGAGCATCAACCTCAATTACAGCAAATTGTCAGTGAAGTCTGTCAGCTGGCGTCGCTTGAACAAGTTGATTTGCCGTTTACGGCAACCTTTGCGCAAGTGCAACAAGTGATCACCGCGACGGCCAATAACTATTCATCAATGCAGCAAGATTATTACCATGGCCGCCCCACCGAGCTTAGCGTGATCACCGGCTTTATTGTCGCCACGGCGGCAAAACATCAGCTAGCGGTTCCGGCCAATCAAGCACTATGGCAAGCGCTGCAAGATACTTAAGGCCGATACACTGCAACATTATTAAATCCCATCTCTTGCAGCAATAAAGCCTGTAAACGACTCATCACGCCACGTTCACAATAACAGTAATATTGCTGTTGCTGATCTAATTGTGCAAATGCCGTAGCTAAACGGTAAAACGGAATGGTCAGTACCTGATGCTGCTGTAATTGCAGTGGCCGCGCGTCGACTTCGTCGTGACTGCGAATATCTAACACGATCGCGCTAGCCGGTAATATCGCCTCGGTAGCGATAACACCCGCTTGTTGTTCTGCTTGATATTCAACGGTCCGAATATCGAGGATTTTAGCTTGCTCAATGGCTTGATTTATCCTGCGCGGATCGAGCCGTGCTTCGGCTGTGATGACTTCACTGAGGATGGCATTCACTGTCGGATTTTGTGAAATCACGCCACAATATTCCGGCATACTTCCCGCCAACTCGGCCACACCAATTTGTCTTGCTAAATCCACAATATCTTGTTTGTCATGATAAATAAGCGGCCGCAAAACTAAGCTGGGGCTCGCTTGATCGATCACGGCTAAGTTAGCCAGAGTTTGACTCGCGACCTGGCCAATACTTTCACCGGTAACCACCGCCGAGATCCCAAGCTTTTCAGCCATAGCGCTGGCCACCTGCATCATCAGGCGTTTTAAAACGACACCCATTAAACCCGTGGGCACATGCTCCAAAATATCTGCCACAACGGGGGCAAAGTCGACACTGACAAACTTCACCCGATGCGAGGCTGCATAGGTTTTCCATAGATAAAAGGCGATTTCGCGCACACCGTTCTCATGAGCTGCACCGCCTAAATTAAAGAACAGATAATGGGTACGTAAACCCTTGCGGATCATTAGATAACTCGCAACAGCCGAATCAAAACCGCCTGAGATCAACGACAAGGCATCCGATTGCGATGGGATCGGTAAGCCGCCCATGCCTGTGAAGCTTTCGGTGACCAGTAAAAATTGCTGCTGTTTAATCTCTAGTTTAATCTCTAAGTCAGGCTGCTTTAATCGCACTCGCGCGCTATTTACTAATTGGTTTAAGCCGCCACCAATATAACGCTCAGCGTCGAGTGAACTAAATGCATGTTCACCTTGGCGTCTCACCCTGACACAAAAGCTTTTATTCATAATTTGAGACTGATAAACCGCCGCAACTTGCTGAAAAAGATCGGCTAAATCAGTGAACTGGCGCGTTTGCATCTGAGCAAAGGTAACAATACCGGGGATACATTTTAAACGTGTAATTAATTCTTGGCGCCAGGCGGTTGTCTCGTATTGGCTAGTGACCGTTAGATGATCAAAATAACCGGTGACTTTCACTTTATGCGGCAGATGTTTTAGTAAGGTTCTGAGATTCTGCTCCACCAGCAACGTTTGACGCTTGCGCACCGACTTACTTTTGATGGCGATTTCAGGATGCAACTTAATAATAAATTCGAGCATGATGGGCGCATTTAGCTAACAATGTTGCGCATTATAACTAAGCGTAACAAAAACGCCTAATCAAGCGATTAGGCGTTTGCTGACTTAAGGATTCGTTGCCGGTTCAAAACTGATCGGTTCAGACACCTTAGGCTTGCCCTGCATGATCGAGATTTCGACACGCCGGTTACGCCGACGATTTAGCTCACTATTATTTGGCATCAAGGGGCGAGTATCAGCATGCCCTACCACGACAATGCGGTTTCGATCAAAGCCCGGCGCAGCAATTAAAGCGGTGGCCACTGAAACGGCTCGCTTAGCCGATAAATCCCAATTGTTGGCATGTAACTCATCACCCACCTGAAAATCATCAGTATGCCCACTGACGGTAATTTCACCGGGAATATCATTGAGCATCACCCCAATTTGCCGCACTATCGGGATAAAGCGCGGCTGTAAAAAAGAAGAGCCCGACGGGAAAGAGCCATTTTCGCGGATACGAATAATGATTTGCTGCCCCAATGATTCTAACTCGACTGCGCCGTCAACGATTTGTTGTTCCAGCTCTTCAGCTAACTTCTTCACCGTTTCATTAACTTGCTCTTGGGCGGCTTCTGCGGCAGCGGCGGCTGTAGCCTCGGCAGCTTCTTGCTCCTCAGCATTTAATGCCGATTGCCCACCGGTTTGATCATCGCGTTGGTCTTGGCGCCCGCCGGCAGAGTCTTCTTCACCCGCTTGAAATTCAATGACTTGCTGGGTCATTTCCATGGTTTGCTGCTGGATCGTTTCAATTGGCGTGGGATCAGGCCGCCCAGGGCGAAACTCCATGGCAATAACACTGGTTCCCTTGGGGATATCATCCACTTCAATTTTATTTTGCACACCAAAAGCAAACTTCATAGAGCCGGCAATTTGTTTAAACTTCAACACGTCCATTTCAGAAAATGCTAATAACAACACGAAGAAGCACATCAAAAGCGCCATTAAATCAGCAAAGGTTCCCATGTAAGCGGGTAACCCAGGCGGTGGGCATTTGCATTCTTCTTCGTCACTCATGCCGCCTCTCCTGCTACTTCGCGTTTATTTTGCGCTAAATAGTTACGTAAAATCCCTTCAATAACCTTTGGATTCTGCCCATCTTGAATGCCTAATACCGCATCTAAGATCAACATATTGTTTAGTTTTTCTTGCTGGTTGCGGATCGCTAATTTGTCGGCCAACGGAATGGCCATAACGTTGGCAACAAAGGCACCATACAACGTTGTTAACAATGCCACCGCCATCGCCGGGCCGATGGCTTTAGGATCATCCATGTTAGATAACATCGCCACCAAACCAATCAAGGTACCGATCATTCCCATAGCCGGTGCTACGTCACCCAGACTACGAAAAATAGCAATAGCCGTTTCATGGCGCTTTTCGGTTAACGAAATATCCTTCTGCATGGTAGCTCGCACAACATCAGCGTCATGGCCATCCACCAACATATTAATGCCTTTTTGCATAAAGCTATTGGGAATTTCAGCCTCTTCTAGGGCTAAAAAACCACCTTGACGTGCGGCACCACCTAATTGCACGGCCTTTTCAATTAATTCTTCTGGTGATTCAATTTTAAACATAAATGCTTTGGCAGCCGCTTTACCTGCACCTAAAAATTGAGCCAAGGTAAATTTAGCTAGTACAACAAATACCGAGCCACCAAATACAATAAGCACCGAGACCAAATCACCAAACATGCCGACGTCACCGCTACTACTGATAAACATCGCCATTACAATAAAGCCAATTGCGCCAATCAATCCGATTAGGGTCGCTAAATCCACATCCTACTCCTTCCAAAACAGTGCCGGGGCTGGCTTTTGAATCTTAATTTTAGTTATTTTATATCAGCTGCAAACTAGTTATCGACCTTAACTCTGAATCATTAAGCAATAAATAAGCAAAGAATACCAATTTAGTCGTTACTATACGCAATTTCATTGACCATAATAGCCTGCTACGATAAGGTTGCGCACAGTTTTTTTGGGGAATAATATGAGTAAAAAATCTGCAGACCCAGGTCAGTTTGAACAATCCATCCAAGAACTCGAACACATCGTCCAACAGTTGGAACAGGGTGAGCTGTCTTTAGAGCAAGCCTTAGGTCAATTTGAGCGTGGGATCAGTTTGGTCAAACACAGTCAGCAGCAACTGCACGCGGCGGAACAAAAAGTCCAGATTTTGTTACAACAACAACCTGAACCTTTGCAGCCGTTTGAGCCGCAAACAGGAGACTAACCTTGGCCCCAACCAGTCTTTCGCTATTTCAGCAGCGGGTAGAACAACAACTGCAACAGGCGCTTGCAACAACAGTTCCGACGAACTTCTTGTTGCATGATGCCATGGCTTACAGTTTGTTGCTGGGTGGCAAACGGGTTCGACCTTTTCTGGTATACAGCCTAGGTCAAATGTTAGGTGCTAAACTGTCTGATCTCGATGCCCCAGCAGTGGCAATTGAAGCGATCCACAGTTATTCATTAATTCATGACGACTTGCCGGCCATGGATAATGACGATTTACGCCGCGGCAAACCCACTTGCCATAAAGCTTATAGTGAAGCCACGGCGATTTTAGCCGGAGATGCACTGCAAGCTTTTGCTTTTGAGCTATTGAGCAGTCATGATTACCAACAGGTTTGCCCACGTCGGCAGGTGTTAATGGTGAAAACGCTAGCACAAGCAGCAGGCGCCACCGGCATGTGTGCCGGCCAAGCGATAGACTTGGCACAAACCAATCAAAAAATCACCTTAGAGAAATTGGAGTTAATGCATCGTTTAAAAACGGGTGCATTAATTGAAAGCACAGTTAAACTAGCCTATTACGCCAGCCCGGTAGAAGATGAACAAATCCTGCTGGATTTGTTAAAGTTTGCTAGTGCGCTAGGTTTGGCCTTTCAAGTGCAGGACGATATTCTGGACATTGAAAGCGACACGGCCACTTTAGGAAAAACACAGGGTTCTGATCTTAAAGCCAACAAAGCTACGTATCCGGCCTTATTGGGGCTGGCCGGCGCCAAAGATAAAGCGGCACAACTTTATCAAGAAGCCCTTGCCGCCCTCGAACGGCTACCCTACGATACGGCTGAGCTTGCACGCTTTGCCCACTATATTATTGCCAGAAAGTTTTAACATAGGCATTTGTTATGCAAATTGATATGACGGAATATCCACTGTTAACTAAGGCTAATTTGCCCGATGAACTTCGGCAGTTACCTCAGGAAACCTTACCCCAACTGAGCCATGAACTGCGGCAGTTTTTATTAAAAACCGTTAGCCAAAGTAGTGGTCATTTTGCCTCAGGTTTAGGTGCCGTCGAACTGACTGTTGCCCTGCACTATGTTTACAACACGCCTTTTGATCGGGTGATCTGGGATGTAGGTCATCAGGCATACCCACACAAGATCCTCACGGGTCGTCGTCATCAAATGCATACCATCCGCCAAAAAGAAGGCCTACACCCTTTTCCATATCGGGAAGAAAGTGTCTATGACGTGTTATCGGTAGGTCACTCCAGTACTTCCATCAGCGCAGCCTTAGGCATGGCTGTGGCAGCACAACAAGCTAAGAATCAACGCAAAGTTGTAGCGGTTATCGGCGATGGCGCTATTACAGCAGGTATGGCATTTGAAGCCTTAAACCACGCAGGTGAAATTAAACCGGACATGCTAGTGATCTTAAATGACAATGAAATGTCTATTTCAGAGAACGTTGGCGCGTTAAACCAATACTTTGCCCGCATTTTATCGGGCAGTTTTTATACTAGCTTGCGTGAGGGCGGCAAAAAAATCCTCAGCAACATGCCACCATTACATCAGTTAGCCAGCCGCGCTGAAGAACACTTTAAAGGCATGGTAACACCCGGTACCTTCTTTGAAGAGCTTGGCTTTAATTATATCGGCCCAATTGATGGTCACGATGTATTGGGCTTGGTCGATACCATTCGCAATATGCGCCAGCTTAAAGGCCCTCAGCTACTGCATATCGTCACGAAAAAAGGTAAAGGCTATGCCCCTGCCGAAGCCGATCCGATTGGTTATCATGCGGTCGCAAAATTTGATCCCGCGGCTAAAACGCAACCGGCTAAAAAAGCCAGTGCACCAACCTTTTCCAATGTATTTGGCCGGTGGATCTGCGATATGGCAGAGCAAGATGAGCGGCTCCAAGGTATTACCCCTGCCATGCGAGAAGGTTCTGACTTAGTGGCGTTTTCAAAACGCTTTCCTAAGCGCTATTTTGATGTCGCCATCGCCGAGCAACATGCGGTGACGCTGGCCGCAGGCATGGCTATTGAGGGCTTAAAACCAGTAGTGGCTATTTACTCGAGCTTTTTACAGCGCGGTTACGATCAACTGATCCACGATGTGGCGCTGCAACAATTAGATGTGTTGTTCGCCATTGA
The DNA here is from genome assembly GCF_030737935.1 of Alishewanella sp. SMS8. NCBI lineage: Bacteria > Pseudomonadati > Pseudomonadota > Gammaproteobacteria > Alteromonadales > Alteromonadaceae > Alishewanella > Alishewanella sp. SMS8. The sequence goes on from NZ_JAPJEA010000001.1 coordinate 622,199, forward strand.
CCGCGCGGGCATTGTAGGAGCTGACGGCCCAACTCACCAAGGTGCTTTTGATATCAGCTTTTTACGCTGCATTCCCAATATCACCATTATGGTGCCATCCAATGAAAATGAATGCCGGCAAATGCTTTATACCGGCTATCAACATAACGGGGTGGCCGCCGTTCGCTATCCACGAGGTAGCGGTAACAATCAAGCGGCGGCAACAACGATGGAGTTATTACCACTGGGTAAAGCAAAAGTGGTACAGCGCGGTAAAAAATTGGCTATCTTGGCCTTTGGTCCACTGCTTGGCGCCTGTGAGCAAGCGGCCACAGCGCTTGGCGCCACCTTAGTTGATATGCGCTTTGTTAAGCCATTAGATACTGCACTGTTACAGCAATTAGCTGTGGATCACAGCTACGTGATGACTGTTGAAGATAACGCCATTATGGGCGGTGCCGGCTCTGCGGTAAATGAGTACTTGGTGCAGCTACATTATCAAGGCCAGATCCTCAACTTAGGCTTACCAGATGAGTTTATTAAACACGGTACGCAACAAGAGATTTATCAAGAATTAGGCTTAGACAGTGCCGGTATTTTGGCACAAGCGCAGCGTTTATTAAAAGAAGAGTAGTATGCGCTAAACAAACGACACCCAAAACGTGGGTGTCGTCTTTGCAAAAGCCGTGCTAAATCCGATGCTGCTCTAACCAAATCAACCCTTCAGCTAACAAGCGATTAATCTGCAACGGTAAATCAACACTCTCTTCAAATTCAAACGCATCCAATTGACTGGCAAAAGCCAAACTGCCCACCACCGCGCTTAAACCTTGAGCTTTTAACTGCAGTAATGCCTGCTCGGCTAATTGCATTGAGCTTTCCCAATTCAACAACTGGCCACCGAGTAAAGGTAATGGATACAGTGCATAACCACCAGACGCGGTTAGATTAACCACTTCACCATCGGGCAAAGTAAAATGACTGGCCGCAATCTGTTCTAGCAACCGGCAACTATAAGATGCCACCAACTCTTGCGCGATATCACGAAACACCACAACAAAACGTGCATCGACAAAACGTACCACATAATCTGAGCCGCGTGTTTCTCGACTTAATAACGAGCTTAATTGTTGTAACAAACTATCCGCAGTGCTAACGCCATACTTTAAAAGAATTTGCTGATAATGATCAGGTTCAAGCAACAACAAAGCAATCGTTTTACCCTGCTCGGTTAACGCTTGACGATTGCGCTGAAAGTGCTCGATATCTTTTGGCAGCTGCTCAAACATAAAGCGTTTATTACGTAAGCCGGTGGTAGTGTCACGATGCGTTAATTGACTGAGTTGCTCGTTCAATTCATTCAGCTTTTGATTGGTGTTTTCTAATTCTTGGGTTCGTTGACGCACCAAACTGGTTAATTGTTCCTGTTTATGTAAGTTATTTTGCCGATAAAGCCAAAACAAGCCATAAAACAAACACAATAACAAACAGAGCCAAAGCAAGCGATACACCAAGGTTTCATCAAAGCGGCGCGGGATCACTAATTGAATTTGCGTTTCTTGGGCATCCAACCAATGTTGATAGTTATACCTTACCTGTAATTTAAAGGTAAAGTTGCCAGGTGGCAGGTTGGTATAAACTGCTTCGCGCCGATCGACCACTTCATGCCACTGCTGATCAAAGCCCATTAACTGATAACGAAAAATCACACTATCAGGCCGAGTATATTCAAGTGCTGAATAACTGATGGTCAGATTGCGCTCTTGCCGCTCCAGAACTTGCCGCAGTTGTTGACCCGACAGCGGATAACTCTGCTGAGCACTGATTTTCTTTAAAATGGGTCTTAATGTCTTGGGGATAGTACTATCTAATTCTTCAGGTACCGCAACCAAACCGCGTAATGTTGGATACCATAGCTGTTGCTGCCAGAACGCTACTTTAGACTGGCCTGCACCGTTACAACAACGGCTGGTTAACGAGCCCATCTGCCTATCGTAGGGCGATAGCACTTCTTCTAAACGAAACCCCTCATTGGCGGCTTGCGGCAAACTGTCGACACGTAACCGAAAGATCCCTTTATGCGTACTCAACCAGAGCCAACCCGACTGCTGGTGAAAATAAAAACTTAAGGCAGGGCCATGTAATAAGCCATTACCACTGTGCAAATGTAACCACGCGTTATTGGGCCTTTGAATATACACACCATCATCTAAAGTACTCACCAGCACAGTGCCATCGGGTAACACTAATGCCGCTAAAATATAAGCGTTATAAAGGGCACTGCCGATGCCTAAACGAGTTAATTGTGCATTTTGCCAACGGTACAAACCACGACTGGTGCCAAACAATACTTGGCCTTTATGCTGACTTAAAGTGGTGATCTGTTTAGATTCTAATTCGGCGTTAAAGGGAAGTAAGGTTAAAACATTATCTTGTGCATGATATAAACCATTAAGACTACCGATCCATATGCCGCCCTGTTCCGCCGGTTTTACCACCCTAACGGCTTGGCCTTGTAACTGGGGAAATAACACGCTGAGCTGGGCCGTTTTCACATCATATTGGTATAAACCGCGCTCCAGCCCCAGCCATAGCTGCTCAGGGCCAGGCCAATAGAGATCGTTTACCGTTTGCCCTTGTAATTGTTCGGCAGAGATCAAGGGCTGAAAACGTTCAGCCATGTCTAAATAGCCTACTTCGCTTTGACTGGCTAATAACAGCTTACCTTGAGGTGTAAGTGAGACACTGCGAATAATAGGATCGCTTCCGGGGACTAACCGACGAATTTGACTGCGATTGACCATAAAAATGCCATCGCTAAAACTGGTTAGCCAAATATTATGCTCTTTATCTTGAAATACCCGGCTAAACCAAGGTGAACTGCCAAGTTCGGCAACCGTAACCGTTTGCCAAGCTTGTCCGGGATATTGAAAAAATAGTTTACGATAAGAAGAAAGCCATTGCGCGCCAGTATTATCTTGTAACAAGCGGTATACCGGTGCCATGGTGTCGTCAGGCAGTGACTGCGCGGTAATTTCACCGTCGCTTTGTAACCGAAATAAACCGTTTTCACTGGCGATATGTAAACCGTTATCGGTCCATGCTAAGTCGTACACGGGGTTTTGTGCTAATACAAGTGGCAAGGCGAATTGTTGCCAGCTGCCGTCGGCCGCGCGCTGATGCAAATAATCGCTGGCCATCACCCAGATTTGCTCATTGGTTTGGGCTAATTGGCTGACCACTGCTTTAACTTGCTCGACGCGGCGTACCTTATTTTGCTGCACACTAAATAATTGATCGGCGGCGACCCAAATTTCACCTGGTGTTACTTCAAGCAACGAAGTCACTTCACTGTAAATCGGTAAGCGTTGTAATTCTAGGGTGGCAGGATCCAGCACCGACAAACCCGCTTTGGTACCGATCCATATTTTACCGTCACTGTCGGTCAGTAAACGCGTAATCGCATTACTGGCTAATTTCGGATGGGTTTCATTACTAAATACTTCAAAATGTTGGCCATCAAAGCGGTTTAAACCATACAGAGTACCGAGCCAGATATAGCCAAGTTTATCTTGCGTGATCGCTCGAACAGAATTGCTTGATAAGCCTTCGGCACTGGTCCAGTGCTTCAGATCATAGTCATACACGGAAGGTGGGGCCGCCAAAGCGCTCTGACACATCAAAACAAAGATGATGAACAGAAAACGAGACATGCAGCCCTCCATGGTGATAGTGATTACGGTGTGGTCACAGCCCTTAGTTTAACCATGACAGGTACACCAATAGATGCAAGATGGCTAAAGCAGGTAACGCGGCCAGTAAATCATCCAGCATAATACCGAAACCACCGTGTACCCTGCGATCAAACCAGCTGATGGGCCAAGGTTTTAAAATATCGAACAACCGAAACAAAATAAAGCCCAGTAACAAGCTTTGCCAGCTGATGGGCACCAAGAGCATGGTCAAGGCAAAACCGATAATTTCATCCCAAACTATGGCGCCGTGGTCATGTTCCCCTACATCGGCAGCGGCTTTGCCACACACATAAATACCCAGCAAACTACCGAATAGGATAAACAGCAATAGCCAAGCTTGACCGGCCAAACTTAGTAACCAAACCAACGGCAATGCAGCCAAAGTACCAAAGGTACCTGGTGCTTTTGGGGCTAAACCACTGCCAAAGCCTAACGCTAAAAAATGCTGCCATTTACCCAGCTGAAATTGGGCTTTGCTATGTGCTGTTGTCATAGAAAATGTTGAAACCCCTGATGTTGGTACGCATAAGGCTGTTCACCGGTTTTTAATTCCAGTTTACCCACCGCCCCTGTGATCCGGCCAATACAGGTGATTGGCACGCCATAAGGCGACAGTAGCACATCAAGTGAGCCGCGGCGATTCTCTGGTACGGTAAAGAGTAACTCGTAATCTTCTCCACCCGATAACGCCAGTTGCATTGCCTCTTCCGCGGTACAGCTGTCTTTTAGCGCTTGTGACATAGGTAAACGCTGAATATCAACAAAAGCGCCTACGCCTGAGCGACGTAAGATATGCGGTAAATCACCGGCTAAACCATCAGAGATATCCATCGCGCTACTTGCGGTATTACGCAGCGCCTGACCTAAAGCAACCCGAGGAGAGGGATAATGAAAACGCTGTAACACATGGCCTTGATGCTTTTTACTAATCTCGCATTGTCCTTGCACCCACTTCAGGCCCAAGGCCGCATCGCCCAGTGTACCCGTGACATAAATATAATCACCCACTTTTGCACCCGAGCGAGTAATTGCTTTACCACGCGGTACTTGGCCTTTAGCCATCATACTGAAACTGAGTGGGCCACGTGTGGTGTCCCCCCCTATCAATTGACAATTATAGTATTCGGCGGTTTCATGCAAACCGGCAGCAAATTGGGCTAACCAGCTTTCATCTGCCGAGGGTAACGTCATCGCCAACGATAACCATGTTGGCTCTGCCCCCATCGCGGCCAGATCGCTCACATTGACAGCCACTAATTTATGGCCAAGTGCACGCGGATCAACATCAGGAAAAAAGTGAGTCCCCGCGACCATGGTATCTGTTGTAACAACGATGTCGTAACCATCACGCACCTGTAATACCGCACCATCGTCACCGACTCCAATACTGACATCAGTGCGCTTCACACCGATATTCGAGAAATATCGCGCGATTAAATCAAATTCACCCATAGCGTATAAAAAGCCGACTGACGTCGGCTTCTCCATTAATTTGGACGCAATACCTTGACCGCTTTGTCCAGGATACTGTTCACAAACTTATGACTATCATCAGCCGCAAAGGCTTTGGCTAATTCAATAGCTTCATTGATGATCACTTTATAGGGGACATCTAAACGGTACTTCAGTTCATAGGCTGAAACACGTAATACCGCTTTTTCGACCAAGTCGATATCTTCGAACGGGCGCTCGAGATACGGCTTAATCGCTTCGTCTAATTTGGAATGGTGTAATACCACACCGCGTAAAATGTCTTGGAAATACGCAACATCAATATGTTTAACATTATTTTCCAATAACAATTGCTGCTCAATATCAGCTATCGGGTTGTGGCTAACTTGCCAGCTGTAAATGCCTTGTACAGCGAGTGAGCGAGATTGACGACGGACGTTAGGTTTCATCTGTGCTTCCTGTTACAGCTGTGCAAGCACATTGATCATTTCGAGTGCCGACATAGCTGCTTCGCCGCCCTTGTTACCGGCTTTAGTACCCGCACGCTCAATCGCCTGCTCAATACTGTCTACGGTTAGAACGCCAAAAGCCACCGGCAGGTCATACTGCATACCCACTTGGGCAATACCTTTGACACACTCGCCAGAGACATACTCAAAGTGTGGTGTGCCACCACGGATCACCGCACCAATTGCCACAATCGCATCATATTTCTTGGTTGCAGCAACACGTTGTACCGCTAATGGCAACTCAAAAGCGCCAGGAATACGTACAACAGTGATGTCTTGTTCAGCGATATTACCCACGCGACGCAAGGTGTCGATGGCGCCACTGAGTAAACTCTCAACAATAAAACCGTTAAAGCGTGCGACTACTATCGCAATTTTCTTACCATTTGCTGCATAGCCTGCTTCAATTACCTGCATGACCTGTCCTTACTATTTAACTGCCGTCAAAATTTAGCCGTGTATAATAGCATAATTTCTGACACTCGGGCATAGCCTTATTCAGAAACGTAATCCACTACATCCAGACCAAAGCCGGATAACGCATGGTACTTAATCGGCTTGCTTAATAAGCGCATTTTCTTCACGCCTAAACTGGCTAAAATTTGTGAACCCACCCCCACATTTCGTGAGGTGCCTTTCCAAGGTGCCACTGGCGGTTTCTCACCTTTATCTTCTGCTTCAAAATGTTGCACCATCTGCACTAGCTCTGAGGTGCTTTCGTGCTTACCTAACAACACCAAGACGCCACCTTCATCAGCAATGCGCTGCATGGCGGTATGCAGTGGAAAACTACGATGAGTCCCACGCGTCGTCAGCAATAAATCATTAAAGGTGTTATGTAAATGCACCCGCACTAAGGTTGGCTCATCAGCGACAATCTCGCCTTTAACTAAAGCAAAGTGCAACTGATTATCAATCGTGTCTTTAAAGGTCACTAATTCAAAGTCGCCCATCTCGGTTGGCAACTGACAAGTCGCCACTTTTTCAATGGTGGTTTCATTGAGGTTACGGTATTCAATTAAATCAGCGATGGTGCCGATTTTAATATCATGCTCTTTCGCAAACACTTCGAGATCAGGACGGCGCGCCATAGTGCCATCATCATTAAGGATCTCGACAATCACAGCTGCAGGTTCCAGCCCGGCTAACCGCGCTAAATCACAACCGGCTTCAGTATGGCCGGCACGAACTAATACACCGCCATCTTGCGCCATTAAAGGAAAGATATGCCCTGGTTGAATAATATCTGTTGGGCGAGCATCACGCGCCACCGCCGCTTTCACTGTTTTAGCGCGATCGGCCGCTGAAATACCGGTGGTCACGCCTTCTGCAGCTTCAATGGATACCGTGAAGTTGGTAGCAAACGGTGATTTATTGGCATCGACCATTAAGGGTAAGTTGAGTTGCTGGCAGCGTTTTTTCGATAAGGTTAAACAAATTAAGCCACGACCAAACTTTGCCATAAAATTGATGGCAGCAGGCGTGACATACTCGGCGGCCATCACCAAATCGCCTTCATTCTCGCGATCTTCATCATCCATCAAAATAACCATTTTACCTTGGCGGATATCTTCAATAATTTCTGCAGGTGTATTCAGTTGCATAGCTAACCTTCTTTATAAAAACCCGCGTTGCGCTAACAACGCCAGATCAACACCTGTTGTAGGGGCAGGTGTTTTAGTATGGAGTAAGCGTTCTAAATAACGCGCGATCAGATCTACCTCTATATGGACCAAGCTGCCTTTTTGCAACTGCAGCAATGTCGTTTGCGCAGCCGTATGCGGCACTATCGTTAAACGAAAGGCTGTGGCACTTAATTCATTTACGGTTAGGCTGACGCCATCAATGGTTACCGAACCTTTATGTGCTAAATAAGGGGCTAACGCCGCAGGCATAGCAAACCAGAGTTGCCAGGCGCGCGCGGTTTTTTCAATACGCAGCAGCTCGGTTACGCCATCAACGTGACCACTGACCAGATGACCACCTAATCGACCGGTGGCTAATAAGGCTTTTTCTAAATTCACTCTCTGTCCCACCTGATACTGACTAAAGCGGGTTAAGGCGAGTGTTTCAGCGGATACATCAGCGACAAAACCTTGGGCTAGCAATTTGGTAACGGTAAGACAGACCCCATTGCTGGCAATACTGTCCCCTAACTGCACATCGCTAAAATCTAACTGCTCACTGTGGATCTGCACTTCTAAATCGCCGCCTTTAGCGGTTAAGTGGCTAATGTGACCTGTGGCAGCAATAATACCGGTAAACATATCAGCTCTCTTTTGTTGGGTTGGCAACAGTTGCTGTAGTGGGCTTCGCCCGAATTCGAATATCGTTGCCGAGTTGGTGTACATCCAGCAGTGTTAAATGCGGTACTGCGGTTAATTGTTGGAAATCGCCCAATTTCGCTAAGGGTTGAGCACAGTCACCCAACAGGAGTGGCGCTTGATACAAGATCAATTCATCGACTAAACCGTGCTGCAATAAGGCCCCGGCTAGGGTGCTGCCAGCTTCCGTCCAAACACTGTTGATCTGCTGCTGATGTAACACTTTAAGCAAAGCCGATAAATCGAATTGGCCTGATGGCAACAATGCAACAGGCCATTGCGTTACCGCAACCGCACTGGCGCTAAGTTGTTTTGCCGCTTGTCTGCCGTCATAGCAAATTAACACCGCGCCACCTTGGCTAAACAAGGCTTCAGTCCCCGTTAAACGCTGTTGCCGATCCAAAATGACACGCAGTGGCTGGCGAAGGCTACCATCGGCTAAACAGCTAATGGCCTCGCTGGCGGTTTGTCGCACGGTTAAGCGTGCATTGTCGGCTAATACCGTGCTCGCCGTTGATAAAATCGCGCTGCTCTGCGCTCGAAACTGCTGCACATCATCACGCGCAACCTCCCCGGTTAACCACTGACTTACGCCATTAGCTAGCGCGGTGCGACCATCTAAACTGGCGGCCATTTTGAGCCAGACATAAGGTCGTTGACGTTCCATCCGACTGAGAAAACCCGGATTGAGCGCCCGGGCGGCGTTCGTAAGCAAACCATGCTGCACGCTGATCCCTGCGCTTTCGAGGATAGCGACGCCTTTGCCTGCCACCAGTGGATTCGGATCTAACATGGCAATCACCACGCGACTGACCCCAGCTTTCACTAACGCTTCGGCACAAGGCGGGGTGCGACCATAATGCGCACAAGGCTCTAACGTGACATAACAAGTCGCGCCTGCTGCCGCAGAGCCGGCTTGTTGTAAAGCATACACTTCGGCATGGCCCTGCCCCGCTTGTCGATGATAGCCTTGCCCTATAACCTGAGCGTTTTTCACCAACACCGCACCCACATTAGGATTAGGATCGGTGGTGAAACGCCCAGCCGCAGCTAAGCTTAACGCCAGCGTCATATACTGATGATCGGCTTCTGAAAAGGACACCGTTACTTCTCTCCCAAGCGGGCAATTTCCTCGCCAAACTCACGAATATCTTTGAATGAGCGATACACGGAAGCAAAGCGCACATAGGCCACTTTATCGACTTTAACTAACTCATCCATAATTAAATTACCCAGCAAATGACTACCGACTTCACGTTCGCCCGTTGCACGTAATTGCGATTTAATTTTATGGATCAGCTGTTCGATTTCTTCGGTAGATACCGGGCGTTTTTCTAACGAACGCAATAAGCCATTGCGTAATTTATCTTCGTTAAAAGGTTCACGCGAACCATCACGCTTAATAATGCGTGGCATTACCAGTTCGGCAGCTTCAAAGGTCGTAAAACGTTCATGGCAAGCTAGACATTCACGACGCCGGCGCACTTGATGACCGTCGGCGACTAAACGAGAATCAATGACTTTGGTGTCATCCGCGTTACAAAAGGGACAAAACATGCTGAGCTCTCTATATCACCCTATCGGGACTTTTTGAGATGGCCGGATAAAATAATGGCCGCAATTGCGGCCATCATAACATGTTATTTTAGTTTACGCATAAACTGGGAAACGGCTACATACCTCAGAAACACGGGCTCTAACGGATGCAATAACCGCTTCATCACCACGGCTGTCTAACACTTCACAAATCAGTGTGGCGACTAAACGTGCTTCAGCTTCTTTAAAGCCACGACGGGTAATAGCCGGAGTACCAATTCGTAAGCCACTGGTCACAAAAGGTGAACGTGGGTCGTTAGGCACTGAGTTTTTATTAACGGTAATGTGCGCTAAACCTAACCACGCATCCGCTTCTTTACCGGTAATATCTTTGTCGATGAGATCCATCAAGAACAGGTGGTTTTCCGTACCGCCTGATACCACTTTATAACCGCGAGAGATCATCTCAGCACACATGGCTTTGGCATTTAGTAACACTTGTTGCTGATACACTTTAAATTCAGGCTGTAAGGCTTCTTTAAAGGCTACTGCTTTTGCCGCAATAACGTGCATTAAAGGGCCGCCTTGGCCGCCTGGGAACACCGCTGAGTTTAACTTTTTCTCAATGGCTTCGTTTTTACGCGCCAAAATTAAACCACCACGTGGACCGGCTAAGGTTTTGTGCGTTGTCGTTGTCACGACATCAGCAATAGGTACGGGGTTTGGATATAAACCCGCCGCCACTAAACCGGCAACGTGCGCCATATCAACCAGTAAGTATGCACCGACTTTATCCGCGATATCACGGAAACGCTGCCAATCAACAATACCGGAATAAGCAGAGAAACCAGCAATAATCAGCTTAGGTTTGTGTTCTAGCGCTAAGGCTTCGGCTTGATCATAATCAATCACGCCGGTTTCGGGATGTAGGCCATATTGCACAGCATGATAAAGTTTACCGGATGAGCTGACACTCGCACCGTGCGTTAAGTGACCGCCATGCGCTAAGCTCATACCTAAAATGGTATCGCCAGCGTTTAATAACGCTAAAAATACCGCTGAGTTAGCTTGTGAGCCAGAGTGTGGCTGTACGTTAGCGTAGTCAGCACCAAACAATTCTTTGGCACGTGCAATGGCTAAATCTTCGGCTAAATCAACATATTCACAACCACCGTAGTAACGCTTATGCGGATAACCTTCGGCATATTTATTCGTTAACTGTGAACCTTGCGCCTGCAATACCCGAGGGCTGGCATAGTTTTCTGAAGCGATAAGCTCGATATGGGCTTCTTGACGTTCAGTTTCTTGTACCATGGATTGCCATAATTCCGGATCGAAATCTGCAATATTCATTTCACGCTTTAACATGCTTTCTCCTGCGCGCGGCTACCACGCTGATCGATTGACAACAGTCTAAAAATTGTTGGTTATTCTACTCTTATTTTTTAATTCTTGCACTGAAAAAACAGACATCCAGACAGCTAAATGAAATGAAGTCTAAAAAAATCTTACTGGCTGTGCAGAAATACTGCCACTTGCTTTACAACGTGTTACAAGGGGCGTAAATTACTGGTTATTCATACAGCGCTATTTACAGCAGGATTATGTCGCATCGAAAAATTATCCATTTAGACATGGATTGCTTCTTTGCCGCGGTTGAAATGCGCGACAACCCTGCCCTGCGGCATATTCCGTTAGCTATTGGCGGTAGTCGATCTGAACGCGGCGTGATTGCCACCTGCAATTATCCGGCTCGGGCTTTTGGTGTGCGCTCCGCCATGCCGACACATGAAGCCTTAAAGCGTTGCCCGCATCTAACCTTAATGCGTGGGAGCATGGATAAATACAAAGCCGTTAGCCAACAGATCCAAAGCATATTTCGCCGTTATACCGAGCACGTCGAACCACTTTCTTTAGATGAAGCCTATTTAGATGTCACCGATTGTAAGCAATTTAAAGCCAGCGCCACGCTGATTGCTGCGGATATTCGCCGCACGGTGTTAGCAGAAACCGGTTTAACCGTTTCTGCTGGGGTAGCGCCCAATAAATTTCTCGCCAAAATCGCCAGTGATGAACAAAAACCCGATGGTTTATTTGTGATCCCACCCGAGGCCATCAACGATTTTGTTCTGCAACTCGCCCTGCGCAAAATCCCTGGTGTTGGGGTAAAAACCGCAGACAAACTTGCCAAGCTCGGATTTCATTTTTGCCGTGATATTTGTCAGCCAGGTGAAGAGATCAGTACAGAGCGACTTGCCTTGTTATCTCGGCATTTTGGCAGCTTCGCCGCTACGTTAATTAAACGCAGCCAAGGTATTGATGAACGCCCGGTCCGGCAAGATCGTGAACGTAAATCGATCGGTGTAGAACAGACATTGCCGAACGACATCGCGGACTTAGAGCAAGCCGAACAAGAAATGCTACAGTTATTACCCACCTTAGAGCAGCGTTTAGCGCAAAGCGGTAAAGCGGCATTACTACAAAAAATTGGCGTGAAATTAAAATTCAGTGATTTTCGGCAAACGACAGTAGAAACCCAATGTCATCGTTTAGATCCGCGCTTATTGGCACAACTATTAGCGCAGGCTTGGCAACGCAGGCAAGAACACAGCGTGCGCTTAATTGGCATACAACTGGGCTTTAAATCGGCTTGTCATGAACAATTAGCCCTACCGTTAGAAGGCACCACTTTTTAAAGGCGTAACTTAGGCAAGGTATTCGGCAATAAAAAAGCCGGCGCTAAGGCCGGCTCTTTAAAATCTTTACTAATTAACCGATAACAGTTACGTTTTCAGCCTGTGGGCCTTTTTGGCCTTCAGTAACGATAAAGGTCACTTGTTGGCCTTCAACTAACGTTTTACGGCCTGTACCGTTGATAGCGCGGAAGTGAACAAAAACATCTTTACCGCCTTCACGCTCGATAAAACCAAAACCTTTATCTTCATTGAACCACTTAACTGTACCAGAAATTAACTGTGACATAACACTCTCTTACTTTAACAAATTTTGCCGAAATTCCGGCGACTTAAATAATACCGGCCACGTCATCGAGCTGATACTTACTTCGACCGCATTATCAGGGATGCTGATTAAGTGGTCAATATAAATACCGAGACGAACAGAAAATAGTTTTCTGTTGGGCCGTTCCAGCAAGGACTGCTAAGCCTTACTTACTCAGTGTAGCAGTAATGTGGAAAAAACCATCAATCTTGTGGTGTTTTTTTACGTCGCACGGGCGCCGAGCCGTCATCGCCACCTTGGAAGAACACCTTTGCCGGTGCTTTTTTCACCGTTTTCGCGCTGGGCTTGCCCGAGTGTTTAGCTTTCGTGGAGCTTTTAGCTGACTTCGCTGCCGCTTTACCGGCTTTTTCTACTGGCTCGGTTGGGCCTTTGAAGCGCGCCACTAAACCCTCCACCTCGCTAAACTCTGCAGGCCGGCGTAAAAAACCTTCAATTTTTTGCAGTGATGCCCAATCTTTTGGCCCGACTAAGGAAATAGCCTGCCCCTTCGCACCGGCACGACCTGTCCGACCGATCCGATGCACATATTCTTCGGGGTGTTTTGGCAAGTCAAAATTGATAACATGAGTCACTTGCAGTAAATCTAGGCCACGCGAGGCTAAGTCAGTGGTCACTAACACTTGATATTTACCGGCTGCGAATTGCTGCATCACCGCATTACGTTGGCCTTGGTTTAACCGAGCACTTAAGCCCATGGCGCTAAAACCGTTATCAACACACACGGTCGCTAGGCGCTCGGCATCGTCACGAGTGGCGGTAAAGATAATGAGCTGTTTCACCGGCTCGTGTTTGAGCACATGTGCTAATAAGGCTTCTTTGTGCGTGAGGTTATCGGCAAACATAAATTGCTGCTGAATATCACTGTGCTGCTCATGCCCACTGCCTAAGGCAACCCGAAACGGGTTTTTTAATAAGGCAACCGTTAGCTCATCAACTTCAGTGTGATCTAAGGTTGCTGAAAACAATAAGGTTTGACGTAATCGATGCTCGGCGGCTTTATTAATAGCATTTAATTGCGGCATAAAGCCCAAGTCTAACATGCGATCCGCTTCATCTAAGATCAGCATTTCTAAGCCTTGCAGAAACACTGACTTGTGCTCTAGATGATCTAAAAAACGCCCAGGCGTCGCCACTATGACGGTCGGCTGGCGTTTTAATAGCTTCTCTTGATCATTAAAATTCTCGCCGCCCACAATTAATGCTGCGGTAACAGGCGTATTTGACACAAACAAGCGTAATTGTGCATACACCTGTTTTGCCAATTCGCGGGTGGGTGCCAAAATTAACGCACGGGCATCTTGCTTAGACAAAGGGCGGCTTTTCAACAGCCGCTGCATCATCGGTAACAAATAAGCCAGGGTCTTACCCGAACCGGTTTTGGACGAGACCATCAGATCACGGCCCACCAATACTGCAGGGATAGCTTCTTGCTGAATTTCTGTAGGCGTGGCAAAGCCTAAATGTTGTACCGAGCGCAATAATCGCGGGTCCAGCCCTAAGTCCTGAAAAACCAAAATATACCTCTCTTTACGATAGGCACCTATGATACCTCAACTGACAGATTTGAGTTAGTGCCCTGTGTCGAGCTAGTATAAGCAATATTCCCGTAATTCGTTAAGAGTAACCTCATGAGTAATGCCTTTAAAGAGCAACTGCTTAAAGCCGGTTTAGCCGACCCGAAAAAACTAAAAGCGGCAAAAAAGCAACAACATCAGCAACGTGTGCAATCAGGTAAAAACCAAAAAGTGGTTGCCGAGGCCACCTTACTGGCCGAGCAACGCCGCCAAGAGCAGGTGGCACGCGATCAAGAATTAAACCGCCAAAAAGAACAGTTGTTGCAGAAAAAAGCCATTGCGGCGCAAGTTTCGCAATTAATAACTAGCAATACCATTAAGCCCAGTGGTGAAGTGGCCTTTAACTTTACTGACGGCAAAGTAGTTAAGCGGCTATACGTTAATAACAAGTTGCATAATGAATTAACTCGTGGTTTACTTGCGATCGTTAAGCAGGGTGAAAACTATGTGTTAGTGCCCGCAGCAATTGCTGCTAAAATTGCACAGCGCCAACCAGAAAGCGTTATTGTGCAACAGGATCGCCCTGCCGAACAGGCCGATGAAGAAGATCCGTATGCCGCTTACCAAATTCCTGATGATTTGATGTGGTAACAATACAAGGCGGGCTTCTTCTCTTAATATTTTTATTAAATGAAGGAGCTTGCTATGCGGCAACTACTCAGTATTGGATTATTGCTGTTTTTCGGTGTCAGCCAAGCGGTCTTTGCCGCTTCTGTTTGGCAAGTGAGTAAAGATCAAACCCAGTTTTACTTAGTTGGCACTGTGCATCTACTCAGTGAAAACGACTTCCCTCTCCCTAACGCTTTTGATACCGCCTTTAATGCCAGCCAGCATTTGATTTTTGAAACCGACATGCAACAACTTACCAGCCCAGCAGGGATGAATAAGATGATGTCTCAAAACACTTATCGGCCGGGGCAGAACTTAAAAGATGTGTTATCCAATAAAGTATATCAGCAGCTGCAAGCCATGGCGAAAGAGCGGCAATGGCCACTCACTGCCATAGAACAATTTAAACCGGCTTTTGCCGCAATGATGATTTCAGTTCAAGAACTGCAACGCCTCGGTGCCGCTTCTACCGGCGTAGATATGCACTATTTGCAATTAGGCTTGCAACAGCAAAAGCGTATAAGTGGTTTAGAAACGGTCGATGAACATCTGGCGGTGCTGACAGCATTAAATGAAATTGACGCCAACAAAGTCATCAGTTCAACCTTACAAGATTTAGAAAAAATCGAAAGCATGTTGGGGCAAATGAAGGCTGCTTGGCGCAGTGGTCATGCTGAGCAATTGGCTGATCTATACATTGATGACATGAAAAAAACCCCTGAGATCTATCAAATTACCTTGGCAAAACGCAACTATGCTTGGCTAGATACGCTAACACAACTGGAAGGTAAGGATACGATGGTATTAGTGGGAGCACTGCATATGGTCGGTGAAGATGGCCTATTAAAATTACTGGCCGATCGCGGCTATCGTATTGAACAGTTGCACGATTAAAGCGTTAACGCAACAACGACGCCCAACTGCTTTCAAGGATCTGTTGGGCTTTTTTAGCTTTATTTTATTGATTTGCGCTGGGCGCCATGCCTCGCGCTGATACCCTGTGCGGTAGAAAAGCCAGTTTGTACCTGCCATTTTGGTCTGATCGGCGTTAAGGGTAATTCTCTTTTACGCGCCACCAACAAATAACTCGACGCAAAATAACGTAAATGACGTTCACTGAAACGTTGCCAACGCCCAGCTTTATAATCTGGACTTAACATTGAACTGCAAAAAAACCGCTGCTCACCGACCACTTCAAAACCAATTAAGTGCAACCAATCTTTAATCCTCGCCGCACTAAAAAAATGACCTTGCCACGGAAATTCATTTTTTAGCCAAGGCGCAAAGCGGGTTAATCCAACCACACTATGTGGATTAAAGCCGCTAAGCAATAAATAACCATCGCCAATTAACACACGGTGCGCTTCGCGGATCACGTGATGCGGATCGGATTGAAATTCTAAACAATGACTTAATAGCACCGCATCAACGCTCGCTGCCGCTATTGGCAGCGCGTCGGGCTCGGCAATCATTTTTGCGCCGGTGGGGAGTTCTGCTTGCCCTTCGGCAGAGCCTAGCGTTAATTGTTGGCGTAAGCGGGCACTGGGTAAACTTAATTGGCTACTTAAATCACCAATCTTCAATAAGTAATAACCGAAGATTTTTTGCAACCACGGCTCTAACTCCTGCTCTAGCGCACTGGCTAAGGCATGACCTTGCCGAAAACAGTGCCAGCCGGAAGGGACTGCAGGATGATTGTCACGAAGTGCCGGTTTCATGTTAATGTTCTGCCCTGATTAAATGCAAAGGAGTTCCCAATGCTGGATATTAGCCCTATTCATGCCTTTCAGGATAATTATATCTGGGTTGTGTCACGCCAGAACCAACCCTATTGTTTGCTGGTTGACCCGGGTGATGCCACGGTGGTCAATCAGTACCTTCAGCAAACCGGCAAACAATTGCTTGGGATCTTAATTACTCATCATCATGCTGATCATACCGGAGGCCTAGCGCAATTAAAACAGCGGTGGCCTGAGGTTCGGATCATCGGCCCTGAGGCAGAACAACATAAAATTCCATTATTAACCGAAACCGTAGCCGATAATAGCATCATTCATTTTCCGGAACTTAATTGGCACTGTCAGACTCTACAAGTGCCGGGTCATACGGCTGGGCACGTAGCCTATTATTCAGCGGACGTTTTGTTTTGCGGTGATACCTTATTTAGCGGCGGTTGTGGCCGTTTATTTGAAGGGACACCCGCGCAGATGCTGCAATCTTTGCAGCGACTCGCTAGCTTGCCCAGCACCACTAAAGTGTATTGCACACATGAGTACACCTTGGCAAATTTGCGTTTTGCCCGTGAGGTTGAGCCCGATAACCTTGATTTACTGCATTATCAGCAGCAAAGTCAGTTAAAGCGACAAAATAATCAGGAAACTTTGCCTTCTAATTTAGCATTAGAGAAAAAGATTAATCCTTTTTTACGCTGTGAAAACATAGCGTTACAACACAAATTTAAACAAAGCTCGGCTCTTGAGCTGTTTACTTACTTAAGAGCAGCCAAAGATCAATTTAAATCCTGACTTGCATTGAGCTGTCAGACAGGTAATATTTATTTTTTTAAAACTGGATCTCCGTTATGTTTGTAAGAATCTCTGCCGTAGTTTTACTGGCACTGTTATCCGGCTGTGTCAGCACGACAGGGTCTGATGCTGAAACGACAGCTCAGTTACCACAGCCACAACCAGCAAAAACTAAAGCTGTAGATTTTCACAAGAATACCGCTTCGGCTGAGAAAATTGCCGCCAGGTTATGGGCTTCAGGCCTCAGTGAAGAACAACTGCTTGATGCCAGCGAGTTGGAAGATCTTTGGTTGCGTATCCAAGCGCAATTAAGTTTTAAGGTGCCACAAACCCGCGCTATCGTCGAACAACGTAATTTTTATACTGATAATCAAGCCTATTTAGATAAGGTGGCGGGTCGAGCACAGCCTTTTTTGTACTACATAGTGCAAGAGCTAGAAAAGCGCCAAATGCCGTTAGAATTGGCGTTACTGCCCATTGTTGAAAGCGCCTTTGATCCTCTGGCTACCTCTCCGGCGAATGCCGTTGGCATGTGGCAATTTATGCCCGTCACCGGCAAACGTTTTGGCTTAGCACAGAACACCTGGTACGACGGCCGTCGTGATGTAGTGCAATCTACCCAAGCCGCTTTAGATTATTTGCAATATCTGTACGATACCTTAGAACATGATTGGTTAAACGCGATTGCCGCATACAATGCTGGCGAAGGCCGGATTATGCGCGCGATTAAAGCGAATCAAAAACGGCGCTTACCCACTGATTTTTGGTCGCTCGATTTACCGGCAGAGACCACCATTTACATTCCAAGATTATTAGCTTTGGTTGACATTTTACAACGCCCTGAAGAATTCCAAATTGTCTGGAAGTTTATTGCAAATGAGCCAAAAATTACCGTGGTTGATGTAGGTAACCAAGTTGATTTGGCCATTGCAGCAGACTTGGCCAACATGAGCGTCGCGGATTTGCAGGCGTTAAACCCTGGCTTTAGCCAATGGGCGACCGCACCGGATGGCCCCCATCAACTGGTATTACCGATTGAGCAAGCCGAGGTATTTAACCAAGCGTTAGCCAATACACCAGTAACGCAATTAATGCAATTTAAACCTTACCGCGTGAAAAGTGGTGATAACTTAGGCGTAATTGCGCGTCGTTATCAAACCTCGGTTGACGTGTTAGTGCGCTTAAATAAATTGTCCGGCAATACCATTCGAATTGGTCAAGAATTATTGATCCCCAACAGCACCAACCAAAGCACTTCAACGCAAAGCATTGCCGCTAACGACAGTGCCCAAAGCAGCAACGGTGAAATGACCGAGCATATTATTCAGCGCGGTGATACCTTATGGGATTTAAGCCGTAAATATGATGTGACGGTAGCACAGCTTCGTAACTGGAATAAACTAAGCGTTAACAGTGTCTTAAATGAGGGGCAGCGCATCCAGCTTTGGAGCAACAGCCCATTACAAACCGCAACTCAGCAAACCCGTACCCTTAATTATCGAGTGAGACCTGGCGACTCTTTAGTTAAAATTGCCCAGCGTTTCAGCATTACAGTCGCAGATATCGTAAAATGGAATAATATTAATACTGAACGCTATCTTCAGCCTGGACAACAATTAACGCTATTAGTCGATGCAACAGATGTCTGATTTTTACCGAGGTATCAGATGAAATATGTAGTATTAGCCTGGTTACTGTGTTGCAGCCATTTCAGTTATGCTGACTTTGCATACCATGGCCAATTGCAATTGCAAACGGCCAGTGGCGAACAACGTCAGCAGATTTTTACCCTGCAATTGAAACGTGAAGCCGGTGCCTATCAGTTTACTGTTGGCCAACAGCAAACCCGTTTTGCGATGCCGCCGCAGTCTTATTCGATGGCTTTAATTTTACAAGATGATACTGATGTCTGGGTTACCGACTTGAGCAACCAGCCTTTGCATGGCTTTACATTGCAACTTGGCCAATATGTTATTAAGCTGAATAAGGATGATAATGCCCGTTCTGCGCGAGGCCGTTTTGTTCTGCAAATCAATGATGAGTTCTATTATTTTAGTAAAGGTCCAGCCCAAATTAATTTCAGTTTAACTGACAACGGTATTAGTGAGTTAAATGTGCGAGGAATGTTTAAACCGAAACGTTAAGGCTCTTTTTGAAGTTGTAATAAGGGCATTAAACCTGAAGCTAAACAGAGCACTGGTGCCAGTAATAATGGCCAGAAATAGTCTATGGGGATCTGATTCCACCAAGCATGGATAGCTGCGGTGCCTTGAAAGACTAAACCAAAAATCCCCACATAACAGAACGTGCGATTTAACCAACGTTTTGGAAAACGTATTCTCATCACTTTAATATCCGATTCCTTGCCGACACTTCCAAATTGACCAGCATTCTGGCAAAAACACCTAATACTAAGCGCTCTTGCTCAGTGTAATAGCGATACTGTTTCACCGAATCAAAACCAACAAAACCTAACAGTTCCATACCCGCCAACAAGGGTATAGTGAGAAGGCTTTTAATCCCCTGCGGTTGTAATATTTGTTTTAACGCATCCCCCTTTGGCAGTGCCGGTACATCAGGGATGTGCATCTCTTGCCCTGTTTGATGTGCATGCAGCCATTGCGGGATAACCGCTAAAGGCACGCCTTGTAAACTGTTGATCTCCGGCATAACACCCTCAGCGCACCACTCAAAAGTGTTTGAACAGGTATTGTTGTTAAAATCATAATTAAAAATATAAACGCGATCTGCCGCCACGGTTTGCCCTAATTTGGCTAAAGCTTGCTGGATGAATGCAGGTAATGCAGCCGGTTCGACCGTACTAAAATGCTGGCCTAGCTCTAACAGTAAACTGACTAAAGCCACAGGATTGCGCTGGCTGGCCGTTGGCGGGCTGGCAAAATGTAAGTTGGGAATTTGCTGCAGGATCACTAAAAAAAAACCTGCGGCAGGGGCATAACTATCTACTTGGTAACATAAGGCGGTGCTTTCTGAGAAGTACACCGCATGTCGGTTAAACTCCTCTGGCTGACTACCCGCTAAACGCTCGGCCGTTAATCCCGTAACCACCTTGAATATTGCATTCGCATCAACAAATACCCATTGCTCTGGATGCGTCGCGGTTTCTTGATATAAAGCACACCCAAACGGCGCTTGTCGCCACCACTGGAACATATCATCGTTGCTCATTCTGAATAATCCAACCTCGAAAAATCCTTACTTGCGAAGCATTGCATCAGTTAATACCACAATACGGTAAAGATAACGTTGCAGCAATCGCTTTACAGCAAACACTATCGAGAAGGTAAGGTTATTTATAGTTGCGCATCACTTTGATGTTCTGGCGCAGCAAGAGCAAATGCCGCCAATTGCTGACAATGATGATAAATACGATTGATCTGCGGATAATGCATCATATCGAGTTTAAAGCGCAGAGCGTTGTACACTTGCGGCACTAAACACACATCTGCCAAACTTACACTGTCGCCATAGCAATAATCGCCAGCACAGGATGATAAGCGTTGCTCAAAGGCTTTAAAGCCAACATGCAACCAGTGATGCAACCATTCTAACTTTTGCGCTTCAGATAGCGCCAGCGGACCCGTTAGGTACTGCAATACACGAAGATTATTCAGCGGGTGCATCTCACAAGCAATATCCAGCGCTAGGCCGCGAACTTGTGCTCGCGCAACCGGATTGTCAGGCAATAATGCATGTTGCGGATAACACTCTTCTAAATATTCAATAATGGCTAACGATTGATGCAGTGTTGCCTGCTCATCAATAAAAACAGGAACTAACTCGGCTGGATTTAATCGCTGATAGGGCGGTTGATGCTGCTGCCCGCCCTCTTTTAATAAATGAACGGGAATCGTCTCAAAACTGAGCTGCTTAAGATTGAGCGCAATGCGTACACGGTAAGCCGCGGATGAACGCCAATAACTGTATAGTTTCATCTAAGTTGTCCCCTCAGCAATAGGCGGGTGCGGCGCACCCGCCTGCAAACAACAACAGCTTAGTGAGAAGCTGTTACTTGCTGATCAATAGCGCCAAAGATGCTTTGACCTTGTGGATCCAGCATTTCTAAACGGATGGTATCGCCAAACTGCATAAAACGTGTCGTCGGTTTACCATCACGAATGGTCTCAATCATGCGGATTTCTGCAATACAACTATAGCCCACGCCACCTTCAGCAATGGCGGTACCATAGTCAGTACCTTGTTTATTAGACACTGTACCTGAACCAATGATAGCACCTGCACCCAGGTTGCGTGTTGCTGCCGCATGCGCAATTAATTGACCAAAATTAAAGGTCATGTCGATACCGGCATTCGGTTTACCGAAAGCTTCGCCGTTATAGGTGGATAACAAGGGCAAATGCAACCGACCGGCTTGCCAATGCTGTCCTAGTTCATCAGGCGTAACGGCAACAGGGCTAAAACTTGAAGCGGGTTTCGATTGAAAGAAGCCAAAACCTTTGCCTAATTCATTCGGTATCAAGCCACGCAACGACACATCATTCACCAACATCAGTAAACGCACTTTGTCTAAGGCCGCGTCTGCACTTATTCCCATCGGCACATCGTCGGTAATCACGGCGATTTCACCTTCAAAATCGATGCCATGTTCAGGGGTGATCGCAACGATAGGATCGCGTGGGCCGATAAAATCATCTGAACCACCTTGATACATTAACGGATCGGTCCAAAAACTCGCTGGCATTTCAGCATTACGTGCTTTGCGCACTAGTTCAACATGATTTACATAAGCACTGCCATCAGCCCATTGATAGGCGCGCGGTAACGGTGATTCACACGCTGCCTGCTCAAACGGCTTAGCATCACTTACGCTACCTTGATTCAGCGCTTGATAAACTTGCTCGGCTTTATTGGCTAGTTGTTGCCAATTATCTAATAACTGCTGCATCGTGTGTGCGATCTGTGGAATAGCAACACAATGCTGTAAATCACGGCTGACCACTACAAGCTGACCATCACGTGTTTGGTTTTTTAAACTTGCTAACTTCATTTTTTATCCTTATGCAGGCAATTAAGGCTTAACTTTCCAGCTGTTAACATAGTCAGGGTTTTCGGTAGCCACCGCCGCATCGCCGGCAATCAACGCGTCTCGCGTATCGAGCATCACCGCCACTTCATCAGTGAACTTTTTCCGATACTCTTGCCCTGCTTGAAACGCCTTAGGATGAGGACCATGAGTAAAACCGGCCGGATGGAAAGTGACCATACCTTTTTCAATATTATCGCGACTAAAGAAATCACCCGCATGATAAAACAGCACTTCATCATAATCATCGTTATTATGATAAAACGGCACTTTTAAAGCGCCAGGATCGCTTTCAATAGGCCGAGGCACAAAGGTACAGACCACAAATCGTTGAGCGACAAAAGTCGTATGTGCCGACGGTGGCAAGTGATAACGATGGCTCATTAAAGGCCGAATATCACGCCAGTTAATGCGCATCACGGCTAAATCACCATGCCAACCAATGGCATCCAGCGGATTATAAGGATAGGTAATGACCGATACTTCATTGTGTCGTTTCACTTCCACCTGCCATTGCTGCTCACTGTATTGGGCTTTAAACGCCTCATCAATTTTTGGCGTATCGAGCATCGCAGGGTCAAAAATCGCATGATTACCCACTAAGCCTTTTTCTGGCAATTGATAGCTGTCGTTAGTTGCTTCAATTAACACAATGAGCATGGGCTCAGACGGCTCTAAACGCCACATGGTCGAACGAGGGATCACCACGTAATCCCCGTCACGCAATGTTAAATGGCCATAATCGCAATACAGCTCAGCACTGCCCTCATGAATAAACAACAACTCATCGCCATCGGCATTTCGAGCGAGTCGCGACATCTTGTCAGTTAAACGCCAGGTACGAAATTTACAATGGGCGTTATGTAACAAGGTCGGTACTGACCAAGGTGAAGCGGTGTTGTTGCTATTCACCGCATTAAAGTCAAATAAACGTGGCCGCAACGGGCCTTGCCAATCGCTCCAGCCCGTGGGTGCGTGCCGATGATGGAAGTGAGTTGCGGGACCAAAAAAGCCGCTGCGCCCCGCTTCACGCTCATAAATGGCCTGCTCTGGAAAATCGGCATGCGCTTGACGAGATATATCACCTTCTTTTAATGGAAAGGCTGCCCATTTACGCATTATTTAACACTCCGCGCTGGATCTGATCTTCTTCAATCGATTCAAATAAAGCCTTGAAGTTACCTTCACCAAAACCTTCATTACCTTTACGTTGAATAATTTCAAAGAATACTGGCCCGATCACAGTCTTAGTGAAGATTTGCAGCAAGATGCCATCTTTCATCGGCGCGCCGTCGATCAGAATACGCAAATCGCGCAGTTGATCGAGATCTTCAGTATGGCCTTCGACCCGTTCATTTACCTTGTTGTAATAGGTTTCAGGTGTCGGCATAAATTCCATACCGCGCTCACGTAAAGTGCGAACTGTTTGATAGATATCTTCCGTGGTTAGCGCGATATGCTGAATACCCTCGCCTTTGTATTCACGGATAAATTCTTCAATTTGTGATTTGTCATCTGACGATTCATTGATTGGAATACGAATTTTGCCACAAGGTGCCGTCATCGCTTTGGAGACCAGCCCCGTCAGTTTACCTTCAATGTCGAAATAACGGATCTCACGGAAGTTACCGATATTCTCATAGAAACCGGCCCACAAATTCATATTGCCACGCATAACATTGTGCGTGAGGTGATCAAGAATTTCTAAACCCACACCATGCTTGGCCATCTCAACTTGCCAGTTGTCATAGTATTTAAAATCGATGTCGTACACTGAGCTCGCGCCATAACGATCAACAAAATACAGCAAGCTGCTACCAATACCGTAAACGGCGGGAATATTAAGCTCCATCGGGCCAATTTGGTTTTTATATTCTTTTGCACCATTCGCTAAAGCATGTTGCAAAGCGGTTGCGGCATCTTTTACTCGAAACGCCATGGCGCACACGGATGGACCATGCTGGCGTGCAAAGGCTTCAGCCTGCGAATTGGGCTCGGCATTGATAATAAAGTTAATATCGCCTTGCTTATACAGCCAAGCTTGTTTTGAACGGTGTTTTGCGACTTCGGTAAAACCTAGACCGAAAAACAGCTCTTTTAACTTTTGAATGCCGTTAGCATCGGCAGCGGTATATTCTACGAATTCAAAACCATCTGTGCCTAGCGGATTAATATGATCAGTCATTGTACAACTCCTATTACCTTGTCTTTGCCGACATCATGCGCGAGCGCCAGAAAAAAGAAAGGGGCAAGCTAAGGAAGAGCTTTAGACGACACTGAGACTAGAATGTACAGTTAAACATACAAAACCACTGTTTTTCCGCTTATTCAAACAGAAAGGCCGTCAGCACTGGCTGACGGCCTTAACGATGTACAACGAAAAATACAAAATCGTATTTATATTTTTACACTCTTACGGTTAATACCATAATCACGTAATTTATTTGCCACCGCAGTATGGCTTAACCCCAGTTTTTTTGCCAATTGCCGTGAGCTAGGATAGGCCGGAAACAATTTGCGCAGAAGATTTGCTTCAAAGCGTTTTACGGCTTCATCTAAGGTGCCATCAAAGTCTTGCTCTAAGTAACCAAAGTCATTGGTATAGCTTGGTAACTGTAAGTGATGCTTATCTAACTCGCTTCCATCTAACAAGGTAACCGCACGATATAAGGCATTTTCTAATTGTCGAACATTGCCTGGCCAAGGATACTGCTGCAAAAATTGACCACAGCTTTCACTTAACTTCGGCGCTTTGCGTCCTAAACGTGCAGCGTAACGCGCAATAAAAAACTCTGCTAACGGCACCACATCTTGACGACGTTCCCGCAATGGCGGTAGGTTGAGCGTCAATACATTTAACCGATAAAACAAATCTTCGCGAAACTTCGATTCTTGCACCATCGCTGGCAAATCTTTTTGCGTGGTGCACAACACTCTAACATCCACTTTAACTTCTTTTTCCTCACCCACTCGACGAAAGCTACCATCTTGTAAAAAGCGCAATAATTTCGTTTGTAGTTGATGAGACATCTCGCCAACTTCATCAAGAAAAACGGTGCCACCATTAGCTTGTTCAAAAATGCCTTTTTTGCCTTCAGCCGACCCGGCAAAAGCATTGGGGCCATAACCAAATAATTCAGACTCCGCGACGTTATCAGGCATTGAGGCGCAAGGTACGGTTAAAAACGGTTTACCGTGACGACCGCCCGCGGCATGACAAGCGCGTGCCAGTAACTCTTTTCCGGTGCCGGTTTCACCCATAATCAGAATAGGGGCATCGAGTTGCGACATCCGTCGTGCTTCACGCACCACTTTGCGCATGGCATTACTGGTTGCTTGAATGCTATTAAAGCTTTCTTGATCGCCTTTTTTAAAGGCAATCATATGCTGACCTAAGCGGCTTTCAGATTTCAGGTTTATCACCGCGCCCGCTAAGATATCTTTACCCGTTTCGTCCGGCACGTGTACCGGTAGAATGTCGGCGATAAAGCGTTTGCCATGAATTTCAAAACGACGGGTTTGCGCCAAAACGTCATCACCTTCTAACCAGCGCAGAAAATTGAAACCTTTGACCATGCCTTGCAACGATTGATCGGCAATCTCTTCGCGGGCAACCGACAGCGCTTCTAATGCCGCATCATTAATAACCGTTACATTGGCTTTAGCATCAATGGCGATTAAACCATCGGGTAAAGTACGTAATAATGTCATTAATTCGTTATGCTCACGCTCAGAGGGTAAAAACGCCGTCGTTTTCACGTCTTCTACGCCATTAATGCGGCGCATTTTTGCCATTAACTCTTGGAATTGCTGAAAGTCGACAGTAGGGAAAGATACATAAATTTTGTTTAACGAAGGATCAACCTCGATACCGCGCAGATCAAGCTGGTAACTGACCAGAATATTCAGCACATCCTGCGCCAGCCCAAGCCGATTTTGACAAAGAATTTCTAAACGCATAGCCTTATTACACCTCTGGCTTAACAGATGATGCATGATACGGTATAGAATGGCTGACAGACCAGTTATTTTCGTAAAGAATTCTGCACAAAATAAAACTGGCGCCCTCGGCGCCAGTTTTTTCGTCAAGCTGCCATCATGACAGCAGTGCGTCGGTTTTCGCGGCGCAAATAAAATCGTTTTTATGCAGGCCTTTAATCGAGTGCGACCACCAGGTCACCGTTAATTTACCCCATTCCAGTAATAACGCCGGATGATGACCTTCGGCTTCAGCTAATTCGGCCACTTTATTATGAAAGGCCCAAGCTTGCTTAAAGTTTTTAAACTTGTATTCGCGCTCTAATTGTAAGATGCCATTACGCACTATCGGCGTCCAATCCGGCAACTGTCGCATTAATTCAGGTAATTCCGCATCTGATACTTTAGGGGCATCTGCGCGGCAAGCTTCACATTTCATTGTGGTTAATTGTGTCATGAACTCTTCCTAACTGGCTTGTTTTTCTTTTGGCGGAAATTTCGGGGCATGTAAACCGAGTGCCCGAGCTTGGTTAACCAACTGCATCATATCTAACTGCGAGATGTCGAACAGATCATCAATGCTGTTAATCATAAAGTAGATGGGTTGCATAATATCGATACGATAAGGAGTTCTTAGCACATCCACCGCATCAAAAACTTTGCGTTCGGGTATATCTGAGCCCAGTGCATACTGCGTTTCACCCGGTGAAGATAAAATCCCACCGCCATAAATACGAAGACCATCGGCGGTATTAAGTAAACCAAATTCGATGGTAAACCAATAAAGACGAGCTAAGTAAACGCGGTCTTGCTTACTGGCTGCTAAACCCAGTTTGCCGTAAGTATGGGTAAATTCAGCAAAGGCTGGATTGGTAAGCATGGCGCAGTGGCCGAAGATTTCATGAAAAATATCCGGCTCTTGTAGATAATCAAACTCCTCGCGGCTCCGAATAAAGGTTGCCACAGGAAAACGTTTGTTCGCTAACAACTCGAAGAATTTATCAAAGCTGATCAGGGCCGGTACTTCGGCACATTCCCAACCGGTACACTCGCGCAGTACTTGGCTCACTTCCTCTAATTGTGGAATGCGATCTTGTGGTAACTGTAATTTCTCTAACCCAGCCATATACTCAGCGCAAGCTTTACCTTCGATCACACTGAGTTGCCGAGTGATTAATTCATGCCAAATCTGATTTTCTTCCGCACTCCAGTGGATAATGCCTTGATCATCCGACTGCCGTGACTGGTATTTACTTGTCTTAGTCATACACTACCTGTTGTCTTAATGAAGGTCGGTATTAAACCGAATCGCTTGGCGGCATTATTATTGTTGGGCGGTGCGCCAAGCGTAATAGCTGCAGATACTAGATGATTGGGCGACAGGAGTTAATCCTGTGCACCCGATTAATGTCATGCACAAGCGTAAAGCTGGCATTACAGTGAGCGTCAAGCGGGCAGAGAGTGGCTCTGGCGTTGTGGCACCGCGACAGTGATAATATTCAGGGCACGTTGCAAGTCGGCCAAAATATCATCGATATGCTCTAAGCCAATTGAAACGCGGATCAGGCCATCACTAATACCTGCTTTGGCCCGCTCTTCTGCCGTATATGGGCTGTGTGTCATTGACGCAGGATGTTGAATTAATGATTCGGCATCACCTAAACTCACCGCAATGTTAAACAGCTCACATCGATTGATGACTTGGCGGCTCTGTTCCAAGCTGGCCTTTAATTCAAAAGCAATAACACCACCGGCCGCTTTCATCTGATTACCAATAAAGCGATAACCTGGATGTCCTGGCAGACCCGGATAATACACAGCGGCGATCGCCGGATGCGCTTGTAAAAACTCAGCCACTTGCTGGGCATTTTCACAATGACGCTGCATTCGTACCGATAACGTTTTTAAGCCACGAATAATTAACCAAGCATCATGTGGGCTCATCGTCGCCCCCATGTCTTTTAACGTGGTCATTTTGATTTGTTGAATGTTATCTTGATCCGACACAATAATCCCCGCTACCACATCACCATGACCATTGAGATACTTGGTCGCACTGTGAATGACTATATCAGCGCCATATTGAGCAGGTTGCTGTAATAACGGCGTTAAAAAGGTATTGTCGACGACAGACATCATATTGTGCTCGCGACACAACCCGCATAAAAAAGCCAGATCTAACACCACTAAATTGGGGTTAATCGGCGTTTCTAAAAACATCATCTTGGTATTGGGTTGGATCGCCGCTCGCACTGCTGCATGATCGGTCATATCAACAAAACTGACCTCGATACCATAGCGACGAAATTGATGATTAAACAGTGCAAAGCTACAACCATAAATGGCTTGGCTAGCAATCAGGTGATCACCTTGTTGTAAAAATGCCATGGTCGCAGCGGCCACCGCGCCCATTCCCGTTGCCGTTGCCGCGGCATCAGCCATACCTTCTAAGGCCGCCACTTTTAACTCTAATTCACGGGTGGTGGGATTACCTAAGCGGGTGTAAATATAACCTGGTTGCTCACCTGCAAATCGCGCAGCACCTTGCTCGGCATTATCAAATACAAAGGTTGAAGTTTGATACAAAGGCGTACTTAGCGCGCCATGCTGATCAACAGCTTTGCCAGCGTGAATACAAAGTGTTTCTAAATGCTTATTTTTAGGTTGATGCATAATGATGTCTGCTGATGGCTTAACTTGTGAATAACATTAACTCGCGCCAGCAGAAAGGGAAGCAAGCCAGACGGCTTGCTGTCTGAAGCAACAACATATCTTACCAGTTAAGATTGTCAGCTTTTATTGTCAGTTGCAGTCTGGCCTTTAAAGCGCCCTACTAAGACTTTGGCTAATTCGCTCACACTGACCTTTTGGTTCACTTGCAGGGGTAAAGGGCGTAATTGCTGCTGCGCTAAACTGCCAATGCGGGCTACCAACAAACCGGAAATCACGCCTTGTCCAGCGCGAGCTGAAATTTTCGCCGTCAACTCACTACTGAGCACATCCGACGCCATATCCAGCACCACCTCAGAGCCGCCCGCCCACAATAAGGCGGTAAAGGTTCGTTTTAACATCGCCATACTGCGTAATTGACCAATAGGCGCACCATATACCTGCGCTAATTCGCGTAACATACGACTGCTACGCCATAACACCAATAACATATCGGCCAAGGCAAAAGGACTGATCGCCACCGCCAAACTGCTATCGGTACTGGCGCGCCAAATAACCTGCCGCGCTTTGGTATCGGCATCGCTTAGCACCAACTGATTAAATAAATTAAGCTGCTCTTGATCACTGTGCTCGGGCGTCAGCGCTTGCTGCCAACGCGCAGTTGCTGCGGTTAACGAGCTACTCGGTGGTAAAACCGCTAACATGTCTTGGCATAAAGCTGGTGCTTCTCCAAACTGCACGCTGTCATTGATCCTTGCGGCTTGTTGCTGCCAACGCTGATTTTGCTTTAAACGCCGCCATAACTGCCACTCTCTAAAACCCACGATCAACACGACACTACCAAGCACCACACTGAGTAAGCTACTGAGTATTGCCATCGGTATACTGGCTTGCCAACTTTGTTGCCACCACGCTAACCATTGCCCTATCGCCAACACTAGTACCAACACGACACCCACATAGATTAACTTGCTAACGAGGCGTGAACCGGGCTCGCTGGCAAGCTCGCTGGGCTCTGGTAGCTCTGGCTGTATTGCGTGTTCGCTAAACTGTGCACGCGGTTGTAACAAAGGACTATTCACATCGGCTACATCGCTAAAGCGTTGCGCAGGCTTTAAATCCGTCATTGTAATTTGTCTCCTAGTAGAAACTCCAAGGCGTGATCCATCCGCACATGTGGCATTGGTTGTTGTCCGCTGTGTTGCAACGGCGCGAGCGCCGGAAATTGAAAAGGATGCCGGTTAAATAAGGCCGTATGCGGCAGTTTAGCGGGTACCTCACCTGGAAACAGCGTGACCTTATTTCCGCTATCTAACTCAACACCACTGATACAAGGGCTTTTTTGCCCAGCGTGTTGCACAAATCCGGCGCTACTAGCACGAATCGCCGCTAAGGCCATGGCCTCACTTTTTGCTGACGCATAATGGCTATGTTTAATCGGCTGTTGTAAAAGCTGCTGCAATAATAACGTCAGGGCTTTATGTTGCTCGGGTGTGACATGATCGGCCTTACTCGCGGCAAACAGCACTTTATTAATCTGGGGTTTAAATAAGCGGCCCAGAATACTGGCGGGGCCATAGCGAAAGCTTTGCATAATTAAACCTAAGGCCTGCTGTAATTCTTGCATAGCGGCAAAGCCAGCATTCAGTGCGGATAAGCAATCCACTAACACGACTTGACGATCTAAGCGGGAAAAATGCTGTCGATAAAAGGGTTTAATCACGTAATCACAATAGCTGTGATAATGCTCGCTGAGTTGTTGCAACAACGGGCTATCCTGCTTTAATTGCGCCGGTAACAGCGGAAAGAGTTTTAACATTGGCGCGCCGGCTAATTCGCCAGGCACTAATAAACGACCGGGTTGATGCAAAAACGTCGCCGCATTCTCGCGAAAAGTGTGTAATAAATTTAAATAAGCATCGGTTAAACGTTGCAGTTGCAATGCGCTGACATCGTTTAAATCGGTATTGGCTAGCAAGTCCGCAAAAACCTGTGCTTCAGCTTGACGATGTGGCTGCTCAAACAGCGTCCAACAAAACCTTGACCACTGCTGATAATCTTGCTGCAACATTGGAAGGTCAAGTAACCATTCACCAGGGTAATCGACAAGCTCCAGCTGTAACTCACTGCGCTGTTGGATCTTCGAGCGCCAGCCCGCGGCTGATTTGTAACGTAAGGTGAGGTTTAATTGGCTCCAACCAGCCGTAGACGGTGGCCATGTTGCTGGCTGTTGCTGTAAATACTGCACGTTTTGTTCATAAGGAAACCGCGGAAAAGCCAACGGTTGGTTGTTGGCTAGCCGCCCCCCTAAATAGCGCCCTTGTTGAACCACAGCAAAAAACGGCAAATGTTCTGGCTGATCACCCAGCGTCAATTGATGTACTAAGGAAGTAATAAATGCGGTTTTTCCAGCACCACTGAGCCCCGTCACACCAAGGCGCAAATGCCGATCCAGTGCGCGTTGGCCCCATTGTTGACTTTGATACTGAATGCTTTCTAACCAACTCATAATACTCGCTTAGTCTGTAAAGACATCAGAGGTTATTAAACTCTCGATTTAACTGAAAGTGGCTTGAGGTCACATGCCGCTCCATATCACGCAACGTCAACTCCATGCTATTAAACTGGTGGTTTAAATGCTGTAACGCCTGTTTTGGCGACTCACCACGTTGCCAAACTCGAGTTTTAAGCTCAACCGATTTCCCATTATAAATGGAACTGCCTGCCCCGGCTGTTGGCGGTTGAGCCAGTGACTTTTTTTCAAGCACCACCCAAGCTGCAATATAGAGTACAAATACTAAACCACCTGCGCCAAGAAAAGCGGCAGAAATGGTAATAATGCGCACCAGCCAAATTTCCCAGCCGAAGTAATCAGCGATACCGGCACACACACCCGCGATCTTGCCATTTTCATCATCGCGCAGTAATTCAGCTCTTTTCTTAATCATGTTGCGTCCTCCAACGTGGACTTTCTGCATCTAAAATCGCTTCTAGTGTTTTAATACGCTCCGACATTTTTTCAGCGCGGTGCGCCAGTTCATTTAATTGCTCTAACTCACTGGCCGAGAGCCCCTGCTTAATTTTATTTTTACTGCGATAATGCATAATTACCCACAGCGGTGCCACAAAAAGCATAAACAGTATCAGTGGCACAAAAATTAATTCATGTAAATCCATGGTTTAACCCTTTTGAAACGACGCCTGTCATCAGGCGTCTTTAGAACCTTGCTGTATCTTGGCTTTTAAAGCAGCCAATTCGTGATCAATCTTATCTTGCGCCGCCAGTTCAGCGAACTCGTCTTTTAAGGTCTTTTTGCCTAAGTCGTAGGCTTCAACCTGCGCTTCTAAGTTATCAATTTTTTGCTCATAGCGTTCAAAGCGATACATCGCATCATTTAACTTAGTGCTATCTAGGGTTTTCTTCACTTCTAAACGATTCGCCACCGTTTGCTGGCGCATCAGCATACTTTTTTGGCGTGCTTTGGCATCCGCCAGTTTTTCTTGCAGTTGCGAGACTTCATCCTGCAACTTACTGATATGTTCATCCAGATTAGCGATATCACGGCTTACCGCATCCGCTTGCGTTTGGGCTTTTTGCCGTTCAATCAAAGCGGCGCGCGCTAAATCATCGCGATCTTTTGATAAAGCTAATTCGGCTTTAGCTTGCCAATCGTTCACTTCTTCATGCAAGCGATTAACCACACGCTGTAATTCTTTTTTCTCAGCGATCGTTTTAGCCGATGAAGAACGCACTTCGACTAAGGTGTCTTCCATTTCTTGGATGATTAACCGCACCATTTTTTCTGGATCTTCAGCTTTATCCAGTAGTGCGTTGATATTCGAGTTGACGATATCGGAAAAGCGGGAAAAAATGCCCATAATGTAATCCTCTGCGTTAAGTAAATAGTGTTTACCCCTTAACCTTATTCAGATTCCTTGCCAACTTGGAAATAAATTTTAAATTAATGAATATAAACAAGTTTATTTAAAATAAAAATAAAACTGTTCCTACCACCGGTTATGAAATACACTATAAATTAGTTAATTTAACCAACTAATAGCTCACCATGAATCAAAAGTTTCGGCAAGATAATCTCATCGGCCAAGCCAACAGCTTTTTAAACGTGCTTGACCAGGTGTCTCAATTGGCTCCGCTGGATAAACCGGTTTTAATCATTGGTGAACGCGGTACAGGTAAAGAACTGATTGCCGCTCGCCTACATTTTCTATCTAAACGTTGGGATCAACAATATCAAACGCTTAACTGCGCCGCACTGAACGAAAACCTGCTTGAAAGTGAGCTATTTGGCCATGAAGCCGGCGCTTTTACCGGTGCCAGTAAACGCCATGAAGGCCGCTTTGAACGGGCCAGTGGTGGTACCTTATTTCTAGATGAACTGGCGAATACCCCCGCGATGGTACAAGAAAAACTGCTGCGGGTCATTGAATACGGTGAGTTTGAACGTGTTGGCGGCAGTCGACCGATCCGAGTGGATGTGCGCCTGATTTGCGCAACCAACGAAGATTTACCGTCAATGGCGGAGCTAGGCGAGTTTCGTGCCGACTTACTTGACCGCCTCGCTTTTGATGTGATCACCTTGCCACCGATGCGTGAACGCCGTGAAGATATTATGCAACTGGCCGAGCATTTTGCTATGAATATGGTACGCGAGTTAGGCCTAGAGCTATTTAGTGGTTTTACTGAGCGTGCAAAACGCACCCTGCTCGATTATGACTGGCCGGGTAATGTCCGCGAATTAAAAAACGTGGTTGAGCGCGCGGTATATCGCAATAATAATGCTTATGTGCCGGTACATGAGATCCAACTTGATCCTTTTGAATCGGCGTTTCGCCCACAAAAACGGACCAAGACCCGCCATATCGCGAAAGCGCCAGCCGTTGTTGATAAAACAACTGAGCTTGCTAACCCCACGCCTTTTTCGCCTGCGCCGCCTTCTGCCACCGAACATGAC
Organism: Alishewanella sp. SMS8; assembly: GCF_030737935.1. NCBI lineage: Bacteria > Pseudomonadati > Pseudomonadota > Gammaproteobacteria > Alteromonadales > Alteromonadaceae > Alishewanella > Alishewanella sp. SMS8. The sequence goes on from NZ_JAPJEA010000001.1 coordinate 656,169, forward strand.
TTCAGCCAACCTTTAGATTTTAAAATCCTGTCGCAAGATTTTGAAATCAATTTAATCAAGCAAGCGCTAGCGGCAAGCCAGTATAATCAGAAAAAAACAGCAGAGATGCTAGGACTGACTTATCATCAGTTAAGAGGTTATATGAAAAAATATCAGCTGCTGGATAGCCAACAAGCATGAAAAATCGATTAATCGTGGTGCTGGTCAGTGTTGTTTGGCTCGTCGGGTGCCAGCAAGAAGTACCCGAAACAGTGCGCTCGGGCTTAGTTTATTGCGCAGAAGGCCCCCCTGAACACTTTAATCCTCAGCGGGTGACCTCAGGCACGACTATCGATATCATCAGCCAGCAACTTTATGATCGTTTACTGGATATCGATCCTGAGACCGGTAACTTGCTGCCTGGCTTAGCGGTGTCTTGGCAACGCTCGGCCGATGGCCTGATCTATGACTTCACCTTACGCCAAGATGTTAAATTTCATCAAACCCGTTTTTTTAACCCAAGTAGGCCCTTCAACGCGGATGATGTTGTCTTTACTTTTGAGCGAATAATGGAGCCCAGCCATCCTTATCACTTTTTAGGTGGCGGCAACTATCCGTACTTTCAAAGCGTTAACTGGGCCGATTTAGTACAGCAGGTTAGCGCTATAGCTCCTAATCAGGTGCGCTTTGAGCTGACTCGTCCTGACAGCTCGTTTTTATCTAACCTAGCAACGGACTTTGCTGCGATTTTATCTGCCGAGTATGCCGCAAACCTTTTAACCCATGGGCAGCAGGCTTTGTTAGATAGTCGACCGATTGGTACGGGACCATTTCGCTTTCGTGAATATCAAAAAGATGTGCTGGTACGTCTATATCGCAATACTGACTATTGGCGTGGCCAATCGGCGATGGAACAATTGGTATTTGATATTGTGCCCAATAATGCCAAACGCATGGCAAAATTGCTGACGCATGAATGTGATATCGTGGCCTTTCCGCGTCTGGCGGAGCTTACGCTGATTAGCGAACGTCCCGATGTTAAAGTGCAAGAAAGCACCAGCATGAACGTGGGTTTTTGGGCTTTTAACACCACCAAAGCGCCATTTGACCAAGTTAAAGTGCGCCAAGCGTTGGCAATAGCGATTAATCAAAGCGCGATTTTACAGGCGGTATATTTTAATCAAGCCACTGCGGCCAAGGGGATCTTACCGCCAACCTCGTGGGCCTTTGAGCAAAAGCTCCCCGACGCAGAATACAATCCACAACGCGCACGCGAGTTGTTGGCAGAAAGCGGTTTAGCTGCAGGCTTTAGCATGGATATCTGGGCGATGCCGGTGCAGCGTTTGTATAATCCCAATGCGTTAAAAATGGCGGAACTGATCCAAGCCGATCTGGCTAATATTGGCGTAACCGCCAATATAGTGAGTTATGAGTGGAACACCTTTCGGCGTAAATTATCCGAAGGTGAGCATGATTCGGTGTTAATTGGCTGGGCCGCTGATAACCCAGATCCTGATAATTTCTTTAGCCCGCTACTAAGCTGTGCCGCAGCCGATAGCGGAAGTAATCGCGCATTGTGGTGTGATCCGACCTTTGATTTATTGCTGAGTCAAGCGCTCAGTACTGACAACCAAGAAGCGCGCCGCGCTTATTATCTTGCAGCACAACGCCATTTACATGCAGAAATGCCCTTAGTGGCGATTGCGCACTCGCAGCGTTTTCAGGCCATTAATGCTAATGTTGAAGGTGTTATCATTAACCCTTACGGTGGCATAGCGCTGTTTGCCGCTAGGCGGGTGCTACCATGATTGTTTTTTTATTACGTCGCTTGTTTTTGCTTGGCACCGTCTTGTTAGGTCTAAGTATCTTTGCTTTTGCGCTCGGTTATTTATTTCCTGGAGATCCGTTACAAAACTTCAGTGGTCTGCGTTATATCGACAGTACACAGCGCGATTTACTGATCAGTGAGTATCGGCTCGACCAATCTTACTTGGCACAGTATTTGGCTTTTCTTGAACGCATTATCGCGGGTAATTGGGGCTTATCCTTTGCCAGTCAGCAACCGCTGTTACAAGAAATATGGCAAGTACTGCCCGCCACCTTAGAATTAACGGCCTACGCCCTACTGCTTTCCTTTGTGCTGGGTGTGCCCTTTGGTATTTTAGCCGCCATTAAACCGCAAGGGGTATTTGGCAAGACCATCTCTGGGCTGGCATTGATTGGTTATTCCTTGCCGATTTTCTGGTGGGCTTTGTTACTCATTATGTTTTTTTGTATTGGGCTCGGCTGGTTTCCCTCTGGCGGTCGGATCGGTGTGTTATACGAAATCCCCAGCGTTACCGGCTTTATTATGCTCGATATTATGTATGCTGATGTTAGCTATCAACAAGCAGCCTTCAACGATGCGCTAACACACTTAATCTTACCCACCTTCGTCCTCGCTACCTACCCCACTACCGTGATGATCCGCTTTGTACGCGATGCGATGCTTGAAGTGTGGGATCAAAACTATATAAAAACGGCCAAAGCCAAAGGCTTAAACCGGCTACAAGTATTATATCGACATGGCTTGCGTAATGCGTTGTTACCAGTGATTCGGCAAATCGGTTTGCAGTTTAGCGCGCTCATCACGCTAGCGATGTTAACTGAAGTCATATTCTCGTGGCCAGGGATCGGCCGTTGGTTAATAGACAGTATTTATCAGCGCAACTTTCCCGCGATCCAATCGGGTTTAATGATTATTTCCACGTTGGTAATTACTGTTAATATGCTGACTGAAATTCTGCATACGCTGTTTAACCCACTGGCCAGGAAGTCTTAACATGGCTAAATTTCGTCTCTACATAGAAGAAAACAATCGCTCACCACTGGCACAGTTGTGGCGTGAGTTCTCTCGGCAACACAGCGCTTTGGTGGGGTTAACTCTCTTTGCCAGTTTTTTACTTTTCAGTGTTATTGCGCCCTTTATCACCCCGCATGATCCGTATTTTCAAGCCGATAATTTATTGCTACTGCCGCCGTCTTGGGCACCAGAAGGCTTAGTGCAATACCCGTTTGGTACCGACGACTTAGGACGCGATCTGCTTTCGAGAATGCTCAAAGGCACCACCTACACCTTTGGTTTAGCTTTAGTAACAGTATTAGCCAGCTTAATGGCCGGTTTGGCATTGGGCGCATTAGCCGGCATGAGCCGTGGTGTTAAATCCAGCGTCTTTAATCACTTACTCGATTTGATTTTGACGATTCCCTCATTATTGCTGGCGATTATCATCGTGGCGATTTTAGGCCCTGGTTTAGCTAACACCGCTTGGGCCATTATTTTGGCGCTCTTACCACAATTTGTGCATGGCATTCGTAATGCCATTGCCGATCAGTTAAAGCGTGATTATGTTACCGCCTACCGCTTAGATGGTGCGAATAACTGGCAGGTGTTAACCCGTGTTGTGATCCCAAATATCTGGGAAAAAATTACGGTCATGAGCAGCATGGCCTTATCCACGGCGATCTTAGATATCGCAGCGCTGGGCTTTTTAGGCTTGGGGGCACAAGCCCCTACCGCGGAATGGGGGGCGATGATCAGTGATTCTATGGATCTGATCTACGTGGCGCCAGCCAGCGTGGCAGTGCCCGGCTTACTCATTTTCGCGGCAGTATTATCCGTTAATTTATTAGGTGATGGTTTAAAAGTGGCTATTCAAAAACGGCGGGAAAGCTAATGTTGCTGCTGGATATTAAAAACCTGACTATCGAACTAGAAACTCCTGAAGGGCTGATCCGCGCCGTCGATCGGGTGAGCCTCAGTTTACGCGAAGGCGAAACACGAGGCTTAGTGGGTGAATCTGGCTCAGGCAAAAGCCTGATAGCCAAAGCAATTGTTGGTGTACTTAATCGTCGCTGGCAAGTTACCGCCGATCGCTTTAACTGGATGGGCCAAGATATGCTGCGGGTGACGGCTGAACAACGGCGGAAAATTATCGGTAGAGATATCGCCATGATTTATCAAGAGCCCAGCCGCAGTTTGGATCCTACCGCCGAAATTGGTGAGCAACTTGAAGAAGCCATCCCCAGCCACCTGCTGACCGGTAGCTGGTGGCAAAAACCTTTTTTGCGGCGCAAAAGAGCCATCGCCTTGCTGCACAAAGTGGGGATCCGCGATCATAAAAGCATTATGCAAAGCTATCCCTATCAGTTATCAGAGGGGATTTGTCAAAAAGTAATGATTGCCATGGCCATCGCGAAAAACCCCAAACTACTTATTGCCGATGAGCCTACCACCGCCTTAGAAAGTACGACCCAAGCGCAGCTGTTTCGTTTACTGGCCAGTTTTAACCAATTAAAAGGCATGGCGGTATTGTTAATCAGCCACGAACTGGAGAGTGTCGCGCGTTACACACAACATATTAGTGTGCTGTATTGTGGACAATTAGTAGAAAGCGGCGAAACTAGCCAAATTCTGAAGCACCCGTTTCATCCCTACACTAATGCCCTGATTAAAAGCGTACCTGAATTTCAGAGTAACCTAGCCCATAAAACACCTCTGTATGCATTACCGGGCAGTATTCCAACCTTACAACATGTACCAATTGGTTGTCGCTTAGGGCCTCGTTGCCCAAATGCTCGCAAAGAGTGTGTGAAAACACCGGTGCTAGAACGACTACAAAATCATTATTACAGTTGCCACTTCCCTCTGAAAAAGCGAGATGAATCATGAGTGCCTTACTCGAGGTGGAACAGCTTAGCAAATGCTATTTTAAACAGCGTGGGCTAAACCGTAAAAAAATTATTGCCTTACAAGATGTCAGCTTTAGCTTAGATACCGGTAAAACCTTGGCAATTATCGGGGAAACCGGTTCAGGTAAAAGCACCTTGGCTAAGTTGTTAGTGGGCATCGAAAAACCCGATAGCGGCATTATTCGCCTGTCAGGACAGCAAGTTGATATTACTAACTATAAAAAGTATAACCACGTTATCCGTTTTATTTTTCAAGATGCTGGTCACTCACTTAATCCGCTACAAAAAGTTGGGCAAATGTTAGAAGACGTACTGCGCCTTAGTACCATTTTAGATACTGAGCAACGCCGGGTAAAAATCCGTAGCACCCTTCGCACCTTGGGTTTATTGGATGAACATGCTGAGTACTACCCGCACATGTTCTCCGGGGGGCAATTACAACGGGTCGCGCTGGCACGAGCCTTAATTCTCGATCCCAAGTTGCTGATCTTAGATGAAGCCTTAACCGCATTGGATCCTTCTTTACGCGCCCAAATTGTTAACCTGCTGCTTGAGCTACAGCAAAAAAATGGCTTGGCGTATTTATTAATTACCAATAACTTACGTTTGGTACGTCATATTAGTGATGAGATGCTGGTGTTACATGAAGGACAAATGGTCGATGTAGGTAATACCACCGCGGTGTTCAATAACCCCGTACATGACTATACCAAGCGTTTAATTAAAAGTAGCGGTTAACACCCAAGAAAAACGCCGCCAGCACAGCCTGTGCTCAAATGAATAAAAAAGGGAGCCCATTGGCTCCCTTTTCAGTGTTTTGGCGTTAACGCCGTTTCTGTGCGCTTACAGCTGCTCACTCAAATCAGCCGAGCGCAATTGACGCGTGATCTTAGCGTCAGCTTTTAAAGTGGCAATCAGCGCTTGATAATGCAGCTCTGCTTGCTGACGTGCAATCGCTTCTAACTGGCTGGTATCTGGCACACTGCTAATATTGGCAGGGGTAACCGCATCGACAGCCACTAATACCACATCACCGTTACTTAACTGCACCGAGTCAATACTGACTTGATCGTTAATAGGTCTTGGCATAGCAAACGCTTTACTGCGTATCTCTGTTTCTAAACTACCACCAAAACGCGGCGTGGCAGCACTAGCAACGATGCTCGCTTCTGCTTTACTGGCCATCACGGCTAAATCGCCACCTGCGGCGACGAGCTCTGCAGCATAGGCAGCAGCTTGTTTGGCCATTTCAGCTTGTTGTACTGCGTTTTGTACTTCAGCGCGCACTTCATTTAAACCTAAGGTACGTGCAGGTACATGCTCCTTAACACGCATCACCACAACATGCTCCCGAGCAATTTCTATCACATCGCTGTTTAAGCCTTCGGCAATGAAGTTCAAATCAAATAACCGATTCAAAATAGCCGGTTGTGATAAGGGCTCTGCCGCATTAGCGCGTTCAAATAAGCCAGTACTTTTAACTTGTAAGCCAATCACATCAGCGGCTTCTTCTAAGTTGTCGGGCTGTTCAAACGAGACTTGTGCTAAACGCTGTTGCAGATCATAAAATAAGGCCGTGGCTTGCTCCGCTTTTAACGTTGTCGCAATTTCTGCAGCAACCTCAGCTAAAGGTTTAGTCACTGCCGGCTCAAGCGTGGCTAACTTGATAATATGATAACCATATTCACTTTTCACTACGCCAGATAATTGGCCTAGTTCTGTTAGCGCAAAAGCGGCTTCTTCGAACACAGGGTCCATTTGACCGGCCACCAACTCACCTAAATTACCGCCATTTTCGGCAGAAAAGGTATCGGCAGAGCGGGCTTTTGCTAACTCAGCAAAATCTGCACCTTGTTGTAATTCCGCTAATAAGGCAGTAGCTTGCGCAGCAATAGCAGCATCTTCACTTTCGCTTTCCAGCATAATGTGGGCAAATTCACGCTTTTCTTCGGTGCCATAGCGTGCAGCGTTAGCTTGATAGTAATCAGCCACTTGCTGCTCAGTCACTTCGATGTCTTCCGCTAACTTGGCCGCTGACAATTCTACATACTCAGCAGAGATTTGCTCAGGTGTCATAAAACGGCTGATATTTTGCTGATAGTACTCTTGCAGCATATCGTCACTGATACTAACTTGCTCTGCAAAACGTTCAGCAGTCACCGTGAAATATCGAATGTCACGTGTTTGCTGTTGTAACGACAGCAATAAATTAATTTCGGCAGGTAAACCAAACTCACTGCCCACTAAACCTTGCATTAGTTGGGTCGTGGCTAAACCTTCCCGAACCATTTCGCGGAAGTCAGCAGGTTGATAACCGGCTTGGCGTAATAACGCAATAAAACGGTCTTGATTAAACACGCCATCAACTTGGAATTCTGGTAGGCCAGTAACGGTTTCACGTACTTGTTCATCACCTACCCGTAAACCCAACTTACGAGCAAATTGCTTTTGTAAAGTTTCATCAATTAGACGTTCTAACACTTCATTACGAAAGTTAGCCATATACGCTGGATCGGCAGCTAACATATCGTACATTTCACCAAACTGCTGTTGCATACGAGCACGTTCATTTTGTAATGCTTGCTCATACTGCACCTGACTAATGTCATCACCATTAACCACGGCAACAACTGCATCACTTGGCGTACTTAGGTAATTACCAACGCCGGCAAGGGCGAATGTCAGGATAACCAAGCCCAAAATGATTTTGGCGGTCAATCCTTGCGAGCCTTCTCTGATTCGTTCTAACATCTTTGCTCTTTCTCTGTTATCGGTGACACAAAAGTTTGTGCTAAAAAAAAAGCGCATCTTAACAGATGCGCCTTTTTTATAGAAGCCTTGGCATTGTCTGCGGGCTTAAGGACCCTCCCCGGCGCGCCGGGCAGAATACTGTTAGTTTACTGCGTCTTTTAACGCTTTACCTGGCTTAAATGAAGGAATCTTCGCAGAAGCGATTTGAATAGTAGCACCAGTTTGTGGGTTACGGCCAGTACGGGCAGCACGCTCGCGTACAGTGTAAGTGCCAAAACCAACTAAAGCTACAGAATCACCTTCCTTAAGAGCTTCGGTAACCGCGTCGATGAACGCGTCTAAAGCACGACCTGCTGCGGCCTTAGAAATGTCTGCATTCGCAGCAATTTTGTCGATAAGTTGAGACTTGTTCACAATATCATCCCCTTCAATTGTTATTATTTTCTACAACGTCAAGCTATTAGTTTTTAAAAGTTGCCCGCTTGTTATAACAAGCAACGACTTTGCTTGCAAGCAGCAGAAACGAGAAAACTAATAATTTTGGCTTTGACCGCAGCCCTTGCTACACAAGGGCTTGGCCGAAACTGACCATAACTTAGCACAGCCTACGATAATAAAAAGCCCCTAAACCGGATTTTTTTCGGTTTTTTTGCTTTTTGCAGCTGTTTTTGGTGAATTAACCGGCGTAACACGAGCAATTGGCTCTTGTAAGGCCAGTTCTAGCACTTCTTCAATCCATTTCACCGGCTTAATTTCTAAGGCACCTTTAACATTTTCTGGGATTTCTTTTAGATCACGAATGTTATCATGCGGAATTAATACCCGTTTAATACCACCACGGTGCGCAGCCAACAGTTTCTCTTTCAAGCCACCAATGGGTAATACTTCACCGCGCAAGGTGATCTCGCCCGTCATCGCGACATCTGCCCGCACCGGATTACCGGTTAAACCCGACACTAGCGCCGTGACCATGGCAATACCGGCACTGGGGCCATCTTTAGGCGTCGCTCCTTCGGGCACGTGAACGTGAATGTCGCGTTTCTCATAAAAGTCTTCGTTTATCCGCAGCGCTTCTGCACGGCTACGTACCACCGTCATTGCCGCTTGAATAGATTCTTTCATCACGTCACCAAGTGAACCGGTGTAGGTTAATTTACCTTTACCGACCACAGCTGCCGCTTCAATCGTTAATAAATCGCCACCGACTTCAGTCCAAGCTAAACCAGTAACTTGACCAATACGGTTGCTGTCTTCTGCTTTACCGTAATCAAAGCGATGCACACCAAGAAACTCTTCCAAATTAGCATCGTTAATCACCACGGTTTTCAAATCTTTGTTTAAAAGAATTTGTTTTACCGCTTTGCGACATAACTTTGATAATTCGCGCTCTAAACTACGCACGCCCGCCTCACGGGTGTAATAACGAATTATGCCAATGACTGCACTATCCTCAATCACCACTTCAGTGGGTTTTAAACCATTGCGGCTAATTTGTTTAGTGATTAAATGCTGACGAGCAATGTTTAGTTTTTCGTCTTCGGTATAACCCGATAAGCGAATCACTTCCATCCGATCTAATAACGCGGCTGGAATGTTTAAGCTATTCGAGGTTGCAAAGAACATGACATCTGACAAGTCATAATCCACTTCTAGGTAGTGATCACTAAAAGCAGCATTTTGTTCAGGATCTAATACCTCTAGTAACGCCGCAGCGGGATCGCCCCGGAAATCCGAAGCCATCTTGTCAATTTCATCCAATAGGAATAATGGGTTACGGACACCCACTTTTGCCATTTTCTGAATGATTTTGCCTGGCATTGAGCCGATATAGGTTCTTCGGTGTCCCCGGATCTCGGCTTCATCACGCACGCCGCCAAGTGCCATACGAACGTACTTACGACCAGTAGCTTTTGCCACGGATTGCCCCAACGAGGTTTTACCCACACCCGGCGGGCCAACCAGACATAAGATCGGGCCTTTGAGTTTATTCACGCGCTGTTGCACCGCCAAATACTCAATGATGCGCTCTTTAACCTTATCTAAACCATAATGGTCAGCATTGAGAATTTGCTCAGCAATCGCTAAGTTTTTCTTCACTTTAGACCGCGCTTGCCACGGCACCTGCGTTAACCATTCAATATAGCTGCGCACCACCGTCGCTTCGGCTGACATCGGTGACATCATCTTCAGCTTTTGCAGTTCGGCTTTGGCTTTGGTTTCGGCTTCAGCGGGCATTTTCGCTTCAGTAATTTTTTTCGCTAACGCTTCAAATTCATCCGGCGCATCTTCTAGCTCACCCAATTCGCGTTGGATCGCTTTCATTTGCTCGTTCAGGTAATACTCGCGCTGGCTTTTCTCCATTTGCTTTTTTACCCGGCTACGAATACGCCGTTCAACTTGCAAAATGTCGATTTCACTTTCCATCATCGCCATCAAATACTCGATGCGCTCTGTAACATTGGTCAGCTCTAAGACTTTTTGCTTATCATCCACTTTTAGTGGCATATGCGCCGCCATGGTGTCAGCCAAACGGGCCGCATCATCAATACCGCTTAAGGCGGTCAGCACTTCTGGCGGGATCTTTTTATTCAGTTTGATATAACCTTCAAACTGATTAATGGCCGAGCGTAAAAACACTTCTTGCTCGCGGCTATCGATGTCTTGTGTTACTACAGGATCAATAAAAGCGGCGAAGCTTTCTGTTGTTTCAGTAAATTCAGCTAATTGCGCACGTTTGCCGCCTTCAACTAACACCTTTACAGTGCCATCAGGCAATTTTAGCAATTGTAAAATAGTGGCAATGGTACCGATGCGATACAAATCACTTTCAGCTGGATCGTCCAAAGCGGCGTCTTTTTGTGCCACCAAGAAAATCTGCTTATCGTTTTCCATAGCAGCATCTAAACATTTAATGGATTTCGCCCGGCCGACAAAAAGTGGGATTACCATGTGCGGATAAACAACAACGTCCCGCAACGCCAGTACCGGCATGTGCAAACGTTCTGAATGTTCTGTGGTCATTGATTTACTCTCGAATTAAATTACTGCAGGCGACAATAAATAGTATATGGGGACGGATCTACAAACTTCAATTCATCTGATAAAAAAGGAGCTTTGCAGCTCCTTTTTTATTTAGTGTGATTCAGCAACCGCCGGTTCGTTGTTCTCATAGATTAGTATGGGCTGACTCTCACCTCGGATCACTGTTTCATCAATGACCACTTTTGCCACATCTTGCATAGAGGGCAACTCATACATGGTATCAAGCAGAACACCTTCCACTATAGAACGTAAACCACGCGCACCGGTTTTGCGTTCCATCGCTTTTTGAGCAATAGCTTTTAAGGCATCGTCACGGAACTCTAATTCAACGTTTTCCATTTCGAATAATGCCGCAAATTGCTTGCTTAGTGCATTTTTCGGTTGACTTAAAATTTGCACTAAAGCGTCAAGATCCAATTCCGTTAATGTTGCAACAACGGGTAAACGCCCGATAAACTCTGGGATCAGGCCATATTTCACCAAATCTTCAGGTTCAACATCACGGAAGGATTCGCTCAAGCTACGACTGCTTTCTTTGCTTTTTACTTCAGCACCGAAACCAATACCCGCACCTTTGGCGCTACGCTGTTCAATTACTTTATCTAAACCGGCAAAAGCACCACCACAGATAAATAAGATCTTAGAGGTATCTACCTGTAAGAATTCTTGTTGTGGATGTTTACGCCCGCCTTGTGGAGGCACAGAAGCAACAGTACCTTCAATCAGTTTCAGTAAGGCTTGCTGCACCCCTTCACCTGATACGTCACGGGTGATAGAGGGGTTATCAGACTTACGCGATATTTTGTCAATCTCATCAATATACACGATACCGCGCTGGGCTTTCTCAACGTCGTAATCACATTTTTGCAGTAGTTTTTGAATGATATTTTCGACATCTTCACCGACATAACCGGCTTCGGTTAAGGTGGTGGCATCAGCCATAGTAAACGGTACATCGAGTAAACGCGCTAACGTTTCAGCCAGTAATGTTTTACCACAACCGGTTGGACCGATTAACAAGATATTGCTTTTACCCAATTCAACGTCTTGTTTGTGCTGCGAGCTACGTAAGCGTTTGTAATGGTTGTATACCGCTACCGCTAACACTTTTTTCGCATGTTCTTGACCGATAACGTAATCGTCTAAGTGTTGCCGAATTTCACGAGGCGTCGGTAATTTTTCACCGTCGCGTTTAGGTGAAATATCTTTGATTTCTTCGCGAATGATATCGTTGCATAGGTCAACGCATTCATCACAAATATAGACTTGTGGCCCTGCGATCAACTTACGCACTTCATGCTGTGATTTGCCACAAAAAGAGCAATACAGTAATTTGCCGCTCTTGTCGCCGTCAGTGCGGTGATCAGACATGTAACTACCTCTTTTTCCAATCAGCGGGCACATACTGCCCGCATAATCCAATTATTTAGCTTCTCTATTGGTCAATATGGAGTCGACTAAGCCATATTCCAAGGCTTGCTGCGCACTTAAGAAGTTGTCGCGTTCAGTATCCTTACATACTTGCTCATAACTCTTACCACTGTGCTCAGCCATCAAGCGATTGAGTTTCTCTTTAATATACAGGATTTCCTTGGCATGGATCTCAAAATCTGTCGCTTGGCCTTGGAAGCCCCCTAATGGTTGGTGAATCATCACGCGGGCATTAGGTAAGCAATAACGTTTACCCTTGGTACCACCGGATAACAAGAACGCGCCCATACTGGCGGCTTGGCCAACACAAACGGTTGCGATATCGGGTTTAATATAACGCATGGTATCGTAAATCGATAAACCGGCTGTGACTGAACCACCAGGTGAATTAATATAAATATAAATGTCTTTTTCTGGGTTTTCTGATTCGAGAAACAATAGCTGTGCCACAATCAGGTTAGCCATATGGTCTTCGACCTGACCAGTTAAGAATATAACCCGTTCTTTCAGCAAGCGGGAATAAATATCAAAAGAACGTTCGCCTTTAGCCGTTTGCTCGATAACGATAGGTACTAAGGCATTTACGATGTCATTCATGTCACGAGACATTGGCATAATCTGGGATCCCTCTGCTGTAGCTGGGTAATACTGGCGAAAAGACGGTGCCTAAAAATAAAATGGCCCGAACACGTGTTCGAGCCATTAAAACCGCCACACGCTAAGAAGTCAATCTTAGTTAGCGGACTTTGGGTTCATAATCTCGTCAAAAGCGGCAGCTTGCTCAGTCACCTTAGCCGCAGCTAAGACAACTTCGATTGCTTGCTCTTCTAACGCAACATTACGCATGCTTTGCATCAGCTCTTTGTTAGTGGTGTAGTACTGTACCACTTCTGCTGGATCTTCATAGGCCGAGGCCACGTTGTCGATCAGCTCTTGAACTTTAGCTTCATCCACTTTCAGTTGATTAGTCTTGATAATTTCACCTAATAACAGGCCTACTTTTACGCGGTCTTTTGCTTGTTCTTCAAACAATGACGCCGGTAATTCTGGCAACTGTTTTGGATCCATGTTTTGACCAAAACGCTGTAATGCTTGTTGACGCAATACATCAACTTCGCTGGCGATCAGAGACTTAGGCACTTCAACTTCGTTGTTTGCTAGCAGGCCTTTGATCACTTGATCTTTTACTTTGCCTTTGATGGATTGCTTCAGTTCGCGTTCCATGTTTTTCTTTACTTCAGCTTTTAATGCATCAACAGACGCATCGGCTAAACCGAATAAAGTGGCGAATTCATCATTCAGCTCAGGTAACACCTGGCCTTCAACTTTCTTCACGGTAACAGCAAAGCTTGCGGCTTTACCTTTCAGGTTTTCAGCGTGGTAATCTGCTGGGAAAGTCACTTCTAACGTGGTTTCTTCACCAGCGGCTTTACCAATAACGCCTTCTTCAAAGCCTGGGATCATGCGGCCTTGGCCTAATTCTAAAACGAAATCAGTCGCTTTACCGCCTTCGAATTCTTCGCCGTCAATTGAACCCACGAAATCCATGGTGACGCGATCGCCAGTAGCCGCAGCGTCTGCTTTGTCTTCCCATTTCGCGTGTTGCTTGCGTAAAGTGTCTAACATGTTAGACAAATCCGCCTCGGTGATTTCAACAGTAGGCTTAGTGACTTCTACTTTATCTAAAGCCGCTACCGTGATTTCTGGATACACTTCAAAAATAGCCGTAAATGCTAAATCTTTGCCGCTTTCTAAGGCGCTAGGTGCAAACTGTGGCGCACCGGCTGGCGTTAATTTGTTTTCTACAATAGCTTCGTAGAATGAACGTTGCATTTGCTCAGAAGCGACTTCTTGCAGCACAGCAGAACCGAAACGTTTCTGAATAATAGAAACGGGGGCTTTGCCCGGACGGAAACCATCGATACGCTGACGTTTAGCTAATTCGCGTAAACGGCTCTTCACTTCTGAATCAATACTGGCAGCTGGCACGACGATATTTAAACGGCGCTCTAAACCTTGGGTGGTTTCAACAGAAACTTGCATCTCTTTACCTCAAATTCAATGTCAGGCGGCTCTGATACGCCTTACTGTGATGGCCGGGTGTCGACAAACTCAAGATGAACCTGACCTGTTATAAAATTAACGCGGCATTATAGCGAGCTATAACCCGCTAGTCGAGCCTTTAGATACGATGCTTTTTCAAGACAAAAAAACAGGCTTTTATCAAAGATAAAGCCTGTAATAACTTCGTCGTGTTCTTTTAAACGCGGGTTTGCCCAACGCCGGTAACCACATACTTTTCGGTGGTTAATGCTTCAAGCCCCATTGGCCCATAAGCATGTAACTTACTGGTAGAAATACCGATTTCTGCACCTAAACCTAACTCGCCACCATCTGAAAAACGTGAGGAGGCGTTATGCATGACCACCGCAGTATCGACGGTAGCAATAAAACGGTCAGCATTAGCTTGATCTTCTGTACAAATCACTTCGGTATGTTGGCTGCCAAAACGATCAATATGGGCAATGGCACCGTCAAAATCTGCAACCACCCGCACGGCAATTTCCGGCGCAAGGTATTCTTGGCCAAATTCATCTTCCGCAATAACTGAGGCACCACTAAAATACGGTAAGCTTTGTGCACAAGCATGCACCTTAACGTGATTTTCGGCTAAGGCCGCGGCAACTTTAGGTAAAAAACTATCAGCAATCGATTGATGTACGAGTAGGCCTTCTAAGGCGTTACACACACCAGGACGTTGCACTTTACCGTTAATTAATAAGTTAAGGGCCATCTCGGGTTTTGCGCTGGCATCCACAAATAAATGGCAAACACCTTTAAAGTGCTGGATCACCGGGATACGGCTATGCTCAGTTACAAAACGAATTAAGCCTTCGCCACCCCGTGGGATCACTAAATCGATGTAATCATCCTGCTTTAACAGTGCTAGTAATAAATTACGATCAGGATCGGGCACAATACTAATCACCGCATCAGGCAGATTATACTCAGCTAATGCCTGACGCATAGCAGCGGCAATTGCTAAGCTCGTTTTAATCGCTTCCCGACCACAACGTAAAATCACGGCATTACCCGATTTGAAACACAAAGCACCGGCATCAGCCGTGACATTTGGGCGCGCTTCATAGATCATGCAAATTACGCCAAGCGGAATGCGACGCTTGGCAATATTGATGCCGTTAGGCCGTTGCTCAATTTGGCGGGTTAACCCCACCGGATCGGGCAGCTGGATAATTTGCTCAATGGCACTGGCCATCGCTTCAATGCGCTCAGCCGTTAACGTTAAACGATCAACCATGGCCGCGGCCGTGCCATTGGCCGTCGCCTCTGCTACTTCGGCACGGTTTTCGGCTAAAATAGTTGGCGTGGCTTGACGAATCTTATCGGCAAACGACTGCAATACGATATTTTTTTGCTCGGTGCTTAATACCGCTACCGCTTTTGCCGCCACTGCGGCTTCTGCAGCAAGCTTAGCTGCAACATCATTACTCATATTTTCTCCAGTAACATCATTTCACTGCGATGGATCACGGCGTTACTACCGTTGGGACAATAACCTAAATAATCGGCAATATGCTGGGTTTTTTGTCCTTTAATCGAAAACAGTTCACTCGCACTAAAGCGTGTTACGCCTTTAGCAATAGAGCGCTTGCCGTTAGAGCAACGAACGATCACCGCATCACCTGATTCAAACTCGCCTTTTACTTCAACAATACCACTGCTGAGTAAAGAAGCACCGTTATCACGTAGCGCATCGATACAACCGCTATCAACCCAAATTTCGCCTTTGGCACGTAAGGTATGTCTAACCCAATGTTTTTTAGCCGGTAACGGATTTTTTTGAGCATAAAATATGGTGCCCGGATTCTTGCCCGCTAAAAGACACTGAAAACTGTCAGCCTGATGCCCGTCTAAAATCACGGTATCAACACCCTGTGTGGTGGCTTTTTCTGCTGCTTCAATTTTAGTACGCATCCCTCCCGTACCCACTGATGAAGTGGCACCACCGGCTAAGTCATAAATGCGTTGATCAATTTTTTTGACAGTAGGGATTAAGGTCGCTTTCGGATCTTTGTTTGGATCTGCAGTATACAAACCATCGACATCTGAACAGATAATCAAGGCATCAGCCTGCGTTACCGTTGCAACCATTGCCGCTAAATTATCATTATCGCCTACTTTTAATTCTTCGGTGGCAATAGTGTCGTTTTCGTTAACGATAGGCAATACACCATGATCGAGCAGTCGGCGCATAGTATTTTGCACGTTAACGTGGCGTACCCGATCGCTTAAATCACCGTGCGTCAGTAATACCTGAGCACAAGGAAAATCGAAACAACGGCTCCAGAAATTCATCATCTCATTTTGACCTACTGCAGCCATGGCGCGTTTTAAAGCCATGGGCACACGATAATGCTGGAAATTAAAATGGTGTCGACCAGCCGCTACACTGCCTGAAGAGACTAAAATCACTTCACGACCGAGTGCGCGACATTCGCGGATAAATTCGGCAATAGGACGCAAATACTTTTCGCTGCATCCTTCATTGTCCGGCGCGATTAGGGCACTGCCGACTTTCAGTACAACCCTACGCCAGGATGGGTTAAGCATAATTCCTCCGTTATGTAAATCGGTGCATAGTTTAACAAAAACAGCCTAGCCCTACCACCCAACACCACGCGTACAACACTTAAAACCACAGTTAACGGAGTAAAAATAAGTGATAATTATCATTAATTTAGAAAAAAACATCGGTATTTTCAAACCTAGAATATGTAAAGGAAGCCCCTGATAACTGTAACAAAATTACAGATCCACGCGGCTCACTTTTTCTGCAAAAACGCCCCCCATTATCACAAAAATAAAAAACTACTATTATTCTGATGAATAGTGGTTATAACGCCCTGTCACTAATCCAAATGGCCACCTGTTCACTAGGGCTCAGTGAGAGCAGTAAAACTGTCCAGCAAATGTCAATTACCATTGCAAGCATGAACACAACCCTCGTTAAATGAGATGCGCGAGGTGTTGGCATATTAATTAAAGCATTTGTTTTATATAAAGAAGTTTTGCGGATACGACATGTGTTTAACTCGCATTTGCATGGTCAAAATCTGACCGGTTGGAGACATAAAGAGAGAATTTTTTTAAGGAAGTTGCGTAACAAATAAAAATGGTCGATGGAACCGGAGCTGAACCTGCGACTGCATGAATGAACACAAAACTGTGCATCAAAGATTATTGTAATAAGAGATTATGATACGTGAATTTTAAGACTTAGGGAGAATGGTCGGTGATGCAAGATTTTAACTTGCGACTGCATGAATGAACTCAAAACTGTGCATCAGAAATTATGATGATATGAGATTTTTATATAGGAAATTTAAGACTCAGGGAGAATGGTCGGTGATGCAAGATTTTAACTTGCGACTGCATGAATGAACTCAAAACTGTGCATCAGAAATTATG
>NZ_JAPJEA010000001.1:673692-842867 GCF_030737935.1 Alishewanella sp. SMS8
ATGATATGAGATTTTTATATAGGAAATTTAAGACTCAGGGAGAATGGTCGGTGATGCAGGATTTGAACCTGCGACCCCTTGGACCCAAACCAAGTGCGCTACCAAACTGCGCCAATCACCGACAAAGGGGATGGGGTGGATGATGGGGTTCGAACCCACGACAACCGGAATCACAATCCGGGGCTCTACCAACTGAGCTACAACCACCACAATTTGAAACTTTGCACCAAATGGCGCGCCCGATAGGACTCGAACCTATGACCCACGGCTTAGAAGGCCGTTGCTCTATCCAGCTGAGCTACGGGCGCACATGTCAAACGCCTATCTGGGACTCTCTTAATTTTTTGAATTAAGATTGGTCGGTGATGCAGGATTTGAACCTGCGACCCCTTGGACCCAAACCAAGTGCGCTACCAAACTGCGCCAATCACCGACAACGTTACATCGCTGCAACGGGGCGGAATATTAACGCCCGCCATGCACACCGTCAAACCTTTTTTTAGGTATTTACGCTGATTGGCTATTATTTGAACCTAATTGACCCGCACTGGCGGTTATTCATGTTTGCAACGGACGATGATAGCGTTCTTTTGGCAGCTGTGCGAAAATATTGTTCTTTTTAGTTCCTAGGAAATCAGCAGGCATGACAGCACAAATAATAGATGGCAAAGCCGTTGCTAACGCAACAAAAGACAAAGTCGCCGCTCAGGTGCGCGCTCGCGTAGCAGCCGGAAAACGAGCTCCCGGACTTGCCGTTGTATTAGTTGGGCTTGATGCAGCCTCACAAGTGTATGTTGGCAGCAAACGTAAAGCCTGCGAAGAAGTAGGCTTTCATTCAGTATCTTACGATCTTCCGGCTGAAACCAAGCAACAACAATTGTTGGAGCTTATCGATACGTTAAATAATGACAACAGCATCGATGGTATTTTAGTACAA
Organism: Alishewanella sp. SMS8; assembly: GCF_030737935.1. Classification (NCBI taxonomy): domain Bacteria; kingdom Pseudomonadati; phylum Pseudomonadota; class Gammaproteobacteria; order Alteromonadales; family Alteromonadaceae; genus Alishewanella; species Alishewanella sp. SMS8. The sequence continues at coordinate 674,630 of NZ_JAPJEA010000001.1, forward strand.
CTACCCTTGCCGGCAGGGTTAGACGCTTCGGCTATTTTAGAACATATTCACCCGCACAAAGATGTCGATGGTTTTCATCCCTATAATATCGGCCGCTTAGCGCAGCGTATGCCAGCCTTACGCCCTTGCACCCCTAAGGGTATTATGACGTTACTGCAAAGTACCGGCGTAAACGTTAAAGGTATGGATGCGGTGGTCGTGGGTGCATCTAATATAGTCGGTCGCCCTATGGCTCTGGAATTACTCCTCGCCGGTTGTACAACAACAGTCTGCCATAAATTTACCCGTAATTTAGAAGAGCAAGTGCGTCGTGCGGATTTATTGGTTGTCGCCGTAGGTCGGCCAGAGTTTATTCCTGGTGATTGGATCAAGCCCGGTGCTCTGGTCGTTGATGTCGGGATCAATCGCTTAGACAGTGGCAAACTGGTCGGTGATGTCGAATATGCTAAAGCGGTTAAATTGGCTCGCTATATTACTCCTGTCCCTGGTGGTGTTGGCCCAATGACTGTGGCCAGTTTAATTGAAAACACGCTAGAAGCGTGTGAGCTATACCACGACAGTAAATAACCGCTACAGTTGCCATAAAAAAACCGCCATCGGCGGTTTTTTTATTATGCAATGACCGTTTTAAGCCTTACGCCAACTGGTCACGCCATTTTTATCTTCAACAATAATGCCTTTAGCGGTTAATTCAGCGCGAGCCGCGTCAGCCGCGGCCCAATCTTTAGCGGCACGAGCCGCATTGCGCTTGGCAATTAACGCTTCAATTTCTGCCACATCACTATCTGATGCGCCACTTTGTAAAAAGGTTTCGGCATCGCCCTGCAGCAAGCCCAGTACGCCCGCTAAAAGTGTCAGCAAACCCGCTAGCTCTGCGGCTTTTGCTGGCTCAGCCTCTTTAAAGCGATTCACCTCACGCGCTAATTCAAACAATACCGGCAAAGCTTCAGGCGTATTGAAGTCATCATCCATCGCGGCTTTAAAACGCACAATATACGGGCTGGCCAAATCAATGCTATGGCTTGGCGTTACTGTTCGCAGCGCAGTGTAAAGTCGTCCTAGCGCGGCATGTGCTTGCTCTAAGTTTTCTTTAGAGTAATTTAATTGGCTACGGTAATGGCTAGACAGAAGGAAATAACGTACCGCTTCTGCATTATATTCAGCTAATACGTCTTTTACCGTGAAAAAATTGCCAAGTGATTTCGACATTTTTTCTTTATCAACTTGCACCATACCAGTATGAATCCAGGTATTGACGTACTTTTGGCCATGGGCACAGGTAGATTGTGCGATCTCATTTTCATGGTGAGGAAACTGTAAGTCTGAACCGCCACCATGAATATCGAAATGTTCGCCCAAATGCTTAGCGCTCATGGCAGAACATTCAATATGCCAACCGGGCCGACCATTGCCCCAAGGTGAAGCCCAGAATGGCTCACCCTGCTTGGTGCCTTTCCATAACACAAAGTCTAATGGATCATCTTTATTTTGCGCCACTTCTACCCGAGAACCGGCTTGTAACATATCCAGGTTTTGTTGGCTTAACGCACCATATTCGGCATATTTACTGACATCAAACAGTACATCGCCATCCGCTGCAACATAGGCATAACCTTTGGCAACTAAGGTTTCGATCAGGCTAATAATCTCGGCCATGTGAGTGGTCACTTTTGGCTCAATATCGGCGGGTAATAGCCCTAAAGCTGCAAAGTCGGCATGCATTGCCGCGGTGAAGCGTGCGGTTAAAGCATCGCAACTTTCGTTGTTTTCTGCTGCGCGCTTAATAATTTTGTCGTCAACATCAGTGATATTTCGCACATAGGTCACGTCATAACCGCTAAAACGTAAGTAGCGATTAATGACATCAAAAGCAACGTAAGTGCGGGCATGCCCTACATGGCAGTGGTCGTAAATGGTAATGCCACAAACATACAAGGCCACTTTCCCCGGAATGATAGGTTTGAAGACTTCTTTTTGGCGGCTTAAGGTATTGTATATCTGTAACATTATGTCCTCTGACAGAAAATATGAATCATTAACAGCAAAATGCGCCGATTAGTTTAGCATTGGCAGATGCTAGCCGCTATCCTTGCTTTATGATTTGACGGCAGTGCGTTAGAATGGCGCATCTGTAATGATAAGGAAAAAATGATGGTTAGCTTACATACTAATTTTGGCGTGATTAAATTAAATCTTTTTGCTGACAAGGCACCGGTGACCGTGGCTAACTTTATTAGCTACGTAAAAGATGGCTTTTTTGACAACACTATTTTTCACCGGGTGATTGACGGCTTTATGATCCAAGGCGGTGGTTTCACTGCAGATATGCAGCAAAAAGAGACAAAAGAAACCATTAAAAACGAGGCTAACAACCGCGTCGCGAACAGCAAAGGCACCATCGCTATGGCGCGCACCAGCGATCCGCATTCTGCCACCTCACAGTTTTTTATCAACGTTGCTGATAATAGCTTCTTAAACTTCAGTGCTGAAAACGCTCAAGGCTGGGGTTACTGTGTATTTGGTGAAGTGGTTGAAGGTATGGACGTGGTTGAAAAAATCAAAGCGGTACGCACGGGGCGTAACGCTGGTCACAGCGATGTACCGGTTGAGCCAGTAGTGATTGAACGTGCTGAGCTGAACGACTAAACCATGTCACACACGCTGTTTATTGCAGATTTGCATTTATCAGCAGAAAGGCCTGATATTACTCAGGCCTTTTTACAGTTTATTGCGCAGCAAGCGCCAGCGGCCGATGCACTGTATATTTTAGGCGATCTGTTTGAAGTCTGGATTGGTGACGATAATCCTGAACAGTTACTCGACACCGTTGCCAAAGTGTTAAAACCGCTCAGTCAGCACACGCCGATTTACTTTATCCATGGCAATCGTGATTTTTTATTAAAACAACATTATGCCAAACGTGCGGGGTTAATTTTATTACCGCAACAGCAGGTAATTGATCTTTACGGCACCCCCACCCTCATCATGCATGGCGATAGCTTATGCACGATGGATGTGGCTTATCAAAAGTTTCGACGTTGGTGGGATCAATCTTGGTGGCAACGATTGATGCTCTCATTACCCCTTTTTATTCGGCAAGCTTTAGCCCGCAAAGCGCGCGCCAAAAGCGCTAAAGCCAAAGCACGTTATCAAACAATGGGTAGCACCAACATTATGGATGTTACGCCAACGGAAGTGCCTAAAATAATGGCCGAGTATAACGTACAACATCTGATCCATGGCCACACACACCGCCCTGCGGTACATCAATTAACCGTCAACAACCAACCCGCTTTGCGCTATGTGCTGGGAGATTGGTATAGTCAAAGCAGTTATCTCAAGGTAAACGCCGATCACTGGCAACTGGTCTTTAACCCGCTTGCGCCATAAGCTCAGGCACTGGGCTACCACTATGAAATTTAAAGTCGTTATCGGCTGATAAAATTAACTCGGCTTCCTTCTCACCAAAAAAGGCTACGCGCGCACTGATATCCTGCCCAGCAATTTGCTCTGCAAGTTGCAGATAATCTTGATAATGCCGCGCTTCTGAGCGCAACAAAGAGAAATAAAACTGACCAATATCCGCAGGCAAATGCGGCGCTAAAGTAGCAAAACGCTCACAAGAGCGTGCTTCGATGTAGGCTCCACAAATAAGCTTATCAATCAAAGCCGCTGGTTCATAAGTGCTAACATGACGCAACAAACCACGGGCATAGCGACTAGAGGTGATTTTTTCATAAGGCACATCATGTTGCTGCATCACTTCAAGCACTTGATAAAAATGATGTAACTCTTCTTTAATTAACAACACCATCTTATCGATAAGATCTTGGCCATAAGCTGAGTTCGATTTCGGCAACATCGACTTTTTCAGTTTGATATCCGCTAAGGCTTGCCATGTACCCTGCTGGCGATAAGTAAAGTCTTCATAAGGTTTCAGCCACTGCAATAAAGCCTCAGCACTTTGTTCATCTACCGCATAACGCCGGATTAGATACATTGCGGATTGTGCGGCTTTTAACTCACAAATCAGATGATCGGTTAACAGCATCGGTAAACGAGCCGGTTGCATTGCTTCATTTATCCAAGATTGCGGCGTACTGCAGTGCAGAAACTGCTGAATGGGCGCTAATAAAGTCTGATATTCGTGGCTTAACATAAGGCAGTCTACTGATTGAACATGCCGCGCAGTATACCCGAAGCCAGTAAAGTGCTCCAGCATCGACATGAAATGTTGAATTTTTCAACATTGTCCTTGACGAATCTGCGTTATTCAACCATAACTTTAATACGGGTAAATTTTTTAAGTTCCCGCACAAGGCGCTTCAATAATAAGGATAATAACGATGATTCTAAACCATTTATGGGGCATCTACGCCCATCCTAAAGAAGAATGGCATACCATTGATGCCAGACATGAAAGTTTACGCTATAGCTTAATTCACATTTTACTGGTTGCTTTAATCCCTTCCATTTGCGCGTACTACTCGGCAGTGCATTTAGGTTGGAGTATTGGCGTTGGCGAAAAAATCTTTTTAACCGCAAATAGCGCTTTAATGCTGTCTGTTGCGATGTATTTTGCCTTAATTATTGGCGTGCTAGCGCTAGCACTTTTAGCACATTGGATGGCCCATACTTTTGGTGCTGAGCCGACTTACACTCAGACCTTAGAGTTGTCGTCATATACATCAACACCATTGTTTATGGTGGGTTTAGCCGCCTTATACCCTGAACTATGGTTTGTGATGGTTGTGGGTTTAGCGGGCTTAACGTATTCAGTATATTTACTGTACGTTGGGGTGCCTATCTTAATGCACATTCCTGAAGAGCGCGGTTTTATTTATGCCAGCTCGGTGGTTACGTCAGGTTTAATTTTGTTAGTGACTTTACTTGCCGCCACTGCTATTTTATGGAGCTCGGGTTTTGGTCCTGCTTTTACCCACTGATGGTAAAACCAAACGCATAATAATAAGACAAGGTAGACAGTAAAACGGCTGCAATTGCAGCCGTTTTTTATACTTGCAACAACGACTTGGTTTAACCTTCGTTGTAAGTTTCTAAATTGGTTGCCATGTTCATGCTAGACGCCGCTTTCACATCGTCACTACGTAATTGATCAAGACGATTTAAATAATCTTGATCAATATCGTTGGTAACATAATGACCATCAAACACCGACGTTTCAAAATGGGTAATGTCCGGGTTTTCTGTTCTCACTGCGGCAATCAAATCTGGCAATGATTGGAAAATCAGGGCATCCGCGCCGATGATCTGACAAATACTGTCAACATCATGACCATGAGCAATGAGCTCATTGGCTGACGGCATATCAATACCATACACATTCGGGAAACGTATTTCTGGTGCTGCCGAAGCAAAATACACTTTCTTCGCACCCGCTTCGCGCGCCATTTCGATGATTTGACCCGAAGTGGTGCCACGGACGATTGAATCATCCACCAACAACACGTTCTTTCCTTTAAACTCTTGCCAAATCGCATTCAATTTACGCTTAACCGATTTTTTACGCTCTGTTTGGCCAGGCATAATAAAGGTACGGCCAATATAACGGTTTTTCACAAAACCTTGGCGGTAAGGTAAATTTAACACATTGGCAATTTCTAAAGCCGCATCATTACTGGTTTCTGGGATTGGAATAACCACATCAATATCCAGATGCGACCATTCCCGTTTTAATTTTTTACCGAGGTAAGTTCCCATCGCGACACGAGAAGCATAAACCGAAATATTGTCGATGGTTGAATCAGGACGCGCAAAATAGACGTACTCAAAAATACAAGGGGTATAACTTGGGTTCTCGGCGCACTGCATGCTGTGTAATTCACCTTCCTCGGTGATGTACACAGCTTCACCTGGTGAAATATCCCGTAATACGGTAAAGCCATCCGCATCAAGGGCTACGCTTTCTGAAGCGACCATATACTCAGTACCCGCCGCAGTTTCACGTTTGCCCATCACTAAGGGGCGGATCCCGTTCGGGTCACGGAAGGCGAGCAAACCATGGCCAATAATCAGCGCCACCGCTGCATAACCGCCTCGCACTTTGCGATGCACATTGGCCAGCGCTTTGAAGATTTGCTCAGGCTCTAGCTTCATATTCGGTTGAATGGCTAATTCGTGCGCCAACACATTTAACAACACTTCTGAGTCAGAAGTCGTGTTCACATGGCGACGCGCTAAACGAAAGATTTCGTCTTTTAGCTCATGCGCATTAGTCAGATTGCCATTGTGGGCTAAAGCGATACCAAAGGGGCTGTTAACGTAAAATGGTTGTGCTTCAGCGGTGCTTGACGAACCTGCAGTAGGGTAACGCACATGTCCAATACCGATATTACCGGCCAGACGTTGCATATGACGTATTTCAAATACGTCTTTGACCAGACCATTGGCCTTGCGCAAGCGCAAGGTATTATTATCGACCGTAACGATACCCGCAGCATCCTGACCACGGTGTTGCAAGACTGTCAGACCATCATACAGCGCCTGATTAACGGGATACTTACCTACGATTCCAACAATACCACACATTGATTTTTCCTCGCCGGCTATGGCTTTTGCATAAAACTAGAACGGCTTTGCAGATATTCGAAAAACCATTCAATAATAAAACCAAACTCAGGGATCAAGCTAGATTGGCTCCACCAATCAGCCGCCGCCGCAGGAGTAAAGGCGTCAATAAAAAATAATACGGCACTGACCACTAACACACCGCGCAACGCACCAAATACCAACCCAAGCAACCTGTCTGTGCCAGATAAGCCGGTAGACTGGACGAGCTTGCCAACGACATAGTTGATCAGCGCGCCCACAATAAGCGCGCAAATAAATAGAATGGCAATAGCGGAAGCATTACGCAGCGTGGGTTCAGAAATATTTGTGAAAAAACTGGCTAGATGGGGGTAATACGAGCTGGCAATAAAGAAAGCCGCGATCCATACGGTCAAAGAAATAGCTTCTTTTACAAAGCCTCGGACCAGACTGATCACAGCGGAGAGAGCTATGACCGCCAAGATGACAAAATCAACCCAACTCATTTGCTACCAAAGGTTGCCTAACGACGGGGCGCATTCTAACAAATTGCCGACCCAAATAGCTAGGGAATGTTCATAAACAAGTGATCCGTTTGTTTATTACAAAAGGAAACAACTCGTGTCTATCACACTCAGTTGATTTCCGTAGGTTGATAATTACTGATCGTTAGCTTTGCAATACCTGTTAATTGTTGCAGCTTACCCAGACCTTGCTCAAGACGCTCGCGCCGTACTTCAGGACCAACAAAAACACTGGTTAACGGCTGGCCATTGCTGTTAGTAATGCTGCGGGTAAAGGTGGCAAAACCGGCTTGTCTTAATTTTGCCTCTAACGCACTGGCGTTTTGCGGATTACTAAAACTACCCACTCGTACCACCCATGCAGCTTGATTAAGCGCTACGGCCGTTTTCGTTGGCGTTGTGCTTGGGGTTGCTTCAACAACTTTAGTAGGCGTAGCAACTTTTTCAGCTTCGGTTGTGCCGGCGGTAACTTGGGCATATTGTTGCGAGGGTAAGTTAGCACTATCACTGCTATTATCAGCGTCATCCAAGACATCGACATCATCTATCAGCTGGCTGTTAACGGCTTGTTGTTTGGCCGCAAACTCATCATCAGGAAACGGCTGAACCTGTTGTACACCAACGAATTCTGGGCGATCGGGAATAACTTTAAAATCATCTTTAACGACTTGTTTTTCACCATCGAGTAAGTCTGGCAAAAAGATAATGCCGGCCAAAACCAAAATACTGGTACCCAATAACCGATGTTTAAATTTTGCTATCATTGCCCCTCCTACTGAAGCGCCAATACCGCAGAAACGGTAACAAAAGAGCCGAAAATGACCAAGAGATCCGTAGGCTGCAAGGCACTGACGATAGTCTGATAAGCCTGAGCAACAGAGTCATGCTCAGTAGCGTTAGATGCACTGGCCTGATCGACACTGGCCAATGCCTGCTGTAATTGCGTACTGCTGGCGCCGCGGTTACCCGGTAAGCTAACAAGATGCCATTGCGTCACACAAGACGTCAAGGGCTGTAATGCTTGGCGCACGTCTTTGTCTTTTAACATGCCAACTAAGGCAATAATTTGCCGATAGCGCGGCTGCAATAATTGTAACTGCGTCGCTAAATAAGCCGCCGATTGCGGATTATGCGCTACATCTAACAAAATAGTTGGGTTTTGTTGCAACTGTTGCATACGCCCGGGCAAGGTTAACGTGCTTAAGCAGTGCTTTAACACGGTTTCGCTTGGCAGCTGCCCTAATTGTTCTAACACCGCTAAACTGGTGGCAACGTTTTGTACTGGCACTTGTGGTATGGGTAAGTCCGCAAACTGTTGTTGCTGCCCTTGCCATTGCCATTGCTCTGCACTAACGTGATAGTGAAAGTCGGTTCCCACTTGCTTTAACACAGCACCTAGCGTCGTGGCCACCTGACTCAAGCTGGCTGGTGGCGTTAATTCGCCAGATATCGCCACCTTAGCATAACGAAACACGCCGGCTTTCTCTCGACCAATACTTTCACGATCTGGGCCCAGCCAATCTTGATGGTCTAAATCAATTGTGGTGATGACACTGATGGTCGGATCGACAATATTTGTTGCATCTAAACGCCCGCCCAGCCCAACCTCAATTAAACAGTAATCGGGTTGCTGAGCGCGTAAAATGGCAAAAGCCACCAAGGTCGTAAACTCAAAGTAACTTAATGGCACATCAAGCCGTAATTGCTCAACTAATTGAAAAGCGGTCAGCCAATCGGCATCAACCACATCAGTACCATTGAGGCGTAAGCGTTCATTAAACTGCAGTAAATGCGGTGAACTATAAACACCGACCGTAAAACCTTGGGCCAGCAGCAAATGCTCTAACGTACGAGCGGTGGTACCTTTACCATTGGTACCGGCTATCAACACAACCGTTCCAGGCAGTTGTGCCAAATCACCGCGAGCAGCCACTTGCCGCACACGATCTAAGCCAAGCTCAATTTTATCAATCGGATGACTTTGCTCTATATAACAAAGCCAATCGGCCAGGGTTTGGCACGATTGGCTATTTAATTGTTGGACCGACATAAATCCCTAGGATGCATCACGCTCCGCCACTGGCGCAGGTAGTCGCATAAACTTAGCCATAAGTCGGGCAATTGTATCGCGCATTTCACGGCGGTCAACAATCATATCAATTGCACCGTGTTCTAATAAGAATTCACTACGTTGGAAGCCTTCTGGCAGCTTTTCACGTACGGTTTGTTCAATAACCCGAGGACCGGCAAAACCGATTAACGCTTTAGGTTCACCGATGTTGATATCGCCCAGCATCGCTAAACTCGCAGAAACACCACCCATAGTTGGATCAGTTAATACCGAAATATAAGGCAAGCCTTGCTCGCTCATTTTCGCTAATGCCGCACTGGTTTTCGCCATTTGCATTAAAGAAAATAAGGCTTCTTGCATACGAGCGCCACCACTGGCAGAGAAACAAACAAAAGGGACTTTATGCTTTAAAGCATATTCGACACCGGCAACAAACTTAGCCCCCACCACGGAAGCCATCGAACCGCCCATAAACTCGAACTCGAACGCCGCGGCAACAATTGGATTACCATGCAAAGTACCGTGCATCACCACCATAGCATCTTTTTCATTAGTGGCTTTTTGGGCAGCAACAATACGATCTTTGTATCGCTTGCTGTCTTTAAATTTTAGCAGATCTTGTGGTTCAAGCTCAGCGGCTAACTCATGAGTGCTGCTCGCATCAAAAAAGCTTTGTAAACGCGCACGAGCCGATACACGCATATGGTGATCGCATTTAGGACAGACACCTAGATTGCGGTCTAGATCCGCTTTATACAGCACCGCATCGCAAGAAGTACATTTAGTCCAGACACCTTCTGGAATATTGCGGCGACCAGAAGACGATGTTCTAGGTAGAATCTTTTCTAACCAACTCATAGAGGTTTCCTAATCTGTCATAGTCGATAACACAGGGCTAACGACGGAAAAATACGTAAAAAACACTGATATAGCGTAAATGCAGCTATTAAAACACATATTGAGTACTGTCGAATACAGAAAACTGGTCTTAGTAGTCAGTGCTATCTGCCTAGGTAGCCGGTAAAAACAGCGGCCCTAGTGCCACTTTCGGGATCGCAAACTGCTCAGGGTAATCGACTTCGACTAAATACAAACCACCTGGCTTCGCCGTTGCAGCAGCAAGATTACGATCTTTACTGGCTAACAATTCAGCTAACCAGCTTACAGGGCGGCGGCCCATACCAATTTCCAGTAAACTGCCGGTAATATTACGCACCATATGATGTAAAAAGGCATTGGCTTTAATGTCTATGACAATGAAATCGCCTATTCGTGCGATTCGCAGATGATGCACATTTCGAAACGGCGTATTTGATTGGCACTGCATAGCGCGAAAAGCGCTAAAATCTTGTTCGCCCAGCAAGGCAGGTGCCGCTTGCTGCATTAAGGCTATATCAAGATCTTGATGGTAATGACTCAAACCCGCCCGTAAAATGGCCGGTCGATATTTATGATTATAGATGACATAACGATAACGACGCGCCGTTGCGCTAAAACGGGCATGAAAATCATCAGGAACCTCTTTGGCCCAGCGCACAGCAATTTGATCAGGCAGCTGAGCATTAGTACCCATCACCCAGGCTTTCATATCGCGATCAGCACTGCAATCAAAATGCACGACTTGACCGGTTGCATGCACACCGGCATCGGTGCGACCGGCACAAAATAATTCAATCGGCTGATTAGCCACCTTGGCTAATGCCTGTTCCACTTCTTGTTGCACGCTGTTGACTTCGCGCTGACGCTGCCAGCCATAAAAGCTGGCACCATCATACTCAATACCTAACGCAATTCGCATCACTGGCCCTCTGTTAACTGCGCGGATTATAACGCAGCTAACCGATTATACCTACTCTGCTCTGAGCGCTTTCACTTCTGCTTTTATGTGTTCAGGCGCGTTGGAAGTGAGAATTTCTCCAATCAGCAGTTCTGCACTTTCGGCTTCATCCATTTCTAAGTAAGCGCGAATCAAATCCAGTTTGCCGGCAAAACCTTCATCTTCTTTATCAACGTCCATCTTAGTATGTTCGCCAATAATACCGGCATAATCCTCTAAGCCGACATCCACATTTAATTGATTGAAACGCTGCTCATCTTCATCAGCATGCTCCATGGCAGATAACAAATTATCAATTTCAACAAAGTCATCATCTGAAATGGCCGGCTCATCGCTGATCTCCGCGGCTGTAGATTCGGCATTAGAAATAGCGAAAGCATCGTTGGCCTGCTCAACATCGTTGTCTGCCTGGGTAACGTTCTCATCTACCGCTAACTCATTTAATATCGAATCGAACTGACTGTCTTCCAGCTCGGTTAGGTTAAATTCCTCTGGGCTCAGTTCTGGGATAGCATCTTCGTCTTCGTTTTCACTCTGCTCAGCTAAGGCAGCAGCTAATTCTTCATCGCTAAATTCTGCAGCAGACTCATTGGTTAATTGCTCAATTTGCTCGGCAAGCTGGCTAAACTCATCGTCATCCGCAGTATCGTCTGACATGGCTAATTCAGGATAGCTGTCCAGTACTTTACTGGGGTTTTCTACAGACAGTGCCGCTTCTGAAGGGCGCGTGACTGAATTATCCTCATCTGAAGCTAAGTCCAGTAATAATTCTTCATCGCCTTCTGGCTCGGCATCACTGTCTAAAGCGACATCAGGGAAATGCTCTGACGATTCCGCTGTTAGAGCATTCTCAACCGCCTCTTCGTCAGCCGATGTATCTGGTCGGGTTAGCTCTGCCGCAGCATCATCAGTGTCCGTTGTGACAGCATCATTAAGCGCTGCAGCTTCAGAGTGTTCTGCCAACTCATCGGCAGTCGCGTCATCAGGTTCAGTTAATAAGTTCGTAAGATCATGGCTAAACTCGTCTTCTGCCGTTAACGTCTGGGCAATATCAGACTCAGCGTCTTCGTTCAGCAAATCGGCAATCTGTTGCACGGATGTTGCGTGCTCTGAGGCTTTTCGAGCAGCGCTGCTTTCGCTGCTATCAGAAGCGGTCTGCTCATTCAGCTGCTCGTCGATAGCAGGTAACGCGATGTCTTCAGCTAGGCTTAGTTCGTCACTCAACCGCTTAGCAGCGGCAAGCTCGGGCTCATCATCAATTAACGCTTCGCCTGCTGCTAGTTCGGTTTCTTCCGGCAGCTCAAACTCAGTCACTAAATCATCATCAGCCGCCGCTTGGTCATTAATAATGTCATCAACACCGCCTTGTGCAGTGGTGTCGATTAAATCCATGTCATCAAGCGCTTCAAGGGTGAGTTCATCGACATCCGCCTCACGAACCTCAGGGGCTGTCGCTTGCGATTGCTCCGCTGCCGCTTGCTCTAAGATATCGTCAAGCTCGGCATTCAATTGCTCTTCATCTGCAGATAAGCTGTCTGCATCTTCCGCTTCAATCGATTCTGCAGCCAATTGCTCGGCAAAGTCATCTAAATCAGAATTATCAAAACGGGCTTCTGTGGCTAATAAACGTTCGCGCTCATTATCTAACAGTAACTCGTCAATATCATCAGCATCGAGTTCGTCTGTTGCGGCATCGACTGCCTCGTCAGCAGACCTATCCAGCACATCGTCGTTAAGCTCTGCGGCTTCTTCAAGCTCATCATTATTTGTCGGCACGGGCGTAGCGTAGGGCTCATCATCCGGCAGCTCAACTTCAATTTCTTCAATATGATCGTTAACATCATCTGCAGTCTCGCGCTCTGGCGCAATAGGTTCTGCTGCTAGCTTGGCTGTTTCCGCCTCACTCGGATCCGCTAACTCAATAACATCATCATCGTCATCAGCCATTAATAAGGCCGATAAATCCGTATCCGACAAAATATTATCCGGGTCGAAATCAAATTCTTCCACGCCTTCTAATTGAATATCGTGCTCTTCCCGCACCGGCGTTACCGGATCTAAGGCGTCGTCATCAACATCTAAACGATCATCATCCATGCCATCTAACATGTCCGTGCGCAGTGGATCCGGCTCAACTAACTCGTTAATTAAAATATCGTCACTGAAATCCGGTAATGTATCATCTTCAAGGCTATCATCTAGGGCACTGACTGCACTTGGGCTGACTTCATCAAAATCGTTTTTAAACAGATCGTCATCCATATCGAGCAGGCTTTCGTCAAAATCCTGACTATTGTCGATAGGTGGCACCGGTGATTTATAGCCTGCCGAGGTCTGTGGCTCTTTGATAGCATTCGCTACCGCTTCTTCGGTTTGCCGCCCACGCCGTTTAACCCAAGCGATAAAGCCCATCAATAACAAAATAGCGGGTAACGACGCAGCAAGCGCCCACGTAATCGGATTGTTGAGCCAATTGGAGGCTTCTGCTTCTGCAGCTGCGGCGGCTGCAAGTTGCGCGGCTTCCTCCGCTTCGCGTCGGGCTTGTTGCTCGGCCAAAATTTGCTGCTGTTGTTGTAGTAGTTGGTTAAGCTGCTGTTGTAACAAGCTGTCTTCCGCTAATTGCGCTTTTAAGCCTTCAAGCTCTTGTTCCACTCGCCCTAACGAACCACGTAATTGCTGGTTTTCCAGTGCTATACCTTCAATTAATTGAATGGAGTCTTGATATTGATCTTTTAGAGCGTTCAGCTCTGCAGCGGTTTGTTGCTGCACGACATTAGGTTTATTAGCTTCTTCGCGTGCTTTGGCGCGGGCAGCAGCATCACGCGCGACTTTTTTCGCCCACTCAGCATCATCGCTATCGGCTTTACGTCGAGCGACTTCGGGATCAACCAAACGAATCTCACGCAACTCAGGGACAATTAAAATGGCACCAGGCCGTAAATGATTGAAGTTGGCGTCATTAAACGCACCAGGGTTTTTCATGAAAAGTGCGTACATCACTTGGAATGTGGTCACACTGTCGCTAGGCTTGACCTGCTCGGCGATACGCCACAAAGTGTCGCTGGGTGTTAAAGGGCCAAATTGCTTTTGCAATAGCACACTATCCGCGTTTTTCGGGCCACGGATCTGCGTCGGCGCAGACTGAGCCAGCACCATCGACGAAAAATTGACTAACAGCAAAAGTAAAATTATACGAACAGGCATCAGGATTCCTTAGCCGAGCACCTAGACTCACGTTAAAGCAAAATCATATGATAGTGTTATGCAAGCAGTGTTCCATTATTACTGCTGCTGACTCAACAAATATAATGCAGTTAGCCTCGGCTTACCAGTAAATAGCAACAAGCTCTATTGTTTACCGCTATAAATAACGCAGAGCGCCCTAAGGCGCTCTGCGATTTGTGACTCAATTAACCCGCCAAAACGGTATTACAAATAATCACGAATTAAGTGCTCAGCAATTTGAATACTATTGGTGGCAGCACCTTTGCGAATATTATCTGCCACAACCCACAAGTTTATGCCATTTTCATGGGTAATATCTTGCCGTATACGCCCAACAAACACCTCATCTTTGCCTGTTGCGTTACTCACCTGCGTTGGAAAATCAGCGTTATTTTCAAATAACACCACGCCTGGGGCATTCGCTAAGAGCACTTTAACTTGCTCAACGGTAATCGGCATCCGCGTTTCTATGTGGACCGCCTCAGCGTGACCAAAAAACACCGGCACACGTACCGCTGTTGCATTAACACCAATGCTGTTATCACCCAGAATTTTTTGCGTTTCCCAATGCATTTTCATTTCTTCTTTGGTGTAACCGTTATCCATGAACACATCAATTTGCGGGATCACGTTAAAAGCGATCTGCCGAGCGAAATGGCCCCCTTCTTCTAAAGGCCGACCATTCAATAACTGCGCCGTTTCCTGGGCTAAGGCTTCAACTGCCGCTTGGCCAGCACCGCTTACCGATTGATAAGTCGCCACATTAATACGGCTGATCCCCACGGCATCATGAATGGGCTTTAAAGCGACCAACATTTGGATCGTAGAGCAGTTTGGGTTAGCAATAATATTACGATTACGATAATCTGCAATGGCTTCTGGGTTAACTTCGGGCACTACTAACGGAATATCCGCTTCGTATCGATAGTGTGAGGTGTTATCAATCACCACACAGCCTGCATCTGCGGCTTTTGGAGCATAAATAGCTGACACGCTACCACCGGCTGAAAACAAACCAATTTGAGCTTGACTCCAGTCAAAAGTATCCGCATCTAACACGGTAATTTTTTTGCCTTTAAAGGTAACAGTGCCACCGGCAGAGCGGCTGCTAGCCAAGGGAAATAGCTGGGCAACAGGGAAATCGCGCTGCTCTAATATTTCAATTAAATGTTGGCCTACCAAGCCCGTCGCGCCTAAGACTGCGACATTATATTGTGACGCCATCTGATGCATCCTCTTAAATCTGACTATTAAAGCCCAATTGGCCAAACCAGGCCGGTACGGCCTGACCGACAAGCTGCAGCGCGCTGTATTCGCGCCGTGCGGGATATGACTTTCTTAGCCAGTCAAACCCATGTTGTTGCAGGTGTTGCCGCAATAAAGCGTCATCACGCCGCACATCATATAACATTCTTGCGACACTTTGGACATCCGGAAGCCCAAAATTAGCAGAAATTTGTAATTTTTCTACTGCAGGCCGAGGTAACAAGGCCGCTAATGCGATTTCTGGCGTGACTCCCAGTAACTCACAACAGCGTTGATACAGCATTTCAGTGCCGCGCGCTTTACCTTCAACACTGTGACCAGCAATATGCGCGGTTGCGATATCACAGTAAGGCAATAACGCTTGTAGGATATCAGGTTCTTGCTCCCATACATCGAGGACTAAAGGGCGACGATGCTGTTGCTGCGCCGCTAATAACGCTTGGTTATCAATAACCCCGCCGCGAGAGGCGTTAATCAAGGCACACTGCGGTTTTAAACTGGCTAGCGTGGCATCATTAAACAGGTGCCACGTAGCATTGGGCCCTTGTTTTTGCATGGGGGTATGCAGGCTAACAATATCGGCTTGCTGACAGAGTGTTGTAAAGTCGGTGTGTGGAAAATCCGGCTCTTGCGCTGCACGTATTGGGTCACAAAGTAAAACTGGGATCCCTAAAGCATTTAACGCCCGCGCTAAGCGCCCACCGATATTGCCTACGCCAACAATACCCACCGTTTTATCGGTTAACTGCCATTGATAACGCTCGGCTAAACACCAAATACTGCTGAGCACATATTCCACTACCGACTGTGCATTACAACCCGGCGCAGCACTAAACATAATATTTTGACGCTGTAAGTAAGCCTGATCAATATGATCTGTGCCAATCGTCGCGGTACCCACAAAACGCAACTGCTGATTGTCGGCGAGTAGCATAGGCCCTACTGGCGTGACTGAACGCACTAACAAAATATCTGCCTGACTCAGTTGTGCAGCCGTGACCTTGCGCCCATCAAAGGTTGTGACCTCGCCTAACTGCGAAAAAAACTCATGCACTAACGGCATATTTTCATCAGCATAAATCTGCATTCATCGGCACTCCACTGGTTTTAACGTTAAGTGTAACAAAATTACACAGCTAACAAAGCAAAAGGCGCCATCAAGGCGCCTTTTAAATCAACCTATTAGCTTATTTTGCGTCGTTATAACGCTGTAACACTAAGGTTGCATTCGTGCCACCGAAACCAAAACTGTTCGACATCACCGTATTTAATACTGCATCTCGTGTTTCAGTCACGATATCTAAACCTTTGGCCGCATCATCTAATTCACCAATGTTGATCGATGGGGCAATAAAGTTATGCTGTAGCATCAGCATAGAATAGATAGCTTCGTGCACACCGGCAGCGCCTAAAGCATGGCCTGTCATGGCTTTAGTAGCACTGATAGCAGGCGTTTTACCGGCAAAGACTTCTTGGATCGCCCCTAACTCTTTGACATCACCGACTGGAGTACTGGTGCCGTGAGTATTCACATAATCAATGGGTGCGCTAACATCTTGCATCGCCATCTGCATACAACGAACGGCGCCTTCACCACTTGGGGCAACCATGTCATAGCCATCTGAAGTGGCACCATAGCCGACGATTTCAGCATATATGGTCGCGCCACGCGCTAGCGCATGTTCTAATTCTTCAACCACCACAATACCGCCGCCGCCGCTGATCACAAAACCATCACGGTTAGCATCATAGGTGCGCGACGCAAATTCTGGCGTATCATTGTAACGAGAAGATAAAGCGCCCATGGCATCGAATTCCATCGCCAGTGTCCAATGCACTTCTTCACCACCTCCGGCAAACACGATATCTTGTTTACCCAGTTGGATCAGCTCCATGGCATGGCCAATACAGTGCGCGCTGGTAGCACAAGCTGAACTGATGGAATAGTTAACGCCTTTAATTTTAAATGGCGTAGCTAAACAGGCTGAACAGGTACTCGACATGGTTTTAGGGACAGCATAAGGGCCAACACGCTTAACGCCTTTTTCACGTAATATATCCGCCGCTTCAACCTGTGTTTTAGAAGAAGCTCCGCCAGAGCCGACGACTAAGCCAACGCGTGGATCTGAGATTTGCTCTAAACTTAAACCAGCATCTTCCATCGCTTCTTGCATGGCAATGTAAGAATATGCTGCAGCATCGCCCATAAAACGCATCGCTTTGCGGTCAATCAGGGTGGCAGGATCCAACTTAATGTCGCCCCACACTTGTGAGCGTAATCCCAGTGTAGCAAACTCTTCCGCCCGGCTAATGCCAGACTTGCCCGCTTTTAACGCGGCTAATACTTCTGCTTTATTGTTACCAATACTGGATACAATACCTAAACCGGTGATTACGGCTCTTTTCATTCTGTCTCCTAGACCTATTTATTTAGGCTCATTAAAAATTTGCGTCTTATTCTACGGCTTTTCCGCAAAAAACTGGTCTGCTTTCAGCGAACAGTTGTACTCTGTTTACAATTTTGCTTGAGCCTGAGGTAAACTACAAGTTGAATTTTCTGCACAGGCTCCAGCATGCAACCTTTATCCAACGCTCGCATTCATTTTAATCAGCAAGGCGCCCCCGTTGCCAGCGACTTCGAAGATATCTATTTTTCAGATGAAGGCGGCCTTGGCGAAACAGATTACGTGTTTTTACAGCAAAATGGCTTACCCGAACGCTGGTTACAACAGAGTAAAACGTATTTTCATGTGCTGGAAACAGGTTTTGGTACGGGTGCCAATTTTTTAGTTTGTTGGCAACGTTTTCAGCAATTTCGAGCCCAAAATCCAAGTGCACCCTGTCAGCGTTTATATTTTAGTAGCGTGGAGAAATTTCCGATCAGTGCCACCGATCTGCAAAAGGCACTGGCTTGTCATCACGAGTTAGCCGAATTTAGCCAAGCATTATTAAAAGCTTATCCGCCTGCGGTAGCAGGATGTCATCGCTTAGTGTTTGCTGAGGGCCAGGTTATTTTGGATTTATGGCTAGGTGACGCTAATGATTTATTACCCCAATTCCCGACAGACCACCAGGTTGATGCCATTTTCTTAGATGGTTTTGCGCCCTCAAAAAACCCTGAAATGTGGCAAGTCAGCTTATTTGAGCAACTCTTTCGGTTAGCCGCTCCTGAATGCACACTGGCCACCTTTACCTGTGCGGGTATTGTAAAACGCGGCTTACAACAAGCGGGCTTTCAGATTAAAAAAGTTAAAGGCTATGGCCGTAAACGCGAAATGCTCACCGCTACTGTACCGACAGAACGCCAGCTAGAAAAAGCCCACAGCATAAGCCAGCGAGCGGCTGCCATTAGTCATATCACCATTATTGGTGGCGGTTTGGCAGCACTTTGCAGCGCAGCCGCTTTACTAAAGCGCGGTATCAAGGTGCAATTACTTTGTGCGGATGCGGATGTGGCACAGCGCGCCTCGCACAATCGACAAGGCGCGCTTTATCCCAACTTAACAGTACAACCAACGGTCGCCTCGTTGCTGCACTGCCACGCCTTTCATTATGCCAAACAGTTTTATCAGCATTATCATGCACTGGGATTAGACTTTCCGTTACAGTTTTGCGGCATGCTACATCTCGCTACCACAACGCATTTAGCGACGCGCCAGCAAAAGATGGCCGCGAAGGCGAGCTGGCCAAATGACCTGGTCAATTTTGTCGATGCCGCAAAGGCATCCACCTTAGCCGGCATTGCCTTGCAGCACAGCGGCATATTCTTGCCAACAGCTGGCTGGCTGGGCCCTCAAGCATTTTGCCAAGCAATGCTAGCTCATTTGCAGCAACAACAGGGGTTTGAAGTGCGATTTAATTGCGATGTCACCGCTTTACACCCCTTAGCAACAGGCTGGCAAATCGAAACGGCAGACCATACTTTTAACGCCCAGCATTTGCTGGTGGCAACCGGTGCCGATATTGGTCAGCTCGCACCACTGGCCGCATTACCTGTTAATCGTGTCCGGGGGCAAGTGAGTCATGTTCAGGCACCAGAGATCAGTCAGTTACGCACTGTGATCTGTCATAAAGGCTATCTCACGCCGGCTTGGCAAGGCGAGCACAGTGTCGGCGCAACCTTTGACCGTGATGGTCAGATCGCTCAAACAACCACAGAAGATGATCAGCAAAACATTGCCGAGTTACAACAGCAACTGGGGCAACCCGCTTGGAGTTCGGCCATAACGGCCATTTCAGCAAAGGCAGCCTTTCGCGCTACCGTACCTGATCGTTTACCTATAGTCGGTCAGATGGCGGCGCTGAAAAACCTATGGGTGATGACAGGTTTAGGGGCTCGAGGCTTATTATACGCACCGCTACTGGCAGAATTACTCGCCTGTCAGTTGGCGGCAGAACCGCTACCGCAGGGCAGCGATGCGATAGCACAGCTGGCTGCTAATCGCTTTAATAAAGGCTAGTGTTGCAAGATAAAGCAAGTAAAGACGCTTAAGTTCAGCTTGGCCTAGGCGTCTGTGCATTATCAAAAAAATACTCGCAATAGCCTGTTCGCGCTAGTTAAACCCAGCCGCGCAGCAGGTACCTCTGGAAATACTTCGTCGCCAGTAGTAGTCAAAGCAGCGGAAACTTTGCTAAGGTTAATCAAGCTATTACTGATTAAACAAGGAAGCCTTATGCGAAGTTGGATTGTCACCCTAGGTTTGCTGCTCAGCGTCAGCGCAGGGCAATTAGCCGCTGCACCGGCTTTTCAGCAGATACCGCTGCCAAATGATGCACAAGAAATGGCCCGTCTAGAAACAAAGATGCCGGCGGTATTGCATTATTTTAGCCAACAAACTCAGCAAGACTTGTTACTGTTTTATATCACCGCTTTAGGCGAGCCTAATCAGCAAAAAACCTTAGCAACGCAAAAGCAATTGTATTTCTTTCGCGAACAGCAGCAGATCCGCGTGGTAATTGCCGAGCGTAATGGCTGGCGTGAAGTGTCTGTGATGGTTCAGGGCCGCTAGGCCCTGCTTAAGGTTTTGCCATTTGTAACACGACACGACGGTTAACCGCTCGGCCTAATGAGGTTTCATTCGCGGCCACATGCCGACGCTCACCGAAACCTTCGATTTGTACTTTATCTTCAGTAACCCCAGCAGCAATAAAGAATGCTTTAATCTTTTCAGCTCGCTGCACCGACAATTGTTCGTTCATCCAACGTCCGCCATAGCTGTCGGTATAGCCTTGTAACTCTATCGATTCGATTTCACTATCGTACTTAAGATATTCCGCTATCTGGGTTAAACGTCGACGAGATTCTCGGCTGAGTTGATCGCCGCCACTCTCATAACTAAGTACCGTAAAGGCAATATCATCAAAGCTGTAAGGTAATAATGCTGCGATACAATGACTAAAGGCTTGGTATTGTGCAGGAAACTGCACTGGGTTTAACGCGGCCACCACTTTATCGTAAGGGCTGTACCAATCGGCGTAGTAAAACGTTGGGCTAAACCCCTGCTCTAACTCAGTGAGTAAGGTCCAAGCCACTTTTTTAGGCAGATCACCGTTAAATTGCTTTAACAGCTTCATACTGGCCACCGCTTTGGTTTTTTCACCCGCACGCCATTGCGGTGGTACCGACATCACTTCGGCGAGATCGTAATTATCTGGCAGGCGCAACATGCTAAGTTCAAAATCCATATTCAACGCTTTACCGGCTTGGCTACGAAAAATCGCTTTACCAAAATTGGGGATCTCATGCTCTAGCTGACACTGCAATGGCGTATTTTTACTTAATAACCAACTAGACTGCTCAATGCTGGCAGAATATTGACGCCATTGTGTTGACGCCGCCACACAGGTGAGTGCAGTCAAACTCAAGCTAGTACAAAAAACATAGGCTAAAGCACGCATAGGCTTAGTTTAATCCCTTTAATTTATCGTTTAATCACAGCAAAAGACGCATCTGCAGCATAACGTCAAACCGCGCCCTTTGAAAAACTAAGCAAGCATTGTGCCTAACACAAGACCTAAGCCGTATTTTTTGGCATAATAGCGCCATCTTTGGTAATTGACCTATCTGTGAACGCAACGATGCCCGCTCAAACCTCTTCCTTATTGGCTCGCCGTTTTCGCGGTTACTACCCTGTAGTTATCGACATCGAAACGGCTGGCTTTAATGCTCAAACCGATGCCATGCTAGAA
The DNA here is from genome assembly GCF_030737935.1 of Alishewanella sp. SMS8. Classification (NCBI taxonomy): domain Bacteria; kingdom Pseudomonadati; phylum Pseudomonadota; class Gammaproteobacteria; order Alteromonadales; family Alteromonadaceae; genus Alishewanella; species Alishewanella sp. SMS8. Next base: position 696,291 of record NZ_JAPJEA010000001.1, read on the forward strand.
ATCGCCGTAAATTTACTGACAATGGATGAAACAGGCCAACTGCTCCCGGGCGAAACGCTGCATTTTCATGTTGAGCCGTTTGAAGGCGCAAACCTTGATGCCAGCTCGTTAGCCTTTAATGGTATTGACCCTTTTAATCCGCTACGTGGCGCGGTTCATGAACGCGAAGCCATTGGTGAGATCTGTAAAGCGGTACGCAAAGCCCAGAAAGCCGCGGGCTGCCAGCGCTCAGTTATCGTGGCGCACAACTCAGCCTTTGACCAAGGCTTTTTTAATGCCGCGATAAACCGGCTAAATTATAAACGCTCGCCGTTTCATGCTTTTGTCTCTTTTGATACCACCAGTTTAGCCGCGCTGGCGTTAGGCCAAACCGTATTAGCCAAAGCCTGTGCTCAAGCAGGCATAGCCTTTGATGCGAAAGAGGCTCATAGCGCACTATATGACACCGAACGCACCGCAGAATTATTTTGCTATATCGTCAATCGCTGGCAACAACTCGGTGGCTGGCCACTGGCTGACGCCTTAGCTGAAGAATCAACCGATGCTGAGAGTGAGGCCTTAACTGCGCCAACGGACGAAACCTAGGATTAAAGAGTAAAAATGCAGAAGGATGTAACAAAAACAGGTTATTAGCTACATCGCGAATAACATTGAAGCGGCCAACGAGGCCGCTTCGCATGCGGGCAATTATTCAGCGCTGGTTTCTTTTTGGCGCGCTGCCGCGTCCTTAATTAACGGCTGTAATTCAGCACGTTGAAACATTTCTAATATGATATCGCAACCACCCACTAATTCACCTTCTACCCATAACTGTGGGAAAGTTGGCCAATTGGCGTATTTTGGTAATTCCGCCCGAATGTCCGGGTGCTGCAGAATGTCCACAAAAGCAAATTGCTCACCGCAAGCTATCAGCGCTTGTGACGCCTGGGCAGAAAAACCACAGCTTGGGAATTTTGGTGATCCTTTCATAAATAACAGGATCGGGTTTTCAGCGATTTGCTGTTTGATTTTATCTAGCGTTTCCATAGTGTCCTCACGGTTTAACATGACTGTGTCAATATTTTACCCTGTATTAGGCCGCCAAGCACTTGAGTTTTTCAGAAAGAACCCAATATCTGCTAAACAGATAATAATGTCCCGGCAGCAGCCGAGTGGCAAAGCCCAATCGCTCAACGAATAAACTTGAGTATTTTAGTCAGGTTTTGTAGTCTAAGCGATGCAGACACATTTAACAACGTGAACGGAGAGCAACAATGGCCTTTGAATTACCAGCATTACCTTATGCGAAAGATGCGTTAGCCCCACATATTTCTGCGGAAACTTTGGAATATCACTACGGCAAGCATCACAATACTTACGTCGTAAAATTAAATGGTTTAGTTGAAGGCACACCATATGCCACTCAATCGCTAGAAGAAATCATTCGTTCAAGTGAAGGCGGCGTATTTAACAACGCAGCCCAAGTTTGGAACCACACTTTCTATTGGCATTGCTTAGCACCAAATGCAGGCGGCCAACCAAGCGGCGCGTTAGCTGATGCCATTAATGCAAAATGGGGTTCATTTGATGCTTTTAAAGCGGCATTCAACGACAAAGCCGTGAACAACTTCGGTTCAAGCTGGACTTGGTTAGTGAAAAAGGCTGATGGTAGTTTAGATATCGTCAACACCAGCAATGCTGGCACGCCAATCCAAGATGAAGCAGTCACGCCGATCATCACTGTCGATCTGTGGGAACACGCTTACTATATCGATTACCGCAATGCACGCCCAACTTACTTAGACGCCTTCTGGGCCCTAGCTAACTGGAGCTTCGCTGCAGAAAACTTCGCTAAATAATTTTTAAGCAGTTTTTCGCTCAATACCCAGCTTCGGCTGGGTATTTTTTTGGTTTGTATTTTGATTTCATCAAACTGCCGTCTTGTAGCCCACAAAGCTAGATTTACACGTATCAATCCAGTCGCGTTACTAGAATAGGGTTGCTCAACACTCAGGCTTTAAAAAGTGTCACTTGGTTACGTCCATTTTGTTTGGATTGATATAAGGCTTTGTCTGCGGTTTCAATCCACTGTAGACAATTTTGGATGGTTACATCTCGTTCCACCAAACCGAAACTCATCGTCACTTTAATCAGCTGCTGATTATACATAATGTCGAGTTGTTCAATCTTTCGACGCACTCGTTCGGCTAAATATTGCGCCTGATCGGCGGTGGTATCGAGCAGTAAAATTGCAAATTCTTCACCGCCGTAACGCCCGGCAATATCGGTTGTCCGCAAACTTTTACGAATCACATCGGACACCTTTTGGATAACTAAGTCACCAGCGGCATGCCCGAAGGTATCATTCACTTTTTTAAAATGATCGATATCACACATAATTAAACTGCTGTGGTGTTGCGGATAACGCTGCAAACGATCAAACTCCAGTTTTAAGTGCTCTTCCCAATTACCGCGATTACGTATCTGCGTTAGGTAATCGGTACTGGATAACTCACGAAGTTGCTGATTAGTTTGCTGTAACGCTAATTTGTTAATTGCGGCATCGGTCACATCGTAAATCATAAAACACAGATGGCTAACCTCGCCGCGACTATCGGTGATTGGAAATATCGTGCTGTTTTGATACATGTAATCAGCGTTGCCAGTAATGGGACGATAATTATTAAAACGAAAAATATATGGACGTTGTTCCCAAATGGTAAAGGCGCGATTTTTTAACAGAAACACCGGATCGCACTTACGTCTTAGCCAGTCTTCATCAATTTCCGGAAACAAATCAAACAAATAATGTTCACGCACTTGACGTGGCGTTAGGCCGCTATGGTTTTCCATAAAACCGTTCCACAGTTGGATCCGATAATCTACATTAACAATCACCAACCCAACATCCACAGTTTGTAACATGTCCATCAGCCAATGAATATCTGCTATGCCAGCACTTTGCTCTGTCATAACGCATCATCCATTAAAAAAGCGAGTTTATAATTCAAGGTTTTCAAACTATCCTCAGTAAACAGCAGTAATAAATCACAATTAATATTAAAATTTTCAATGCCGTAACTTAATTCTATTGTTAGGGTGGTTTTCCAACGCTTTGAATTCGCTTTAATTAACTCATTAATCGCGGCGTGTTGGCCCAGCACCACCGGGTGCCCTTGGCTAAAAGTAATATCAATTTGCTCTGCAATGCCTTTAAGAACAGCACCAATTAAGATATTCGCAATATCCATCAATAGCTCTAATTCGACAGTGCTATTCATTTCGCCATGATAATTCAGCAAACGGGCAATATCAGCAAAACTCGAGTCAGTCAGAATTAACAACGCCTCACCAGCCACACCACTCCCGATAAACCCTTGGCAAATAGCCGAATTTTCACTGTTCGGATCAATCGACGCTAATGCCATCGTCAACTCACTGACTTCAATCACATTAACATTTGGGATTGGTAAATTAACAAACACATTCAGCAAACGCGCCAGTAAATCCCCCGCTTGGCCCATGGCGACATTGGCAACTTCTTTCATCACATCGCGCAATTCATCATTCAGTTGTAATGTATCGGCAAGTTTTGGTGCAACGCGTGTTTTAGGTGTAGTCAATAACGCCGCATCGTTAATCGGTAAAAAAGCCGATAACTCAACAGCACTTATAGGTTTTTTTAAAAATGCCTTCGCACCTAAGGCCATTACCCGTTCGTGCGCCTCAGGCTGCACATCACCAGAGATCACAATAACCTGCACTGGTAATTGCAATTGATTTAGCTCAGTTAGCACCTGATAGCCATCCATTACCGGCATATTTAAATCAAGCAACAACCAATCAATCGACTGTTTCTTTAAGGTGCTAAGCGCATCAGCGCCGTGTCCGGCAAAATAAATGTTGGGTTGCCAATCCTGTGGTAAGATTCTAGCCAATTGCTTTCGAGCCAGATTAGAATCATCACAAATCAAAATTGCAGGCGTCATAACTTTCTCGCATTGCAGCAGTTAGTCTTATCATAACGCTGATTAACCATTGGAGCAGCAAAATGTTTTTAAAAACCGTGAATAGAAATAATCTACTAATAGCACTTTGCCTTACTTTTGGCAGTTTTTCAATTCAAGCCATCGACATCACCGAAAAGCTCCCAGCGCGGGTGAGCGCCGTAAAAGCCGGTGATCAACAAGTTATATTATTAGGTAAGCCGTTAATTACGGGTAAAAAAGCGCCTGACTTTAAAGTAGTCGATAACAACTTTAAAAAAGTCACCCTAGATGATTTCAAAGGTAAAACACTGATGATCAGTGTAGTACCCAGTATTGATACCGGTGTTTGCTCATTACAAACCAAGCGTTTTAATGAAGAAGTAGCTAAATTACCGGAAAACGTCGTGCTACTAACCATCAGTGCTGATCTGCCTTTTGCCCAAAAACGTTTTTGCCAACAAGAACAAGTAGAAGCGATGGCGGTGCTATCCGATGCGGTGTGGCGTGATTTTGGTAGTAACTATGGTTTGCTAATTAAAGATATGGGCTTGTTAACACGCGCTATTATTTTAATCGACAATAAAGGCATAGTGGCTTATCAACAATTAGTGCCAGAACTGGCCCAAGAGCCCGATTATGCAGCGGCACTGGCGGCGTTGCAGCAGCTTACGGCGTCTTAACGTTGCGCTAACCAAGGGATTAAAAATAAAAAAAACCGGCATAGCCGGTTTTTTTTATGCGTCATTGGGCAAGATAGGCGATTAATCTAGCAATTTTACCAGTTGCTGACTCACTGCATCGACTGCCTGAGTACCGTCAATATGGTGATATTGCGTTTCACCCCGGGCCGCAGTTTCACGATAATAACCCACTAATAATTCAGTTTGCTCATGGTAAATCGCTAAACGTTTACGCACGGTTTCTTCTAAATCATCCACCCGGGTCACTAACTCTTCACCCGTCTCATCATCTTGCCCGGTCACTTTGGGTGGATTATAGACTAAATGATAAACACGACCTGAAGCGGGATGCACACGGCGACCGCTCATGCGCTCGACGATAACATCGTCTGGCACATCAAATTCAATAACGTGATCCACACTAATGCCGGCATCTTTCATGGCATCAGCTTGTGGAATAGTACGTGGAAAGCCATCTAATAAGAAGCCATTGGCACAGTCTGCTTTTGCTACACGCTCTTTTACTAAACCGATAATTAATTCATCCGATACCAGCTGTCCAGCATCCATAATCTTCTTTGCAGCCACGCCGAGTTCTGAGCCCTCTTTAATCGCCGCACGTAACATATCCCCAGTTGAGATCTGTGGAATACCATATTTGCTCATTAAAAACTGTGCCTGAGTTCCTTTTCCGGCGCCAGGGGCCCCTAACAAAATTATGCGCATAGCGATCATCCTCGTCTTTTGGGATCAATTTGTAGTTTTTGTCAGGCTTGATCTTTGCATAATGCGCTCTTTGAAACAAGAAATTTGTCAACTGGTGCTACCTGAAACAGCGGTATACCTAGCCTTTAGTCGATAGTCTAGCCAAAGCCGCCGTTACAAGGTGTTATCACTGAGTAAGCAGAATAAGTGACAAGGTTTTCAGCGGCTTTCTGGCCATTATCAGACTAAAGTCTGAAACGCTTTACTAATTCTTGTAGCTGCTCGGCTAGCGTGGATAAAGCATCACTGGCCTGCGAAGATTGCTGTACGTTCAGGTTAGTTTGCTCTGCCACATCACTAATCGAATGAAAGTTTTGATTAATATCATGCGATACCACGGTTTGTTGTTCCGTTGCGGTCGCTATTTGATGCGTAGTGGCGCTGATCAGCTCAATAGCCTCATTAATTGATATTAAAGCCTGTTCGGCGCGAGTCGCGTTTTCAGCTGTTTTTTGTGCATTGTTTTCACTGTTTACCGTCGCGTTAACGGCTTTTTCTGTGCCGCGTTGCAGTTTTTCAATCATCTGTTTGATTTCAGTTGTAGAGTCTTTAGTACGGCTAGCCAGTGTTCGAACTTCATCCGCCACAACCGCAAAACCTCGACCACTTTCGCCGGCTCTGGCGGCTTCTATAGCCGCATTTAGCGCCAGCAAATTAGTTTGCTCAGCGATACTTTCGATAACTTGTAAAATACTGCCTATCTGATCGCTATCCTGTTTTAATAAACGAATAATAGCCGCTGCCGAACTGACTTCTTTAGATAGGTTGGATAAATCAAGTACGGTGTTACTGACGACTACTCGACCCTGCTTACTTTGCTGCTCAGCCTGTGTGGCCGCCTCGGCTGCTTGCTGGGTGTTCCGTGACACGTCTTGCAAAGTACTGGTCATTTCATTCATGGCAACCGCAGCACTGCTAATTTCAGTGCTTTGTCGCTGCATTCCGTCGGTGGTGTGCTGATTAATTTGCGCTAACTCTGTAGCTGCTGCCGCTACCTGATCAGAATAATTTCCTACTTCACCGAGCATTTGCCGCAAGCGTTGCTGCATCGTGGCGATAGACGCTAATAAACTGCTGTTATCACCTTGGCTTAGTTGAATTGACGCAGTAAGATCGAACTGTGATACCTGATGTACCATTGCTGCGGCATACTCAGGTTCGCCGCCTAAAATACGAGTTACGCCTTTTACAATAAAAATACAAATATAGGTCGCGATGACCATGATGAACAGTGCAGCCATTAGCAAGGTGTAAAACATATTGTTCACTTCGGCTAAGGCTTCTTGTTGCCGGCTTTCTACCACAAGGCTCCAGCCAAGCATAGGAATGTATTGATAGCTACCAATCACGGCCGTTCCCGCCGCATTTTGATATAGTCCAGTGCCACTTTGCTGTTGTCGAGCTGCCGCTGCGGCCTGCGTTTGTAGTGGATCTTTATTGTTAATTGATGCCGCCGGCGATAAAGCAATACCGGCCGTATCAAGCAAATATATTTCGGTATGCTCGTTAAGCTTGAGCTCATTGACCTTACTAAAAATGGCTTCTAGCTTAACGGCACCGCGCATAACCGCCACAATTTGATTATTTAGCCGGATAGGAATAGCAACCGTACTGACGGTTTGACCGGTTGCACGGGATACCACAGGCTGTGAGAATACATCCTGACCGCTAACCGCCTGTTTAAACCAAGCGCGATCAGCTACGTTAAAAGCGGCATTTTCAGCAGACGATAACACCTTGGCTTGGCCATTACTATAACTGACCCCCGCCTGACCAATTCCGTCTAACCCAACCACAAAGATGGTGTCATATACACCTGAGTTTTGTGCCAGTTGTTGCATCAATTGCGTGGCTAATGCTAAATCTAATTGTTGGATACTCGGCAACGTAGCCAACAAGCGCATCTCATCTTGGCGCACTAATAACCAATCGGTAAAAACGTCAGCGTTCGAACTAGCGGCACTGCTTAATGTTGTTATTTCATCTGCGGTTTGTGAGGATTTATATTTAACGAAGACCAAACTGCTTAACGAGACAATCCCAATCAAAAATACACTAACAATAATAACCGTTAAACGTATACCTAAGCCGAAACTACGCCAAGTTTTTGTCATACTACACCTGTAAGCTTTATATTTTCTGGTTGTAAGTATAGCTGTAAAACCCCAAACTTTCTCAATAACAATAAGCTAAAAAAAATGACCGCCGAGGCGGTCATTTTAGAGAAGTAAGTAACAATGCTTATTTTGCCAATGCTAACAGTAATCCGTTTAAACGAGTCACGAAGCCCGCTGGGTTTTTCAAACTCCCCCGTTCGGCTAGTAAAGCTTGATCTAATAATACCTCTGCCCATTGCTTGAATTGCTGCTCATCTTGCTCTTCAGCAATATGTTTAACCAGTTGATGTTCTGGGTTTAACTCGAAAATAGGCTTCACTTCAGGTACTTTTTGGCCAGCAGATTCCATCAATTTAATCATCTGCGTGCTCATGTCATACTCATCCGTTACCACACAGGCTGGGCTATCCGTTAAACGATGACTCACTTTCACGTCTTTCACTTGATCGCCTAAAGCTGCTTTAAAACGCTCCGCTACCGTGGCGAAGGCTTCTTCAGTTTTTTGTTGTGCCTGCTTGGTTTCCTCATCCTCTAACTTAGATAAATCTAAACCGCCTTTAGCGACTGAACGCAGCTTCTTACCATCAAATTCAGGTAAGTGTTGCACCAACCACTCGTCAATTCGATCAGAGAGTAATAAAACCTCGATGCCCTTTTTGCGGAACACTTCCAGGTGTGGGCTGTGTTTCGCAGCCTCAAAACTATCGGCAACCAAGAAATAAATATCATCTTGGCCTTCTTTCATTCGAGCCACATAATCGGCTAATGCCACGTTTTGCTCACTGCCCTCATTTTGAGTGGAGGCAAAACGTAACAGGGCGGCGATTTGCTCTTTGTTGTTATGATCTTCAGCCGGACCTTCTTTTAGCACTTGGCCGAACTCATTCCAAAAACTTTGATATTGCTCGGGATCTTTAGCCAGCTTTTCTAACATCTTCAAAGCACGGCTGCTGCAGCCTTTGCGCAGGCTTTGGCTGACTTTATTATCTTGCAGAATTTCACGAGACACGTTTAACGGCAGATCGCTCGAATCTAACACACCTTTAATAAAGCGCAGGTAGCTCGGCATAAATTGTTCAGCATCGTCCATAATAAACACGCGCTGCACATAGAGTTTTAAACCATGCTTAGCTTCACGGTTCCACATATCAAAAGGTGCTTTTTTCGGCACATATAACAAGCTGGTGTAATTCGAGTTACCTTCAACTTTATTGTGGCTCCAGCTTAATGGCTCACTCCAATCGTGTGAAATATGCTTGTAGAACTCTTGATACTCTTCATCTGAAATATCAGATTTATCACGTGTCCATAACGCAGTGGCTTTGTTAACCGCTTTCCAGTGGCCAGGCGTTGCCGCGATAGTTTCACCGTCTTCTTCACGCGCCTCAGTACCTTCTTCCCACATTTCTACCGGAATAGAAATATGATCAGAGTACTTAGTCACCGTGCTTTCAATTTTCCAACGGCTTAAAAATTCGTCTTCACCTTCGCGTAAGTGTAAGGTAATTTCAGTACCACGTTCATTTTTAACAATGGGCGCTAAGCTGTAATCACCTTCGCCTGATGATTCCCACTCTACGGCACTGTCTGCAGCCAAGCCGGCCTTACGGGTACGCACGGTGACTTTGTCCGCAACGATAAAAGCAGAATAGAAACCTACACCAAATTGACCAATTAACTTCGAGTCTTTGCTTTGATCACCCGACAGTTTAGAGAAAAACTCTTTAGTACCTGATTTCGCAATAGTACCCAGATGCGAAATCACTTCAGCTTCATCCATACCAATGCCGTTATCGCTGATGGTTAGGGTACGTGCTTTCTCGTCAAAACTGATTTGTACGCGCAGCTCGCCGTCATTTTCATACAGGCTGCTGTCTGAAAGGGCTAAAAACCGCAGTTTATCTGCCGCATCCGAGGCATTTGACACCAATTCGCGTAAGAAGATTTCTTTGTTTGAATACAGCGAGTGGATCATCAGTTGCAGCAGTTGCTTAACTTCCGCCTGAAAGCCATGGGTTTGTTTCTGGCCAGACTGGGTGGCAGTGGTATCAGTCATTTGGTGAGTCCTCAACAAAAATAATATAAGTGCGACAACAAGTACGAAGTACCTGCCTTTTCATCAAGGGATATGGGGGTTAACAATAGGAATTCAAGCGTCGATTTTTAGTCTACTTAGCCACGCTAACGGTTAAGTAGACTCTTTACACTGGATTAAAAGCTTTTACGGCCACTAAAGGCGTGCGCCAAAGTGGTGCCGTCGATATATTCTAACTCACCGCCAAAAGGCAGTCCTTGCGCTAAACGCGTGACCTTACAACCGTATTTCTGGCACAGCTCAGCAATATAAAAAGCTGTCGCCTCACCTTCAACCGTGGGATTGGTTGCCAAGATTAACTCAGAAAGTTTACCTTGAGCTAATTGTGCCGCTAATGCATCGAGGCCTAACTCTGCTGGGCCAACGCCATCTAAGGGAGACAGATAGCCCATTAATACAAAATAACGCCCTTGAAACTGCCCAGTATGCTCTATTGCAAGTTGATCCGCAGCAGATCCTACCACACACAGCACATCGGCTTGTTGTCGCTTCACATCACTGCAGATGGCGCACAGGCTATGCTCAGAAAAGGTACGGCATTGCTGGCATTGCCCTATCCCTTCCATCGCGGCCACTAAAGCCGTGCCCAGCCGAGCGCCACCGCTACGATTACGCTCAAGTAACTGAAAAGCCATGCGCTGGGCCGATTTTGGCCCAACACCAGGTAAAACGCGCAAGGCTTCAATCAGTTGCTGTAACAGGGGCGTTAACTTCGCCATAATTAGAACGGCATCTTCATACCTGGCGGTAATTGCATGCCACCAGTTACTTTCGCCATCTGCTCTTTATTGTTTTCTTCGACCCGGCGCACGGCATCATTTAATGCTGCAGCCACCAAATCTTCTAGCATTTCTTTATCATCACTCATCAGGCTGTCATCGATAGTCACTCGACGCACATTGTGATTGCCTGTCATGGTCACTTTAACCAAACCCGCGCCTGATTCACCCGTGACTTCCATTGTGGCGATTTCAGCTTGTACTTTCGCCATTTTTTCTTGCATGGCTTGCGCCTGCTTCATGATATTGCCCATGCCACCTTTAAACATACTCTATCTCTCTATTTTGTGGATGTGGAAATTGTTGGCGACAAGATAAATACTCGCTCAACAAATTACAAGGTTAATTCACCTGCAAGGTGTCAAGTTGCAGCTCTGCACTAAATATCTGTTGAATGGCTTGCAGCTTGGGATCTTGTTGCAACAACCGGCTGACATAGTCTTTGCGTTCATGTTCTATACGCTGCTGGATCGCTAACGGACTGGCATTAATCTCTGCTAAGTATTGAATCTCTAACTGAAAATTGGCAGGAAATACCGGGCTAATTGCCGCATACAGCTTTTCACGAAAATCGCCCTTGTCCAAATGTTGCTGCGATTGGGCTACCTGCAATTGCACTTGTAGGCCATTTTGCTGCATAGCACTATGTAATAAATATAAACGTAATAACCCACCAATCGATAGCTGTTCGATTAAGCGCGACCAGGCATCGACCTGAGCGGCAAAACGAATAGAAAAACGTTGCTCGTCAAGCTCATCGGTATCATTACTGGGTAAAACATCAAATTGCTGCTGCTGCCACCATGCTTCCGTTAACGCTTGTTGCTCAGCAAAGCTAACGGTGTCATCTGAAGTGGCACTATCTTCATCGTCGTGCTGGTGTGAACGGGGATCTAACTTTGCAGCAGGCTCGGGTACTACCGCAGTGGCTTGTTGCGGTTTTGTTGTAGCAGCCATGGCGGATGGCGGCGTATTTAAACGTCGAGGTAATTCAGACTGAGGCAGCGCCATCGGGCGCTCAGGCTTTTTTCCTGCGACTGTCTCCACCGCTGGCGGTGCTGCCGTCACTTGCACCCCACGCCGAGCCATAATACGCGCGGTTCCCTCATCTATCGCCGATGCTACTGGAGTAGCGCTATGCTTATCAGGCGTGGTAATCGGGTTATTGCCTAAGGCCGTGTTAGGCATTGTAGCACTGGCGATTAACGTTTCTGTTGGCGCCGAGGCTATTGCCGCCGCCTCATTGGGTTGGTGTGGTTCAGCTGCCGCAGAGGTTACCTGACTTGGCGCAGTAACGGGCGCCATAGCGTGTGGAGCAATTGGCGCAGCCATTACGGCTGGGCGTGCCTGAGGTGTCGAGGCGGCTGGTGTTGATAGCGCTTGAGTTGGCGCCGAACTTTGCGGCTCTGTGCGGCTCGCGGGTACAAAGGCCATGGCGCGTAATAACGCCATTTCTAGCCCGACCACCGGCTCTGGAGCAAAAGGGAGCTCCTTCTTGCCACTGATTAACAATTGATAATACAACTGTACCGCCTCAGGCGCTAAATGCGCAGCCCAGTAACGGATCATTTCGGCTTGTTCAGATAAGTCTGCCGCAGCAGGCTGCAGTTGTGTTAGCGCGGTAAGATGCAACAGCGACAACATATCATCTAACACCTGCTGATAATCGGACTGTTGACTTAACAGTTCTTGTAACGCCTGCTGCAGCTGCGGCATATCTGCGGCTAACAGCGCACTCAGTAAACTTACAGCAAAACGGGTATCTAATAAGCCCAACATCTGACGCACGGTTTCAACTGTAAGATTGCTATTACTTAGCGCAATGGCTTGGTCGGTTAAACTTAATGAATCGCGTAAACTGCCTTTGGCCGCTTTAGCTAAGGCGGTGAGCGCAGCCGCTTCAAACGGGATCTGCTCGGCAGCGAGCACTTCGGTTAAATGCTGCTCAATTTGCACCGGCGTCAGGGCTTTTAAACTAAACTGTAAACAACGCGAGAGGACCGTGATGGGTAACTTTTGCGGATCAGTCGTTGCGAGCAAAAATTTGACGTGCGGCGGAGGTTCTTCCAGGGTTTTCAATAAAGCATTAAAACTATGCCGCGACAGCATATGCACTTCATCAATCAGGTACACTTTAAAACGACCACGACTGGGTGCATATTGCACGTTATCCAGTAGATCTCGGGTGTCTTCAACCTTAGTTCGAGAAGCCGCATCAATTTCGAGCAAATCAACAAAGTTGCCGGCATCAATTTCTTGGCAAGCACTACACTGGCCACAAGGCGTTGCGGTAATGCCCGTTTCACAATTTAAACTTTTGGCAAAAATACGGGCGATGGTCGTTTTACCGACACCACGGGTGCCGGTAAATAAATAAGCATGATGTAAGCGACTGCTGGTCAGGGCATTCGCCAACGCGGTTTTTACATGCTGTTGCCCTACCAACTCATTAAAATGACGTGGCCGCCATTTTCTTGCTAAAACCTGATAACTCATGCCCGCTTTCCTGCACCTAACATCACAGTGCCTAGCCTAAACTTATTCGCCTTGATACTCAACCAAACTGCAAAGTTTCAAGCCTAAGGCTTCAAGTCTTGCCACGCCCCCTAATTCAGGTAAAGCGATAACGAAGGCCGCATCTTCAACTTGACCGCCTAAACGACGCACTAATTGCACGGTAGCATCGATAGTACCGCCAGTGGCTAGCAAATCATCAACCAATAATACCTTATCACCTGCAGCGATGGCGTCAGCGTGTAATTCCAGCGCATCTTCACCATACTCTAAAGTGTAGGCCTGCGAGATACGTTCGCGAGGTAATTTTCCTGGTTTACGCACAGGCACGAACGAAATACCCAACGCATAAGCCAAAGGCGCCCCAAAAATAAAACCGCGAGATTCTGTACCAATAATCTTAGTTATACCTTGCTGCTGATAATGCGCCGCAAAGGCATTAATCACTTTTTTAAAACTGGGGCCATCTTGCATTAAGCTGGTGACATCCCGAAAAGTAATGCCAGGTTTTGGGTAGTTCTCTACCGTTTTGATCACACGCTTTAATTCAGCTGCTAATGCTTGATAATCCATTGCTTTACCCTTGTATTAAACCGATAAAAAAGCCGCCCGAGTGGCGGCTATCTGGCAAATGCAAAACTGCATTAACCCAATAACTGTACCCAGCGTAAAATGGGTACTAAACACAGCAAACTTACAAAAACAATTACAAATATCAGTATCTGTTTTGCATTCAAAGAGTCTTTAAAGTTTTCGTCAGCCATTTATTTCTACCGCGCAAAAATTGATTCAAATCAAAACTGGTGCTTATGGTAATGAATTTATGCCTATTTGAAAAGCATTAGGCTTGAATTATCACAAAAGAAAAGCCCCGTAAAACGGGGCTTTATTCAAACTATCACTAATTCGCTAGCGCCAATTAGAAATCGTAAGACATGTTCAAGAATGCACGACGGCCAATGAACTCATACTGAGAGTACAGGACAGAGTTACCCGCTGTCCGTACGCCAGCTGGAGAACCTTGTGGCGGTGCTTTATCAAACAAGTTTGCAATACCGAAGGTCACATCTACACCATAGATATCTCTTTGTACTGAAGCAGAGTGTAGGATGTAAGTAGGTGTTTCAGCAATAAACGTTGATGGCTGACCACGGTAAGTCGTTTGGTTACCGTTCGCGAAGTACTTATAATCGTCTGTGCCTGAAACATAACGCATGTTCCAAGTGTAACGCCAGCCGTCACGATTTAACGTGGTGCTTAACGTACCTACGTGCTTCGGATCACCTACATCACCGACATATTGCGAAGGTGTACTGTCAGGGAACTGCTTGAATGAACGCTCAAACTGAACCGTGTGATCTAAACGAATACGTAATGAACCAAAATCAAAATCATCTTGGTAAGTAAACAAGAAGTCAGTACCACGAACTTTTTGTTCTGCTACGTTGACATAACCACCACGTACGGTGTCAATACCAAAGTCGCCTGCTGCAGAACCATCACGACGCGTAAACTGGTCACAGAACGGTTCATTAGGGAAGTTTTCTGAACGGTAGCATAAGCCTAAAACAGTACCACCACCAATGTTAGACACTTGGCTGCTGATCACTACATCGTAGTAATCTGCTGAGAAGCCAAATTTGTCTTCCGGGCTCTTCCAAACAATACCGATACCTTTAGAGATTGAAGTTTCTGCTTCTAATACACCTGCACCGCCACCGGTGATCGAGGTCATAGAGCTACCTGGATTAACATAAGTTGCAGGCACACCATCAGCTTCACAGTTAGCTGCAACGCGCTGATCCAAAGTACCTTCAGCTAATCGACCCGCCCAGTTTAAACATGGATCGTTACCTGTTTGGTTCAAGAAACCCGTTTGGCCTTCTAAGAACAACTCAAACAGTGCTGGAGCACGGAATGAAGAACCACGAGAAGCACGAACCTGGAAGCCATTGCCGACAACCCAGTTTGCCGATACTTTAAACGTTGAATCAGAACCGTAGGTTGACACATCAGTCCAACGACCAGAAGCAGTGATATCCAAACTTTCCGCTAAGAACATATCACGTAAAACTGGCACAAACACTTCACTGTACACTGCACGAGTATTAGCTGAACCTGCGGTAATACCAGCACCGGTAGAACCCCATAAGTTGCCAGCTAAGGTGGCTTCACCTGGTACGTCATTTAACGCATCTTGTTGAAATGATGCACCGACTGCAGTACTGATCATACCGGCAGGTAATTCAAACAAATCACCGGTGATATAACCGTCGATAGTTGATTGACGATAAGTCGTTACACCATAATCAATATCAAATAAGAAGTCTTTAACGGCTTGAGATTGATTACCATTGATGTGATCTGGGCTTAACCAATCTACTGGTGTACAGGCCTTACCTGAAACAGGTGATACTGCACCGGCACATGGGCCACCGTATACAGCATCTTGTGCCATATTCATCGCATCAAATAGGATAACTTTGTTGTTATATGTACCTTTGTTGTAACTGTTTTGGAATGACACATCCCAAGACCAATCACCTAATGAGCCTTCTAAGCCTAATACGTAACGGCTGTAATCAATTGTCGTTTCACCGCCAGAGTGGTCAGTCATCGCAACAGGCATGAAACCTACAGCATCACCACCCCATCCATCAACTGTACCACCACGAATGTAACGTCTGTTACCTAATTGCGCGGTCCAGAATTGACGGAAACTGTTCACTTCAGTCTTACGCTGACTGTATATTAACTCAGAATAAGCTGAAATATTATCAGTTAAATCATAATCACCCATCATGAACACTGAAGCCACTTCGCTTTCTGGGATCATAGATTGCGCGTTTTGGAATGGGTGATCAGCATCAGCCCAGCCATCTGTTTCTTTATCGTAAGAAACAGGGTACCAACCGTTTGGCACAGAAATGTTATTAGGGCCAGGTGAAGTAATTAAGCTGTTAAAGGTTGGACGGTTAGCCGCCGCGAAAAAACCATCGTAGTCATATTGTGCTTTTACGCCAGTACGGAAGTTTGAGGCACCTGGTGCATAGTTGAAAATCCATACACCGTATTGCGAAGCGCTACAGTGGTAATCACCGGTACGTGGATCGATAGGATCAGTACGCTCACCTGGGTTAGCTTGGCTGTAGAATAAACGCTGGTTACAATCGAAGAAATCACGATCGCCACGCGCTAACTCAGTTTGCAAGTTATAGTCAGCTACAACGCGGAATGAACCACGGTCAAAGGTTTTGCCGTAAGTTGCATTTAAACGATAATTTTCACCGCCAGATTCAAATGGCTGGTCAAGGTTAACAGTAACGTTAGAACCATCGCCTTTTTTGGTGATGATGTTGATAACACCGGCTACTGCATCAGAACCGTATAAAGAAGACGCACCGTCTTTTAATACTTCAATACGCTCTACCGCAGATAAAGGAATTGAGTTTAAATCGAAAGCAGCAACTTGACCGCGAGTACCCGCAGGGCCAGCACGACGGCCGTTTAATAATACTAATGTGCGGTTAGCACCTAAACCACGCATAGAGATTGATTCGTTACCCGCACCACCGGCAGTGACGAAACCAACAGATAATGCTGATATTAATTGGCTTGAGCCAGCAGCAACAGTAGAAGTACGTAATAATTCGCCTAAAGTACTTAAACCTTGGTCTTTTGCTAACTCAGTGCTGATAATAGTAATAGGAGAAGCGCTGTCTAAACCATCAGTGCGGATGCGCGAGCCGACAACCTGAATGCGTTCAGTTTTTTCATCTTTTTTTGCTGTTTCGTCTTCTTCAGTCTCTTGCGCTGAAACAGAACCGGCAAATGCCAATGTTGTTGCAGCACCGAAAACCATTGCCAGCCGAACTGCTTTGCTTAGCTTGTTATTGGTGAACATATTTAACTCCCTGGATGACTCTTCAGAGTATCTCGTTGTTTTTTGTAGTCAGTCACATCTTTATGTGTGTCTGCTGAGAATCGCCCGAATACAATCTCGGTACAAGACTTCCCGATAATATGCAGCAAAAAAATTCAGGTCAAGATTAAAAGCATGTTATTAGTCGCAAAAATTGAACTTTTTGACACTATTTCTTTTTATGTGTTAACAAAACAATACACCCCACAAAAAACAAATAAAAACAAACACTTTAGCATCATTAAATTTACATTTGACACTCTTAACAGCATTTTTGGCTTCTAAATTAATTAGAAAGATTTAGCGAAAGTTTATGAAATAAATAAAATTCATTCTTCAGTTAACTCATAGTCAACCTTGCAGATAGCTTAACAAGTATCCACTACCGTTACTTGCTCAATAAACATGATACTTTTTTCATTGATGCAAAAAAAAACCTCTGACAATTGTCAGAGGTTTTTATTAACCGAATAACTTACGCAATATTAATATTTCAGAGAAATACCAAAACGGTAAGTACGGCCTAACATGTCATAGTAACCTGGGAAAGTGTTACCGTTGTTCACTGAAGTACTAGCAGCTTCACCACCAACGACTGGCGCGTCACGGTCGAACAAGTTGTCTACACCGAAACGGATAGTCAGGTTTTCAGAAGCGACATAGCTTGTGGCTAAGTCGAAGTAGCTGAATGAACCAATTTGACGGAAGGCTTCAAAAGTAGCAGCTTGTTGCGCAGTTTCACGCTCGATTGAACCTAAGTAACGCCATAACAGTGATACTGACAGGTCATTCATGTTCCAAGTAGTACGTTGTGTCGCTTTAATTTCGTGCTGTGGGTTACAGTTAGTACCATAGAAACCATTACAATCAATCACTGACGATACTGGTGAGCTTAAGCTCTTCACTTCAAGATACTTGTTGATGTTACCCGCGAAATCCAACATACCCATATCACCTAAATCAAAACCGAAGTTGAAAGCCGCTTCAACACCGCGAGTTTTGATATAAGACAGGTTGGTGGTATAGGCTTCAACGCCTGCACCAGGAATGTTTAATGAACCACCGATACGAGTGATTTGCGCACACTGTGCAGCATTACCAAGCTCATAACAACCATCTAAGATTTCTTGAGCAGTGTTTTCACCGATGTAACCATCAATGTTGATGTCATAGTAATCAACAGAGAACATTGCACGTTTAATAGAGTCAAACTCTGGGCTCCAAACAAAACCTACTGTTGTAGTATTGGCGGTTTCTTCGTTTGGTAAACTATCAGGGTTAGAACCTGACAGAATGTTGATCTGACCAGATACGATATCATTAACCTGACCAACTTGTGCTGCAGTTTGGCCTGTTGAAATACACAGAGCACGTAACGTAGCACTGATATTCGGGTTAGATAATGAACATGGGTCTAAATCAGCGTTATCTAAGTTAGTGGTTAATGGCGCATACAACTCACCTACGTTAGGTGCACGCGTTGCTTTTTGCTTCATAACACGAACTAACAACTCGTCAGTTGGACGGTAAGCTAAACCTAGTTTCCAGCTGCCTGTTGCGCCAACAGTGTCGAAGTGAGAGTGACGGTAACCGAACTCTAACTCAAGCAGGTCAACCAGTTCTTTGCCTTCAACTAGTGCTAATTTACCTTCGCCGTATAATTCATTCACTTTGAACGAACCACCAACAGGTAATGAGTTACCGCCTGCGCCACCTAAACAGCTAGTTGGAGCAAGTTTCAAACACTCATCTGGGTTGAAGAATGCCGATTCTTCACGATACTCATAACCAAAGCTCATGGCTAAAGGTGTATCAGCAAATGGAGAAACCACAGCATCAATTGGGCCATCAATTACCGCAGAAACAACACGTTGTTGATAAGCCGTTGTAGAGAAAGCCGTTGCTGAAGCATAAGCCGCCATTTCTGGCGTAATAGTACCAAAACCACCAAACAGGTTAATTGGCACACAACCAGCGCCACCAGTGTTACAAGTAGTGGTGCTTGTAGCGTTTAAGGCGTTAGCAATGTTGGCAACGTTAGTATAACCGGCATTAGAGTTAACACGGTTCGTTTCACCGTGTTGTAAAGACACATCGTATGCCCATGAGTCATTAATAAAGCCTTTTACACCACCGACTAACTGGAACTGATCAGTATTGAATTCAGTTGAACGGGGGCCAAGCTCTACAGTACGACGGAAGATAGAAAGTAACAAAGAGTCAGCATTATCAACTACACCGTTTTGGTTGCCATCAATCCATGTCGTTAAACCAGGACCGTTTAACTGGCTGATGCTATTATTCGCTGCAGTAACTAAAGCGCCACGAGCTTGATCAGAGAAAAATGGGTTGGCTACCGGGACCATAAAGGTATTACCGAAAATACCTGATGGAGCGATTTGTTGTAATACGTTAGTATTTGTAAAGTTGAATGAGCCGTATACAGTTGTATCATCATTGATGTCCCAATGCGCAATAGCGGTACCGCTGAAACGCTTAGAAGGTGTTTGATAATAGTTATACGGGTTGAAGTTAAAGGCAGAACATGTTGGGCCAATCACTAGAGAACCGTCATCACGGAATTGACCGCTGGTGCCAGTGGCGCCAACAATACCTACGCGTGTTGGGATTGTTGTACCGCTACCACCACCTGGTGCTACTACGTTTGGCGCGTTTTGGCCGCATAATGGCTGTGTTGGTGGAATAGGTGCAATACCTTGTTGGAAGTTAGATAAGTTACCGCCAGACGCAGTAGCAATACCATAATTACCTAAAGTACGTTGACCTAATAATAATGGGTCACGGTCATAGTAACTGAAAGAAACAACGGCGTTACCTTTATCATCGTCAAAGTTGCCACCGATGGTTAAAGCAATGTTGTCTGTAAAGGCATCGGCTTCAGCCGTTCTTGAATGGCCTGCATCTAACTGCACACCTTCAAAATTCTTTTTCATGATGAAGTTGATTGCACCAGAGATTGCATCAGAACCGTAAACGGCTGAAGCACCACCAGTAACCACTTCTACACGGTCGATTAGTGCAGTAGGGATAGTAGAGGTATCTACGCTACCTGCAGTGTTGAATGGCACAACGCGCTTGCCATCAACCAAAATAAGGTTACGGTTTGAACCTAAGCCACGTAAACTGATAGTGGCTGCGCCGCCTGTACCGTTGTTCACGTTACTGTTGTCACCTGGAACTGCGCCAGGTAATACACGTAGTACGCGTTCAATTTCAGGTTGTTGTTGTTTTTCAATTTCTACAGCATCAATAGTATTGATTGGGCTGGTAGACATTGCGTTTGCACTTCTGATACGGCTACCCGTTACAGAAATGCGTTCAACTTTTTCTTCTGCTGCTGGTGTTTCTTGTTGAGCGAATGCAGCACCAGAATACATAGCAACTGATGACGCACTCAAGAACAAAGCAAGACGCACTGAGCCCGAAATTTTATTAGTGGTAAACATGGTGTTCTCCCTGGATCACATTGGGTGTGATTCTGTGTATAAGCTTTATCCTGACTTTTGAAAAAGTTCAAGAAATCGTTGGAATTATTATTCCACGTCTTGATAATAAACATAACAATCGGGCTGGTCAATCATGTCAACCAAACAAAGTTGTTCAACATTTGTATTTTTTAACCGCGAAAAGCATTAAATACCTTTACTATACAAATCAGATACATACTGATGCAAAAGTAACTTTTGACGAGCAAATGTAAAAACCAAGAAGATTTTAAGATGCTAAATAACGGTACAAAACAACAGATTAGGCAAATACACCAACAATTAAAACAACAATTGCCTAACTACCAGCCTCGGCCCACGCAGAATAAATTGATCGCGGAAATAGCGAATATCGTTGCAGGCAAGTACGATAGACACGATCGCATCGGTTTAATTGAGGCGGGTACCGGTACCGGCAAATCTTTAGCCTATTTGCTTGGCACCCTACCTTATGCCTTAAGCCAAAAAAAAATAGTGGTGATTGCGACGGCAACGGTGGCACTGCAAGAGCAGCTAGTGAATAAAGACTTGCCTTTTTTTCGGCAACATAGCGGCTTAGAGTTTGATTACAGCTTGGTGAAAGGGCGCCAGCGGTATGCCTGTATTGAACGTTTACAACAACAAATACAACAACCCACGCTGTTTAGTCAGGATGCACCTGATGCCCATCAACAAGCGTTATTACAGCGTTTATTAGACGCTTGGCAACAACGTAACTGGCTGGGCGACCGCGATACGTTACCCGAGCCTGTAACTGACGAGCTCTGGTATAGCTTACAAGCCGATGCACACTACTGCAGTAAAACACAACGCCGACATTTACACTGCCCTTTTCACTTAGCCCGTGCTGAAATCAGCAATGCACAAGTGCTAGTGGTCAATCACAGCTTGTTATTATCTGACTTACTAAACGGTGGCGCGGTATTGCCTGAGCCGGCAGAAACTCTTTATGTGATTGATGAAGCCCATCATCTTGCAAGCTGTGGCAGAGAGCTACTGAGCGCCAGCGCGCAATTAACGGAAAATGGCCCTTGGTTAGAGAAATTACGTAAAACGCTTACACAACTCCAAGCCGTTTTACCCGATACCGCATTGCGCGATTGCATGCGCTTAGACGATGCGGTGAGTGATTTTAACGTCGCGCTTAAACCGATTCAGCGCAGTGTGCAAGAATTTCTACCCAGTTGGTTTAACAGTAAACAGCAAACCGAATATCGTTTTAAACACGCGGCTTTACCCAAATTGTGGCAGCAACAAGCTGAGGTTTTGGCACAAGCAGCGCAAAAAGCCACTAACCTGTGCGATAAGTTGTTAACCGAGCTACAGCAAAAGCTTTCAGAAAACAGTAAGATCCCTAAGCTGTGGTACACGTTATTACAAGAGCTGGCTTATGCGCGCCAACGCTTTGAGCAACAGCAAGCCCTGTGGCAATTATTACAACAAGCGCAAAAAGAACCTGCTTGGCAAGCGCGTTGGTTACAGCGGCGTGCTGATACTGATCTTTTATTTATGCACGCCAGCCCCTTGGCTGCCGGCTTACAATTAGAACAGCTATTATTTAGCCAAGCCTTTGCAGTGATCCTTTGCTCTGCCACACTGACCGCCTTAAACTCGTTCGATTATGCCAAAAAGGAATTAGGGTTAAATGCCCATACTGGCTTGCAATGTTTACAAGTCGATTCACCTTTTGCTTATCAACAACAAGCTGAAATACTGCTACCCAAAACACGCTGTGAACCTACTGACAGCGCTTTTACCGCTGAATTGGTGCGCCTATTACCGCATTATCTCAATACCCCTGCCGGATCGTTGGTGTTATTTGCGTCTTATTGGCAAATGCAAGAAGTGGCCACGGAGCTTCGCAAACAAGGCTTTACGCTACTGGTACAAGGCGAGGCTTCGCGACAAGCTTTGCTGCAATTACATGCTGATCGGGTTAATGGCGATAACGCCAGTATATTATTTGGCACACAAAGCTTTTCGGAAGGGTTAGATTTACCTGGTAAACTGCTTACCAATTTAGTGATCACTAAACTTCCCTTTGCCGTGCCCACTTCACCGCTGGAAGAGGCCTTGAGTGAAGCCATCACCGCCCGTGGCGGTAATGCTTTTTTACAATTAAGTATTCCGGCTGCGGCGAAAAAACTGGTGCAGTCTTGTGGTAGACTGCTGCGCCAAGAGCAAGATGAAGGGCGTATCGTTATTTTAGATCGCCGACTGGTAAGTAAAACTTATGGTAAAGCCATGCTTGATGCACTGCCGCCATTTCGACGAAATATAGAATACTGACAGGATCTCAACCGTTATGCCCGAGCTGGTTCTTACGACAGAACTGCTGCTATTACTCTGCAGTGTGGCCTTTATTGCCGGTTATATTGATGCTATCGCCGGCGGTGGTGGTTTATTAACGGTACCGGCTTTGCTTACCGCGGGCTTGCCACCGCATGTGGTGTTAGGTACCAATAAACTGGCCGCGACCTTTGGTTCTTTTACCGCTTCGCTAACTTATTATCGAAAGCGTCTATTTAACCCGCGTTATTGGCGCACCAGCCTGATTTTTACCGCCCTGGGTGCATTAATCGGTACCTTGGTCGTCGATCAATTAAGTACCGTATTGCTAGAAAAACTGTTACCCATACTCATTCTTTTTGCTGCGATCTATACCCTATTTAATCGCATGCAGCCCGATGATCGGATGACATTACCGACACAGAGTAAAAAATTGTTTTGGCAACAACGTCTGCAAGGGCTCACTTTGGGCTTTTATGATGGCGTAGCCGGCCCGGGTACTGGCGCTTTCTGGATGGTATCGACCATGGCAATGTATAAAATTAACTTACTACTCACCAGTGGTGTCGCCAGAACCATGAATTTTGTCAGTAATGGGTTTTCATTGGCCGCTTTTATTGTGCTGGGCCATGTACATTTTACCCTCGGTTTAGCCATGGGTTTTTGCTTGATGTGCGGCGCATGGTTAGGTGCGCACTCAGCCATTCGTTTCGGTAGTAAATTTATCCGGCCCGTATTTATCAGTGTGGTTATTGCCATTGCGGCACGTTTAGCGTGGCAGGCTTGGAGTGCTTAAGATGAACAGCTTAACCTCGGAGCAACTGCGTCATTTACAAGCTCAATTGCAGCAATTATTAAGCTGGGCGCAACAACTTGATCGGCAAAGAAAACCCGGTAAGCCGGTGCACTGGTTCGATTCTGCCTTGTTTAGTTGTCATTCACCAGATCTGGCAGATTATGTGCAGGATAGCGTGCGTAATCTAAACCGACTGCAACAACAGGCTGATAACTTATCTACCACAGCTAAACAACGGATTACTGAACGCTTAAATGAACAAATTTCGGCGTTAACCCAGGCATTCCGGCTCAATCAAGTGCGCCAACAACATCAGCATGTCGCGGCCCCTCGTACTAAAGCTGCGGTGCAACAACTTGCGGTGACAGGTCAGCAGTTGTATCAACAGCTAAGTGAATACCAGCAATATGAAAGCCGCTTATTAGATATGGTAAGACAAGCCGAGCGGGAAAGTGATGCAGAAGCAACCAACCGCACTTTGACCCTACATGGTCGCTTGGGTCGATGTCGAAAAGCGATTTATGAAGTTGAGTTAGCCATTCAAAAACTGGAGGCAGGAAAAAACCGATGAGCCAAGCGTTACCCCCGCTGATTTATCATCCTTGTTACAGCGAGTTGGCTTTACCCGAGCGCCATCGCTACCCGATTGGTAAGTATCGCGCTTTGCAACAAGCATTGCTCGCTATCGGTGTACCTGCTGCACATTTTACCGAAGCGCAAGCTGCCCTACCGGCCGATCTCAGTTGTATCCATGCTAGTCACTATGTTGAAGCCTTATGCAGCGGCACGCTTGATGCCAAAGCCATGCGCCGTATTGGTTTTCCGTGGTCTGAACAACTCATTGCACGCTCATTGCAATCGATAGGTGGCACTTTACACACCGCAGAATTAGCGTTAGCACAAGGCTTAGCTGTGCATCTAAGCGGTGGTTATCATCACGCTTTTCATGATTTTGGCAGTGGCTTTTGCCTGTTTAATGATTTGGCTTTCACCGCGAAAACATTGAAACAACGGGGTGTGGGCCCGATCTTAATTTTTGATCTGGATGTGCATCAAGGCGATGGTACCGCGCTGCTGTTAGCCAACGAGCCAGAGATTATCACTGCTTCCATTCATTGTGAGAAAAACTTTCCAGCACGCAAACAACACTCTGATTGGGATATTGGCGTAGCAACGAACTGTAGCGAACACGAGTATTTAGAAACCGTGCAGCAAAGCTTAGACAGTTTATTAACGTGGTATCGCCCTGAACTGGTTTTGTACGACGCAGGCGTGGATGTGCATAAAAACGATGATTTAGGTTTATTATCGATCAGCACGGCCACTATCGCTCAGCGCGATCAGTTAGTTTTCGAAAGCTGCCGCGCCAAACAGATCCCAGTCGCGGCAGTCATTGGCGGAGGCTATCAACGCGATCTCGCCGCACTCACTGCGGTGCATCTGCAGTTATTTAAAGCGGCGTTCAACGTCTTTGGCTCAAACTTGGGGCGCGAAATAAAAACCTAACTGCCGTTTGATCGCCGTGGGTAAGGCCGGTAAAGCTGACTTTGGCAGTAAAAAAGTTGCCATAGTGAATAAATCGGTGAAGATACGATTCTTCTCAGTAGTGCGCTTTAAATAATCATGCCCTGACGAGCCACCGGTGCCAATTTTACTGCCCAACATCCGTTGTACCATCATGGCATGCTTGTAACGCCAGATCGTCAGTTGCTCATCAATCTCTGTTAAACAGGTTAATAACTGAAACGGTAAATTAAACAGCGGTTCTTCTTGATATAAGTTGATAAACAAGGCCGACAGCATGGCTTTTTGACTTAACCGAAAACTACCTTGCTGTTGTAATTGCTGATATTTATCCGGATCAAGTAAAGCCGAAAATTTTTCACGCGTACGGGCAATTTCTTGCAACTGAAGATCACGCTCGGTATTCGATATCTGCTCAATTTGCGAAACGATACTCTGATCATTTTGCAACATCTGCTCGGTTGCTTGTTGGTACATTTGCCAAAAACTAAAGTCTTCAAATTGTAAGAACGGCATGCGCTCTAACCACTTTTCAATGCGTTCAAACAAACTTGGCGCCTGCTCTAAGTTTTGTAAAAACTCACGATCGGCGGCATTTAACCGGCTATAAAATGAGTTTTTATCAAAATCGATGCGAAATTCGCTTTTTAAACCCAAACCAATTTCGAGCATTTTAAATTGAATGCTCTGAAAACCGGAGGCCGGCACTAAGTAATCGCGAAACGCCATAAAGTCTTGCGGTGTCATCGTTTCGATGACTGCAATTTGCTGATTAAGCAGTTGTTGAATACTGATAATGCGCTTTAATTTATGCACCATACCGGTCAATTGTTCATCTTTGACTTCAGCTTCAGCGAACACCGCCATAACAGCACCTAGCTCATGCAAAATTTGTTTAAACCACAGTTCATATACCTGATGTACTATAATGAATAAGGTTTCATCATGGGCTTCAGCGCCATAGCGCTTACTTTCCGGGGCTTGGGCGGTTAAAAGCTTGTCGAGTTGCAAGTAATCGCCGTAGTAACATGCTGTTGTATTTTTTTGCATACGCTTAATAACCACTTATCGCTGTTCAGCGCATTGTAACAAGGCGCGCAACTAACTCAATCTTTCAGTAGTCTTTTCGATCAAAGCTGATTATGCTTAAAGTACATTAACGAGGAGAAACGCCATGACATTGGATAACGATATTCATAATTTTTATGAAAAACTATTGTTAGATCATATTGTTGAGCTGGGATTAGACCAAGAAAAAGACAGCGAGTATTTAGCTGATTTATGCTGTATCTCTTTAAATTTATTACCGCCACGATACATTCGCTATGAAGTGGATATGTCATTTTACATGCCACAAAGTGAACGCTTTGAAATGCAAATGAAAGTAAAAGAAGCTATTAGCCGCGCCCGCAACTTTTTGGATAACCAGTAATGTCATCTCTTGAGCAGGCACCCGACCATGTCAAACTGGCCGTCGATTTAATTTTGTTGCTAGAACAACAAAATTTGCCTGCAGCAACCTTGCTGGCCGCCTTAAAATTAGTCGTCAAAGATACTGAGAACAAACTGGCCGCAGCTTCGCAATAAGCGCTCTGTGGTCATCATCACTAAGCCAATGAATTAACTTATTCTCCCTGACTTTGAGTACTTTCTTTGTCTTGCCAAAAGAAAGTATTCAAAGAAATTATGATGCTAATTCCGCTGATTCTTAAACACTAATCTACTGATAAAAATTACATTGTCGCCGTTGGCGAGATACTTTCTTTTGTGTCGCCAAAAGAAAGTATCCAAAGAAAATGCGACCCCACTTCCGCTCGAAAGCCCGCCTGCCCATGCGCCGTCCAAGGCGAAAACGTAACTCGCGCGGCGCTACCGTCGCCGCACTCAAACACCCGTTTTCTTAAAACCTTGGTCAACGATGTTCAGTCGGCTCGCTCTAAGGGGAATTAAAACCAAAGCGGTATTTGCTTAGCTGTAAATGACCTCTTTTACCCCAAATCGTTTGGTCATCATTTCAGCAACTTAGCCTAATCTGCTGGTCAGCATTTCACCTGCGGTGAGATACGTTCTTTTGCGTCGCCAAAAGAAAGTATCCAAAGAAAATGCGACCCTACCTTGCGGCGAAAGCCCGGCTCAACCTAACACGGACAATGCGATGAGATAACTCGTTCGGCACTACCGTGCCTTGCTCAAACACCCCTCGTCTTAAAACCTTGGCCGCGCTAGATTGCCCGGCTTGCAACGTAATGGGATTAACAGCAAAAACGGCTATGAATTTTTAGGTCAAGCTTCGGGGTCAGATATCTAGACCCAAATGTTTAGTCTCTGAACCTGAAGGATCGGATTTAAGTTGGATGAGTTAATAGCGAAGTAAACTTTGGCTAGAGACGTCTTTTTCAGGGATGAAAAAGAGGAGCGTACAGGGAGGTATTTACCGCGTGCTCCAGCCGAAGCTTTACGCAGCGTTTAACGTTTTCGTCTTGGGCGAGTTAACGGCGAAACAGCAGCTTATTTCAGTGTTTTGAATAAAATAGAGTGAACAACGAGGGGTTTGGGTGGCAACTCCACCAGCCACATCCCGGCACATACATCATAAACTGTGGCTGCTTCCTTCCGGACCTGACCAGGTTCGCCTACTAGTATTGCGAGAGGACCAATGGAGTTACCATGGTATTGCCTTAACGGCAACGCGCATTATCCGCAAAACCGTTCGGGGTTGCAAGTGCTAAGCAGCAAGCTGCAACCCTAACGCTGATAAAAACAACAGTTTAATTACCTAAAGCTTGCTGATAGGTCTGCAGCACCCCTTTTAAACGACGTTGTTGCGCCGGTGATAAGCGTAATAATTGTTTCTGCGCTTCAGGTAACGCCTCTAACTGCGGATCAGCGTAAACATACATGACCGAAGGGCGGATTAATTCGGGCTGACTCGACAACTCTGGCGTAGCCAGCAATAGATTAATCGTTTGACGTAAACGCTGTTCAAAACTCATGTCAGGATAGCCGAGTTCGGCGAAAGCCTCGTCAAGCAAGGGTTGATAGCGCGCTTTCAAAGCCAATAACTGTCTTGCTGGTACGCTTTCTAATAGCTGAATATAAGGCTCATAGCGGGCGGCATTCGCTGCAGCCATCCGAAAACGATCCGGCGCCACTTGCTCAACTAAAAAAGCGTCAGCCGGTGCAGATAACACGGCATGGCCTGCGACTAATCGGCCTTGCGCTAAATTATCAACCGTGACCACAAAATGCCGCACCATATCTTCACGATTAAATAGCGATGCCATACCCGCTTTCCAGTTCAGCGCTAACAAATCTTCACTAATCACTTTATCAGAGGTATTCAAAGGTGGTAACGGCGGAAGCTCGGGTTTCACTTCGGCCATGGGTGTTTCAATGGTTGCTATCGGCTCTGGCATAACGGCAGGTTCGTTAACAGGTTCAGGTTGCATTTGCTCAGCTTGCTCTACTGCGGCCACTTGTTCGGGTTGCGGTAATAATACCGGTGGCAGCATGACGGTTTCGGTCGGTTCGGCCGGGCCTTTGAATAAAAACCATAATGCAGCGATAATGATTAAAACTACGCCGGCTAAACCGGCATAATATACGGACTGTCCACCACCTGAAGCTTGTTGTGACATAGTGATTTACCTGTGCTTTTGAAATAAATAACCCTTAAGGGTGTCTAGCATTGCATTAATCTCAATTATCAGCAATATACTAATTGAAGAGTACAGGTTGTTTAAAAAGTTCAGTACAGGATGTTTAACACCTTATTATGCAAACAGACCCCACAGTAACATCTAGCAAAACCGCATTAATGTTAACCGGTGGTGGCGCACGAGCGGCCTATCAAGTTGGTGTGCTTAAAGCGATTGCCAGTCAATATCCACGCAGTAGCCCACTACCATTTAAGATTATCAGTGGCACTTCTGCTGGCGCCATCAATGGTGCAGGCCTTGCCTGCTATGCCTCTTGTTTTCATTTAGGGGTGAAAAAAATTGAATCGGTGTGGCGAAACTTTCATACCGCGCAGGTGTATTACTCTGATTATCCTCGGCTAATTCGCCATCAAATTCGTAATGTTTACAGTGCCTTTCAAGCAGACTATGCCAATAAAAAACCGGTCAGCTTACTGGATAACAAACCGCTTAAACAGTTATTGAACAAAATTCTCGACTTGCAGCGCATTGACCTAAATATTATGCGCGGTTATCTGTCTAGCTTCTCGGTTACCGCCTCTTGTTATAATACCGGCGATTCGATTAGCTTTTTTCAATCTGATACGGCAGAAGAATGGCGCCGAGCCAAACGTTGTGGCCAACGGACCCTGTTAGATGTACATCATTTAATGGCTTCTGCGGCGATACCACTGCTGTTTCCTTCGGTGCGTATCCATCAACGCTACTTTGGTGATGGCTCTGTTAATCAATTGGCTCCCCTTAGCTCGCCGATCCATTTGGGTGCTGACAAAATTTTGATTATTGGTGTCGACGATCCGCGCCGTGGTGCTTTTCGAGAGCGCAGCTTACACCACCCAGATTTAGCCACGGTGGCAGGTCATTTACTTGATACGGTATTTACCGACACGCTTAACTCCGATTTGGAGCGAATGCAGCGCATCAATAAAACCGTTGAGCTGTTACAGCAGCACAATATTGAAACGGAACTCAAGCCCGTGCAAAGCTACATGATTAATCCAAGCCAAAATTTTAATCAATTAGCCAGTGAATACTTTTTGTGTTTGCCGATCGCCATTCGCACCTTATTGCGCATTACGGGTATTCGGCAACACTCTGATTCAAGCTTAGTCAGTTATCTATTATTCGAACAAAAATACACGCGCCGTTTAATTGAATTAGGCTTTGAAGATGGTATGCAGCAGATGGATAGCATCATGCAATTTCTTGCCGCACCATAAAATAATGCCGTCAAAAAACCGCCAACCTTAAATGCAACCAAACTTAAACCAACAAAAACAATAATTTAAAAAACTGGCCTAACATTTGCTTTATCCTTATCAGTGCAACAATAAATTCTGGTAAGGTGAGCATATGTGGCAAGAATCAAGCAACTTAACTAACGCGTTTGGTGACTTATCCATCGGCAGTATTTGGCAAGAAACTCCAGACTGCAGTGAAAGCAGTTTAGTCAGTCAATTACAAACCACCTTAGACTTGCAGCAGCAATTGGATATTTTTTCCATGAGCGCAGGTCGTGTTTTGCCTCTTTGCGGAATGACTTTAAATACCCACTCCAGCAACTTGCAAGCCCGTGGTTCAAAAAAAGGGGCTTATCATCACCAATCAAAATTGGTGCTAGAAAACCAAGTATTAGCTGAGATTAGTTATGATTCGGCGCATGCGTTTACGCCTTTAGTGCAAAGGCAACTGCTGTTATTAGAATCAGAGTGGCTGTTTGCATTGCGCAATGCACTATTGGTCAGTCGCTTGCAACAAATGGCTTTGAAAGATCCATTAACCACGTTAGGCAACCGTCGCTTTTTTGACGATAGTTTTGTCAAATCCGTGCAACTGGCTAAGCGCCATCAACTGCCTTTGACGTTATTGTTATTAGATTTAGATAACTTTAAACAAGTTAATGATAACTCTGGCCACTATGTGGGTGATGAGGTGTTGATCGCGGTAGCAGATTGTATGCGGGAATCGCTAAGAGCCACTGACAGCTTGTTCCGCTTTGGTGGGGACGAATTTGCGGTATTGCTCTCTGATAGTGATGCAGAGCATGCGGATGTGGTGGCTGATCGTTTACTGCAAAGCATTTATACAAATGCTTTTTTAGCGAGCCATAACGTCGGTTGCAGTATTGGTATGGCGCGGTTATCGGCTGAACATCAACCGCGCGATTTATTTCATGCCGCAGATGAAGCCTTATACCAGGCTAAATTATCAGGCAAAGGTCGAGTCAGTCAATATAATGGCGGCCGTATTAAGTTGCTAGAAAAGGCAGCTCATTCTTTGCTGGCTGCCAGCTAAGCCACGCTTTAGCTTGTTCATCGCTGTAGCTACTGGCATAACCGGCGACTAACACTAATTTGCCCTCATGCAGCAGCAACGGTATTTGCCCTCGCTGCCAAGGGGGCAATTGCCATTGCTTAAACCACTGCTTTAACGGCTTAGTCTGCTTTCCTGCCGGTTTAAACGGCAAATTTAACATACCAAATACCACTTGATACTGCTGTGACGCTTCAGCTAATGCTAATGCTCCCGCTACCTTGGTTTTATGCCAGAGTAACTGCCCCCGATCTTCGGGTAACTGACAGGCTTGTTGCCAAGTTAATACGCAACTCGGTAAGAATTTCCGTTGAGAATCGTTATTCAGTAAATAAAGGTGCTGTTGATAACGGCGAACCAACAAGCGCCCAGCCACTAATTGCGGCTGAGCATCGGCTTGCGCCGCGATAACTTGCTGTTTTAACGTTAAAAGCCACTGTGTATCTGGATTAAAGCCGGCAGCATATAACCAACTGCGTAACACCAAGTCTTGCTGTAACGGATGCTGCTGACTCAGTGCAATAAGATCGAGCTTATCTGGCGTGGCACAACGCGCTAACGCTTGCTCGGTATAATATTCCGCTAAACTGGCGGCATCTTGCAGATGTTGCACACTGCGCCCTACCGTACTGAGCCACTGCGGCCAGCGCTGTTTTAAAACCGGGCTCACCGTATGTCGCACAAAATTGCGCTCAAACTCGGTGTTCTGATTACTCTCATCTTCTACCCAAGACAACGCATGGCTAGTGGCATAATCCACTAACTGTTGGCGGCTGATGGCCAGTAACGGCCGCCACAACTGGCCCTTGGCAAAATTTCGACGGCTTGGCATGGCGGCTAAACCGTTTAAGCCGGCACCGCGCTTTAACGCCAGCAGTAGTGTCTCGAATTGATCATCGGCATGATGTGCGCACACTAAGCTCGTTTGAGGCTCAGTAATATAGTCAGCTAGTACCTGATACCTTGCGCGGCGTGCTTGTTGTTCAATATTGGTATTAGACGGCAGGTGTACATGGCAAAGCTCAAAAGGCAGGTTAAGCTGTTGACACTGTTTCTGGCAGAAACGGGCCCAGGCATCGGCTTGCGGGCTTAGCCCGTGATGTACATGCACCACTTGCAAGGGAATGGCGTGTTGTTGACATAAAGGCCAAAGTAAATGCAACAAAACTTGTGAGTCTAAGCCACCGCTATAAGCCAACACCAGCCGCGAGGGCTGGTGTTGGTGCAGTTGCTTGAGCAAATACTGGCTTAAGTTTGTTCGGTGCAAAGCTGACCTATCCTCAGCTAGCTATGCTTAACAATAACCGTAAGACATTAAACGCTTGTAGCGTTTTTCTAGTAATTCTGCGGTACTGAGTTTTTGTAACTTCTCTAAGTCACGCAGTAAGGCCTGCTTTAAGGTGCTGGCCATTTGCTCTGGCGAGCGATGGGCGCCGCCTAGTGGCTCAGTAATCACTTCGTCAATTAATTTTAGCTCTTTTAACCGACCGGCAGTAATACCCATAGCATCAGCCGCTAATGGCGCTTTTTCAGCGCTTTTCCATAAAATAGAGGCACAGCCTTCTGGCGAGATAACCGAATACGTGCTGTATTGCAACATATTCACTTTGTCGCCCACACCAATAGCTAAAGCACCACCAGAACCACCTTCACCCACAACCGTACAGATCACCGGCACTTTCAAACCGGCCATCACTTTTAAATTACGGGCAATGGCTTCAGATTGGCCGCGCTCTTCAGCGCCGATACCCGGGTAAGCACCTGGCGTATCAATAAACGTAATGATCGGTAATTTAAAACGTTCGGCCATTTCCATTAAGCGTAAGGCTTTACGATAACCTTCTGGTCTTGGCATGCCAAAGTTACGACGGATTTTCTCTTTAGTATCGCGACCTTTTTGATGGCCAATGACCATCACCGCTTGCTCACCAAGACGGGCCGTTCCGCCGACAATCGCATTGTCATTAGCAAAAGCCCGATCGCCACACAGTTCATCAAAATCGGTAAACATATGCCGAAGATAATCAAAGGTATATGGCCGACGAGGATGGCGCGCTAATTGTGCAACTTGCCAAGCACCTAATTCCGCAAAAATCTTTTTGGTCAGCGTCAGGCTTTTTTCTTTTAATTTGTTAATTTCTTCTTCTAACCCAAGATCATAATCGCCATTGCGACTGACATTGCGTAATTCGTCTATTTTTGCTTCCAGTTCAGCAATAGGTTGCTCAAACTCTAAATAATTCAGCATCATCGACTATCACTACCTAATTAATTAAATTCCAATTCTATTGTTGCCATTTGTCGTAACTGATGCAACAAAGCGTCTGTGGGCGTAACCCACCATGCTGTCCCTAACTGCAGTCTAACCTGCCCTTCCTCGCGTTGATACCAAAGATGTACTGGCACGGTGCCAGCTTGATACTCGGCTAACGCCCGTTTTAACTTTTCCAGATAATTCTGATCAATCTGCATCGATTGTACAGTGATATTCAGAGATTTCAGCGATTTTTCTCGCATCGCGGTAATTTCGCTGACATCGCGGCCGGACATTGTAAGGCCACCGTTAAAATCATCAAAGCTGACCTGTCCATTAACCAGTAAAATTCGGTCTTTTTGTAGCAATTGCTCGAAAGTTTCCAGCTGTTCTGGGAAAAATCGTACATCTAAACGAGCAGATTTATCATCTAAGGTCACAATAGCCCAGCGCCGACCTTTTTTGTTAATCATAACTCGCACAGAAACAACTAAACCTGCGACTTGTACGCTTTGATCTTTTTTCGTTGGTTGTAAATCGACTAAGCGGCAACTGGTGTAATGCTTAATTTCATCAAGGTAGCGATTTATAGGATGGCCGGTTAAATATAACCCCAGCGTTTCTCGCTCGCCTTCTAACCAAACTTCATCGGACCACAGCGGCACCATTCTTAAGCTTTGTGTACCGGGTTCATCGTCGGCACCACCGAGTAAACCAAATAAATCGTCTTGGCCAACCGCTTGTGCTTTGGCATGTTGCTCGGCGGCTTTCATGGCTTCTTCCAAATTAGCCATTAAAATAGCGCGTTGCGGCCCAGGATGTTGTTTAGCTCGCGTCGGCCCTAATTGATCCATAGCACCGGCTAAAATTAATTTTTCCATCACGCGTCGATTTAAACGCTTCAGATCAACCTTAGCACAGAAGTCAAACAAATCACTAAATTCACCGTGTTCACGCCGGGCCTCGATAATGGCTTCAATAGGGGCGGCTCCGACACCTTTGATGGCGCCAATACCGTAAACAATGTGACCTTGTTCGTTCACGGTAAACTTATGTTGGCCCGCATTGACATCAGGTGGGATCAAGGTCAGCTTCATTCGCTCACATTCATCAACCAAGGTCACAATCTTATCGGTGTTATCCATATCTGCTGACATCACCGCCGCCATAAATTCGGCGGGATAATGCGCCTTCATCCATAACGTTTGATAAGAGACTAAGGCATAAGCGGCAGAGTGCGACTTGTTAAAACCGTAGCCGGCGAACTTCTCAACTAAATCGAAGATTTTTATTGCTAATTCTGGATCGATGCCATTTTTGGCGGCACCTTCTTGGAAGGTATCGCGCTGTTTCGCCATTTCTTCCGGTTTTTTCTTACCCATGGCACGGCGAAGTAAGTCGGCACCGCCCAATGAGTAACCCGACAGCACCTGAGCGATCTGCATGACCTGCTCTTGGTAGAGAATAATGCCGTAAGTCGGTTCCAAAATAACTTTTAACGAATCATGCTGCCAAGTGGCATCGGGGTATGAAATTTCTTCACGACCACGTTTACGGTCAATAAAGTTATCAACCATGCCCGATTGCAATGGACCCGGGCGGAATAATGCCACTAAGGCAATCATATCTTCGAAACAGTCAGGTTGCAGGCGTCGGATCAGATCTTTCATCCCACGCGATTCCAGCTGGAATACTGCCGTGGTATCAGCTCGCATTAGCAGTTGAAAGCTGTAGCGGTCATCCAGTGGAATACTATTAATATCGACCAGCGCACGTCCTTCTTTTTGCAAACGGGCGTTGGCCATATTGACCGCCCATTGCAAAATAGTCAGGGTACGCAAACCTAAGAAGTCGAACTTCACTAAACCGGCATATTCCACATCGTTTTTATCAAACTGGGTGACTGGGTTTTGACCGTGTTCATCACAATAAAGCGGTGAAAAATCAGTAATTTTTGTTGGGGCGATAACCACACCGCCCGCGTGCTTTCCGGCGTTACGAGTTACCCCTTCTAACTGCCTTGCCATGTCAATCAGATCGCGAACTTCTTCATCTGAGTCATATAATTCAGGTAAGCGCGGTTCTTCTTTAAACGCTTGCTCCAAGGTCATGCCGGGCGTGGGCGGGATCAGTTTCGAGATGCGGTCAACAAACCCATAAGGATGGCCTAAGACCCGACCGACATCGCGGATCACCGCTTTCGCCGCCATGGTGCCGAAAGTAATAATTTGTGACACCGCTTCACGGCCGTACATATCGGCAACGTGTTCAATCACCTCATCTCGGCGATCCATACAGAAGTCGACGTCAAAGTCAGGCATCGATACCCGCTCGGGATTTAAGAAACGCTCGAACAGCAGGTCAAATTCCAGAGGATCAAGATCGGTGATTTTCAATGCATAGGCAACTAACGACCCCGCCCCCGAGCCCCGGCCAGGGCCCACCGGAATATCGTTATCCTTGCTCCATTGAATAAACTCCATGACCACCAAAAAGTAACCGGGGAAACCCATTTGGTTAATCACGTCTAGTTCAATTTGCAACCGTTCATCATAGCCGACACGCTGCGCGGCTCTGACTTGTTCATCTGGAAACAGTTGCAATAAACGGTGCTCTAAGCCTTCGCGCGATTTCATCACTAAGAAATCGGCGTCTGACATGCCACCGGTGGGAAACGCCGGTAAGAAATATTCGCCTAAACGAATCGTCACATTACAGCGTTTAGCAATTTCTACGCTGTTTTCCAAGGCTTCAGGAATATCAGCAAACAGCTGCTGCATCTCAGCTGCGGTGCGTAAGTATTGCTGCTCTGAGTAGTTCTTCGGACGACGCTTGTCATCTAAGGTGAAACCATCATGGATCGCCACCCGAATTTCGTGGGCAGGGAAATCGCTGGCTTTTAAAAATACCACCTCATTAGTAGCGACCACGGGTAAATCTTCTGCTTCGGCTAAGGCAATGGCCTTTTGAATATATCGCTCTTCCTCTGCTCGGCCAGTGCGACATAATTCAATATAGAACCGCTCAGGGAAATACTGCTGATAAAAACTGACCAGCTGTTGCACACTGCCCGGATTCTCTTTTAGCAAGGCTTTGCCGAGTAAGCCATCTTTGGCACCGGATAACACGATCAGGCCCGCGGCATGTTCAATTAACCAATCATGATCTAACTGCGGTTTGCCATCGATGTGGCCGCGTAAATAGGCTTTTGAGATCAGGGTTGTCAGATTTTGATAACCCACGTTATCAACGCATAACAGTAACAGCCGGTTTAACTCACCGGGAAAGATCGGATGTTGTACCCAGCAATCCACACCAATGATCGGCTTAATACCCGCATCGTGCGCCGTACTGTAAAAACGGACCAAACCACACATATTCATTTGATCGGTTAAGGCTAAGGCTGGCATCTGCAAACCTGCCGCCATTTTAACAATAGGTTTGATCTTCGCGACGCCATCGATCATCGAAAAGTCGCTATGCACCCGTAAATGGATAAAGGCCGGATCGCTCATCGCGCTGTAACCTCGCACTGGCCTGTCTGCTGAGCGTGTTGCTCCACGATTAACCGCACAGGTTTAAAGCTGCGCCGATGCTCAGGTAAAATGCCATATCGTTGAATTGCGGCTAAATGCGCAGCGGTGGGGTAACCTTTGTGATCCGCAAAGCCAAATTGCGGATGAGCCTGATGCAGCAGCTGCATTTCAGCGTCGCGTGCCACTTTGGCTAAAATGGAGGCAGCGCTGATCTCTGGCACCAAACTATCGCCTTTCACTACTGCTGTCGCGGGCATGGCTAACGCAGGGCAACGATTACCATCAATTAAGGCCCACTGTGGTGTAATCGCTAAACCGGCCACTGCGCGCTGCATAGCTAACAGGGTGGCATGCAAAATATTAAGCTGATCAATTTCTGCCGGCTCGGCTCGGCCTAACGCCCAACACAGAGCCTTTTCTTTAATTTCTTCGGCTAATAGCAGGCGTTTTTTCTCTGATAGTTTTTTGGAATCGTTTAACCCCTTAATCGGTTTAGCGGGATCTAAAATCACCGCAGCGGTAACAACCGCACCAATTAAAGGGCCACGGCCCACTTCATCTACACCGGCAATCCATTCTACCTCTGGCCGAGAATACTCAAACATCTGCCATTACCTCACTGATTGCGGCTGCCGCCACCTGACTCGCCTGCTGCTTTAATTGTTGATGGATCGCTAAATACGCTTGTTGTAGTTCAATAGACGGCTCGGCAAGCAACGGCTGCATAGCACTCACCAGGGCCGCTACGTTAAGATCATCTTGCAGTAACTCGGTGACTAAGCCTTTACCCGCTAATAAATTAGGTAAGCTAACATATTGCAACTTAACCAAACGCTTGGCGATTTGAAAGGTGAGCCAATTAGTCCGATACCCCACCACCATGGCACATTTGGCTAATAAGGCTTCTAAGGTGGCGGTACCCGATGCAATAAAGGTGGCATCAGCAGCGAGTAAGACTTGGCGTGCTTGGCCGATATATTCAGTTACCACTAAATCGGCAGCGTGCTCCGCTTTTAATTGTCGCCATAAAGTGGCTTTGGCGGTAGTCACCATATTAGTAATTAATTGTATTTCTGGGCGTTGCTGCTGTAACTCAGCCGCCGCTTTGAGAAAATCAGCAGTTAATAAGTTAATTTCGTTGGAGCGACTGCCCGGCATAATCGCCAGTACTGGGCGCGATGGATCTAAACCTAATGCCTGCTTAGCCGCCGCTTTGTCCACTTGCAACGGCATCGAGTCGGCTAAGGTATGCCCGACAAAAGTACAGGGTACTTGATACTTATCATAAAACGCTTTTTCAAACGGCAGTAATGCCAGCACCATGTCGGTTGCTCTGGCAATTTTAAAAATACGTTTATGCCGCCAGGCCCAAACTGACGGGCTAACATAATGCACGGTTTTTACGCCCTGTTGTTTTAATGCCAATTCTACTGGCAAATTAAAATCAGGCGCATCAATACCAATAAACACCGCCGGCTTATCTTGTAAAATGGCGCTGACAATTTGCCGCTTTACTTGTAATAAACGCGGTAAACGGCCTAACACTTCGACCAAGCCCATTACCGCTAACTCTTCCATATCAAATAAAGCTTGAAAGCCCTCAGCTTGCATTCGTGGACCGCCTATTCCGAAAAACTCGGCGTGGGGATAACGCTGTTTTAAAGCAACAATCAGATCCGCGCCAAGGATATCGCCAGAGTGCTCGCCAGCAATGAAGGCAAATTTAATAACGGGGGTAACGGGTAAGTCGTGTTCAGCCATATCCGGGCAAATGCTTCCTGTAAGTGTCTATCTGTCATGCGATGCGCTATAACGGCTATCTTAACCGCTAATCCGCTTCAGTAAAACGCAGTAATAACAAAAACGCTCTGCCCCTTACAAGCAGGCAGAGCGTTTTATTCACAGCGCAGCACGGTTGAATGCTCAGGCTAGCGAGCAATACCACGGCTGGCGTCTGCAATGAAATCCGTAAATAATTTCACTTCAGGCATGCTAGCTGATTTTTCAGCTAAGGCTTCTAAGGCTTGTGGCACGGTTAGGCCTTTGCGGTACACTTCTTTATAAGCGCGGCGAATTTCTAACAACGCTTCGCTGCTAAAGCCACGACGTTTTAAGCCTTCGGTATTGATACCGGCAGGCACACAAGGGGCACCATGCACCATTAAATAAGGAGGGACATCTTTTAATACAATAGAGCCACCACCGCAAAAACTATGTGCACCAATTTTGACAAATTGATGTACGCCTGTCATGCCGCCTAAAATGGCCCAATCACCAACATGCACATGCCCCGCTGCCTGAGCACCACTGGCGAAGATGATATTGTTACCAATAACGCAGTCATGCGCGATATGCGTGGTGTTCATAAATAAATTATGATCGCCGATAATGGTTTTACCTTGATCTTGCACCGTACCACGGTGCACTGAGCAGCCTTCACGGAACACATTGTAATCACCAATAATCAGCTCTGTCGGTTCACCTTTGTACTTTTTATCCTGACAAGCTTCACCAATACTGGCGAATTGGAAAAAATGGTTACCTTTACCGATGTTAGCAGGGCCTTTGATGGCAACGTGCGTTTCTAACACACAGTCGTCGCCTAACACCACATCGTGACCGACGTAGCAAAAGGCCCCTATTTTTACATTTTGTCCCAACTTAGCGCTGGCTTCAATTACTGCGGTAGGATGAATCACGTTACATCTCTCTTCTGGCACACATAAGTTCAGCGCTGCATACGACTTGACCGTCGACTTTTGCTTCGCCATAAAACTTCCAAATGTTGCGACGTTCCTTTAAAAATTTTACTTCTAAAATTAAGGTATCACCGGGCACTACCGGTTTTTTAAAACGGGCTTCGTCAATGGCGGCAAACAAATACAATTCGTTTTCTGAACGTTCTGTTGCCGTTTTAAAACCTAAAATCCCGGTAGCTTGCGCCATCGCTTCTAAAATCAGTACACCAGGGAAGATTGGCATGCCGGGGAAATGACCGGTAAAAATAGGCTCATTGATGGTGACATTTTTCAGTGCGGTCAATGACACGCCTGGTGTGTAATCCAACACCTTATCAATTAATAAAAACGGATAGCGATGTGGCAACAAGGCCATGATTTCCTGAACATCCAGGCTATTAAGTGAGTTAGCCAAAATTAATCCTCTGAGGCGCTATCAGCAGAACCGTCTGCTGCGGCCAATTGTTTTTCCAATAATTTTACGCGCTGATACAGTTGATCAATTTGCCGTAATTTCGCCGTTGTTTTTCGCCATTCGGCATTCGTTGTAGCTGGCAAACCTGAAGTATAGACGCCTTTTTCAGAAATGGATTTCATGACCATGGCCATTCCTGAAATATGTACACCATCACAGATAGAAATATGACCGTTAATGGCAGCTGCGCCACCGATAATACAATAACGACCAATGGTCGTGCTGCCGGCAATTGTCGTTGCACCGGCAATCGCAGTATGATCACCAATAACGACGTTATGGGCAATTTGAGAAAGGTTATCAAGAATAACGTTATTACCAATCACCGTATCGTCGATAGCACCACGATCAATACAGATATTCGCACCGATCTCGCAATCATCACCGATACGCACACTGCCCGTTTGTGGGATCTTCAGCCAACGGCCACGTTCGTTGGCAAAGCCAAAGCCATCCGCACCAATAACCGCGCCACTTTGGATAACGCAACGCGCACCAATTTTTACGCCATGATAAACGGTAACATTAGCCCACAGGCGGGTATTTTCGGCAATTTCAGCGCCTTCGCCGATA
The DNA here is from genome assembly GCF_030737935.1 of Alishewanella sp. SMS8. Lineage (NCBI taxonomy): Bacteria > Pseudomonadati > Pseudomonadota > Gammaproteobacteria > Alteromonadales > Alteromonadaceae > Alishewanella > Alishewanella sp. SMS8. The sequence continues at coordinate 736,833 of NZ_JAPJEA010000001.1, forward strand.
AAGCAGCCGGCACCAATTTGCACCCCTGCCGCAATTTTTGCGTTAGCCGAAATAACCGCATTGGCACCTATATGGGCATCAGCGGCAATCTTGGCATTGGCATCAATTACAGCACTTGGCGCAATACCCGGTTTAGCTGTGTCAGGTGTGGTGTCAAATAATTGCGCAGCTTTGGCAAAAGCAACATAAGGATCGGCCACCACTAAGCTGTTAACTCCGGGGGCAACAAAAGGTAAATCTGCAGCTTTAATCAGCACCGCACTGGCCTGAGTATCGGCTAAATATGAACGGAACTTGCTGTTAGATAAAAAGCTCAATTGGCCAGGGCCAGCTTTTTCTAAAGAGGCAACAGCAGAAACGCCGCAAGCGGCGTCTCCGTTAAGTTCTGCATTAAGCTTTTCAGCTAAAACAGAGAGTAGCATCACAATATTATTTCGCCTTGCCGACCTGTTGAATCACTTTTTCAGAGATATCAAATTCTGGTTTAGCATAAACTGCTGACGTTGCATTTAACACGACATCAAAATTTTCGCGAGCCGCAACCACATCAATCGCGGCTTTAATCAGACCAAGAATACGGTTACGCTCTTCTGTTTGACGCTGACGAATTTGCTCATCTAGAGGGCGTGCCAGTGTTTCATACTGTTGGCGCTGATTGTTAACTGTCTCTGTTAAATCTTTTTGTTGTTTTTCGCTCATGGTAGGACCATCACGACGCAATTTCTCAATATTGAAATTGATATCGGTTTCTAACTTGTTCACTTCAGCTATTTTAGCGGCGAACTCGTTTTTGATCGTCTCTTGAACTTGCGCGGCTTGCGGAATACTCGCTGCAACAGCGGCTACATCAACAAAACCAATTTTAACTTCTTTAGCTTGTGCATTACCGGTATAAAGCATCGCCACTACAACAAATACTGCAGATTTAAAAAGATTTGAATTAAACATCTTATTTCCTATCATGTTCTAGAAAGTTGTACCAATATTGAAACTAAAGTTTTCTTGTAAATCACCGTCGTATTTCTTAATGATTTTCGCCAAACTAAAGGTCAAAGGCCCCATAGGTGAAATCCATTGTACCGATATACCTGCTGTTGCTCTTATCAAGCTAGGATCAGAATAATCGATGAGTGCAGGATCACGATCACTCGCGATCAACTGTACCAAATTGGCATAACGATTAATATCAAATTCTGTGTCCCAGACGTTACCTGCATCAACAAATATACTGGTGCGCACTGAATTACGATTTTCTTCTTTTAAAAATGGTGTGGGAGTAATTAATTCCAGCGTCAACATCGCCATGGCATTACCACCAATCGAGCGCTGCGACACCTGATAAGAGTCATTACTGATATCACCAGGGAAGGCAATACTACCGCCTATTGGATCAGGTACGCCCGGTACTGAACTGGTTGAACGGAAGATAGCATGAGGTCCGATAATACGGTTTTCGAAACCCCGCAGGTTAGTACCACCACCGTAAAAGTTTTCGGTAAAGGGTAAGGTGTAATCGTAACCATCTTTATCACCGTAACCATTACCATAACCTAGTTCGAACTTGGCACGGAATGACCACTGATGATCATTACTCAGTGGCACATACTGCTGCGCTTCAAAGTTAGTTTTAAAGTACTGCAAATCAGAATTAGGCGTAGTGGCGCGCAAGGATAAGTTCATCATCCTACCTGCGGTAGGGAACAAACCCCGGTTTAACGTACTATGCATCCACGATGTACTTAATTCAAAGTTAGTGAAATCATAACCACCGTCTGGATTAGACGCATCTAACAATACCGCGCGGAAATGACGTAACTGGTCATATTCGTTTATTTGGTTGATCTTGTTGACTGAAACATTGGCACCGAAGTTTAAGCGGTTACGCTCGTTAATCGGATAACCGACGTTAGCGCCGACGCCATAACTTCTGCGGTTGTAGGCTTCAAGGTTAGATGAGGTGCCGCTGTAATCGAGATCTGAATAAAATACCTGACCGCCTAAGCTGATGCCATCCAAGGTATAGTAAGGATCGGTATAGCTCAGCGTCACGCTCTTTTGGTATTTGTTGGTATTAAGATTAATACCGGCTGAGTTACCCGAGCCTAAAAAGTTGTTTTGTTCCACACCAATCTGGAACGACAGACCTTGGAAGCTACCATAAGACACACCCGCATTGAAACTGCCTGATGGTTGCTCTTTGATAGTAAAACCAATGTCCACTAGATCATCAACACCTGGCACCGGTGAGGTGGCAAAGTCGACTTTTTCAATGTACATCAGACGTTGTAAACGCTCTTTTGACAACTCTAACGAGTCGTTAGATAGCCAAGCGCCTTCCATTTGCCGTAATTCGCGACGAATAACTTCGTCTTTGGTGCTGGCATTGCCTTTAATATCAATACGGCGCACGTAAACGCGTTTACCCGGATCGACACTGATGGTTAACGCCACTTCTTTTTTGTCATCATCAATGGTTGGAATAGTGCGAACTTTCGAGTTAGCATAACCAAAGCGTGCTAAGAAGCGAGCAATGCTTTCTTCGGTGAAGGTGACTAAAGCGCCGTTATACAGCTGGCCTTTTTGCAAAGGTAAAATAGCGTTAATGACCTCGTCTTGCCCAATCAAATCACCAACAAAATTAATTTCGCTAATGTTGTATTGCTCGCCTTCTGTTACGTTCATGGTGACATAAACAGCGGTTTTATCTGGGCTAACTGCCACCTGTGAAGAGTCGATATTAAAGCGCAGGTAGCCGCGGTCAAGGTAGTAACTGTTGATCTTTTCAAAGTCACCTTGCAGCGTTTGCTTTTGGTAGCGGTCCGAAGTCCAAAAACGCCACCAAGGCATATCTTGTTTTGATTCAACAACGTTAAGCAATTCTTCATTCGGGAAGATTTGGTTACCGACGATGTTGATTTGACGCACAGAAGCGGCATCGCCTTCTTCAAAGGCAAATTCAAGATTGACGCGGTTACGCGGCAGGTAGGTGACTTTGACTTCAACCTTAGCCTGATATTTACCCACACCGTGGTAAAACTCAGTTAAGCCGTTTTCAATATTTTTGAGGATCGTTTTATCAAGCGGCTCTCCCACTTGGATCCGATTGCCAGCAAGACTTTCGTTTAGCTGCTCTTCTTTAATATCTTTGTTGCCTTTGAACTCGATATTATTGATGGTTGGACGCTCGCGCAGCCGATATATAACGGTGTTACCATCACGGTATACCCGAATATCATCGAAGTGACCGGCGCTATATAGCGTGCGGATACTGCGCGACAAAGCAAAGTCTGTCACGGTATCACCAATGTTGAAAGGCAGGTTATTAAGTGCCGCACCCAGTGCAACACGTTGCAGGCCTTCGACCTGAATATCCTGTACGGTAAAAGATTCTTCAGCAAGCACCGAGTTGCTGCCTGTAGCAAGCAAGATCGCAGCTACTAATCGTTTAATTGTCATTATTTGAACTACTTATGATTAGTTTATTACAAACGAGAAATATCGTTGAGCAGCGCAATTCCCATTAACATTAGCAGGACTAAAGCACCGAAGCGAAAACCTATATCCTGCGCTCTCTGAGAGACAGGTTTACCGCGTATTAGTTCCACCACAAGATACATTAAATGGCCTCCATCCAAAATAGGTAAGGGCAATAAATTGATTACGCCCAGATTAACACTGATCAATGCCATAAAAGACAAAAACGCGATCAGGCCAATACTGGCGGAGCTTCCTGCACCTTGTGCAATCGAAATGGGACCACTCAAATGTTTTACCGACACATCGCCGGTTAATAATTTGCCAACCATGGCAAAACTGAGCCGCGTTAACTGCCAGGTTTGATTTAACCCTTCAGCCATCGCCGCAAACACCCCATAGCGTTGGGTATAACGCAGGCCCTCAGGCCAAGGTGACACGGCAGGTACTACGCCCAACACCCCTAAACTAAAACCCGCGCTATCTTGTGTTAATGCTGGCGTTGCGTCGAGTGTCAGTTGCTGATTATCTCGCAGCAGCATAAAACGCAAAGTTTGCTCAGGTTGATTTTTTATCGCCTGCTCCACTTCGCTCCAGGCACTAATGGGCTGGCCATCAATAGCCAAAATGATATCGCCCGCTTGTAAACCCGCAGCGTCGGCAGCAGAGCCTGGGGAGATCATCGCCAAGGTAGTGGTGGCCTGAGGCAGCAATAACGACAAACCTAAACTTTGGAAAACAGAATCACGCTCAGGGTCAAATTGCCAATCGCGTGTGTCGAGCACAACTTCACGCTGTCGAGCCGTTTCTGTATGTTCTAAGGTTAAACGAATTTCAGAACGACCCAATTGTTCGACTAACAGTAAGTTTGCTGTGCGTACATCGCGTGAGGGTCGACCATTAACGGCCAGTAATTGTTCATTTTGCTGCACCCCGGCCAGTGCCGCGATAGATTGCGGTTGGGCTTGCGCGATCACCGGTTTGACTTCCGGCACACCAATAAGATACATCACCCACAGCAAGAAAATGGCAAAGATAAAGTTGGCAGCTGGGCCCGCGACCACAATAGAGATGCGCTGCCAAACCGTTTTATGATTAAAGGCGAGATCTTTAAATTGTGGCAAAACAGGATCGACTCGCTCATCGAGCATTTGCACATAGCCGCCAAGCGGAATTGCAGCGATAACAAATTCAGTACCTTGACGATCACGCCAACGCACTAAGCTTTTGCCAAAGCCAATAGAAAAACGCTTTACCAGCACGCCATTTTTACGTGCCAGCCAAAAATGACCAAATTCGTGAACGGTGACTAAAATACCTAGCGCGACCACAAAACTCAGCGCATTCAACAAAAAAGCCGACATTAACCCCTCTCCAACAACTGCCGAGCATAGGCTCGTGTTTCGGTATCGAGCGCCAATATATCATCCAGCGCGTGCGCTTGATAGGTTAGGAAGCGATTGAGGCATGAAGCATTAATCTGATGGATACCGTTAAAGCTTAATTTTCCGGCAAGAAAAGCCGCCACAGCCACCTCATTAGCTGCATTCAGTGCTGTGGTTGCCCCCTGACCTGCGGTGCAAGCATCCATCGCTAAATACAGGTTTGGATAGCGTGCAGCATCGGCTTGCTCAAAGGTAAATGACTGTAAGCTAAAGAAATCTAAGGGTGGAACTGGACTACTGATCCGCGATGGAAATGCCAAAGCATGTGCAATCGGCGTGCGCATGTCGGGTTGACCCAGCTGTGCCAGCACGGAACCGTCGGTATATTGCACCATCGAATGAATGATACTTTGCGGATGAATCACCACTTGAATATCCGCGGCCTGACAATTAAACAGCCAGCGCGCCTCGATGAGCTCTAAGCCTTTATTCATCATGGTTGCACTGTCGACTGAGATTTTTTGCCCCATGCTCCAATTAGGATGGGCAACCGCCTCAGCCACTGTAATCTGCCCAAAAGTGTCTAACGGACGAGTCAGAAAAGGCCCGCCACTGCCCGTCAGTAATAAACGAGAAATACCAAACTGCTGCAAGGTGGCTTGCTGGGTATTTTGCTGGAAAGCTAACGGCAGACATTGAAAAATCGCATTATGTTCGCTGTCTATCGGCAATAAGGTGGCCCCATGGGCGGCCACCTTTTGCATAAACAACTCACCGGTCATCACTAGGGCTTCTTTGTTGGCTAAAAGCACCGTTTTACCTTGCTCGACTGCAGCCAAGGTTGGTAGTAAACCCGCAGCACCGACAATCGCTGCCATGACGATATCAGCGTCTGGATGCCCGGCTAATGCCACTAAGCCAGCTTCGCCGCTTAAGACCTCAGTCGATAAGCCCGCTACTTTTAACTTTGTAGCCAGCTCTGCAGCCGCAACGCTGTCTTGCATCGCAGCAAAACGCGGTCTCACCGCCAAACATTGTTGCAATAATTTGTCGACACCAGTGGCAGCCGTTAATGCTAATACCTGGAATTGCTCGGGATGCTCAGCTAATACCGATAAGGTACTGCAACCAATCGACCCTGTTGCCCCCAGAATAACCACTTGCTTCATAAAAACTGTTTACCTAAAAAGGCCAACATCAGTGCAAACACCGGTGCGGTCGCCGTTAAGCTATCAATACGATCTAAGATACCACCGTGCCCGGGTAAGAAAGCCCCGCTGTCTTTTTTGCCCGCTACACGTTTAAACATACTCTCGCTTAAATCACCGAACACCGATAACACGGTAAGTAACACGGCAGCAACATACCAGTACAGGCTGTGATCGGTTTTCTCCAGCCACGCTAACAGCGCAGTGACCATCAATAAGACAAAAACTAAACCACCGAGCATGCCTTCCAACGTTTTCCCTGGGCTCACTTTGGGCAGTAATTTGGTGCGACCAAATGGCTTTCCGACCAAATAGCCACCAATATCCGCGGCCCACACTAAGCCAAGTAAACAACAAATTAGCCATGCACCGTAAAAGGGTGTTTCATCATAATGCATGCCGCGAATGAAAATTAAAGCCGCCCAAGCGGGTAACAGTGTGAACCAGCCCATCAGTGCGCGTCTAACGCCACTGGTGGCCCACAAGGTTTGACTGTTTGGGAAGGTTAACACTAAGACGATAGCCAGCGTCCACCAGGCTGCGCCGAGCAATAACAAACTGAATAACAGTAGATTACTACTCAATGGCTCGCTAAATGACACTAGGGTATACCAGCACAACATAATAAGCGCAGTTAAGATGACATAACTGGCTCTAATACGCCGAGCGGCTAAACCACAAAAGCCGCTCCATTCCCATGCGCCCAGTAAAAACGCCGCAGATAACACCGCGGCAAAGCCGACCAAAGGTAAATAAAAAACCGCGACCAGCGCCAAAGGCGCAAGGATTAATGCGGTGATCACGCGTTGCTTAAACAATATGATTATCCTTTATTTTCAGCAGCAAGCTCTCGGATCTGGGCACCCGTACAACCAAAACGTCGCTCTCTGTTAATAAAGGTAGCTATCGCTTCAGAAAATACTTGTTGGTCAAAATCAGGCCAGAGGGTTTCAGTAAACCATAACTCAGCATAGGCAGCTTGCCATAATAAAAAGTTGCTGATGCGTAAATCGCCACCGGTTCTAATTAATAAATCCAACTCTGGCTGATCGGCCATTTGTATTTCGCGAGCCATTAACTGTTCGGTAATCTCAGCGGGGGTTAATTTTCCCTGCTGTACCTGTTCAGCCAGTTGCCGGCTTGCAGCAACGATATCCCAACGACCACCGTAATTTGCTGCGATATTCAGCGTCATCGCAGTATTAGCGGCGGTAAGAGCTTCTGCTTTTTTTATATTTTGTACCAGCTTATCGCTAAATGCAGATAAATCGCCAATAATTTTCAGGCGAATATTATTTTTATGCAGAGATTTTACTTCTTTTTGTAACACCAGCATAAAAAGTTGCATCAGCGTACTGACTTCTTCTTCGGGTCGCCGCCAGTTTTCACTGCTAAAAGCGAACAGCGTTAAAGAAGGAATGCCTAATTCACGACAAAAACTGACACTACGGCGAACCGCTTCAACGCCTTTTTTATGCCCCCAAACGCGGGGCTTGCTCTGACGCTCTGCCCAGCGTCCGTTACCATCCATGATAATTGCCACATGCTGCGGCAACGCTTGTTGTTTAAGCTGTGAAACTGCAGTCATCAGTTAACCTGTTATTGTTGTTCTTATGTGCCAACGCTGCCGTTGCACGCCACATTTTATTGGGTTAAACAAAAAAGCGCCGCGAAGTTAGACTGACACGGCGCTTTCTTCATACTATTTCATACTAAAAACAGCAACAAATGAAAGGTCTGAAATCAGACTTCCATCAGTTCCTTTTCTTTTTCTGCTAACACTTCGTCCACTTTTTTCACGAACAGATCAGTAACTTTTTGGATCTCATCTGCCGCTCTACGCTCATCATCTTCACTGATTTCTTTATCTTTTAATAGCGATTTAAAATCAGAATTCGCATCACGACGAATATTACGAATGGCCACTCGACCGGCTTCAGCTTCACAGCGTACCAGTTTAACTAAGTCGCGACGGCGCTCTTCCGTTAATGCAGGTAACGGCACACGGATTACGGTGCCTGTAGACATTGGATTTAAACCCAGGTTAGAGGCCATGATGGCTTTCTCTACCGCCGGTGTCAGGCTTTTGTCGAACACGGTAATGGCTAAGGTACGCGAGTCTTCAATAGACACGTTTGCCAGCTGACGTAACGGCGTATCTGCGCCGTAATAAGAAACCTGAATGCCGTCTAGCAGACCAGGATGCGCACGGCCTGTACGCACTTTACTTAGTTGAGTTTTCAGAGCATCAACGCTTTTATCCATCCGGACTTGAGCATCAGCAATAATGTCGTTAATCACGATCGTTATCCTTTTTTTATTTATGCAGCAGTAACGCAGTCGTTTAGTTTACTGTAAATTTTCCGCGTGGTCGATGATTGTGCCTTCATCGTCACCCATAATCACGCGTTTAAGTGCGCCGGGCTTGTTCATATTGAACACACGAATTTGTAAGTTGTGATCGCGCGCCAGAGTAAAAGCGGCTAAATCCATGACTTTTAATTCTTTGTCGAGAATTTCATTATAGGTTAATTTGCTATACAAGGTAGCAGCCGGATCTTTTACTGGGTCAGCTGAATACACCCCGTCGACCTTCGTGGCTTTTAATACAGCGTCGGCTTCAATTTCAATACCGCGTAAACAGGCGGCAGAGTCAGTAGTAAAAAATGGGTTACCCGTACCGGCCGAGAAAATCACCACACGGCCTGATTTTAGTAAGCTAATGGCTTCTGCCCAGCTGTAGTTATCACACACCCCGTTTAACGGAATTGCACTCATCATGCGAGCATTAACATAAGCACGGTGTAAAGCATCACGCATAGCTAAGCCATTCATTACCGTGGCTAACATCCCCATGTGATCGCCGACCACCCGGTTCATCCCTGCTTTAGCCAAGCCCTCACCACGGAAGATATTTCCGCCACCAATCACAATACCGACTTGTACACCGAGTTCAACGAGTTCTTTAATTTCTTGCGCCATGCGATCTAGCACTTTGGGATCAATACCAAAGCCTTCGTCTCCCATTAAGGCTTCACCGCTCAGTTTTAAAAGGATGCGACGGTAGGTTGGTTTCGGATTAATGCTCATAATTTCCCCATTATGCTATTAGAATTAGTCAGGCAAAAAAAAACCGCGACTCAGGTCGCGGTTATTTTAGCTGTTTTCAGCAAATTGCTAAAGCGCAAATTACTTTTTAGCAGCAGCAATCTGTGCTGCAACTTCAGCTGCGAAGTCTTCTTCTTTCTTCTCAATACCTTCGCCTACTTCTAAGCGAATGAAAGAGATGGCCTTAGCACCGTTTTGCTTTAAGAATTCGCCAGTAGAGATTGACGGATCTTTAACGAACGGCTGACCTGTTAAACTCACTTCGCCAGTGAATTTAGCCATACGGCCGGCAACCATCTTCTCAGCGATTTCTTGTGGCTTACCAGAGTTAACCGCGATTTCGATTTGAATTTGACGCTCACGCTCAACTTCTTCAGCTGAAACGTCTTCCGGGTTAACATAACCTGGGTTGTTGGCAGCAACATGCATAGCCACGTCTTTAGCGATATCTTCGTTACCGCCTTCTAACACGGCTAATACACCAATACGACCAGAGTGGATGTATTGACCGATTACCGCGCCTTCAACTACGGCTACGCGACGTACGTTCATGTTTTCACCGATTTTAGCAACCAGTGTAGCACGCGTATCATCAACAGAAGCACCGTTTAAGTCAGCCGCTAATAATGCTTCAACTGTGTAAAGTTTTTGTGCTTGCGCTAAATCAGCAACGCTGTTTGCGAACGCTAAGAAACTGGCATCACGTGCCACGAAATCAGTTTCACAGTTAAACTCGATAGCAATACCTACACCGTTAGCTACGCGCGTGATGATCACACCTTCAGCAGCAATACGGCCGGCTTTTTTCGCAGCTTTCGCTAAACCACTTTTACGCATCGCGTCGATCGCGGCTTCGATGTCACCACCGGTTTCTTCTAAAGCTTTTTTACAATCCATCATGCCAGCGCCAGTGCGCTCGCGCAGTTCTTTTACTAAAGCGGCAGTTACAGCCATAAAAGCATCCTCGTAATTTAGTTCAGACAAACAGGGGCAAAATGCCCCTGTTGCAAAGTGATTCTGTCAAAGGGCTCGCGGTATTACAGCCAGCCCAAATCAGAAAAATTATTCTGCTTCAACGAAGGCTTCAGCTTCAGCTTGCACTTCGATGTTTTTGTCACGACCTTCCTGAATCGCCTGGCTAACAGCGCCCAGATATAACTGGATTGCGCGGATAGCATCGTCGTTACCAGGGATTACGTAATCAACACCTTTAGGATCTGAGTTAGTATCTACAATAGCTACTACCGGGATACCTAGGTTATTGGCTTCTTTGATCGCGATATGTTCGTGGTCAGCGTCGATAACGAACAGCACGTCTGGCAAGCCGCCCATATCTTTAATACCGCCTAAGCTCTTTTCCAGCTTGTCCATTTCACGAGTACGGTCTAAAGCTTCTTTTTTAGTCAGCTTGTCGAAAGTACCGTCTTGGCTTTGCGATTCAAGATCTTTCAGACGCTTGATAGACTGACGCACTGTTTTCCAGTTAGTTAACATACCACCTAACCAACGGTGATTTACGTAGAACTGGTCAACATTTGCTGCAGATTCTTTGATTGCTTCTGAGGCTGCGCGCTTAGTACCTACGAATAAGATTTTGCCTTTTTTCGCAGAAACTTGCTGGATGAACGCCAAAGCGTCATTCATCATCGGAACAGTTTGTTCTAAGTTGATGATATGAACACGGTTACGAGCACCGAAAATGAATGGCTTCATTTTTGGGTTCCAGTAACGAGTTTGGTGACCGAAGTGAACGCCCGCCTGGAGCATGTCGCGCATAGAAACTTTTGCCATGATATTAATTCCTGTTAAGGGGTTAGGCCTCCATGCATCCCATATGCCGACTCAGCTTTCGCTAAGCACCCCGGAATATGTGTCGATGCATGTGTGTTATTTAATTAAGGTTAGTGCAATCTGCTTAAGCACTGAACTGTCTAACTTATTGCCAGAAATTCTGTAAAGCTACAGCACACGAGCCTTAAGTTAGGGTACAATGCAATTTGCTAAATTGCGGCGCGCTTTATACCATAGGCAGCTTGCAAACACAATGAAATGTGTAAATTAACAGCATTATCCTTTCAACAGATGTATCAGAGAGAGCAGGCATGACAGCACCTATTAAAACCCCAGCAGAAATCGAAAAAATGCGCATTGCAGGCCGACTTGCTGCCGAAGTGCTGGAGATGATTGAGCCGCATGTTGTCGCGGGTATTACTACTGATGAACTGAACACGATTTGTCATAATTATATTGTGAACGAGCAACAGGCCATTCCTGCTCCACTGAATTATCACGGTTTTCCTAAGTCAATTTGCACCTCGGTCAATCAGGTGATTTGTCACGGCATTCCAAATGATAAAGCGTTAAAAGAAGGCGATATCATTAATATCGATATTACCGTGATTAAAGATGGTTATCACGGTGACACCTCTAAAATGTTCGTTATTGGCAAGCCAAGCATCATGGCTGAGCGCCTGATTAAAGTGACACAAGAGGCCATGTACTTAGGTATTAAAAAAGTGAAAGATGGCGTGCGCTTGGGTGATATTGGCCATGCTATTCAACAACACGCCGAAAAATTCAGTTACAGCATTGTTAGAGAATACTGTGGCCATGGCATTGGCGCCGTGTTCCATGAAGATCCGCAAGTTTTGCATTACGGTCGCCCAGGCACAGGTGAAGTATTAAAAAGTGGCATGTGCTTGACCATTGAACCCATGGTCAACGCCGGTGGCCGCCACAGTAAATTGCTGGCCGATGGCTGGACGGTAGTAACCAAAGATCGCAGTTTATCGGCACAGTTTGAACACACGATTTTAGTGACCGACACCGGCTGTGAAATCCTGACCCTGCGTAAAGATGAAACCTTTGAACGGATCGTCACCGCGGAATAACCGCCTAACAGGAGATTAATGTGACCCAGGCTCTTAGTTTTAACCGCGCGCTGCCCGAGCACTATTCACTAGACGCTTACAAAAAGCACTTTGCAGAATTTCAAGAGTTTCAGGCACGGGCTTTTCATAGTCAGCCCATTAATATCCTGGTAAAAAGCCGTGCGAGTTTTATTGATGAAGTACTACTTGAGCTCTGGCAACATTGCGGGCTGGCTAAAGATAAAGCCATCAGTTTAATCGCCGTGGGGGGGTATGGTCGCGGTGAGTTACACCCCTACTCTGATGTTGACTTATTATTACTGGTTGATAAACGCCCCGATAGCAATCAACAAGAGGCTATCGCCCGTTTTATTACCATGCTGTGGGATTTACGCTTAGAAGTCGGCCACAGTGTTCGTACCTACAAAGAAACCTTAAGCCTAGGTAAAGACGATATTACCATCGCCACCAATCTTTTGGAGATGCGCTTACTCACCGGCAATAAAACCCTGTTTCAAGAATTACAAACCGCGGTCAATGCCGATAGTTTTTGGACCAGCCAAGCGTTTTTTCAGGCTAAACGCCATGAACAACAACAGCGCCATGCCCAGTATCACGGCACGGCATACAACCTTGAACCGAATTTAAAAGCTAACCCGGGTGGTTTGCGTGATATTCAAACCATCGGTTGGGTAGCCAAACGCCATTTTAATACCCGCACGATGCGCGAGTTAGTGGCTTATCAATATCTTACTGAAGATGAATACCAAGAGCTGATCGAATGTGAAGCCTATTTATGGCAGATGCGCTTCTCTTTGCATTTAGAAGCGGGCCGTAACGAAAACCGTATTTTGTTCGACTATCAACCCGCCGCGGCTGAACGCTTAGGTTTTGGCTCGGATGGTAAAGCCTCAGTAGAACGAATGATGAAGCGGTTTTTTCGGACAGTTCAACGCGTCAGTGAACTAAACGAAATGTTGTTGCAACACTTTGAAGGCAGCATTCTTAATTCGCAACAAAAACTCAAGGTCAGTCAGTTAGATGATTATTTTGAGTTGCAAGGTCATTTAATTAAAGCGCGCGACAGCGCGGTGTTTGCCCGGCGCGATAATTTATTGCGGCTGTTCTGGCATATCGCCAATAACTCCAATATCACTGGCGTGCACTCGACCACTATTCGCTTAATTCGCCAAGTCCGGCGGCGCTTAATGGGTGACTTACAAGATTATGAAGCCTGTCGCCAACTGTTTCTGACCCTACTGCGCCACCCGCGCGGTATGGATTTAGCGGTGACCTTGATGCACCGTTATGGCATTTTAGCGGCCTATTTACCGCAGTGGCGCAATATCGAAGGCCAAATGCAATTTGATTTGTTTCACGCCTATACCGTAGACGAGCATACCCACCGCTTATTAAAAAATTTGTACAAATACAGCCTTGCTGAGCATGAAAGTGAGTTTCCACTGTGCACGGCTATTGTCAAAAAAATGGAAAAGCCAGAGCTGTTATACCTCGCCGGCATTTTCCATGATATTGCCAAAGGCCGTGGCGGTGATCATTCTGAATTAGGCGGTATGGATGCACGGGAATTTGCCAAGTTGCACAAACTGAGTGAATTCGACAGTAAGCTAATTGCTTGGTTAGTGGAAAACCACTTACTCATGTCGGTAACCGCACAACGCCGCGATATTCACGACCCTGAAGTTGTGGCCGAATTTGCCGCCAAGGTGCGTGATGAAACGCGTTTAAACTATTTGTATTGTTTAACGCTGGCCGATATTCGCGCCACCAATGATACCTTGTGGAATGATTGGAAAGGCTCACTGCTGCGTGAATTGTTTTTAGCCACACAAAAAGCATTTCGTCGTGGTTTAGAAAAACCGATGGATTTACGCGATCTGATCCGGGAAAACCAAAGCGAAGCCCTGCCCATGCTATTACGGCAAACCTTTATTGAAAGTGAAGTGTTGCAGTTATGGAGTCGCATCAAAGCAGATTATTTTGCGCGCTACAGCCCAAAACAAATTGTCTGGCATACCGAACACATTTTAAAGCATAAAACACCGAATGAACCTTTAGTACTGGTGAGTAAAGCACCAATCAAAGGCGGCACCCAAGTGTTTGTTTACACAAAAGATCAACCCGGTTTATTTGCGAAAATGGTCGCCGCGCTAGACAGTAAAAAGGTGAACATTTTCGACGCGCAAATCATGACCAACAAAGACGGTTATGCGATGGATACTTTTGTGATTTTAGAGCAAAACGGTGAAACCGTGAACTCCCCCTCGCGCCAGCAAAGTATCAAGAAAGCTCTTGAGCAATATATTCTTGGCAAGCCTGATTTGTCGCGACAAAAACCAAAACTCTCACGGCAAATGCGCCAATTTACCGTGCCACCGAAAGTGGTATTTTTACCAGGCAATACCCGCCATCGTACCATGCTAGAAATTGCTGCATTGGATACGCCGGGTTTATTGTCTGATCTAGGCCAAGTGTTTCAACAGTGCGGTGTGAATATTCACGCGGCAAAAATCACCACCATCGGCGAGCGCGCCGAAGACTTTTTCTTAATTTCTAACGCAGAGGATGACGCGCTGACAACTGAGCAACAAAGCCAGTTAAGACGGGTGTTAATCTCGCAACTCTCGCAGCAAACAGAAGGCTAAATGACGAATGTCTGACTTAAAAAACCTTATCGAAACGGCGTTTGAACAACGTGCTGACATTACCCCAAAAACCGTGACCGCCGAATTAAAACAGGCTGTCGAGCAAGTGTTAAGCATGCTGGATAACGGTAGCGCCCGTGTCGCAGAAAAAATTGCCGGTGAATGGGTAGTACATCAATGGCTGAAAAAAGCTGTTCTGTTATCGTTTCGGATCAACGATAACGAAGTGATGGATGGCGCCGAAAACCGTTTTTTTGATAAAGTGCCGATGAAATATGCTAACTACACTGACGCGCAATTCCGTGCCGATGGCGTGCGAATTGTACCGCCTGCTGCCGTGCGTCGCGGTAGCTATATTGGTAAAAACGTGGTGGTGATGCCGTCTTACGTCAATATTGGCGCTTATGTGGGCGAAGGTTCAATGGTGGACACATGGGCCACCGTCGGTAGCTGTGCGCAAATTGGTAAAAACGTGCATTTATCAGGCGGCGTTGGCATTGGTGGTGTGTTAGAGCCGCTGCAAGCAAACCCAACGATTATCGAAGATAATTGCTTTATCGGCGCACGTTCTGAAGTGGTTGAAGGCGTTATCGTTGAAGAAGGCGCAGTGCTCTCAATGGGCGTCTATATTAGCCAAAGCACCCGTATTTATGATCGTGAAACGGGGCAAATTAGCTATGGTCGCGTACCGGCCGGCGCAGTTGTCGTGCCAGGCACCATTCCTTCTAAAGATGGCAGTCACAGCTTATATGCTGCGATCATCGTGAAAAAGGTTGATGCGCAAACTCGTGCTAAGGTTGGCATTAACGCGCTATTGCGTAGTATTGAAGAATAAACCTGAATACTGATAAGTTCACACCTTGCTGCTAAAATAGCAAGGTGTGTTGCTTTGCATTAGCGTGGTGCAAACATAAATAATGCCCACAACACCGCAGCGCCAATGGCAAATACCGTATATTCTAAACGTTTCTCAAAGCGTAACTCTGCATCTTTATTGGCTGGCACAACGATAGCCGATACCAGACATACTAGCGCGGTTATCAGTAATAACAATGTTACTGCAAACTCCACTGCTGAACCTAGCTCTACTAACCACACGGACATTTCATACCTCTGCTTATTAGCTTATTGAAATCGGTCACATCTTAACACAATGCGCGCTATGGCTGCAGTGACTCCAGCAAAAGACGGTTAAAAACCTCAACAGCAAATGGCGAGATTTTGTTACGTTTTGTCACAGTCTATGCAGGGTTTTCTGGTACGAAGTCGGTATACTAGTTTAAACAGCCAGTATTCGGAGGACATGATGTTTTACTTTTTTAAAGGGCTGCGCTTGCTGGGGCAAAAAGGCTTAAAACGTTTTGTGTTAATACCCTTGCTGATTAATTTAGTGCTGTTCTTTATGGCGTTTTATTGGATGTGGCAACTGCTACAGTCGTTTATTGTGCATATTCAGCAATGGCTTCCGCAATGGCTGCATTGGTTAGAGTATTTATTGATCCCGCTGGGGGTGATGTCATTACTGCTCAGTTTTGCCTATAGCTTTACGATGGTCGCTAATTTTATTGCCGCGCCCTTTAATGGCTTACTCAGTGAAAAAACCGCCGCGCTACTCAGTGGCAAAGCGATCCCCGAAGTGAGTATGCGACAATTCCTGCATGACGCGCCGCGTTTACTGGCGCGAGAATGGCAAAAACTGTGTTATCTATTACCTCGGGCTACCATCCTGTTTATTCTGTGTTTATTGATCCCGGTGGCGGGCCCCTTTCTGTGGTTTTTTATCAGCGCCTGGTTCTTTAGCCTGCAATATCTCGATTACCCGTTTGATAACAACAAGGTGAGTTTTACCGAGCTAAGACGTCAACTAAGACAAGCGCCAGCCCTCAGCTTATCTTTTGGCAGTGCCGTAGCACTCTTTAGCATGGTGCCGTTACTGAACTTATTAGTAATGCCGGCCGCGGTATGCGGCGCGACAGTACTGTGGTGTGAGCGTTTTGCCGAACACTATGATCCGGCATTACAAGCACCAGGGGCGCGTAGTTACCAGAAGTTAAACAAGTATTGTTAGAAGTGCTCAGCTAACCAAGGCAATGCAACATCTTCAGCTTGTAAGGTTTCACCGGCGTCGATCTCTAACATCGGCGCCACCTCACTGGCTTGTAACTCAACAAGTAGCTCATTAACCTGCTGGCCAGCCGCACAAAAAGTATCATAACTGCTGTCACCTAAAGCAATAACGGCATATTTTTTACCGGTTAATAGCGGAAACTGATCCTTGCAAGCCATATAAAAAGGGAACAACGAATCGGGAATATCACCCTGGCCAGTCGTTGAAGTGATCACTAACCAACAATCCGCAGCAAAGGCTAACACCTCACTTAATTCTGCTGGTTGAAACCATTGCACCTGATAACCCTTGTGGGTTAGTAACGGTAGCGCTTGCTCTGCAACATACTCTGCACCACCGTATACACTGCCGACCATTATGGCGATTTTTTGCATGCTTGTGTCTCCAGAAAAAAATTAAACTGCTGGCGATAGTAAGCGGAGTCTACCGGCCAATTAAAGTGGGTAAAAAGTGTTGTTAATTCGTTTAGCCCTGCTTCAAGCAACAACGGCTGTCCGGTAATCGGATGGGGTAAGCGTAACGTGAATGCGCACAATAATAAACGGTTGCAAGCAAACTGTTCACGAAACATCGCATTATGTTTACCATCACCATGGCTAGTATCGCCGACAATCGGATGGCGTAAATGGGCCATATGCCGGCGTAATTGATGTTTTCGGCCAGTGATGGGCTGCAGCGCCAGCAAGGTGTAACGCGAGGTCGTATAACGACTAACTGGGATCGGCAACTCCACGCGTTGTAACGGTGAATAACGACTGAGCGCAGCTTGTGCGGCTTTATCCGCAGCGGCAAACTTGTCGGCAATTTTATCGAGTTGCTCGGTTAAAGCATAATCTAACTCACCTGAGGCAGTCACATAGCCTCGAACCACCGCTAAGTAACCTTTTTGCCACAGCCCTTGCTGATTTTGCTCTGATAATAACCGTGCCACCTCAGATGACAAAGCAAACAGCAGTACCCCTGACGTGGGTCGGTCCAGACGATGCACCGGATAGACATGTTGACCAATTTGATCGCGCACGGCCTGCAGTGCATAACGGCTGATTTCTTTATCTA
Organism: Alishewanella sp. SMS8; assembly: GCF_030737935.1. NCBI lineage: Bacteria > Pseudomonadati > Pseudomonadota > Gammaproteobacteria > Alteromonadales > Alteromonadaceae > Alishewanella > Alishewanella sp. SMS8. Next base: position 754,728 of record NZ_JAPJEA010000001.1, read on the forward strand.
AAAAAGAACGATGCACCAACATGCCACTGGGTTTATCGACCGCAACCAGATACTCATCTTGGTATAAAATCGTTAAAGGTTCAGCAAAAGTGGGAGCTTCGGTGAGGTCATACGCTAGGGTTTGTTCAGACACAGATCTAACCTTGTAATCGCCGCTAACAGCGGTTGAATCTTCTCGTCTCGCCCGGCATACACCTGCTCTGCCATCGGTAAAATAGCCACTTTATTCGGTAGCGGTTGACCGGCAGCGAGCATCGCCTGCAGACGAGGAATTAAAATAAATTGCAACCACTGCTCCAGCGGCATGCTATCACAACAAAAAGGCATCGAACTGGCCATCGCCTGCGGCGAAGGTGGCTGCCGACTATACAGACCGGCTTGCTTTAGTGCTTGCATAATATCGGCTAGCAATAGGCTCAGGTGCTGACTCATACGGTTCCTCTCTGCTACAAGGCGGCAATTCTAACACATTGCCGCTGCAACGCAGCATCTTGTAAAACCGCGAAGCAAACGCCATTATGTGGCTAACAAGGAGAAGCAATGACATCAATTTGGTTACTACTGCTGTTAGTCAGCGTAATTTATGGGTTTTGGATGCAACGTAAACAAGATGAGCGAGCTTTTGTGTTAGCGCGCCAATTATGTCAACAGCATCAATTACAATTTTTAGAGTGTGGCCGCAATCGCCATCATTTTCGCAAATTGCAGCAAGGTTGGCGCTTACTCACCAGCTATCAGGTTGACTTTAGCAGTGATGGTGAGAGCCGCTATCAAGCAGAATTGCTATTAAGCGGCATGCGTGTGGCAAATTTTACTTTACCCGCGCATCGTATTTAAGACGGGGGCGATGTCCGGGCTAGGTGTTGTAATTTGCCGCTTAACTGGCCAGTTAAAAAGTCTTTATACATCACCCAATCGGCTGCCAAACTATAGAAAGGATAGTTAAACGTGGCCGGTTTATTATGCTCAAACAATAAATGGCCCAACCAAGCAAAGCCATAACCGATGACAGGTAAACTGAACAGCCATAGCCACTGTTGTGTTAACACTGCCCAAAACAGCACGACGAGCACTAAACTGCTACCCATATAATGTAAAGCCCGACATAGCGGATTGGCATGCTCGCTTAAATAATAGGGATAAAAATCGGCAAAACAGGTAAAACGTGCCATACCGTTTTAACCTTGAACCGACTGACGGGCGCGAAACATTAAAGTGCCACTGACTGAGCCAAAAGCAAGCTCACTGACTTTTTGATATTGCTCATCCGCAAAAAAAGCGTGGTACTTTGTTAACGTGACAAAAACTCCAATCCCTGCAGACGACGGATCTTCATCAACTAAGCCATCCACGGCCGCAATTAAATAGTGGCCCAACCCCGCATGCTGATATTTCGGCGCCACGGCAATAAAAGCCAGCATGTGATAGCGTTTTGCCGGCATGGCCGCATGAATTTTTTCTTCTTTATTTAACAGCTGTTTGGTAGAAACAAAGCCGGCAGTTAACAGCATTTTTAAACGCCAATGCCACAAACGACTGCTGCCAATGCCTGAATCTGGCCCGACTACACAGGCTACACCCAGTAACTGCTCTTGATTAAACAAGCCGATGATTGGCTGCCCAGCTTGCCAAAAAGTACTGAGTTCTTCGCGAATAGCGGAGCGCAAACGAGCTTCATAATCCGTGTCAGCAGCACGAAAAATCTCCATAAAAAGTGGGTCATCATGATAAGACTGATATAACACGGAAGCAGCCAGTTTTAAATCTTCGCCTCCCAGCAAACTGGCCGTTAATTGAGAGGGTTCAAAATTAGTTACCTGAGCTAACATGCGGCACCTGCTATTGTTGTTTTTTTATTCACAATAGCAGTGTCATGCTAGGTTGCCAAGTATGATTTTTACAGACGATGTATCGTTAATCACGCTAAATCACCGTGCAAAAACGGTAATAAATACTATTCTTAACGTCAAACAGGAGTAAAAAATGGATACCACAGCAACCTCGTTAGAAAATTTATTCGCGCAACTCGGTTTAGCCAACAGTGCTAAAGCGATTGAAGACTTTATTCAAACGCACCAATTAACCGAAAACACCGACATTGCCAAAGCCCCCTACTGGAATGAGGCGCAGGCGAGCTTTATTAATGAGGCACTGCGAAATGATGCAGAATGGTGCGAAGTGATTGACCAATTAAATGCGCAACTACATCAAGTTGCTGCGCAATAACCGCTACTTATAAATAATTGTAGGCTTTCTCACCCCAACCACTGAGTTGATCGCCATGAAATACAATAGGCGTACATTCATCTTTAGTGGTTTTATTATCTCGGCGATTAAGTTGTGTGCGATAAAACAGCACTTGAACTTGCTCGCCGTTTTTTTGAAAGGCCTCGGTGAAATCAGGTGCACCAAGTAAAGTTTTTACTTCTGCTACGGAAAAGCCTAACTGTAACTGGTTAATTTTTTTCAAATTTTCATGTTGTGCTTTATCTGAAGCCAATTGATTTTTTGGCTCATCCGTATTGCCAATAGCCACGACACAACCACTTAACCCCAACACCAGAAACGCCACTACACCGGCTTTAATCATTTTAGTGCCCATACCCGACATAAATCTTCTCCTTCTAAGTAATGCCAGTAATCAATAAAGTATGATACTTAACACGCCAAACCAAGCAAAATTGACACCAATTTTAAAATATTATTAATTTCAGCAACTTAAAAACATAGGGCTTTTGCTAAGGCCAAGGGAGTGGTAAATTAAACTACTTTTTGGTGAACCAGACGATCCGCTATGACCACGGCCATCCGTTTATTACAACACGCTGCAGCACAATTGCGTCAAGAGGGCAAAAAGCCCAGCTTAGCGCTGTTTAAAGCGAAACTAACTGGGCAACTTAATGCACCAGAACTGTTTACAGCATACCAGCAATGGCGTCAGCAGCCGATCGCCGAAGAAGATCCTGCATTGGTCGCCGATCTGGCATTTAGTCGGCCCATCAATGCCGAGCAAGATATGAGCAGCCAGCTTAACCGCATTGAACAGAAACTCGATTTATTAATCAGCCTGTTAGAAAACAATAATGTATCTCGCTGAGTTACGGTTTCGGGTCATCGCTGATACCGATTTAACGCAGGCAGAACAAGCGATCCGTGCTTATATTGAAGCCTTAATCTTTAATGGCCAAGTATTAGGCAGAGAGTTTCCTACCGCATGGCAACAAGATACGTTTAGCAGCCGGGTTGTACTGGCCAGCCAAGATGCGCTTACCAGCAAATGGCACAGTAATAGAGTACGATATGCTGAGCAACAATTAACCGAGGCGGGCCTCGGCTATGCCCAACACACCTTACTTGGCGCTGATTTGATGTCACAGCAAACCTGTGAAACCCTTCCCAAGAGCCTGATATTATTTACTAGCTTCGCCGATACCTGCTCACCTTTACGTTGTGCTGAAACCTTGCGACCCGTGCCACTCTTTTGGTTAACCGCAGCAGAAGACGATTTTGAAGCATTGATCCGCTGGCAGATCCAATATCAGGCCTTAGATGAAATACAGTTACAAGAAGATCGGGTACTACCGAAGATCGCCGAAAACAGTCTGCAGCAATTACATAGCAAATTAAATCGACGCGGCCGCCAATTGGCACAGCAGATCAGTCGACTTAATCAGCTGCCGATCTGGTATGCCCTTTACAGTGGCAGCAGTTCGGATTGTCAGCAAGACGCTAATAAATGTTGTCCCGGCTGTGGTGCTGATTGGCGTCTGGCGACGCCACGACTCGAGATGTTTGATTTTCAATGCGATAACTGCCAATTACTCAGTAATATCGCATGGGAGTGTCAGTCAAAACAAGCGTCGTAAACTTGAGGAGTTAAACTGGCTAGAAACGACGGCAGATCATCGGCAATTTTTTCCGAGACTTCTTTTCCAACATGCTCTAAGAATACCTCGCCGGTACTATTTAACACCGACAACATAATGTTGGCGTCATCAGTTACGGCAAAAAATACCGTGGCTCGCTGTTTTAAGCGTTGCTTCATTAAAATGTGACCAATGATGTTTTCTTGCAAACGGCTAATATCATCTTGATTCCAAGGCAATAGTAAAGCTAACTTGCCACGTGGATGCCCTGCGGCCATATTCGCTGCATAAAAACAGCTGTAAAAAGCTTTAATGGAGGGATGCAGCGTTAACTCTAATGCTTGCTCAATATTGCTAAAATCCGCGACGGGTTGCTGGGCAACAGGTAGCCAACTGACCTGATCCTCGGCTAACCATTGCTGTTGGCAAGGAGAAGGGCTAGCCGGATCGGCCCATGCAGTTAACGGCTGCGCCGTGGCCTGATGCCAAGTGACACTGTGTTCGATAAATTTTGCCAACGCTTGTTCAGTAGACACCTCTACTCCTCGGGACAGTTATGATAATATGCGCGGTATTGTAGCTAAAAAGACAGAGAAATGACAAAAAGCCATACCGACATTCTGGCCGACTTAAGTCTAGGCAAGATTACCGATTATGTTGATCACTACACTCCTACGCTGTTACAAGCGGTTCCTCGTAGCTTAGGCCGCCAAACACTTGGCATAAGCGATGCTGACCTGCCCTTTGTTGGTCAAGATATCTGGCACGGTTACGAACTATCTTGGTTAAACGCCAAAGGCAAACCCATGGTGGCGCTGGCGACTTTTGTGGTCCCGGTAGACTCGGCCAACTTAATTGAATCTAAATCCTTTAAATTATATTTAAACAGCTTTAATCAAAGCCGCTTTGCTGATTTAGGTCAGGTTTATCAAGCATTACAACAAGACTTATCGACGTGTGCTGGTAAGCCAGTGCAAGTTAGCCTGCATAATGTAAGTGAAATTATGGCGTTTCAAGCAACCTGGATCCCAGGTATCTGTTTAGATGAATTAGATATTAGCGTTGACCAGTATCAGTACGATGCCAGCCTACTGGCATTAGATCCGAACCGAGATCGCGTTGATGAAAAGCTGCATTCGCATTTGTTAAAATCAAATTGCTTAATTACCTCGCAACCCGATTGGGCCAGTATTTATATTCATTATCGCGGCCCAGCACTGTCGCATGAAGCCTTATTAAAATATTTAATCAGCTTCCGCAGCCATAACGAATTTCATGAACAATGTGTAGAACGCATTTACACGGATTTATGGCGCTTTGCCAAGCCCGAATTTTTAGCAGTATATGCGCGCTATACACGCCGTGGTGGCTTAGATATTAATCCATTACGCAGCAGTGAGCCTTATCAGGCACCCAATATTCGTTTAAGCCGCCAATAATGTAACCCAGCACGTACCCCAACACACAAAAAGACAGCATATCGCTGTCTTTTAGCTTTTTTTAGGCTTTAATTCAGTAAAATGATGCTAAAACATGAAAGCCAATAAGAAATATTACACGCGCACTTTCAATTCAGAGGTGATTCTGCTTTAATAGTCACACCTGTTGATGCTGACAACAGGCAATAGCAAAATGGAACCTGATAATGTTACATCTTACCCCTACAGAAGAAACTAGCTGGCTGCCTTACTACCTAACAAAGTAAGCCAAGCTAAAATAATAAGAAATATCGAAAGCGAGCTTAAGCTCGCTTTTTACTTTAAGTTTTTTAGCATTACGCTACCTTCTTAGCCCAGTCTGGGGATATACTTGATTCATCAAGACTCTTGGAACCCTTAGTAAGGTGGCAGCATTGCAACAAGACCTGAAGCAACAACTTAGCCAAGCCGTTTCTGCTCGAAAAACCTTAGAGCAAACTTACCAAAAGCAGTTTTCACTGCTTTCGCAGCTTGTATTACGCTTATCCTTACTAACAAAAGGCATTGATTTAGAACTAGATAATCGACTAGCAAAGTTACGCAGTGCGCTAAGTAAAAGTGCAGATCTGGAAAATGTCTTACCTTTAATTAATGATATAAGCAGCAGCTTGCAAGCGCTTGAAAAGCAACAAGAGCTTGAGATTGTTAAGATCCAACAAGAACTGACCCAAGCAGGCAAAATGCTGCAACAACAGCGGGGTTTACCTGATCAGTTACGCCGCGATTTACGCCAACTGTTAAGTAAAGTTGAGCAGCCCACCGCAACCTTACAAGCTTTTTTGCCGCAACTGACGCACCTTGCGCAACTTTACCAAACCGCATTAAGTGCGCATCAGGATGCCAAAAACAGCAACGTTTTAAGTGATGGTCATGATGAGCATGAGCGCTATGCACATGTTTGTCGGCAATTGACTTTAGAACTGAGTAATTTACTGAGCGAGCTCACCTTTACCGAAAAACACGCTCCTGCTGCCGAACAAATCAAGGCCAGTTTACTCGGTTCATTGACTATTGAAGACCTCTTTAATGCCTGTTTAACCACCATCAACATTATCGCCAATGGCTTGCAAGAAGAGCGGCAATCCTCTGAAAACTTTTTATTAAAGTTGAATGCAGCCCTTGCCAGTGTGCAACAAGCTGTTGAAGCAACCTTACTAGATTCAGGGCATTTTCAACAAAAACTCGCCACGCTAAATCAAAAAATTGAAAATCAAATCGATGACCTAGGCAAACAAACTAAAAAAGCACAGTCTTTAGAACAACTTAAAAGCTTGGTTATCGTGCGAATGAATGATTTAACCGAGTCATTAAATGAAAAAGAACGGCTAGAACAACAAGAAAGAAAGAAGCTGCTGGGCAGCTTGGTTGTGATGGAGAGCCGCGTCAAAGAATTAGAGCGCGATGCTAAAAGTTTTAAAGAACGTCTCGCCGAGCAAAGTATTCGCAGTGCTCGTGATACTTTAACGGGGATCCCAAATCGTGCTGCGTACGAAGCTCGCCTAGATCTAGAATTTAAACGCTGGCTACGCCAAGGCACGCCGCTATGTATTATTTTAGGTGACGTAGACTTTTTCAAGAAAATTAACGACAGTTACGGCCATAGTGCCGGTGATAAAACCCTTCGGGTTATTGCCAAAATACTACAACAATCGATTCGACAAACAGATTTTTTAGCCCGTTACGGTGGCGAAGAATTTGTGATCATCATGCCCGATACTAAACTGAGTCAAACCAGTGAGCCGCTTAATTTAATAAGAGAAAAAATCAAAAAAATTCCGTTTAAATTTAAAAATGAACATGTACGTATTACCATTTCTTTCGGAGCCACTGAGTTTTTAGCCGGCGAACAACCGCGCCAAGCTTTCGACCGCGCCGATGAAGCCTTATACCTCGCCAAAAAGGGCGGACGGGACCAAATAGCATTAAAATAACAACGCTGTTGCCCGCAGTCAGGAGATTGCCGATGCAAGTACACCTTAACCCATTGGGTGCTATGGATTTACTATCCCAATTAGAAGTTGAACGTTTACAACAAAATACCGAAAACGACACTTATCAACTGTTTCGCAATTGCGCCCTTGCGGTGCTGAATGTCGGCAGCCATACCGACAGTTCAGCGGAAATCTACGAACAATATCAAGATTTTTCGATTAAATTACTCAGCCGCGAGCGCGGCATCAAAATTGAATTAAACAATCCTCCGCACAGCGCCTTTGTCGATGGCAAAATTATCAAAGGTATCCATGAACACTTGTTTGCGGTGTTACGCGATATTTTGTTTTATCACACCCGTCATAGCGGCGAAACTAACCCTTTAGATTTTAATAATGGCGTGCATTTGACACACAGTGTGTTTGATATATTGCGGAATGCTCGTGTCATCGATGCCACCAGTGAACCGGATATGATTGTTTGCTGGGGAGGCCACTCTATCCGCGAAGCAGAATATCACTACACGAAAGAGGTGGGTTATCAACTCGGTTTACGCGGTTTAAACATTTGTACTGGCTGTGGCCCGGGCGCGATGAAAGGCCCAATGAAAGGGGCAACCATTGGCCATAGTAAACAACGTATTCGCACTGGTCGCTATTTAGGTTTAACCGAGCCCAGTATTATTGCTGCCGAGCCACCAAATCCGATTGTAAATGAATTAGTGATCTTGCCAGATATCGAAAAACGCTTAGAAGCTTTTGTGCGCGTGGCACACGGTATTATTATTTTCCCAGGGGGCGCTGGTACAGCGGAAGAGTTACTGTATCTGGTCGGCATCATGCTAGATAAACGTAACGCTGAGCAACGCCTTCCAATCGTTTTAACCGGCCCTGCCAGTAGTGCAGCTTACTTTAATGAAATTGCCGATTTTATCCAGCAAACACTTGGCGCTGAGGCATTAGCTTTGCTGGAAATCATTATTGATGATCCGGAAGCTGTGGCAAAACGCTTAAAACAAGGTTGTCAGGATGTGCGTGCCTATCGTAAATCCGTAGGTGACGCTTACCACTTTAATTGGACCTTGGATATCGCCCCTGATTTTCAGCAACCTTTTATCCCAAATCATCAGAATATGGCCGCACTCGACTTGCACCTCGATCAGGACAAAGCGAAACTAGCGGCTAACTTACGCCGCGCATTTTCGGGTATCGTGGCCGGTAATGTTAAAGACGAGGGCATAAAAGCCATTCGTAAGCATGGCCCCTTTATTCTCAGTGGCGAGCCAGTTTTAATGCGTTTGATGGATAAATTATTGGCGGCTTTTGTTGAGCAAGGTCGCATGAAATTGCCTGGCAGCAAATACGAACCCTGTTATCGGATCTCACAATAATTATGGCTAGAGTAATACTATTAGATGCGCTAAACCTGATCCGTCGCTTGTATGCGGTACAAGAACGCCCCTACCTGCCTTTAGCGGAAGAAGTCGCAGAGGGTACGCGTCAGCAAATCATTAGTAATACTCAACAAATGCTACTGCAAACGTTAAGCCGCCTGCGCCAAGAGCTGCAGGCCACCCATGCGTTAATGGTATTTGACGGTGACAATAGCAGCCAGTGGCGACAAAAATTATGCGCCCTGTACAAAGCCAATCGTAAGCCCATGCCCAGTATTTTAGCCGCTGCCCTGCCCGACTTATTAACCGCTACCGAGCTAAGCGGCGTGAAATGCTTTCATCAGGCTGAATATGAAGCAGACGATGTGATTGCCACTATTGCCACCAAGATACGCCAGCACCAACAAGACGTGGTTATTGTGTCAACCGATAAAGGCTATTTACCGCTACTAAGCCAAGGTGTTGAGATTTATGATCCTTTCGCCCGACACTATGTCAGCCGCGAACAGGTAAAAGAAAAGTTTGGTGTACAGCCAGAGCAACTCGTCAGTTGGTGGAGCTTAGTGGGTGATAGTACCAATAATATCCCGGGAGTAAACGGTGTGGGCCCCAAAGGTGCTGAAGAATTTATGGCACTAGGCCGCAGCTTAAATGATGCCTTGCAACACCCTGATTGCCCGAAAAAATTGAAACTAAAAATCACTGAGCAAAAACAAGATATTATTCTTTATACTCAAATTTTGACATTGCAAACTCAATTAGAGCTGGGTTTAAACTTACAAGATATACGCTTAACGGAGTCATCGTAGTCACTTATGAAATTTAAAACCCTGCTATGGTTTGCTGCTGGTGTTGTACTCTATTTTGTGAGTACTTTCGCTATTTTGCGTTTTTATCCCGATGACCCGACTCAAATGAATTGGCAAGACCGCGAATCTTTTAATGCTAAAGTGATACAACGCCTTGATCTGAAGCAACCCCTCGCGCAGGATGCGCTGATCAATCGTTTAGGCAGCCCCGATATTACCGAAGCCTTTGTGCTTAATAATCAAGTTTATCAACTATTGTACTATCGTACTCATCGTAAAGCTGCAGACGGTATTACCACTGCAGACGAATGTACCGCCTTATTATTTATTAATCGCCAACTGACCGCCATAGGTGACGACGCCACGAAACACTATCTGGAGCAGCAACCGCATGCCGGATCAATCGATTAATTGGCTACGTAGTTACCAACAACTGCCCTTATTAAGTCAAGCGCTGGCGCAAGCCGATACACCTGAAACCTTACAAAGGGTTATTCAACAAGCGCGAGAACTGCATAGCCAACTGCAACAAAGTAGTGAAATTAATTTAGCCGCAGCAATGGCGCAATTATCCTATATTCCCTCGGAAGAACCGGCTACGGTAAATCGCACCATCAAAAGTTGGGTGCTGTTGATGCTATGGACTCGCCTGAAACATTGGCCAAAAGCACGACGCGATCTATTAGGGGTAGCCGTGTTATTGGCCGGTTGTACAACAGTACACAATAAGATACCAGCGGCATTACAATTAGCCAAAAAACTGAAAGAACATAAAATCGGCGGCATTATTACCACGGTACTCGCTGGCACTTTTCATCGCTTACAAAAACGCCTACCTTGGCAGGTGCATCACGACAGCCCACTATTAACCTTAGCCATTGAGCTGGGTTATCAATTACAACCTGAAAAGGGCAGCGCACCGGCTTTAGAAGTACTGTTAGCGCGCTGGATTATCGGTTCTAATGATGAGTTAGTGTTAACCGAAATCAGTCAGTTAATACACTATGCACCTGCATTGTACTTGTGTGGTCGAGTTGCCAGCGATGAGCAAGACAACTTTTGGCTACTTTGCCATGCGGATAATCACAGCGAAGGCTATCAGGCGTTGCAATACTGGCCAGAACACCAACGTTTAGCGGAGCATCCGACTAAACGTAATTTGGATGAATTGAATATTTTGCCACCGGCTAAGCTGATACAGCAACACTGGTTAGCTAAAGTCAGTATGCCAAAGCGACCCGAAGTGCCCATACTCAACCCAAATGACCTAATGCAGCAGTCTATTTTAGGCAGTTTAAGTCACAGCGATTTAAATGCTCAGGTTAGCTTACTGGAAAAGCATCCGGCTATTGCTCAATTGTTACTCGAGAATGCCACTGCCAGTAATCGGCAGAAAGTTGCAGTGAACAATTTACGTCATGCGCTTGCCAGTTTCGGTCAAGCACAGTTGCCGCTTGCGGTAGCGCGCGCCGAACTGCAGTTTTACCTGCAATGCCAGCGCAGTAATCAGCATGCTTGGTTATGGCAATTACAACAGGCGCTGTATCATAGCTTATTCCTATTAGGCCAACACTTAGCACAACCCTTATCACAGCAACAAGCTGGCTTAATCGCCTGTTGTGCCAGTACGCCACTGTGGCATCACCCTAGCCTACAAGCCGTACCGGTCAGCCGTCTCGTCCAACATCAACATTTACTGGGCCAGCTCGTACAAAAATACCTGCTGGAACCGGTTAAAAGTCAGCGTTTGACGGCGGCACTATTGCATCATTATCAGTTAGAAAATTGGGCTGAAGGCGCCATGTGTCAATATACACAACATATTGAAGGGATGCCTTGGACCTTAGCCGAGCAACAAGGCTTGCTGTTACGGTTGGCCTGGCAGCTGACATTCAGCGTATTTTGTTATCCGACGGCACAGCAAAGTACCCAACACCTGCTACAACAAGCCACAACTACGCTATCATTACCGCTTAAATCATTAAAAGAATGGCAGCAACTGCTGCTGCAGTACGACGGGCTGTTTTATCCGCTAAATAGTGAATTTGCCTAACACAAGTTACATTCACCAAAATTATAGCACCTATCAAAGTCGTGACTAGCTATCCTGCGCGGTAAACTGGCTTAAAACCCGCTGCAGCGCTATAATGAGAACGCTTTCAGGCCGACGCCTGACTATAAATATCAAAAATATACAGCTAAGGATTTCCATGAGCAAGCAAACGATTACCGTGATTAAAGGCGATGGCATTGGCCCAAGTATTGTTGAAGCCGCGATTCAAGTACTGGAAAAAGCCGGTTGTGATTTTGACTACGAATACGTGGATGCCGGTTTGACCGCGCTGGAAAAAACCGGTGAATTGCTACCACAAGCCACCTTAGACGCTATTCTTAAAAACAAGATCACACTCAAAGGCCCTTTAACCACGCCAGTAGGTGAAGGCTTTACTTCAATTAACGTAACCTTACGTAAAAAGTTTAACCTGTACGCTAACGTTCGCCCGGTAATCTCATTTAAAGGCACCAAAGCCCGTTACGAAAATATCGATATTATTACCATTCGTGAAAATACCGAAGGTATGTATTCAGGCCATGGCCAAACCGTGTCTGAAGATGGACAAACTGCGCAAGCGTCTAGCATTGTCACTAAAGAAGGCGCGCGCCGTATTGCCGAGTTTGCTTTTGAAACCGCACGCCGCGAAAGCCGCAAAAAAGTCACCATCGTGCACAAAGCCAATATCTTAAAATCGACTTCAGGTTTATTCCTGAAAACGGCGCGCGAGGTTGCTCAGTCGTATCCGGATATCGAAGTTCAAGAAATGATCGTTGATAACACTTGTATGCAACTGGTCATGAACCCACAGCAGTTTGACGTAATTGTGACCACTAACTTATTTGGTGATATTTTATCGGATCTCTGTGCAGGCCTTGTGGGTGGTTTAGGCATGGCGCCAGGTGCGAATATCGGTAAAGATTGTGCCATCTTTGAAGCGGTGCACGGTAGCGCGCCAGATATTGCGGGTAAAAACCTAGCAAACCCAAGTTCAGTGATCTTAGCGTCCATTCAGATGCTAGAATACTTAGGTATGAAAGATAAAGCCGATAAGATTTTAGCGGCATTAACTGACGTGATCGCTAGCGGTGATCGCACCACGCGTGATTTAGGGGGTAGCTTCGGCACAACCGACTTCACTGCAGCCCTGATCGAACGTTTATAACATCTGATAGCCAGCGCCAGCAGCGATTGCCGCTGGCGTAATGGGAAACCACATGACACAAACAAATAACCCCTTGCATGGCGTTACGCTAGAACAAATTGTTACTGCGTTAGTGGTGCATTATGGTTGGCCCAAGCTGGCAGAGCAGATTGACATTAACTGCTTTAAAAAAGATCCGTCGGTAAAAAGTAGCCTAAAGTTTTTACGGCGTACCCCATGGGCACGCGAAAAAGTCGAAGCGCTTTTTATCAGCAATAAACTGTATAGCAAAGTTAATTGAATGGAAAAAGCCAGCTAACGCTTAATTAAAGTCAGTTAAGCATGACCTGTTTGCTCTAAATCAACCGTTGAAGGCCATGGATGGCCGGAATGGAGCCGCAGGGATGATTCATGGCGTGTTGATGTGAGCAAACCGCGTCATGCTAAACACTAAATGATCGGTATTATGCTAACGCTGGCTTTTTTATTAATGCTATTGTGATAGCTTAACCATTATAAATGGTGCCACCCTCTTGCAAATAATGCTGTAGCACTGCAGCTGCGGCATCACGCTCAACTAACCGCACCACTTCAATACCCACATCGGTTAGATATTGATAGCTTTGCTCATATACAGGGCCTTCATCAAAGCCAATCGCTCGCGCATCATCGGCGGTTGCCGCACAGACCAAACGCTTCACCCCACTCCACAAGGTGCCGCCTAAGCACATAGCGCAAGGCTCACAGGAGGTAAACAACTCGCGCTTAACACCATCTGCAGACAAGCTAAAGCTTTGCAGTGATTGCTCAGCCAGCATAATCGCCATCATCTCGCCATGGGCAGTGGAGTTACTTAACGGCATGACCCGGTTAACCCCTACACTGAGTAACTTTCCGCTTTCGATATCAAAAATCGCACTACCAAAAGGGCCACCCGTGCCACGCAATACGTTTTGCCGAGATAACTCTATGGCTAGCGCCATTTTTTGCTTATCGTTTTGATACGTCTGCTGCCAATCAACTACCTCGTTGATCCAGTCAGGCAGCGTTAAAGTCAGTTGAGTAAGGCTCATACTTCCTCGGCCAGTGGTTTACTGTAGGCTAACTCCATATCCCAAGGTAACTGGATCCAAGTATCTTGCTCGATATCCGTGACGTAGTTATCCACTAACGGCTTACCCTGTGGTTTGGCATATACCGTAACAAAACGCGCCAGCGGAAAACGCTCGCGCAGTGCCTTTGCCGTTTCACCGGTATCGACCAAATCGTCGACCACTAACAGTTTGGCCGAATCGGCTAACTGCGCGTCTTTTAAGATCGTTAAACTACCTTGCTTATCATGATCGTAACTGGCCACACAGATACTATCGACGGTACGAATATTCAGCTCACGCGCCAAGATGGCTGCTGGTACTAAACCGCCGCGGCTTACCGCGACGATGGCATCAAAGTCTTCGGCTAACAGCTGACGTGCCAGCTCTTTCGTGGCGCGATGAAACGCTTCCCAAGACACATAAAACATTTTATTGGTGGTTAATGACATAATCAGCAATCCCTCGTTGTTTACAGACAGCCTAAGGCGACTTCAACCATTTCATTAAAACTGGTTTGACGCAGCTCGGCACTTAAGGCTTCACCGGTTCGGATATGATCACTCACGGTAAAAATGGCTAATGCATTAATGCCATACTCTGCTGCCACACCGTACAAACCGGCGGCTTCCATTTCCACGGCCAACACACCGTATTTTTCGAGGGTATCGAATAACGTTTCACTGGGGTTATAGAATAAATCTGAAGTGAACACGTTACCCACTTTGACATCAATTGACTTAGCACGGGCTGCGGCAACGGCTTTTTCTAACAAACCAAAACTGGCCATTGCGGCAAAATCTAAACCGCCAACACGATTACGGTTAACCATAGAATCGGTGCTCGCGCCCATACCAATTACCACATCACGCACTTTAACCGATAACGGTAAAGCACCACATGAACCGATACGGATGATGTTTTTTACATCGTAAAATTTGACTAATTCAGTGGCATAAATAGACATAGACGGCACGCCCATACCTGAACCTAATACACTGACTTTTTTACCTTTATAAGTACCGGTATAGCCAAACATATTGCGTACCGTGTTAACGCAAACAGCATCCTCTAAAAACGTTTCAGCAATATGTTTTGCCCGCAGTGGATCGCCAGGCATTAACACGGTTTCAGCAAAAGCGCCCGCAGGGGCATTAATATGTGGAGTTGCCATAATTTCTCTTTAATTAATTCAAATCAGCTAAGAAAGATGCACCGTATGCCATGGCATCCAGCGCGAAGTAATCGGCCAAGGTTTGGCCCATATCAGCAAAACTCATGCGTTCGCCAAGATCAACACCGTTTAACCCTTGTTTGTAAACCAGCACTGGCACATATTCGCGTGTGTGCTCAGTACCCGGCCAAGTGGGATCGCAACCATGGTCAGCGGTAAGTAATAACAAGGTATCTTCATCACAGGCATTAATCAGCTCTGGCAAGCGGCTATCGAAATACTCTAATGCCTCGCCATAACCAATAGGATCGCGGCGATGGCCAAAGTTTTGGTCAAAATCGACCAAGTTGGTAAAAATTAAACTGTTATCCGGCTGTTTGGCCATTTGCGCTAAAGTGGTATCGACCAAATGCGCTAAACCATTGGCTTTTAACGATTGCGAAATACCCTGATGCGCGAAAATATCGGCAATTTTACCAATACTGATCACCTGACCACCTTGCTGCACCAATTTATCGAGTACAGTCGGCGCAGGTGGTAATACTGAATAATCACGACGATTACCCGTTCTGGCATAGTTCTCTGGCGCAGTACCCGTAAAAGGCCGAGCAATGACGCGGCCAATATTATATTTGTCGAGCAGTTCGCGGGCTACTTCACAAAAGCGCAGTAAACGCTCTAAACCAAAATGCTCTTCATGCGCAGCCACTTGAAACACGCTATCAGCTGAGGTGTAACAAATCGGCTGGCCTGTTTTAATATGCTCATCGCCCAGTTTTACTAAAATATCGGTGCCCGAGGCATGACAATTACCTAAGATACCGCTGATGCCTGTGCGCTGGCATAATTCTGAGATTAATTCTGGCGGGAAGCTGTCTGTTTTAGCGCTAAAATAGCCCCAATCAAATAACACCGGAACACCGGCCATTTCCCAATGACCACTGGGTGTATCTTTACCACTACTCAGCTCACGGGCATAGCCATAAGCACCATGCAGCGAACTGGCATCGGCGACTGTCGGTGCTTGGCCCTGACTGGCGGCGGTACAGGCTTTTACCAAGCCTAAACGCGCAAGATGAGGTAATTGCAAGGCTCGTTGTTTCTGCTCGGTAAAGGTTCGGGCAATGCTGGCAAAGGTATTAGCGCCTTCGTCACCAAACTTTGCGGCATCCGGCGCACTGCCGATCCCAAAACTATCGAGGACTAAAATTACTGCTTTTGCCATCACTTACTCCTGTGCAGAACAGCCATTGTTGGCGATGTTATTTTGCCAGATAGCGCTAAGCTAACAAAATAAAAAGGGCACGCAGCTTAATACGCCACGGCCGTTTTAGCAACACCTTGGCAACTTATCGCTACTGAAAACGAAAATGGCGTCCGAAGACGCCATAACCCTTCGCCATGAAGCGCTTATTTCGGTAACTGACTATACCCCATATTAAACAGCGTAAAGCTGTAAATATCTGCGGCTTGATCAATCACCATCGCCACCGGCATACCCGCACCATGCCCTGCATTAACATCAATGCGAATAAGCTGAGGCGTTGCTTTGCTGGCTTTGGCTTGCAGCTCTGCAGCAAACTTAAACGAATGCGCAGGCACCACGCGATCATCGTGATCGGCTGTCGTAATCATGGTAGCAGGATAAGTGATACCTGTTTTCACGTTGTGTACCGGCGAGTAACCTTGCAGATAGTTAAACATGTCGGCTGATTGCTCTGACGTGCCGTAATCATAGGCCCAACCCGCACCGGCGGTAAAGGTATGATAACGTAACATATCAAGTACACCCACTTGCGGGATCGCCACTTTAAACAACTCTGGCCGCTGGGTCATGACTGCACCTACCAATAAACCACCATTTGATCCTCCGCGAACAGCGGTTTTCTCTTTGGAAGTGTATTTTTCTGTTTGCAGATATTCAGCCGCAGCAATAAAGTCATCAAATACATTTTGCTTTTGTAATTGTGTACCGGCGTTATGCCAGGCTTTACCGTACTCACCCCCACCACGAATATTGGCCACCGCATAAATACCGCCCATTTCCATCCATACCGCGTTCGCCACGCTAAAAGATGGGGTTAGGCTGATATTAAAACCGCCATAACCGTACAAGATGGTGGGGTTGCTGCCATCGCGTTTTAAATCTTTACGATAGCTGATGATCATCGGCACCTTAGTACCGTCTTTAGAGGTATAAAACACCTGCTCAGACACGTAGTTGCTTGGGTCAAAATTCACTTTCGGCTGGTTATACAGCGAGGTTTCACCCGCTTTTGGCTCAAAAGCGTAAATAGAACCCGGAGTGATGTAGTTAGCAAAGCTAAAATACAGCGTATCCGCCTCTTTTTTACCGCCAAAGCCGCCCACGCTGCCTAAACCAGGTAATTCGATATCGCGCACCAGTTTGCCGTTCATATCATATTGTTTTACCTTGGCAATCGCATCGACTATGTAATTAGCGAATAAAAAGCCTGCTCCGCTACTAATACGCAGCACATGTTCAGTTTCCGGGATCAGCACTTGCCAATTTTCTGGCTGCGGTGCTTTTGCCGACACTTTCACCACTTTACGATTAGGCGCATCACGGTTAGTTGCTAAGATGAGCATATCACCGTCACTGTCCACTAGATCCACATCTGAATCGGTATCGGTAACAATCGCAACAAACTCACTATTGGGTTGGGTGAGATCTTTCACGAAAAGCTTATTACCCGACGTCGACACCGCAGCGGACACTAACAAATAACGATTATCTTCTGTGACTTCAGCGCCTACATAACGATGTTTCTGACCATCTAGGGCACCGAATACGACCGGATCCGCTGATTGAGGCGTACCAAGCTTGTGGTAGTACAACTTATGCTGATCGGTCATGGCAGAGAGTTCACTGCCATCGGGTTTATCATAACTAGAATAAAAGAAACCGTCGTTCCCCTGCCAAGCAATACCGCTAAACTTAATATCAATCAGCGTATCGCCAATTTGTTGCTTGGTCTCAGTGTCGATGACAATCACTTTACGCCAATCGCTGCCGCCTTCTGAAATGGCATAAGCGGCCAGTTTTCCGTCTGCGGAGAATTGAATATCGGCCATGGACGTTGTGCCGTCAGCGCTAAAAGTATTGGGATCTAAAAACACTTCGGCAGCGCCATCGCCTTTTTGGCGATACAACACAAACTGATTTTGTAAACCGTCATTCTTGTAAAAATAGGTGTAATCACCTTCTTTAAACGGTGCGCTAATCCGCTCATAGTTCCACGATTGCTGTAATTTATCGCGGATCTGATCCCGAAATGGGATCTGTTTTAAATATGCGAAAGTACTCTCGTTTTGCGCTTTTACCCAGCTTTCAGTCTCACTGCTACGATCGTCTTCTAACCAACGATAAGGATCGGCGACTTGCGTACCAAAATAGTTATCAACCACATCACCTTGGCGGCTCTGGGGGTAGTTAATTGTGCTTTGTTGCTGAGTGACAGTCACATTTTGCTCCGGGACGACATCTTGCTTAGCACCGCCGCAAGCGGTTAAGACCGCGGCAGCCAATAAGGTTAAGGCAAACTTCATACAGGTGGACTCCAGTTTTATTGTGATTATAGGAATTAACACCTGAGAGCTTAACAAAGACCATGCTGTTTGCCTATTTCACTGAACGGAATTTTCTGTGGATTGATAGGAGGCTCAATTCGATTTTTAAAAGCAAAACGCCAGGGTAAGGGCATGGGCGAGGCGCAGGACGCGCCGAGTAATCGAAGATGACGCCTTGAGCTGAAAAAGAAAAAGCCTGTTGTATGACAGGCTTTCGCTATAATGGTGCCCAGAGGCGGACCACATCGTCGGGAACGATGTGGAACAGCTTTGCTGGCCCGCAGGGCGAGGCGCAGGATGCGCCGAGTAATCGAAGATGACGCCGAGGGCGATAAAAAGCAAAACGCCAGCACGAGGCTGGCGTTTTAACTGTAGTGGTGCCCAGAGGCGGAATCGAACCACCGACACGCGGATTTTCAATCCGCTGCTCTACCGACTGAGCTATCTGGGCAAAAGGATGGTGCCGCTTATCCGAGTCGAACGGATGACCTACTGATTACAAGTCAGTTGCTCTACCAACTGAGCTAAAGCGGCAGCGACACTGTAAAATGTTAAACAATGGCACCAAAATTCATGGTGCCCAGAGGCGGAATCGAACCACCGACACGCGGATTTTCAATCCGCTGCTCTACCGACTGAGCTATCTGGGCAATGCGGCGTATTAAACGGATTTTGCCGAGTTAAGTCAATAAATATTTTTGAAAAGCATACTGACAGCTTATAACTTGAACAAAAAGACCGTTTTCGAGTACTAAATATACTGCGAGAAGCTAAAAACAAACTGCTAAAATTACTGCTTTTGCTGGCAGAAACTTGTTAAGCTAGAAAATTGCAGTTTCGGTTAATTTTGTTTCATTTAACGCTATGGAAGGTCAATGGAAAACACCCATTTTACTAAACCAATATTTTTTCGGTTGGCGATAATTTTACTTATTTGTCTTGCCATTCAAACATGGTTATTTGGCTGGTTTACCGCTTCTGCCCAGCGCAGTTCTGAACAACTGCAACGGCTCACTGCAGAAAGTATGGTATTGGCACAAAGCCTTAGTCTGGTGCCCACTGATGATAAAGTCTTACAACAGCAGTTATTTTTACAAGCGCGCAATAATGATCCCAGCCGAGCGTTCTATCTTTACAGCGTGACGGCCAAAGGTATAGAGCTTGAATTCAATACGGAAAATTTACCAAATATTGTACCCTCACCGACCCTCTCAAATATGGCCATTCGCCAAGACGATTTACTAATTGTGCACCGCATTTTACCAGGACAAACAAATAAAGTTTTAGTGTCATTACAATTACTGCCCCCGCCTAATTATCAACCCGCTCTATTTGCGTTATTTATCGGGCTCGTCACGGGGTTATTGTTACTCGCAGGCATCAGTTATCACTTATCGCAATATTTTCGGGAGCGGTTGCTGCCTTTGGTCTTAGGCACACGCAACGCCTTAGAAAAAGAACAGTTTGTACCCGGTTTCCACAGCCATGAAAAAGATGTCTTTGGGCTGTTAGCTGAACAAATCAATACCGTGTTTTATCGGCTACAACAAAGCACACAAGCCTTGAAAGCCTCTGAAGATAATATCAGCCAATTGAAGCAAGAGGTTGAGCATCGCATCAAAGAACGAACCGATGCCTTAGAAACTGCAAAATTAACGGCTGAAAAAGCCAATGAAGCCAAGTCGACTTTTTTAGCCACCATGAGCCACGAAATTCGTACCCCCATGAACGGTATTATCGGCACGATCGACTTGTTACGTAAAACGGAATTAAGTAATCCGCAATATCGCATGACTGATACGATCCGAGAATCATCGTTTTCGTTATTACGGATCCTCGATGATATTTTGGATTTCTCTAAAATCGAAGCCGGCAAGCTTGAGCTTGAAAATATCCCCGTGTCGCTGGTCGATATCATTGAAGCAGTGGGCCGCATCTTAGTCTCAGTGGCCTATCAGCGACAAATTGATTTAAAAATTTATATCGATCCGCGCATTCCCGATGGCTTAATGGGCGATCCTGTCCGCTTACGGCAAATTCTGTATAACTTGGCGGGTAACGCCATTAAATTTACAGAAACCACAACAGAGAAAACCGGTGTGGTATTGGTCAGCGCTCGGTTACTAGAAGAGAACATGGATTTTAGCCAAATCCAATTGACAGTGTCCGATAACGGCCGCGGCATGACCCAGCGGCAAATTAGTTATGTTTTCCAGCCCTTTAACCAAGCAGAAGGTTCCATCACTCGGCGTTTTGGTGGTACAGGGTTAGGTTTATCTATTTGCCAATACCTCACCTCTTTAATGTACGGCGAGATAGATGCGAAGAGTGAACCGGGCAAAGGCTCTGAATTTCGAGTACGGCTGCCGATGCACCGCATTGAGAACGCTCGCTATCTATCACAAAGCTTACTCAAAGACTTATCTATTTGCCTGTTTAGCCAAGATAGCGATAATCAACATCACTTATCAGACTACCTGCTATTTTGCGGAGCCAACTTAGATATCGTGCTGAGTGTAGAGGCTTTGCATCTTCGTGCCGAAAATCAACGAGAAGATGCGAAAACCCAGACGATTTGGTTGCTGGATGCGACTTATGAACAAATATCGGCAAGCGAAATAACACATTTGGTCACTCATCCCAAATTATCAAGTGTAAAGTTTGTGATTATCACTAACCAAACTGAATTAGCCGACTTGCTATTTGATAATGTTATTTATGTGCATGGTAGCCCGATTTGCCGCACACAAATCCTCGATGCCGTACAAATTATCTGCGGCCTAAAAGCGCGTCCAAAACAAATTATCCAACCAACTAACCAAGCTTCATTGCAAGCTCCCAGTATTGAAACCGCACGAAAAAATCGTGAACTGGTTTTGTTAGCTGAAGATAATCAAATGAACCAGCGCGTCATCGTAGAACAGTTAAGTGCTTTAGGCTATGCCGTCGAAGTAGCCGATGATGGCGCTATCGCTCTTGAAAAATGGCGTGAGTATCATTACCCACTGGTATTAACCGATTTGCATATGCCTAATCTCAGTGGTTATGATCTAACCAAAGCTATTCGCTTAGAAGATTTACATCGACAAGAGGATAGCCAATTTACTCGTATTATCGCCATTACCGCTAATGCGATGAAAGGCGAAGAGCAAAAATGTCTAAGCGTGGGTATGGACGCTTATATCACCAAACCGATTGAACTGGTCACGCTACAAAATGTCATGCAAAAATGGTTACCGCTAAAACAGAGTGCTAAAGAATCAGCACAAGATACTGTTGAGCAAAATAATCTCTCACCGATTTGTTTTACCACTTTAGCCAATTGCCTGGGTAATGACCCAGTTAAGCATGAAGAATATTTAAATTATTTTATTAGCGAAGCGACTCCCGTCATTAGGAAATTATCGCAATTAAACACGAGTCAGCAGCGTCAGGGCATTCGAAGTGAAGCTCATCAATTAAAAGCCATGGCAAAGAGTGTCGGGGCTTTACAAGTGGCCAACAAAGCGTTGAGTTTAGAGAAGATTGCGGAAACAGCAGATTTAAGTACGGTAGCGGAAACGATTGAACAATTAACCGATCAGTTTCATAACGTGATCCATTATGTGAAACAGCGCTATTGATGCTGACAGGCGTCAGCATCAATAGCGTTTTGCTAACAACACTTAATTGGCTGAAGTATCCAGCACAGGAAAGCTTTTAACCAACTGATCTAACGCCTGCATCTGCGCCAGATAAGGCTCGAGCTTAGCCAATGGCAAAGCACAAGGGCCATCGCATTTAGCCAAATTAGGCTCAGGGTGTGCTTCAATAAACAACCCTGCTAAGCCTAAAGCCATACCCGAGCGAGCCAGTTGTGCCGCTTGGGCACGACGGCCATCCGCTGAGTCTTCACGGCCACCCGGTTTTTGTAAGGCATGGGTTGCATCAAAAATGACAGGTGCATACTGTTTCATTTCATCCATGCCCAGCATGTCGACAACCAGGTTATTGTAACCGAAGCTCGAGCCGCGCTCGCAGAGGATCACTTGCTCATTTCCAGCTTCGGCAAACTTCTTCAGAATATGGCGCATTTCATGCGGCGCTAAAAACTGCGGTTTTTTCACATTAATGACCGCGCCCGTTTTCGCCATCGCCACCACTAAATCGGTTTGGCGGGCTAAAAAAGCAGGCAATTGGATCACGTCGACAACTTCTGCAACCGGCGCTGCTTGATGCGGCTCATGCACATCAGTAATCAGCGGCACATTAAACGTACGTTTAATCTCTTCGAAAATACGTAATCCTTCTTCTAACCCTGGACCACGGTAAGAGTGCACAGAAGAACGGTTCGCTTTATCAAACGACGCTTTAAACACATAAGGAATGCCCAATTTTGCACACACTTGCACGTAGTGCTCGGCAATACGCATGGCGAGATCGCGAGACTCTAATACATTCATGCCACCAAACAGCACAAAAGGTTTATCGTTGGCAACATCAATACCGGCAACATTAATCAGGTGGTTTTGCATAACAGATCCGTCAGGTTAGCTTATTAAAATGGAAGAAATATCGGCTGCTTGCTCAGGGCAACCCGGATCATTAAACCAAGCCAGCCCAATGCACCTAAAAACGATAACCAACGAATGGCGACAGTGCGGCCTTTTAAAGCAGAAAAACCTAAAGCGATGTAAGCAAACAGCGCGATAACTTTTTCGGTCAACCACGGATTAACAAAGGGATACTGGGCAATGGTGATCATTAACGCCGCCGCCGATAACAATAAAAAGGTATCAACCACATGGGGCGCTATTTTAAAGAATTTACGCTGCAACAGCGGCGAGTCTTTTAAACGCAAAGCAAAGCGAATAAATAGCAGTGATACACTTAACGCCACCATTAACAAATGAATATGCTTAAACGCCATATACATAAAAAACAACCTCTTGTGAATATCAATCAATTAAAGTGGCGCTACGTTACCACTATCTGGATATTTTTGCAGTACAGCTTCAAGCTTTGTAACAATCTGGTTAAAGGCCGCCACCATTTTAGGTTCAAACTGCCGATTAGCTTGCGCATTAATCTCTGCGATGACTTGCTGCAAATTCCAAGCGTCTTTGTAACAGCGACGATGCCTTAACGCATCATAAACATCGGCCAATGCCGCGATACGCGCAAACACATGGATCTCTTCTGCCTTTTTACCATCCGGATAGCCCGAACCATCCCAACGCTCATGATGTTCACGTGCGATGATTGCGCCCGCCTGAATAATAGAGCGCTTCGAATCTTTGAGTATGTTAAAACCGATGTTGGTGTGTTGCTTCATAACGGACCATTGCTCAGCGGTGAGTTTGTCCGGTTTATTTAAAATTTCATCAGGGATCCCCGCTTTACCGACATCATGCAACGGCGCAGCATACATTAGTAATTCAGCATCCTCTTTGGCTAAACCATAGGCAATGGCTAATTCATAACAAATAAAGGCAATACGCCGCACGTGATTGCCGGTTTCCACCGAGCGCTGCTCAACAGCCTCACTTAACCGATAAACAATTTCACGCTGTGTATCTTCAACTTCGTGCTGTAATTGCACGTTTTCATAAGCAATTTGCACATTTTGTGCAAATAACTGCACCAACTTTTGTTGGTTATCGCTCATCGGGCCGGGTAAACCAGATATATATAACAAAGATCCGTGAGTAAATTTACTGCTGCAATATGCAACCAGATAATTATCACGATAAACGATGTCTTTGGAACTCAGCGCTTGCTCAAAAGCATCGAGTAAAGGCTTCTCCAATACCTTTTGAATAGGCTGCCCTTCTTTTTGCTCAAATTCGCCTTGCCCAGCAAACACCACCAACTCATGTGGGTCGCTCGCTTGTACATTACCTGCAACTAAAGAAGAACTGACCAATAAAGCGTCTTGATCACAGCCGAGCACTGAGGTTAGTTGTTGCAACACACCATCAATAAATTGTTCCATCGAGTGTGCAGAAAACAAATCGACGGAGGCATTCATGATTTTTTCTAAGCCTTGTCGACTCTGTTCGATGGAAATAATATCGCGGTAAGAGCGTAAGCTTGACATCATTACGGTAAATAACTTTTGTGCCGTCAACTCAGTTTTTGATTTGTAATCGTTGATATCATAATCCACTATTACCTGCCGCTCAGGGGCTTGTCCTGGCTGACCGGTACGTAAAATAATTCTTACAAATTGATTATTTAACTGCTCCCGAATATAGCGCGCGACTTTTAAGCCGGCATCATCGGTTTCCATTACAACATCAAGCAATACGATGGCAATATCGTGTTGTTCAGACATGATTTGTTGTGCTTCTGCGCCAGAGTAGGCACTGATAAACAATAATTTTTTTTGTTGAAAACTGAAGTCACTCAGTGCAAGACGCGTTACTACATGCACTTCAGACTCATCATCCACGATCAATACCTTCCAAGTACCATTGGATACTGTGGTTTCTAACTCTGGTTCATCTGCAAACAGAAATTGCTCAGACATCACTGAGGCTCCCTCCCAAAAAAACTTACCATGGTTATAGGCTGCTTTTCGTTGCAGGTCAAAATAATTGTATCCGATCGGCTTGAGTGTTGGGCATGATGATGGGAGCGCGCGCATACAAAAAAGCTAAACCACCAAATCGTGAAGAAAGCGGATAGTGAGCATTAAGTTTCTTTTGAAAGGAGTAGGGAGAATGCTCTGCTTACCGGTAGCTAATTAAGTTGACCGCCACTAATGCGCCAATGACCACCGTAGTCTTTCACCGAACTCACTTCCTCAAAACCCGCAGCAACTAACATCTGTCTTACCAGCGGCGCTTGTTCAAAGCCATGCTCAAGCCACAACCAACCGCCCGGGGTCAGATGCTGGGGAGCATTAGTGATGATATGTTGCAAATCGGCATAGCCCTGATCGGCGGCCACCAAAGCGCTCAAAGGTTCATAACGTAAGGCACAAAGATGCGGGTCCTCAGCTTCAATATAAGGGGGGTTACTGACAATTAATTGATATTGCTCTGCAGCAAGCTGGCTAAACCAACGGCTTTGTTGCACTTGCACGTGAGGTAACGTTAAAGCAGCCGCATTACGCTGTGCTAAGGCGACAGCCTCTGGCTGTAGGTCAACCGCCGTGATCTGCCAAGTCGGGCGCTCGCTTGCCAACGCTAAGGCAATAGCGCCCGTGCCGGTGCCTAAATCGAGCACCCGTGCATTAGCAGTTAAGGGTAATGTTAAAACATGCTCTACCAACACTTCGGTATCAGGTCGAGGGATCAGCGTACTAGGCGCTACGGCCAACTCTAAACCAAAAAAATGCCAGTAACCAAAAATATAGGCTAAGGGCTCACCCGCTAAACGCCGCTTTAACATACGCTCGAGCTCTTGCAGTTCAGTGGCACTTAACAGACGCTCTGGATAGGTATATAAAAAACTGCTGCTGCAGTTTAATACCCGACAGAGCAACAGCCGAGCTTCGTGTAGCGGGTTCTCAGAACAGCTTTGCAGCAACGCGGCGCTATGCTGCAACCAAGGCTGCAGCTGCATTAACGGTTTTCATCCGCTAACGCGGCTAATAAGTCAGCTTGGTGCTCTTGCTTCAATGGCTCAATCACCAAGCCTAATTCACCTTCCATCACTTCGTTTAAACGATAAATGGTTAAGTTAATTCGGTGGTCGGTTAAGCGGCCTTGTGGAAAGTTGTAAGTGCGAATGCGCTCTGAACGATCGCCACTGCCCACTAATGAACGGCGAGTGTCTTGTTCTGCTAAACGGCGCTTTTCATCTTCGGCCGCTTGAATACGAGATTGCAACACGCTCATTGCTCGGGCACGGTTTTTATGCTGCGAACGCTCATCCTGACACTCCACCACGATACCCGTTGGTAAGTGAGTGATCCGAATAGCGGAGTCAGTTCGGTTAACGTGCTGTCCACCGGCACCAGAAGCGCGGTAGGTATCCACCTTTAAATCAGCCGGATTGATTTCAATGGCTTCACTTTCTGGGATCTCCGGCATAATGGCTACAGTACAAGCGGAAGTATGCACCCGACCTTGCGATTCGGTTGCGGGTACGCGCTGCACACGATGGCCACCCGATTCAAATTTCAAGGTACCAAAGGCACCCTCACCTTGAATATGGGCGATAACTTCTTTAAAACCACCGTGCTCACCATCACTGGCACTGACCACTTCTAATCGCCAGCGTTGTTTTTCAGCAAAACGGCTATACATTCGAAACACATCACCGGCAAAAATGGCGGCTTCATCGCCACCGGCACCGGCGCGAATTTCTAAAAAGCAGCTATTGCTGTCGTTCGGATCTTTAGGTAGTAACAAAATTTGCAGTTCAGTATCAAGCGCTTCAATGCTGGCACGAGCAGATTTATACTCTTCTTGCGCCATTTCCCGCATCTCAGGATCGGGATCTTTTTGCATTTCTTCAGCCATTTGCAAATCGTCTTGCGCCTGACAATAGCTACGAAAGGCTTTGTTAAGATCTTCTAACTGACTAAATTCTTTTGATAATTCACGAAAACGTTTTTGATCGCTAATAACGCCTGCGTCACTTAGCAACGCTTGCACTTCTTCGTAGCGTTCTACTAAGGCTTCGAGCTTACGATATACCGACTCTTTCATTTTAACCTGTTAACCTGATTATAAATCGACTAAGACCTTAACCAACTCGGACGCGTCCGGTTGCTCGGATTGTAATAAATGACGAATGGCTTGCGTTGGGCTGTGCATTAAACGATTACTCAGTTTATTGGCCATTTCTTGCAGCACTTTTTCGGGATCTTGCCCTGCGGCCAACTGGTTTTGCGCTCGGACAAGCAATTCTTGTTTCACGTGTTCACAACGCTGCCGATAATCACGCAGCCAATCGGCTTTATCCTGTAAAAGTAACCATTGCTGAAACTCGTTGGCGCCCGATTCGATCATCACCTCCGCTTGTGCAGCGGCATGTTGTCGATGGTTTAAATTTTGCGCCACAATGCTTTGTAAATCATCTACGGTGTACAGGTAAGCATCTTCTAACTCAGACACCTGCTGCTCAATATCTCGCGGTACAGCTAAATCAACCAAGAACATCGGTTTGTGCTTACGCTGCCGTAACGCCTGCTCAACCATACCCTTGCCCACAATAGGTAAGGTACTGGCCGTTGAGGAAATCACAATATCCGCTTCAGCTAAACGAGATGGCACCTGCGCTAAGGTTAACACTTGGGCATTAAACTGCTTAGCCAAGTTTTCGGCTCGCTCATAGGTGCGGTTCGCCACGCTTAATTTAGTTGCGCCCTGCTCAGACAAATGCCGCGCAACCAGTTCAATGGTTTCACCTGCGCCAATCAAAAGTACCCGCACATTATCTAACTTGCCAAAAATCTGTTTGGCCAGCGTAACGGCAGCAAAAGCAACCGATACCGCATTTGCGCCAATCTCTGTTTCGGTGCGCACGTCTTTAGCAACAGCAAAAGTCTTTTGAAATAGCCGCTCGAATAAGGGCTGGATCGTACCCGCTTGGCGCGATTGATTATAAGACTGCTTCACCTGCCCAAAAATTTGCGGCTCACCCAACACCAAAGAATCTAACCCTGCCGCCACGCGCATTAAATGCTGCACCGCTT
The DNA here is from genome assembly GCF_030737935.1 of Alishewanella sp. SMS8. NCBI lineage: Bacteria > Pseudomonadati > Pseudomonadota > Gammaproteobacteria > Alteromonadales > Alteromonadaceae > Alishewanella > Alishewanella sp. SMS8. Next base: position 782,890 of record NZ_JAPJEA010000001.1, read on the forward strand.
GCTGATCTTGAAATAAGTAGAGATGTTGTTGTAAATCCGGTAACGACAATTGATGAAACTGTGCTAACCACTGCACCACTTGCTCGGCTTGTTCAGCACCACCGCTAAAATACAGCTCGGTACGATTACAGGTAGACAAAATCACTGCATCGACCAACTGCAGTTTCGCTGCCAATTGTTGCAAGGCCTCAGGCACCTGTTCGGGTGCAAAAGCCAGCTTTTCGCGCAGCGCAACTGGAGCTGTTTTGTGATTTATGCCTAGTGCAAAAATAGCCATCACCTGTATCATGGTTTCTGTAGGGGGCGAATTGTACGAAAAAGCCCAGGTTAATAAAAGCAAAAGCAAAGGACTTTAGTGTGTCATTACCGAATAGCCGATGGAGTATGTTAGTTTTTGTGGCTTTATTAAGCGCTTGTGGCCTAAAACCCAAGGCTCCACCCGCCGAGCCAGTGATGAACGCCGCGGCGCGACAACAACAATTAAACGCCATGCAAAGTTTTACCGTACAAGCATCGATGGGCATTAAAGCGCCGAATGAATCGATCAGTGGTAATTTGCGATGGCAGCAAATGAATGCCAACGATTTTCAAGCTCGGCTGGCCAATATGCTCGGTATCAGTTTATTTGAACTGACCCAGCAAACAAACTTTTCAGAACTACTGGTTAAAGGCGAACGTTATCAGGCGGCAGATGCCAGCAGTTTGTTGTGGCAATTAGCCGGTTGGTCAATTCCGCTGCATGATATGCCGTTATGGCTGCGCGGCTTACCTGGCGCCAGTGCCACCGAGTTGCAATATGACGCTGCTGGACGCTTAACCCGCTTTACGTTACAAGATAGCACCGGTATTCGCTGGCAATTAACATATCGCAGCTTTTTTGCCGATGCGCTCTCGTTACCCAAGCAACTAGAATTAAGCAGCGACGATACACACATTCGCTTAGTGATCCGGAGCTGGCAACCATGAGTTTTTCGTTACCGGCAGTGGCCAAACTGAATTTATTTTTGCATATCACAGGCCGTCGCGCTGACGGTTACCATAATCTGCAAACGCTGTTTCAGATGCTTGATTTTGGTGACCGCTTACATTTCAAAGCAGACAACAGCGGTGAAATAACGCTAAGTTGTAGCGATCCTTCACTTAACGGTAGCGATAACTTAATTTATCGTGCGGCTCAACTGCTGAAACCTTTTGCGCCCGCTGCAGCGGGCTGTCAGCTTTATTTAGAAAAAAACTTACCCATGGGTGGCGGCTTAGGCGGCGGCTCATCTGATGCAGCAACGACCCTGCATGGTTTAAATAAGTTATGGCAATTAGGCCTGTCTACCCAGCAACTTGCCGAACTGGGTTTACGCTTAGGCGCAGATGTCCCTGTTTTTGTGCATGGCACAACTGCCTTTGCTGAGGGGGTTGGCGAGCGCTTACAAGCTGTCGAATTACCCGAAAAAATTTATCTCGTGGTGACACCTCATTGTCATATTAGTACGGCGGCTATTTTCAGCCACCCGCAATTAAAACGTGATACGCCTACCATGGTTTTGGCTGATTTAATGCAACGCAATTGGCAAAATGATTGCCAGCCTTTGGTCGAACAGCTGTATCCGATTGTTGCAATGACCTTACAGTGGTTGTTAGAATACGCCCCGTGTCGAATGACGGGTACTGGTGCAAGTGTGTTCGCCGAATTCCCGGACGCGGCCAGTGCTCAACATGCCCTAGCGAGTTTGCCTGCATCATGCAATGGCTTTATCGCAAGAGGGGTCAACCAGTCGCCATTATGGGCTGCGCTGACAGATACCGACTCTAACAGCTGATGTCACTAAACGTTAGTGTATTACTGAATAAGTTGCTAACACGATCATTACGTTATACGTTGCAGGCAACGCAGCCTGATGACAGTGTGCATGGATGTTACACGCCAACGTAATAATAGGTCGGTTTGACAATAATCTGGGTATACTTAACTTTTATGACGTTATAATGATTAAACCGGACTCACCACTGCCCTGAGGATCCTACCGTGCCCGACATGAAGGTTTTCGCTGGTAACGCCATACCAGATCTTGCCAACAAAATCGCCAGCCGTCTTTACATCAAACTGGGAGACGCCTCTGTTGGTCGCTTCAGTGATGGCGAAGTCAGTGTGCAAATCAACGAAAATGTACGCGGTTCAGACGTCTTTATTATCCAATCTACTTGTGCACCCACCAACGATAACTTGATGGAACTGATCGTGATGGTTGATGCATTACGTCGTGCCTCTGCCGGACGGATCACTGCCGTGATGCCTTACTTCGGTTATGCGCGTCAAGATCGCCGTGTACGTTCAGCTCGGGTTCCTATCACCGCGAAAGTGGTTGCCGATTTTCTGTCTAGCGTCGGTGTTGACCGTGTGCTGACGGTTGACTTACACGCTGAGCAAATTCAAGGTTTCTTTGATGTGCCGGTGGATAACGTTTTTGCCAGTCCGGTTTTACTGGATGACATGCGCAAGAAAAATCTGCAATCACCCATTGTGGTATCGCCAGATATCGGTGGTGTAGTCAGAGCGCGTGCCGTGGCTAAACTGTTGAATGACGCTGATTTAGCGATTATTGACAAGCGCCGTCCGCGCGCTAACGTGTCGCAAGTGATGCATATTATTGGTGATGTACGTGATCGTGACTGTATTATCGTTGACGATATGATTGATACGGGCGGTACACTGTGTAAAGCAGCCGAAGCCTTAAAAGAGCAAGGTGCTAAACGTGTCTTTGCTTACGCGACGCATGCGGTATTTTCAGGTAATGCGCCTGAGATCATTACCAACTCGGTTATTGATGAACTCATTATTACCGATACTGTGCCATTATCCGCAGCGATGAAAGCCATTCCAAAAGTACGTCAGCTAACCTTAAGCGATTTATTAGCCGAATGTATTCGTCGTATTAGTAACGAAGAGTCGATTTCATCGATGTTCGATTAAGCAGACGATTTCGATCATAAAGGCGCTTTAGGGCGCCTTTTGGTTTTTTTAAGCCTAATACGCCATGCTAAAAAGCCATTGAGCGTTTTATCCTTAGACGCTGAAAAATGATAAACAGCATATCAGATAGCGACACAGCCACAACGCTGCCAATTTGCATTTGCAGCTAACGGGGGCTGGTGGTAATATGTCGCGCCTTTTGTCATGCTACAAAAGGCAACAGGTTTCGGCTGGTCGCAAGCCGGGACAAATACTAATTATTGGAGTACATCATGTCTGATGCAATTTTTACATTAACCGCAGAAGTCCGTTCTGACCTGGGGAAAGGTGCGAGCCGCCGCCTACGTCACGAAGACAAAGTTCCAGCTATCATTTACGGTGGCAGCGTAGCCGCTCAATCAATCACTTTAGAGCACTCTAAACTGTTGAAAGCGCAAAGCGTTGAAGCCTTCTACTCTCACATCCTGACTATCAACGTCGCGGGTGAAGAAGTAAAAGCCATCGTTAAAGCCATGCAACGTCACCCGTTCAAGCCAAAAATCTTACACGTTGACTTCCAACGCGTAGAAGCTGGCCACGAGTTACATACTATTGTTCCTATCCACTTCATCAATGAAGAAGCCGGTGCGAAGAAAGGTGGTGTAGTTGTTCATGGTATGAACGAAGTTGAAATTGCCTGCTTACCACAGGATCTGCCAGAGTTCATCGAAGTAGATTTAAGCGATGTTGCAGTAGGCGTAACCTTACACTTAACTGACATCAAAGCACCTAAAGGTGTTACTTTTGTTCAGTTAACTAAAGGCGAAGGTCATGACCTGCCTGTAGTATCTGTAAACAAACCAGCTGGTAAAGCTGAAGAAGAAACACCTGCTGAGTAATGTCTGACGCTGTTCAGCCAAAGCTTCAGCTAATCGTGGGCCTGGGTAATCCAGGCCCCGAATATCAATATACCCGTCATAATGCGGGCGTGTGGTTTGTTGAGCAACTGGCTCGGACCTATCATGCGACCTTAAAACCCGAAACTAAATTTTTCGGGCACACTGGCAAATTCATGCTTGCCGGCCAAGAATTCAAATTACTTATTCCATCGACCTATATGAACTTAAGCGGCAAAGCCGTTTTGGCTATGGCACAGTTTTATAAACTGTCACCAGAGCACATTCTAGTAGTTCATGATGAGCTGGCGTTACCGCCCGGCACAGCCAAATTTAAGTTTGCCGGTGGACATGCGGGCCACAATGGTCTGCGCGATATCACAAGTAAGTTGGGTAATAACCCCAATTTTTATCGCTTGCGGCTTGGCATCGGCCATCCGGGGCACAAAGATCAGGTAACTGGTTTTGTTCTGGGTAAAGCGCCAAGCAGTGAACAATCACTGATTAATAGCTGCATCGATGAATCGGTTGCCTGTTTCGACCTGTTAGCTCGCGATGGCTTGGTAAAAGCTCAGCACCGTTTACACAGCTTTCAGGCAAGCTAAAATTTCGGAACACTCCCGTCGCTAATAGCACATTAAAGGATACACTCATGGGTTTCAAATGTGGCATCGTCGGTTTACCTAATGTTGGTAAATCCACCTTATTTAATGCTTTAACCAAAGCTGGCATCGAAGCCGCCAACTTTCCGTTCTGTACTATCGAACCGAATACCGGCGTGGTGCCAGTACCCGATTTACGCTTAGATAAACTGGCTGAAATCGTTAAACCGCAACGCGTATTACCCACTACCATGGAATTTGTGGATATCGCAGGTTTAGTCAAGGGCGCTTCCCGTGGTGAAGGTTTAGGTAATAAATTTTTAGCAAACATCCGCGAAACTGACGCTATTGGTCATGTTGTACGGTGTTTCGACGATGAAAACATTATTCACGTTGCCGGTAAAATTGATCCGGCCGATGACATTGAAACCATTAACATGGAATTAGTGCTATCTGATATGGACAGCGCTGATCGCGCCATTTTCCGTGTTCAAAAGAAAGCAAAAGGCGGCGATAAAGACGCTAAAGCAGAAATCCAGGTTTTAGAAAAAGTGAAGGCGCATTTAGAACAGGGCCATACCCTGCGCCAGCTTGAGTTAGAAAAAGAAGAAAAGGCGCTGATTGCCTACATGAACTTTTTAACGATCAAGCCCACCATGTATATTGCTAACGTGATGGAAGATGGTTTCGAGAATAACCCCTACTTAGATATCGTTACTGCGATCGCTGAGAAAGAAGGCGCCATTGTGGTGCCGGTATGCGCCGCTATCGAATCGGAAATTGCGGAGCTAGACGAAGAAGAGCGCAATGAGTTTATGGCCGACATGGGTTTAGAAGAGCCAGGCTTAAACCGGGTGATCCGTGGTGGTTACTCTTTGCTAAGCTTGCATACTTATTTTACTGCCGGTGTTAAAGAAGTACGGGCTTGGACTGTCGCAATTGGTGCCACTGCGCCACAAGCTGCTGGCGTGATCCACACTGACTTTGAAAAAGGCTTTATCCGCGCTGAAGTGGTCGCTTATGACGACTTCGTACAATACAACGGTGAAGCGGGCGCGAAAGAAGCCGGTAAATGGCGTCTTGAAGGTAAAGACTACATTGTAAAAGATGGCGATGTTATGCATTTCCGTTTTAACGTTTAAGCCTCGCGGTTAAACGCTCGATACCAAGCCGGACCTCGTGTCCGGCTTTTTGTTGTTGATAATTCTCGAGGACTATCTCATACTTAATTTTACTGTTTAGTTTTTACTCGCTCTGAACATAAATTCGGCAAATACACTGCAACTGGTATAATATCGAAAAAAAACGGTTGACGCTCATAAGTGAGATCAGCATAATACGCGCCACTTGCTTAGGACAAGTTATAGTGGCTACATAGCTCAGCTGGTTAGAGCACAGCACTCATAATGCTGGGGTCGCAGGTTCGATTCCCGCTGTAGCCACCACTTCCTACTCTACTGTTGTATGCGGGAATGGCGGAATTGGTAGACGCACTGGATTTAGGTTCCAGCGCCGCGAGGCGTGAGAGTTCGAGTCTCTCTTTCCGCACCATAATAGGGTGCAAGTAAGTAAAAAGTTGTTGTAGGGGCGTAGCCAAGCGGTAAGGCAGTGGGTTTTGATCCCGCCATGCGTTGGTTCGAATCCAGCCGCCCCTGCCATTAACTCTTTACCATCCCAGTAGGGGCGTAGCCAAGCGGTAAGGCAGCGGGTTTTGATCCCGCCATGCGTTGGTTCGAATCCAGCCGCCCCTGCCATCATTCAGAAAACCCGACCTCGTGTCGGGTTTTCGCTTTTCTAATCATTAATCAAATACAACGCTTTAGCTACAGCACGTCTCATCCAGCGGCCTACGCTGCGTCTTACTTCCTTTGATCTTCAGCAAACGTGATTGCCAAGCGATACGACTAAAACCCTGAGTTGCGGTAGCATTTTCGAAACAGCAGCACGAATGCTGCTTGCAACCTGGCTACATAGATTTAGTAAAATGATCGCCTGTAAGCAGCAGAAACAGGACGAGGTGGTAAACGCATAGTACACTTTGAAAAAGGGCGTGTTTTTCATGGATGAAAAACAGGAGCCCCCATGGATGGGTTTACGGCGTCTCTCGTTAAAGTTGTACAACGCGTTTAGCCACTGGATGCATTAAAATTGAACCTGCTCACACTCAATTCTAAAAACAGTTTAAAATAAGCAACACACCTTAAATTGGTCGGCATATTAAGCCGCAGAATTACCAACCTCAAGCCTAGATAACAGAGTAAAAGCAGAAGCAGACAAGACTGAGGAACAACTCAAAATACCCCATTACCCACAGCGTACTTTGTTAGTAGGCGTTTAGCGGGCCCCGCGTTAACGGCCAACCTAAGCCCCTGCTGGCGAATAAAGCTCAGCGTATCCGAATCACGGCTAAAAGTTTGATAAATCGCATCCATCGCACTCATCATCAAAGTATTTTGCAGCTTACGCTGCCGCTGATACTGCTTTAAACTGGCATTATCGGCCAGATCGCGACCGGCTTGTTGATTCTCAATTAACGTATCAGCCAATAACATCGCATCGGCAAAACCGAGGTTTACCCCCTGCCCCGCCAACGGATTAATAGTATGGGCCGCATCACCGGCTAACACGCAGCGCCCTTTAACGTAATGCTGCGCATGCATTCGTGCCAACGGAAACCACGCGGAAGCTTTCAGCTTTACCGCGCCCAACTCTGCCGGAAAGGCGGTTATAAACGCGTGCTCTAGCGCCGCTGGCGCAAGCTGTGCTAGCTGTTTTACCTTGGCCGCTTCGTCATACCAAACCAAAGACGCGCGTGCACCGGGTAAAGGTAAAAATGCCCGTGGGCCACTGGGGTAAAACTGCTGCCACGTTATATCCTGTTGCGGATAAGGCGTATCAACATAGGCCACTAAACACGCTTGTTGATATTGCCAACCCTGAGTACCAATGCCGGCAAATTGCCGCACCACAGAATTTGCGCCGTCGGCGCCAATGAGTAATGCACCCGATAGCTGCTGCCCATCTGCCAATGTGACCTGCACCGCTGTATCGTGTTCTTGTACCGCGCTGATCTGCGTATCGGTGATCACCGTCACGTGGCGGTTAAATTGTTGCCATAACGCCAGCTGTACCAGGTTATTCTCAACAATATGCCCTAAATGGTCCTCAGCAATGTCTGCAGCATCAAAACGCACCGAGGCTTTCGCTTCGCCTGCTTGTAAATACTGATAAGGACACAGCCGCATAGCGGCTAACGCTTGCCAAGCCCCTAATTGCTGCAACCAACGCTCTGAGCGTAAATTTAATGACGACACGCGCAAATCGATCTCGCTTTGTGCGGCGAATGGCGCTGGGGCATGCTTTTCAATTAAACTGACCGTCAGCCCGGCCTGACTTAAAGCCAACGCCAGCGCGGCACCGACCATGCCACCACCACTGATAATGATATCTGTATTCTGCATCTGTGTTGCCTTGTACCGCTGCCTAAAAACGACAGGTAATTTAGTGCGAATTTTGCTAAGGTTAACAACAAATTTGTGGTAGGTAACCTGCGCTTAGAAAATAACCGGAAAAAACATTGACGAGTGCCGAAAAATGCGGCATTTTGCGCGCCCCTTTGTACGGTGGCTCGAACTTGTTGGCTTAGTTTGGTAACGATTGAATTGGAGATGGCCCATGCGAAATGTAACTGTTGCTGCAACCCAAATGCAGGGTGGCTGGAATGTGGAAGAAAATATTGCTCGAGCAGATAAGCTGGTGCGTGAAGCGGCAGCCCAAGGCGCGCAAATAATTCTGATCCAAGAGCTGTTTGAACGTAACTATTTTTGCCAGAAGCAAAAGCCTGACTACTTAGCATTTGCAGTCCCCGTCGCTGAAAATGCCGCGGTAAAACACTTTGCCAAGGTGGCTAAAGAGCTGGCGGTCGTGTTACCGATCAGCATTTATGAACGTGCCGGTAACTGCTTATACAACACCGTGGTGATGTTAGACGCGGATGGCAGCAATATGGGCATTTATCGTAAAAGTCATATTCCTGATGGTCCAGGCTACAGCGAAAAGTACTATTTCACGCCAGGCGATACCGGTTTTAAAGTGTGGGATACCCAATATGCCAAAGTGGGCGTCGGTATTTGTTGGGATCAATGGTTCCCAGAATGCGCGCGTAGCATGGCATTAATGGGCGCAGAACTGATTTTCTACCCCACCGCTATCGGTAGCGAACCGCATGATGCCACTATCAGCTCACGTGATCACTGGCAGCGTACGCAACAAGGCCATGCCGCTGCTAACTTAACACCGGTTATCGTATCTAACCGTATCGGTACTGAAACCGAAGGCGATTTTTCTATTACGTTCTATGGCAGCTCCTTTATTGCTGACCATACCGGTGCCAAGGTGAAAGAGGCTAATGAAACCGAAGAAACGGTACTAGTACATACCTTTGATTTAGACGAAGTGGCGGCAACGCGTCGCGCTTGGGGTGTATTCCGTGATCGCCGCATTGATATCTACGATGCGTTACTGACCAAAGATGGCAAAATCAATCCGGAGAACAGCAAGTGAGCCGGACCTTAACCAGCACACCACAGCAAGATGGCTTTAGTATGCCGCCTGAATGGGCACCGCATAAACAAACCTGGATGGTCTGGCCCGAGCGTACCGACAGCTGGCGTTTAGGCGCTAAACCGGCGCAGGCTGCTTTTGTTACTGTAATCAAAGCCATTGCCGGGTTTGAACCGGTCAGCGTTGGCGTGTCTGCTGCCCAGTATGCCAATGCCTATGCGCAATTAAGCCAAGCAGAAACTAAATACCCGATCCGTGTGTTGGAAATTTCTAATAATGACGCTTGGTGTCGTGATACCGGCCCCACCTTTGTCACCAATGGCAAAGGTGAAGTTCGTGGCGTCGATTGGACCTTCAACGCCTGGGGTGGCTTAAATGGCGGTTTGTACTTCCCTTGGGATCGCGATGATCAAGTCGCCAGTAAGATCTTAGGTATCGAGCAACTGCCCCGCTATCGCACCGAAGGCTTTGTGTTAGAAGGCGGTGCGATCCATGTTGATGGTGAAGGCACGCTGCTGACTACCGCAGAGTGCTTACTGAATGCTAACCGTAACGCACATTTAAGCCGTGAGCAGATTGAACAGCAATTAGCAGAACATCTGAATATTAGTAAGGTGTTATGGCTTGAAGACGGCATCTTTAATGATGAAACCGATGGCCATGTTGATAATATGGCCTGTTTTGTTAAGCCGGGTGAAGTGCTGTTAGCTTGGACAGATGATCAGTCTGATCCACAGTATGCTCGTAGCAAAGCCGCACTAGACTATCTAGAAGCCAGTACCGATGCCAAAGGCCGCAAAATCAAGGTGCATAAACTGCCCGTGCCAGCGCCTATCATGGCCAAAGCCGAGGAATATGCGTCAGTCGATCAGTCGATGGCCGCCATTCCACGTGAAGGCAACGCCCGTTTAGCCGGCTCTTACATCAATTTTTATTTATGTAATGGCGGTTTGATCCTGCCAACCTTTGATGATCCCAATGATCAGGTTGCTGCAGCAATATTGCAGACACTTTTCCCTCTGCACAAAGTGGTGACGGTACCCGGCAGAGAAATTCTGCTCGGTGGCGGTAATATCCACTGTATTACTCAGCAGCAACCGGCCGGTTAATGTTCGCGTTGGCGAAAAGGTGTTGCCGTTGAGCCAAGCAAAGGGGTGCTAATCATCACCCCTTCGTTTTTACAGCAAACGTCAACAAGCCCTAAACGCTTTAGCTTATTTTGCAAGGAACCTCAGCCATGGCCAAAGCCTGTGCCTTACATATTTTAGTGAAAACCCGCGAACAAGCCGAGAAGTTAAAAAGACAGCTGGATAAAGGTGCTGACTTTAGCAAACTGGCCAAGCAACATTCGTTATGCCCATCTGGTAAAAAAGGCGGCGACTTGGGTGAGTTTCGTAAAGGGCAAATGGTCAAACCCTTTGACGATGCGGTATTTAAAGGGCCGGTACTCGCCGTGTTAGGGCCGGTAAAAACCCAATTTGGTTTTCATTTAATTAAAACCCTGTATCGCGATTAAACGCAAAGGCTCAGGCTTTGCCAAGGAGTACCCATGCAATTAATACCGGCCACAAGCACACATCTGCCAGAGTTAATGAGCTGGTTTAATAGCGAAGCCGAATTAATCAGCTGGGCGGGCCCGGGTTTTCGTTTTCCTTTTAATGCTGAGAGCTTTGCGCAAGATCTTAAGTTAGAAAGCCTGTCGTCTTGCCTGTTACAAGCTGACGATGGCCAAATATTGGGGTTTGGCCAATATTCCTTGCAACACGGTCATGCGCATCTGAGTCGGTTGGTGATTCATCCACGGTTTCGTGGCTATGGTTTTATTCAGATTTTACTTGGGAAATTACAACGGCAAGCAAGCTTAACACTCAACACAGCGAGCGCGTCGCTGTTTGTATTTCGCAGCAACGCTGCTGCGATCCGAGCTTATCAACAGGCCGGTTTTGTAGAGCAGTTACATCCGCAAGGCGAGTTACATCAGCTTTGTAGCTATATGGTTCGCCCTGCTAACGCCGTAGCGTCTTAAACCCAGTTTTGTGGCTCAGTTTAAGCTTTACCCAACGCTTTGGCTCTTAATTTCGCTTTAACCTTTCCTGCCGATGGCCGTTTTGCGCCATCTTGACGCCCTTGGCGCTGACCAGGCTTACCCGGTAAATGATCAGCCGGCGGCACAAAACTGGGGTCATGTTCATAGCCTGGCAACACTTTCGCTGGCAGTACTTGTTGTGTCAGTTTTTCAATTTCTTGCAAAGCCCCACGCTCTTCTGGGCCAATCAAAGTAATGGCTTCGCCACTTAAACCGGCTCGGCCAGTACGACCAATGCGATGCACATAATCTTCCGCAATTTGTGGTAAATCATAATTCACCACATAAGGTAGCTCGTTAATATCTAAACCGCGCGCAGCAATATCGGTCGCCACCAAAACACGCACCTTACCTTGCTTAAAATCATCTAAGGCTCGCTGTCTGGCTCCTTGCGCTTTATCACCGTGGATAGCCGCAGTGTTTAAACCGTCTTTTTGTAACTGCTTTGCCAGTCGGTCTGCACCATGTTTCGTGCGCACAAAAATCAAAACTTGCTGCCAATTACGCGCACCAATCAGGTGTGAAATCATTTCGCGCTTGCGATGCCGATCAACTAAATACACTTGTTGCGCCACCCGATCAGCGGTGGCATTGGCCGTAGCTACTTCAATTTGGATGGGATTGTTTAACAGCTCATCTGCCAGCTGTTTAATGTCTTTAGAATAGGTTGCAGAAAATAGCAGGGTTTGTCGTTTAGCCGGTAGCTTGGCCATAATGCGTTTGATGTCGACCACAAAGCCCATATCCAACATGCGATCAGCTTCGTCTAATACCAGCACTTCTAGCTCGCTCAGATCAACTGTTTCTTGATGTAAATGATCAATCAAACGCCCCGGCGTTGCGACCAGAATATCCAGGCCAAGTTCAGCTTCATCATATTGCGGCCGAATCGACACCCCGCCATAGAACACGGCACTGCGACAGCTTAAATACCGACTGTAGGTTTGCACACTTTCGAACACTTGCTGCGCCAATTCACGGGTGGGGGTTAATACCAACACGCGCACTTGCGCGGGGCGTAAGACCTTAGGTGCATTGAGAAGCTGTTGCAGCAGTGGTAAGGTAAATGCCGCTGTTTTCCCGGTGCCGGTTTGGGCGCCCGCGAGCACATCTTTACCTTGTAAAATCGGTGGAATACTTTCTTGCTGTACCGGTGTTGGGCTAGCATAGCCCTGTTCAGCTAAAGCGCGTAAAATGGGCTCAGCCAGAGCCAGAGATTGAAACACCATGTGTAATTCCAGAAATCAAAACAGCTAACATCTAAATGATGTGTGAGTATAGCAGATGAGCGCTTTACAAGATATTGCCACACCTAGCCCTGCTTGGGTGCTGTATATGGTACGCACTGCGGCTGGACAGCTGTATACGGGTATCACCGTTGATCCGCAGCGACGCATGCGCCAACACGCTGGTGAAATTAAAGGGGGCGCCAAAGCGCTGCGCGGTAAAGGCCCCCTAACACTGGTTTATCAACGTCGCTATTCGGATCGCGCCAGTGCCAGTCAGGCAGAATACCAGTTAAAACAACTGAGCAAAGCTGAAAAAGAGCAGTTAATTAGCGAGCAATAATGGATAATTTTTATTTAGTTTTAGCCTATCTAGTCATCGGCTTTTTATTACGGCGCCAGCCCGCCATGCCGCAAAATAGCGGCATCGTTCTGAATATTTACGTGCTTTACGTGGCGTTGCCTGCGTTGATCCTGAAAAATATTAAGTTATTAGAATTCTCGTTTTCACTGCTCATCCCAGCCATCACGCCCTGGTTGCTTTTGCTTGTTGTGGTGGCATTGGTGTTACTGCTCAGTAAATTCTTTAACTGGTCGCGTGAAGTGACAGGCGCATTGTTAATCATTCTTCCGCTGGGTAATACTTCGTTCTTAGGCTTTCCGATGACCGAAGCCTTATTCGGCAACGTCGCCATGCCCTATGCGGTGGTCTATGATCAAATTGGCTCTTTTATTGCGCTAGCAACCTATGTCACCATCGTTGCGGCGATCTACAGCCCAACAATGAACAAGCCTAGCGCGAAAGCCATTATCTGGAAAATCATCAGTTTTCCCTCGTTTATAGCTCTGATGGTAGGGTTACTGATTCGTGATATAACGCTGCCACCACTGGCTATTACATTAGTCGATAATTTGGCCGCGACGCTGGTGCCGGTAGTGATGATAGCGGTAGGTTTTCAGCTGAGCTTTCGTTTTAACAAAGATGAGATCGTGCCGTTACTCAGTGCCTTAGTGATAAAGTTAGCGGTGATGCCACTGAGCGCATGGTTAATTTGGCGGGCGCTGGGGCAAGAGGGGTTGGCGGTGACCATCAGTATTTTTCAAGCGGCAATGCCGCCGATGATCTCGGCCGGCGCTATTGCCATTATGGCCGGTTTAGCACCTAGGTTAGTAAGTGGCGTTATCGGTTTTGGTATTCTCTCTGGTCTGGTAAGCTTACCTATAGTCTTTTGGCTATTACAATAATTCGAGGAAGACATGGACTGGGAAACGTTATACACAGAGGTGCTGACCATCATTCAGCAAAAAGAAAATTGGTATCAACTCGTTGCACTTAGCATAGCGTTACTCATTGCCTCTTTCAGTAATCAACGCCTACAACGGGCGCTAGAAAAACATCAATTACAAGGTGCTAAGTTGCGGCATCTGGCCATTCGCAGTTTACAGCGTTTACTGTGGCCGTTAATCGCCTTACTGGTATTAATCCCCATTAAAGCCGCCTTTGTACAACAAGAACTGCCGATGAAATTGTTAGGGTTCGCTACGCCTATCCTACTGGCATTGGCCATGATCCGCTTTTGTATTTATCTGCTTCGTAAAGCGTTCTCGGTAAGCCCTTTACTTAAGTCATCCGAAAACGTGTTATCGGTGCTGATCTGGTTAGCCGTTGTATTACATTTAGTCGGTTGGTTACCTGCTGTCGTTGCGATGCTGGATAGTTTTGCTATCACTGTCGGTGAAAGCCGTATCTCTGTGCTATCGGTAATGAAACTGCTGTTTATGATTGCCTTAGCCTTTACCTTAGCGCTTTGGCTCTCCACACTAATTACCAATAAATTGGAACGTACACATTCTATTAGCCCGAGTATGCGGGTTGGATTTGCTAAGTTCACCAAGTTTTTCTTAATTACGGTGGCGTTTTTAGTCGCGTTAAATGCCGTAGGCATTAACCTTAGCTCACTGGCAGTATTTGGTGGTGCTCTGGGTGTTGGTTTAGGTTTTGGTTTACAGCGGATTGCCTCTAACTTTATCAGCGGCTTTATTCTGGTACTCGACCGTTCTATTAAACCCGGCGACATTATCTCGGTAGGCGATAAATTTGGTTGGGTAGAACAACTTAATGCTCGCTATTTGGTAGTGCGTAACCGTGAAGGTGTCGATACCTTAATCCCGAACGAAAACATGATCACCAACGAGGTGATTAACTGGAGCTATGCTGATCCATTCGTGCGCGTAGTCATTAAAGTGCAAATTAGTTACGACGACGATCCAGAGCAAGCCATGGCCCTTATGCTCGAATGCGCCCAAGCCTCCGCTCGGGTATTAACGGAACCCGCCCCAACTGTCCGTTTAATGGAGTTTGCCGATAGCGGCATTGAACTGCAATTACGCGTGTGGATTGCTGATATGGAAAATGGCACGGCTGCGGTGAAATCGGATATTAACGTGGCCATTTGGCGCATCTTTAAAGCCAATAATATTACTATTCCGTATCCACAGCGTGATTTACACATTAAAAGCTGGCCGAGTAAACCGCGCTCAGACCATCTGCTCAGTGATATTAGCGATGAGCTATAACTGCAAGGCCTGATAAATCATCGTCATAATACTGCCGTAGCGGCCGGTTTCAAACCGGTCGCCACTAAAGTAATAACCCTCACCGTCGGCCACTATCGGGCTGTGTTTTTTATTGGTCAGTAGCACCACCATGAGATTATGCGCTGGATCGATCACCGTTGCGGTTCCGGTCCAGCCGGTATGGCCGTAAGCATATTGACTGGCATAAGCACCGAAGTGCCATGCTAAATCACCTTGTACTGCGGTACGCCAACCCAGCGCATATTGATGATCATAAGGAGAGGCTGCCACAAACTGCTGTATCGTCGCTTGATCAAAGAAGCGTTGCCAACCATAGCCACCACCTTGTAATGCCACAGACATCAACACCGATAAATCGGCCGCGGTGCTAAACAAACCGGCATGTCCAGCGACACCTTGAAAAGAATAAAAAGCTTTTTCGTCATGCACTTCGCCCCGCAGCACCCCTTGGCGATTGGCAGGAAAACTGACACGACCACCGCGGCTATTGCCTTGTAATTCGGTTGCGGCAATCTGTGATACTGCCACACCGTGCTGCAACGGATTAAACAACGTATCAGCCAAACCTAATGGCTGATAAAATTGCTGCCGGACAAACACATCTAAAGGCTGTGCGCTTATTTTCTCAATCAGCATACCAAGCAACATATAATCGACATCGCTGTACACCGACTGCACGCCACGCTCAGCCGCAAAGGGAACTTGCGTTAAAATTAAGTGCTCGGTATGCGCTTTGTTTAGCGAATAAAACGCAGGGCCGTGTCGGTTGTCAGGGCGAAAAAAATGCACCTCAGGCGGATAACCGGCAATATGATACAGCAAATCGCTGACCAGACGCTGCTCACGGCCACCGCCCTGATAATCTGGTAAATAATGCTGAATGGGTTTTGTCACATCTAACTTGCCTTGGCTAACCAGCTGCATCAAGGCATAGTTAGTGGCATACATTTTAGTATTCGAGGCGATATCAAACAGCGTGAAGCGCTGCATGGGCTCGGGCTTTGAGACACCACGGCCATCATCGGTATAACGCTGGCTATAACCATAGGCACTGTGTTTAATCACCACGCCATCTTTAACCACCAACAAGACGGCTCCCGGAAACCCCTCGGCAACCTCCGTCTCGATTAACTGATCTATCGGCTGAAACGCCAAGGCATATTGCTGTAAATCGGTGCGTAACGTAGGAAATGGCAGGCTCAGTTTGACTTTAGCTGAAGCAGGAACGCTGCTGAGATAACGCAGACGGTTTTCACCATTGCGAGTATAACGTGATACATCAATCTTTACCGGTCGACCATCAGCCGGGCGTTGCACCCGAATAAGTTGTTGATTAACTTGCAACAGCAACTCAGTGGCTTGCTGCAAATCAATCAGTATTTCACCCTGCCCAGCATAAGCTAAAAAACTGCGGGTGTTATTAAGCTTACTGCGCTCACTGCGCTGCTCTGGCCAGGTAAGTTGTAACTGGCCATGCCCTTCAGCTAAGGCCAGTTGCTCCGCCGGGGTTAACGGCAAAGGTGCGGCGAAACGTGACCAACCAAACAGACTGCATCCTGCCAGCAGGCACAAACTTAAACTTAACAGCAAGGTGCGCAGTGACAGCATCGGTTCAGCCCTTTTCGTTTTACTTACGCTAAGGTGACCTTAGCAAATTTACGTTTACCTACCTGATAAATTTGGCAAGTGCCTTTGGCAATATCTAACTTAGCATCAGTAACCTTGGTTTCACCGTCTAACTTCACCGCGCCTTGTTTGATCATGCGTAGCGCTTCAGAGGTACTCTCCACCAAGCCAGCCGCCTTTAACAGGTTAGCAATGGGCATGCTGGGCTCATCACAGCTTAAGGTGATTTCGGCAATGTCATCTGGCAAGGCATTTTTACTAAAACGCTGAATAAAGTCTTGATGAGCCGCTTCAGCCGCCGCATCATCGTGAAAACGACTGATTAATTCTTTCGCTAAAGCAATTTTCACATCACGCGGATTCAGCCCTGCTGCCACATCTTGTTTCAACTGTGCAATCTCAGTCAGCGGGCGGAAACTCAATAAGTCGTAATAACGCCACATTAACACGTCAGAGATAGACATGACTTTACCAAACATTTCGTTCGGTGCATCGGTAATACCAATGTAATTACCTAAAGATTTAGACATTTTCTGCACACCGTCTAAACCTTCCAGTAAGGGCACCATCATGACCGTTTGTGGCCGCATGCCTTCATCTTTTTGCAGCTCACGCCCCATCAACAAGTTAAAGCGTTGATCGGTGCCCCCCATCTCAACATCGGCTTCTAAGGCAACAGAATCCCAACCCTGTACTAACGGATACAGAAATTCGTGAATAGCGATGGATTGATTGTTAGCAAAACGCTTTTTAAAATCATCACGCTCTAGCATACGCGCGACGGTTTGGCGTGATCCCAGTTTGATCATGCCGGCAGCGCCTAATTTCTCCATCCACTCAGAATTAAAGGCGACCCGCGTTTTGGCCGGATCTAGAATTTTAAATACTTGTTCTTTGTAGGTTTCAGCGTTAGCCAACACCTCTTCGCGGCTTAAAGGCTTTCGCGTAACGTTTTTACCACTCGGATCGCCAATCATGCCGGTAAAGTCACCAATTAAGAATATGACTTCATGGCCTAACTGCTGAAAAGTACGCAATTTATTAATCAGCACCGTGTGGCCTAAATGTAAATCAGGCGCCGTCGGATCGAAGCCCGCCTTGATCTTAAGAGGTTTGCCTTCCTTTAATTTGGCAATTAGCTCTTCTTCAAGCAGAATTTCCTCGCAACCGCGTTTTAGCTCTGCTAATGCCTGTGCCCAATCGGCCATTTTTAACTCCTAAGAATAAATATTTTTGCTCAGATAACGGCCATTCTATCGCATGTGCCGCCGAGGTGAAACGCACAAAAGTCTGGTATCTTCGAAAAAAAACAGATATGCTCGCTTTTTGTGCATTCTCAGATATTGTGGTTATTATGCAGCAATTAGTCGCTCAAATTCCTTCTCGTCATCGCCTGCTAATTCTGCTGGTTTCTGTTTTTATTGCTATTTTGCTACTTTTACCTTCCGAGCAAGCCTCTGCCTCTCGCGGTTCCGAACACAGCAGCTTAGCCATCAGCAACACCTACAGTGTTGAACTGAACCTTCCCGCTGAAACCCCCTTAGCGGCTTTACCTGAAGTAAGCGATGAAGTGCCGGAATTACCCGATGTGGTTATCGAACAACGGGGTTTACAGTGGACCACGCTCGAAGTACAAAGTGGCGATATCTTATCTAGCCTGTTTCGCAAAGCCAATGTTAGCCAGCAAACCATGCTGAGCATTTTAGATTTAGGCAAAACAACACGCACGTTAACAAGGCTTTATCCTGGTGAAAAACTGGAATTTGGTTTGGATGAGCAAGGCGAATTACAACAACTGCGTTATGCCATTGATCGCCTGACTACCTTACAAATCAACCGCAACCTTGAGGGCAACTTCACGGTAGAAGAATTACGCAAGCCCGTAGAACAACGCCAACAATTCACCAGTGCCGAAATTCGCAGTAATTTTTGGACTGCCGGTTTAGCCGCAGGCTTAACCGATGCGCAGATTATGCAACTTGCCGGTATTTTTGGCTGGGATATCGATTTTGCGTTAGACATTCGCGCGGGCGATTATTTCTCTGTGCTCTATAATGCCGACTACGTTGAAGGTGAATTCTTGGGTAATGGCACCATTTTAGCGGCGCAATTCAGCAATCAGGGCCAGGTGTATCAGGCTATTCGACATAGCGATGGTAACTACTACAAACCTGATGGTAAAAGCATGCGCCAGGCTTTTTTGCGCGCGCCGGTTAGCTTTCAATACGTTAGCTCTAACTTTAATCCACGCCGCTTACATCCAGTGTTAGGCACAGTGCGAGCACATAATGGTACTGATTATGTAGCGCCAGTCGGCACTCCCATTATGGCGGCAGGGGATGGCAAGGTCACAAAATCAGCCTACAATAGCTTAAATGGTCACTATGTGTTTATTCAACACGCCAATAATATTGTTACCAAATATCTGCATTTATCGAAACGCTTAGTGAAAACCGGTGAGCGTGTGCGCCAAGGTCAAAGCATTGGTAAATTAGGCTCTACCGGCCGTGTAACGGGCGCGCATTTACATTACGAATTTATGCTTGATGGCGTGCATCGCAATCCACGTACCGTGAAATTACCCGAAGCACTGCCACTACAGGGTAAAGACAAGCAACAGTTTATGCTAACCGCTAGTACCGTATTGGCCGAGCTGCAACAACAACATCAGCAATATTTGGCTGGATTGCAGCAAGTTACTTTACCCAACGCAGCAAACTAACTAAGTTAATTATCATGGGGTCACAAAGCATGTTTACAATCAAATAATATTAAAACTTATAATAATCTGTTCTTTAAATATAAAATTTTTTACTGACAATATTTAGTGTAGCTCTTTACCGTATTCAACTTTTAAAACAATCACACAATATATAAAACCATATTTTCCAGAACTACAAACAACCACCTTATTTCATACAACTTAATCTATAAATTATTCTTTCTGCCGGTAATGAATTTTTGACATTATCTCATTTAAAGATGAAAAAATTTATTACGCAATCTGATTACTGCTTCCCTGTTTATTGACCCAGCACCGCTGAAACGTTGCCCGCTGAGATTGAACTTCCGATTGAACTGACATTTAATCGCCATTTCTAAAAGATATCCACCTCTTTTGGAGGTGGCTTAAAATTGAAAAATAAATAACAATTGCCCCTCAAGAACAAATAAAACCATTTACCTCTAACAAAGATTAGATATTTGATTCAGAGTGTAGCGGCAGCTTGAATCCTTATTTTAATCAGTCAATACCTTTTTAATAATATGCACATTGCCAACTTTAAAAGTAATTTAATAAATTTACTAAAAATATATAATTAATAACTCGGTTAGTTTCTATTAAAACTTATATAAGTAAACATATGTGATATCAATACTAAGATAATTTACTTTTAAAACAAAAAGTCTGTCGACAAAAAGTGCGAGCCCCGCTGACTGATCATCTGTTTTACAAAAGCCACATCGCCATCCTGATACTTAGTTGCCACCAGCGTCGGGATAGAAAATTGTCTAAGGGCGTCCACGACCGATAGCGTACCTTCGGCAGAATCTTTGCGGCCGTTAAACGGAAAACTATCTGGACCACGTTGGCACTGTGCATTAATGTTAATGCGGCCGACCTGATTGGCAAAAATATCCACCAACTCACCGACTTGCTTGGCATTTTGGCCAAAGATACTAAGCTGCTGCCCAAAGTTAGCATTAACCACGTAATCGATGACTTCACCAATATGATCAAAAGGCACCACCGGCACCAGTGGGCCAAATTGTTCTTCATTATATAAGCGCATCTGGCTATTGACCGGATACAGCACAGCAGGGCGGAATAACGAGCCGGCTGTCTCACCGCCATTTTGGTTTTGGATTGCGGCCCCTTTGGCAAGGGCATCTTGCAATAACTCGGTAAGATAGTCAGTTTTTCTGGGCTCAGGTAACGGCGTAATCGCCACGCCGTTGTCCCATGGCATACCCAAAGGTAACTTAGCAACGGTAGCTGATAACTCTTTAACAAAACGATCGGCAATGCTGCGCTCAACAAACAGAATTTTTAAAGCCGTACAGCGTTGACCGTTAAACGACAAGGCACCAGAGACAACTTCGCTAAGGGTGCGTTTAAAGTCCGCATCGGCAAAAATAATACCGGGATTTTTCGCATCTAAGCCAAGTACTGCACGTAAACGATGTGGTTTAGGATGCATCCGTTTTAGATCACTGGCACCCTTGTTGGTTCCGATATAGGCAAAAAGATCAATCTTGCCGCTTTCCATTAAAACACCAACCGTTTCTCGGCCACGCCCGTAGATAATATTAATCACACCGGCAGGAAAGCTTTGCTGAAAGGCTTTTAATAGCGGTTGGATTAGTAGCACACCGTATTTGGCCGGTTTAAAGATCACGGTATTGCCCATAATTAACGCTGGGATAAGGGTAGTAAAGGTTTCATTTAACGGGTAGTTAAAAGGCCCCATACAAAGCGCTACACCCACTGGTACCCGCCGAATTTTACCTAAGACCCCCTGTTCAATAATAAAATGGCTGGCGGCACGATCTTGCTGTTTTAAGGCAGCAATAGTATCGCGGATATAATCGCAGGTACGATCAAACTCTTTCGCAGCATCGGTGTAATTTTTACCAATTTCCCACATCAGCAAGCGCACCACTTCGTGGCGTTGTAGCTGCATCAAACCTAGAAATTTTTCTACATGACCAATACGCTGCAATACCGGCATGCTAGGCCATGCACCACGGCCAAGATCATAGGCTTTTACCGCGCCATCTAAGGCTTCCAAGGCTGCATTAGCATCAAGTAAGGGGGTATAACCTAATAATACCGGCGATAATTGTGCCAAAATATCAGACCCAGAGCGCAACTGCACCGGGCTAATCACCGGGCTAAGTTCACCTGGCCAACTCGCCAACTCGCCATTCAGTAAATATTCGCGCTGTTCAATAACCTGCTGCTGTACAAACTCGGCTGGGATATCAGCGGCTTGCGGAAACACTGTTGCTATACTCATACCTTACTCCCAATTATGTTTTCGTTGCCACTGGCACCATCTGGTTGTAGAGATACTGTCTGATGATTCAGATCTTGTTTTAACCGTCCCCTCGGGCAGCACACCTTATAGGGAGCAGGTTCTGGCGACTGCCTTAGCGCAGCTCGAAAGCCAGATTTCCGTCATCTTACTTTTGAAAAAGCGACGGTCGGTTCTTAGCCCAAAAACCATTAAAGTGTTCTTTTGCGACAATGGCCCCCGTATGCTCTACCACAAAACCCGCCAGCCTTGCCGCAAACTTAACCGCGTATTGCGGTGTTATACCGCCTAACCTTGCCGCTAAATATCCGCCGTTAAAGGAATCACCAGCAGCCGTGGTATCTACTACTTTTTTCACCGGATGTGCCAGCGCCGTAAATTCCTCACCCTGATAACGACCGGTAATACCGTCTTTGCCATTTTTAACAATGATCTCGCCAACGCCCAGCGCCGCCAGTTGGGCCACCACCTGCCCTGTCGACTCAGCAGAAAACAATACTTTGTGATCATCCAAGCCAGGCATAGCGATATCGGCTAATTGGTAAGCACGCACAAAAGCGGTTTTCGCGGCATCAGCATTGGGCCATAAGGCAGGCCGGTAGTTAGGATCAAAAATAATCTGGCTGCCAGCGGCTTTTAAGCGGCTCACTAACACGAACAAGTCTTCGCGATCTTGTTCACTTAAAATCGCCAGCGTAATGCCAGAGAAGAAAAACATGTCTGCGCCACTAAGTTGCTCGAAAGCATGTTGCGCAGCAGCCAGTTGCATCACCTGCTTGGCCGCTGAAGTATCACGCCAATACACAAAACTACGCTCACCAAACGCATCGGTATTGATCATATAGAGGCCCGGACGGGCAGTTTTAGTGCGAAAAATAAGCCCGGTATCAATCTTTTCCCGCTCTACTGCTCTAACTAATTTATCGCTCATTAAATCGGTACCCACAGCGCTAAAAAACTGTACGGTTACCGGTTGCTCGCAACAACGTTTTAAATAAACAGCGGTGTTAAACACATCGCCAGCAAAAGCCTGATGGTAAACACTTTCGACCAGCTGAAAAAGCTCGACCATACACTCGCCCATTATGACAATACGTTTATTCATGGCCTTACTCCTCAAGCAGCTTGCTTTAACTGCAATGCTAGTTCTGTTGCTTTGCGCGATAGTTCAGTAATCAACGTCCAGTCTTGTTCAGCAACGGCTTGTGCTGGTGATATCCAAGAACCCCCGACTACAAACACATTTTTCAATGCTAAATATTCAGATAAATTCTGTTGGCTAATTCCTCCCGTCGGGCAAAAGCGAACTTGCTGAAAAATACCACTTAATGCTTTTAACATTGGTGCGCCACCAGAGAGATTCGCCGGGAAGAATTTTAGCTCGGTTAAACCCATTTCCAGCGCCATAGCAATTTCAGATGGTGTCGAAACACCTGGTGCAAGTGGCAAACCGGTATCCAGCATCCCTTGTAATAAAGTTGGTGTGCTAGCGGGGCTAACCAAAAACTGTGAGCCGGCATTTTTAGCTGCTTGCGCATCCGCCTTAGATAAAATAGTCCCTGCGCCCACTAACAATTGCGGAATATGTGAACGAATAGCGCTGATACAATCTAAGGCTTTGGCCGTGCGTAAAACCACTTCTACCGAACAAATACCACCTTGATACATGGCCTTGGCGATGGCAACAGCTTCCGTCGGCGTTTCTGCCTGAATAATGGGTAATAAGGCAGGACCTTGCAGTATCTTCGATAATGCCGACATTAAATAACTCCACTTATTTTGGCTGGATTTTGGTTAGATGCATGTTGTGCCACAAACACGGTTAATTGCTGGTAAGCAGCAATCACGGCTGCTAAAAATTCGGCGTTGAGGCTTAAATCTACAGGAAACACTGTATCTAACGCTAAGAACAAAGGTACATCGTGAGTGGCTTGACCGGTGCATTGATCGGCTAGCGCTAGTAAGGTGTCAGCTAGTGGGTCAACCAGTTTTTCGCCTTCGCTGGCGCGGCGGCGGATAAACAAGAACCAGGCAGCCAAACAGCTACTCAAACGCGCAATCGACCGACCGGCGGCCAGATTGTCGTTGATGGCGGGCAATATGCGCATCGGCATTTTTTGCGAACCATCCCAGGCAATTTGGGCCAATAAATGCCGGATGGCCGGGTTACAAAAACGGGCAAAAATATCGGTACTGTATTGGTTAACATCCAGCTCGCTCGGTGCAATAAATGATGGGATAATTTCTGCGGTGACCATCTGCTTAAGTTGCGCCACCAGCTGCTGATCCTGCATCGCATCGTAAACTGTTTCATATCCAAGCAAATAGCCGGTATAAGCCAAAGTGGAATGCGGCGCATTTAATAATCGCAACTTGGCTTTTTCAAAGGCGCTAACATCGGCGGCATAAATAACACCGGCTTGCTGCCAGGCCGGCCTCTCACTGGGAAGAATATCTTCAATCACCCACTGTACAAAAGCTTCACGCTTAATAGGCCAGTTATCTTGTAAGCCTATCTCTTTGGTAACATTGGTGCGCAGTGTTTCGTCGGTCGCCGGGGTAATGCTATCGACCATAGTGCAGGGACAAATCAACTGTTGCTCTAGCCAGTTCGCCAGCGCCGGATTTTTTTGTGAAGTATAGCTAATTAATGCCCGACGCAGTTTACGGCCGTTGTCGGTCAGGTTGTCGCAGCTAATCACACAAAAGGGTGCCACATTGGCCTGATAGCGAGCAGCTAAAGCACTGGCTAATAAGCCGATGGCAGTAACAGCCTGGCTATTACCGTTTAAATCCTGCTGAATTTGCGGGTGTTGTAAGTCCAGCTCTCCAGCGGCATTCAAGCAATAGCCTTTTTCGGTAATGGTCATGGTGACATAGCGAGTGCTGGGGGCGGTTAAACGGGCAAACACCGCAGCATATTGCTCGCTGGCAATTAATACTTCCTGCACGCTACCAATAATTTGATAACTGGTTTTGCTATCGAGCACGGCAAGTGTATATAAACCATCTTGCGGCATTAGCGCCTGACTGACATCGGCTGAGCGCATCGATACGGCACTGATAGCCCAATCGCCGCCATGTTGTAGAGCTTGATCAGTATAAAAGGCCTGATGGCCACGAAAAAAAGCACCGGGGCCTAAATGTACAATGCCAATTTGTGGTTTAACCTCAGCCAGGCGATAAGCCGGAAGTGGTAATTTGCCGTCGAGGCTGGCGAGTGTGCTATTGCTTAGATGTTCCATAATTTGCCTGCTGTTCACGTTAAGCTATGTGGCTTCACTCAGTAAAGGCACACAATGACCCCTTTCCCTGGGGGCTTCTGTCCAGCATCCATGCTGGACACGCTTTGTTTAGCCCTTACTGAGCTTCGCTGCCGAGTATCGTGGTATACCCTGACAATTTTTTTACTATTTCAACTGATACGCTTTTTTCACCAAGCCGTAAGTCAGGTCATAAGCTAACTCGCCTGCTTCGGCTTCGGTTAGCCGGTGCTCTGCGACTAAACCGGCCAAAAAGCGGCAGTCAATACGACGAGCCACATCATGTCTTGCTGGAATAGATAAAAAAGCGCGGGTATCGTCGTTAAAGCCAACGGTATTATAAAAACCCGCGGTTTCGGTGACTTGATGCCGGAAGCGCAACATACCTTCAGGGCTATCGTGGAACCACCAAGCCGGGCCGAGTTTTAAAGCCGGATAATGACCTGCTAATGGCGCCAGTTCACGGGCATAGGTGGTTTCATCCAGCGTAAACAAAATAATGTTTAAACCGGCTTCGTTACCGTATTTTTGTAATAGTGGCTTTAAGTTGCTAACAAACTCGGTTGGGCTTGGAATGTCTGCACCTTTATCCGGGCCAAAGCGCTCAAAAATCATCTGGTTATGGTTACGGTGCGCACCGGGGTGAATTTGCATAGTCATGCCATCTTGAAGACTCATACCCGCCATTTCGGTCAGCATTTGGCCTCTAAATAATTCGGTTTCTGCCATGCTGGCAGTGCCTGCTAAACAACGTTGAAAAAGCGCGGCAGCTTCCGCTTCTGGTAAATCGGCAGTAATGGCAGACGGGTGGCCATGATCGGTCGCTGTTGCACCATGTTCACGGAAAAAAGCCCGGCGAATACGTAAAGCTTGCAGGTAACCCTGCCAATGACTGGTATCTTCGCCAGTAAGTTCGCCCAATTTCGCCACATTAACCGCAAAATCGGCGCGGTCCGCATCTACAACGTCATCAGGCCGAAAGGTCGTAATAACGTTTTGTTCAAAGCCCGTCCCTTTTAATTTAGCATGGTGCCGTAAATCGTTTAACGCCCCTTCCGTAGTAGCAATTAACTCGATGTTAAAGCGCCCTAATAAAGCGCGAGGTTTAAACTCAGGCTTAGCCAACTGCTCGTTGATGGTGTCGTAATACAGATCAGCGGTGTCTTCGGTCAGCGTTACCTTTAAACCAAAGACATCATGGAATACGGTGTCTAACCAAATACGCGAAGGAGTACTGCGGAACAAATAATAGTACTTAGCAAAAATATGAAAAATTTTGCGATAATCACTTTCTACCACTGCCCCATCTTTACGGCGAATCCCCAGCGATTCCAGTTTAATGCCCTGGCTGTATAGCATGCGAAAAACATAATGATCGGGTAACAACAGTAAGGCAGTGGCATTTTCAAAATTGGCATCATCGGCAAACCAACGTGGATCAGTGTGACCATGCGGGCTAACAATGGGTAAATCCTTAATTTGCGCGTACAGTCGTTGCGCTATAGCGCGAACCACCGGATCGGCTGGAAATAATCGGTCTGGATGCAATTCTAAAGGAAATGTTTGAGCCATAATATCTTATCCTGTTTCATATTCAGTAAGCTGTCGCACTGACGCTCAGCCTTTTATGTGCATTGTATTTAGTACGCCTTGATACCAAAAATTAAAGCGTTACGCCGTTTTTCCAGATTGCAATTTCCCGGTTGTCCGAGATTTCATTGCGCGTCCGCTGCCCGGATGCTACCGCCACCAGATAACGGAAAAATTCATGGGTAAATTGGTTAGGATCCTGCCCAGCTCGCAATAAACCGCCAGCATCGAAGTCAATCCACTGTGGTTTACGCCCTGCCAGATTTGAATTAGATGAGATTTTTACTGTTGGCACAGGAAAACCCAAAGGCGTGCCGCGACCGGTGGTAAACAAAATCATAGTGGCGCCAGCTGCGGTCAGTGCAGTAGAAGAAACAGCATCGTTACCTGGGCCTTCTAACAAGGTTAACCCCGGTAAGCTGGCTTGCTTGCCATAGCGAATAATTTGATTTATCACTGCCGAGCCACCTTTTTGAATGGCGCCCAACGATTTTTCTTCAAGCGTGGTTAGACCACCGTCTTTATTGCCCGGGCTTGGGTTTTCATACACCGGCTGGTTGTTGTCGATAAAGTACTGTTTGAAATCATTGACCAGTTCAACCAAATCATTAAAGACCTGCTCATTCTGCGCCCGAGCCATAAAAACTTGTTCAGCACCAAACATCTCCGGCGTTTCGGTCAGTACCACTTTACCGTTAGCTGACGCTAATAAATCGGCGATGCGGCCCACTAAGGCATTAGCGGTTAGGCCACTTAAGCCATCAGAACCACCGCACTTCATGCCCATGACTAGCTCCGACACTGGGCAAGCACTACGTTTGTCCTGCGCCATCATCGCCAATAACTCACCTACGGCAGCCAAGCCTTGCTCGACTTCATCTTCAACCTGCTGCGCATTAAAAGCTCGAATGCGCTGTTGATCAACATCCGGACTGGCCTGAAGCAACTTTGCCAACTGATTGTTCTCACAACCTAAGCCCAAAATAAGCACCGCACCGGCGTTGGGGTGCTGGATAAGTCCGGCCAGTAACTCACGAGTGTTTATCAGATCATCACCTAGCTGAGAGCAACCAAAAGGGTGAGTAAAAGCATGAATACCGTCAATATTAGGTAAGTTCAGCAGCTCTGAGAACTTCTTGCGAGCCAATTCCGCTACACGCATGGCGGCACGGTTTACACAGCCAACGGTGTTGATAATCCACAATTCGTTACGGGTTCCCACCTTGTCATTAGCACGGCGATAGCCCTGAAATTCAGTAGGTAAACCCGCAGGAAACTGCAGCGGTTGCGCTTGGCAACCAACATAGTGATACGCAATGGTGCCACTTAACTCGGTGGCCAGATTATGCGAATGCACCTGAGCGCCAGCAGCAATATCTGCCGAAGCTTTACCGATAGCAAAGCCATATTTGACCACCGCATCGCCGGTGTTAATTGGCTTAAGTGCTACTTTGTGGCCAGCCGGAATATCGCTGCTAGCAATCAGGGCTGCGTAGGGCTCAGGCAAATTCTGCCCGGCAAAAAGAGGCTGCAAGGCAACCAACACATTATCACGCGGATGCACCTGCACTACCTTGAGTTGCTCTGTTAGGGTTGCCTCCGATAAAGTAATGCTACAACCCGGTTGCTGCTCTGTTGTCATCATATGCTACCTGTTTTGTTGCTTGCGGTAATTCACGTTAGCTATGCCACTGCCTATCGGTGGTATTGTTAATTTAAGAAAAACCATAACCTATTGATCTGTAAACTGCTAAACTAGTCAAACCGCCCTTTGCAGCAATGTATTAAATAGAGAATGGCTTGCCATTTAATGTGAGATCCAGCTGATCAACTTCGGCAATATTTTCCAGTACACCTAAAGACGCCGCCTGCTTAAAATAAACATGGTGCAAAGTTACACCACTTATCGGCGCCCGTTCGAAACCACGTACCTCAAAAGCGCGTTGGGCTTTTTGAACTGTCAGTTTACTAATATGTAAGTTACGTACTTGGGGCATAAAATTACCGGCATCGCCTTCTTCGTAATAGAAGTTAATGACGATAGCATCACGCACTTCACCAATCTCGATATCTCGGATATAGACATTTTCAATTAACCCTCCCCGTACAGAGTTGGTTTTTATGCGAATACCACGTGCCAAATTAGGGCTGCTCATACGGCAGCGCCGAGCGAAAATATTACGAGCCCCACCAGAAATTTCACTGCCAAATACCACACCTCCGTGGCCCGAGAGCATAATACAGTCTTGTATAACCACATTTTGCACTGGAATGGCCAAACGGCGACCGTCGTTATTGCGGCCTGACTTTAGGGCAATGCAATCATCCCCCGTGTCGAATAAACAATTCTCAATCAGAACTCGGTTAGAGGATTCCGGGTTACAGCCATCGGAGTTAGGGCCATGGCTAACACAGTTAACACTGCGGATAATCACATCTTCTGATAACACCGGGTTAATTAACCAAAAGGGTGAATTACGAATGGTCACACCTTCAATCAATACTCGCTTACAGGCATAAGGCTGTATAAAGGGTGGGCGCAGATAGTTTTCAGTAAAACGGCGAGCAGCAACCGGCAAACCTTGCTCAGCCATCACAAATAATGGCGTGCGTGTTTTCTCCTGCTCCACACTGGCATCATACTCCCAGTTCCGCCGCTCCCAATCGCCTTTCCAGGGCCACCACGCATCGACTGCGCCATTGCCCTCTAAAATACCTTTACCGGTAACGGCAATATTCTCTTGCTGATAAGCATAAATTAATGGCGAATAGCCCATCAGTTCCACGCCTTCCCAACGGGTCATCACATAAGGCAGATAATGCTCGCGATCCGTGTAAAAAGATAAAACAGCATCATCATGCAAATGCAGGTTTACATTAGATTTAAGGTGAATAGCGCCGGTTTCAAAACGGCCAGCCGGTACTACTACCCTACCACCACCTGCAACAGCACAAGCAGCAATAGCAGCCTTAATGGCATTGGTATTATCAAAGCCTTGCTCAGCCTTGGCGCCATAGGCTGTGATTAAAAAGTCTTGTGCCGCAAATTCGGTTGGTTTAATCGCTTTAATGATGCTGTCTGCTTGGCGCCACTGTGCTAAATCTTCGACATCTTTAGGATTGGCAGGCATGTTATCTTGGCTCAACGAAGGTAAAATCTGGCAACCGCTAATCGATAACAAGCTAAGCCCTGCAGAAAGTAATCCAAGGGTTTTTACACTGTCTCGTTTTATCAGATCTGTCATCTTGTTTCCTTTGTTGCTTAGCAGCAGGAAAATCTTCAGCTGCAACGAATCTTAAGTTCTATAATAACCAATTTGCCACCGGTGGCAAGCATTTCACTAAAAAAATTGCCACCGCTGGCAACTTTTTTAGTGCAGCTCAATTATTCCTATAAGGTTACAGGCTGAAAGCGGCCGGTAGACTCGCGAACCACTAAAGTTGGCGCCACTTTTGCTGCGACATTCGCAGCAGCTTTATGGTTTTGCTCTATCGACATAATCATCTTGGTTGTGGCCAATAATGCCATTTGCCGTACAGGGCGACGGATAGTCGTTAATGATGGTGTTACTCGTGACGCAAGCATATTATCATCGAAGCCCGCTACCGACAGTTGGTCTGGCACCTTAATACCCAGACTGTACGCAACTTTTAGTACTGCTGCGGCCATTTGGTCATTATTAGCAAAGATCGCCGTGGGTCGCTCTGGCCGTTGTAGTAACTGCTTAGCGCACTCAATACCGGTTTCAAAGGTATTGTTACCTTCCAGAATCATATCGGCGGGAATCTTTACCCCGTAAGCTGAAAGCCCAAGTTGAAAGCCTTCCATTCGCTCGGTTGACGATTTATAACGCTGGGGCCCACTAATGAAAGCTATATTTTCATGTCCTAACTGGGCAAAATAACGCGCCATTTCTGCTGCTGCCGCACGATCGTCAGACACTACTATATGCTCTTGGGTATCCAGCGCGACTGAGCTTAACCGCACATAAGGACTCCCTGACTCTTTTAACGCCGACGCTAGAGTTTCCGACTCAGATACTGGGGGTAACACGATAACACCATCCAGTTTTGAGCGACGCATAAAGCGCAGGCAGTCATTAACCAACGATTCACTTTGGTAACGACACGGGTGCACTACCAGCTCGTAGCCAAGTGTTGAGCAAACTTCCAGCACTCCTCGCTGTACATCATCCAAATACAAGGCATCGGGGTTGTCGTAAATGAGGCCTAATAAATAAGAACGGCTGGACGCTAAGCCGCGCGCCTGCGCATTAGGAGCGTACTTTAACTCGTTAATCACCTTTTCAACTTTTAGGCGAGTACTTTCGCCCACACTTAACGAGCCGTTGATTACACGTGATACAGTTCTTTTAGAGACCCCGGCAATGCGGGCGACATCATTAATGGTTGATTGCTTTTGCATCAATTCGTTTCCGCCTTAAGGGCTATTTCTGATTGGCCGCAAGCTGCGGCCGGTAAACCGTTAAGCCAATATCAATGGCTGTTTTTTTTACTTGTTGCGCCACATCGGCAAACTGGTTTCTGGCAAAAATACTGCTGGGTGCAGTAACGGTAATGGCGGCAACCACTGTACCCCGCTCATCGCGAATGGGCGCGGCCAAACAGCGCACATCTTCATGATATTCCTGATCATCGGTGGCATAACCCCGACCTAATATTCGTTGCAATTCTAATTTAAGTTCATCCGGCTCAGCCAAGCTTTGTGCCGTCATCCTTTTAAACAGTCCCTGTCCGGCGAGTAACCGCAACGCATCAAAATGCAAAAACGCCAAAAACACTTTGCCAGCAGCCGAACAGTTAAAGTGCGCTATAGTGCCGGGGCGAGCAGCGATCCGCAAGGGGTTAAGGCTATCACAGACCTCAATGATCAACGCTCCTTCGGCATGCGGCAGATTGAGTTGCGCCGTCATACCGGTGCTTAACGCTAAGCTTTGCAAGTAGGGCAAGGCCTGTTTACTCAGTTTACTGGAGCTGACCAGATTAAAACTCATTTTAAATAGCGAAGCCCCAACCTGATAGCGCTTCCCCTGCTTTTCCAACAACTGTTGCTGACAAAGCGTTTGCAAAATCCGGAAGGTCGTCGTGCGAGGTACCGACAAGCGCTGCTCCAACTCAGTCAGACTTAAACCCTGCTCCGACTCCGACACCAAGGATAAAATGCGACACGCATTTGCCAAATTAGGGATCACGTAACTTACCATGAGTGCGCTCCTCTGTCTTTGGTTATAAACCAAACAACGCCGGTAAAAATTCACTGATTGCCGGAATATAAGTCACCAGCATCAGTACCACAAACATGGCCAGATACAGCGGCATCATGGGTTTGATAATGGCTTCAATACGGGTTTTAGCGATGGCACAGCTAACAAAAAGCACACTCCCCACCGGGGGGGACACTAAACCAATAGACAGATTAAGTACCATCATAATACCAAAGTGCAGCGGGCTCATGCCAAGCTC
This sequence comes from Alishewanella sp. SMS8, assembly GCF_030737935.1. Lineage (NCBI taxonomy): Bacteria > Pseudomonadati > Pseudomonadota > Gammaproteobacteria > Alteromonadales > Alteromonadaceae > Alishewanella > Alishewanella sp. SMS8. The sequence goes on from NZ_JAPJEA010000001.1 coordinate 814,807, forward strand.
AACCGCCACCGGTAAAAAGATTGGAGTAAAAATTAGCACTGCCGGTGTCATATCCATAAAGGCCCCCACCAATAGTAAGATCAGATTAATCATCAACAATATTAGCAACGGGTTTTCACTTAAGGTCAACATGGCGGCGCTAATGGTTTGTGGTATTTGCTCGTAAGATAAAATCCAGGACATCGCAGACGAGGTAGCAATGAGCGCCAGCACTATCGCTGTGGTTTCAGCCGCTTTCATCATAATGCCCGAAAGCTCAGTAACTTTAACTTCACGATAAATGCCCACTGCCAAGATCAGCGAATAGACTACAGCAATAGCGCCAGCCTCCGTTGCAGTAAAAATACCGCCGATAATACCGCCAATCACTAAAAAAATCATAAACAGGCTGGGTAGTGCCGCAGCTATTTTTTGTACCACCAGTTTCAATGGCAAGCGTGCGCCAACCGGATAGCCTTTGATTTTTGCATAACCGGCACACACGGTCATTAAGGCCACGCCCAGCAGAATACCGGGTAAATAACCGGCCACAAAGAGCGCAGCAATAGACACACCCCCACTGGCGATGGCATAGACAATTAAAATATTACTCGGTGGTATTAACATGCCAGTCGTGGCGGCGGCGGCGGTTACCGCTGCGCTGTAATTGACATCGTAGCCCTGCTTTTTCATTTCAGGCAACATAAAGCTACCAATGGCGGACGTGGCGGCAACAGCAGAGCCTGAAATGGCGCCAAAAAACATACAGGAGACCACATTCACCAAGGCCAAACCACCTGGTAACATACCAATAAGCGCCATAGCACATTCGATTAACCGCTTGGCAATTCCGCCCCGGCCCATGATAAGCCCAGACAAAATAAAAAACGGGATGGCCAGTAACGCAAAACTATTGATGCCCCCCGCCATACGCTGAGCCATAGTGGTCACTGCCGGCAAAAAGTCAATACTGACCAACATGGTTGCCAGCGTAGCTAAACCAATCGAAAAAGTAATAGGCACATTCAGTAGCAGCAAGCCAAAAAACACCACTAATAATACAAGAATTGAAATTTCCATTAGTGCAGCCCCTCAACTGTTGGCATTGCCTGGTCTGTACTTAAGAAATACAGCTGACAGCAACCGTAGAATGCAATAAGGCTGCCAGAGAAAGGAATAATCATATATATGTAGGCCATACGGATATTGAGCGCGGCTGACATCTGATTTAGCTCATAGGTTAAAGCCACCAGATTGCCGCCACCAATAACCATTACGGCAATAGCAAACAGCACGACAGCTGCAATTACCCACATGGCTAAACGCTGCCGATTAAGAGGGTTAAAGCGCTGCGTTACAATATCCAGCCCCAAATGTACACCGGTTCGATAAGCCAGTGCAGCACCTAACATGCCAATCCAAATGAGCAAGCAACGCGATAACTCTTCGGTAATGGAGCTTGGGGTATTCAATAAATAACGGGAGACCACCTGCCAACCTACCACCAGCACTATACTGAGCATTAAGGCTGCAAGTGTCCATTTCAGGGCGCTGTCGATCCGACAAATAAGCTTATTCATCATTGCGCTCCTGTTGTTGCTTACCGGTTGTTTCTCTCAGCGCAGCGATACCTTGTAGCAAAGGACCAATTTGTGTTTGCAGCATTTGTTGATAAAAAGGCGAAACCGCTTGGCGAAATGGCTCTTTATCCGGATAAATCACTGTTACCTTCGCAGCTTTCACCGCTGCCAGTGCTTCCTCCGAGACTTGATGCCAAGCAGCCTTTTGATAAGCAATAGAATCGTTAGCGGCTAGTTGTACCCATTTTTGCTGCTGGGGTGTCAAATTTTGCCAAACATTCAGGCTCATAATGAGTACATCAGGTACTGCGGTATGTTCATCTAACGAGAAGTATTTACTCAGCTCATAATGGCGGGATAAATAAAAGCTTGGCGGGTTATTTTCCGCACCATCCACCACACCTTGTTGAATCGCAGTGTAAAGCTCACCCCAATCAATAGGTGTGGCAGCGCCCCCTAGAGCTTCGACCATCCTTACCGCCGTTTGACTATTGAGCACCCGGAATTTTTTTCCTTTTAAATCTTCGGGCTTATCGATGCGAGTATTGCTGGAATAAAAACTGCGGCTGCCAGCGTCATAATAGCCCAGACCAAACAAGCGGGCATTTTGGATTTCCTTTAACAACCCTTGGCCAATGTCGCTATTTAATACTCGCCAAAAATGTTCATTATCATCAAAAATGTAGGGCACGCTAAACACTTGCATAGCGGGTACAAAACCTTCGAGCGGACTAGCCGATACCTTGGTCATAGCCAGACTACCAATTTGCAACAACTCTATCAGCTCACGTTCATTCCCCAGCTGACCGCCACTATAGATGTCAATGCGCATACTGCCGTCAGAATAATGCTCTAAGCGCTCACCCATCAGAGCCATGGCTTTGTGTACCACATGTTCCTGATCGAGTGTATGCGCCAATCTTAGGACTTTAACATCCTGTTCAACCTGACAGCCACTAAGTAAAGCCGCACTTACCCCAAGCAACATAGCACCGACGACCGACCAGCAGTTTCGTTGTTGTTTCATATTGTTACCCTGTCTTTTAGTCTTTAACGTTGCAGCCGGTTTTATTCTCTGTAAACCTCGGCGGCATAAGACGGTTAGTTAACGTATATCGCTCGCTGGAAATTTATCCATATCGTGATAATCCAGGTTTTCACCTGCCATACCCCAGATAAAGGCATAGTTACTGGTGCCGCAACCACTGTGGATAGACCAGGCTGGCGACACGACCGCTTGTTCGTTCGCCACCCAGATATGCCGGGTTTGCTGCGGCTGCCCCATAAAATGGCAAACCCCCTGCTCAGCGGCTAAATCAAAGTAAAAATAGGCTTCCATACGGCGATCATGCTGATGCGCAGGCATGGTATTCCAAACGCTTCCCGGTTTAAGTACGGTTAACCCCATCTGTAACTGGCAGGTTTCTACCACATCATTAATCATCAGCTGGTGAATGGCTCGCTCATTCGAGGTGGCTTGCGAGCCCATTTGCAACACGGTGCATTTGTCCATGGTTAAGTGCTTAGTTGGATAACTATGGTGCGCCGGTGCAGAGTTCAGATAGAACTTGGCCGGAGTGACACTATCGCTGCTTTGAAAGCTGACATCCTTTGCACCCATGCCGATATAAAGCGCTTCTTTGTTGTGTAGCACATAATCTGTGCCATCAACAGATACGGTGCCGCTACCACCAACGTTAATAACACCCAACTCGCGGCGTTGTAAAAAGTACTCAGCTTTTAGCGCTTCAACCGTTTCAAGCTTTACCGCTGCTTGCACTGGTACAGCGCTACCAAGAATTACCCGTTCATAATGGGTGTAGCAAAGCACCAGTTGGTCGGTCTGCATCAAGTTATCAACCAGAAAGTGCTGGCGTAATTGTTCGGTATCGTATTTTTTAACGTCATCCGGATGAGTGGGATAACGACTTTCGTAAATAACGCTCATGGTAAAATCCTTGCAATAATAAGTTCGTTAATGAAATCACTTAGCGCGCCAGCCAACCGCCATCTACGGCCAGTACATGGCCATTGACGTAATTACTGGCACTAGAGGCCAAAAATACTGCTGCACCAGCCAAATCTTCCGGCTCTCCCCAACGGCTTGCCGGGATCCGGGCTAAAATCGCACTGTTGCGCTGTTCATCCGCTTGTAATGCTGCCGTGTTATCGGTACGAAAATAGCCAGGGGCAATGGCATTGACCTGTATATTGTGTTGTGCCCATTCATTGGCTAAAGCTTTGGTTACTCCGGCAATCGCATGTTTACTGGCCGTATAAGCCGGTACAGTAATACCGCCACTGTAAGAAAGCATCGAAGCAATATTGATAATCTTGCCGCTACGACGCTTGATCATTTCAACGCCTACCAACTGTGCTAATAAAAAGGCCGCGTCCAAGTTTACAGCAATCACTTTATGCCATTCTGCCATCGGGAACTCATGTGCGGGAGCACGGAAAATAGTGCCGCCACAATTGACCAAAATATCGACACTACCCAGCTGAAGTGCTTGCATTGCTAACTGCCGAACCGACTGTTCATCTGCCAGATCAGCGACCAATTCTTGCGCTTCTCCACCTGCAGCGATAATGCTGTCTACGGTGGCTTTTGCGCCACCCTTATGCGAGCAAGAACAGAGCACGCGAGCACCTTTGGCAGCCAAGGCGATTGCTATTGCTTTACCGAGACCCCGGCTGGCACCGGTAACCAGCGCAGTTTTATCCGCTACTGAAAATAAATCTGTCATCTTTTACTCCTATTCGCCGCTATCACTGGCATTTTTTTGTCGCTACTTACTGTGAGTTTAACGGTTAAGTCACGATTAATATTGTTCAAATATGGAACAGAGATAATTTTTAATAAATATATATAAACAAATAAAATCATAAACTTACGTTTATTTTATTCGTTTCAACACCATCATTTAGTGATTTAACTTGCATCATCAATTGACAGAATTTAGTAGTTGGTGTTAGCTTTTTGCCATCGGTGGCAAAAAATTGCAAGCTTTTTTTGCCACCGGTAGACAATAAGAAGAAAAAGTAAAACCACAAGACATCAAATTTGTAATGTCGCCGAATTATCAACAGGGGAGCCCATCAGCAGCCCCTGAGAAACACGAAAATAGCTAGCATCAGCTGGCAATAGACAAACACTTAAGACAAGGTGAACAACATGGCAAACCGCAGAATCTCGAACAGTGCAAATAGCACCTTTCGCCCCTCCAAATTATGCCGGGCTTTAACCATGGCAGGTTTAGCTTCCCTGCTTAGCACTCAGGTTCTGGCGCAAACAGAACCAACTGTGACGACCGAACAACAAAAAGCAGAAGAACAGATTGAAGTGATTTCTGTTATCGGCAGTTTTCGTGGTAGCTTGGCCAGCGCCTTGAATCAAAAACGCTTTGAAACCGGTGCTACCGATACCATCAAAGCTGAGGATATCGCAGACTTCCCAGATTTAAACCTAGCAGAATCACTGCAACGTATTCCGGGTGTTGCCATTAGCCGAGTGGCAGGTGAAGGTCGGCAAATTTCGGTACGCGGCTTAGGGCCAGACTTTACCCGAGTGCGCATTAACGGTATGGAAGCCCAGTCAACCAGCGGCGGTACAGATGCCATTGGCGGTGCCAACCGCGGCCGGGGATTTGACTTTAACACCTTCTCATCAGATTTATTTAGCGAGCTAACGGTACGTAAAACTGCCTCTGCTAATGTCGAGGAAGGTTCATTAGGCGCTACCGTTGATTTACGCACAGCCCGCCCATTTGACTACGACGCTTTAACCTTCGCTGCAAACGTTCAAGCCGGTTATAACGATAAGTCAGAAGAAATTGATCCCAAAGGTTCATTTTTATTCAGCAATATTAACGAAGATGGTACCTTTGGCTACTTAATTTCTGCCGCTTTCTCTGAGCGAAATATTCAGGACGAAGGTTTCTCTACAGTACGTTGGAATAACATTAATGACTTTGGTCGTTATCGTGGTGCAACATCTGGATCAGAGTTACAAAACATCAATGATGCTTTTCGTCCTCGTTTACCCCGTTACGATTCTTATATTCACAATGTAAAACGCACTGGCTTGGCCACGGCGTTAGAATATCGTCCAAGCCAGGAAACTCGTTTTAATCTAGACATTCTCTATTCAAAGGATGACTCCACCCGCCAGGAGGCCTTTATGCAAGGCATTCTGAACGGTAATGGTCAAACCGGTCCTATGAATGTTTTGGATTACGAAATTGATAATAGCAACACCGTTACTTACGCCTCTTTTGAAAACGCGCTGATCCGTAACGAGTTACGCTACGATGAACTTTCAACAGATTTTTTACAATTCACTTTAAGTGGACAGCATCAATTCACCGATAATTTAAAAATTGACGCCATGCTGGGCCGGGCAAATTCTGAATTTGATAACCCTATTCAAACTACTGTTGTTATGCAGAAAGGTGGTCAGAACTTTAGCTACGATTACCGCGGCAGCAAGCGTGACAATCCAGAATTGTTATTTGGTGAAGGCGTGTTTGATCCGAACGGTTGGACCACCAACAGCGTGCGTTTGCGCCCATTGGGTGCCGAAAATACTTTTGATAATGCTGCTGTTAATGTCGAATACATCCTAACCGACGCCTTAACCCTACGCAGTGGTTTACACTATAAGAAATTTGAGTTTGATACCCGCGAAGCGCGCCGACAATCTGAAAATGCAGCGGGCGTAGTGATGAGCCCGGATTTAATTCAGCAATACAGCGCGGGCGTAGGCCCATATACTAACTGGTTAGTGCCAGACTTAGCCGCTATTGATGCTCGTTATAATATCTATAGCAATACCGGCGACTTTGCCGTTAGCACCGATTTTCGACGGGTAGATAACTATTCAGCTGAAGAGAAGACAGTAGGTGCTTATATTCAATTGGCCTTCGACACAGAGTTTGGTGATACCGGTGTACGAGGTGATTTTGGTGGTCGCTTTATTAAAACGGAACAAACATCTACTGCTTGGGCTACCTTAGGTGGTACACAGCAGCTGATTACCGCGGATCACGATTACAACGAATTCCTGCCATCACTCAACCTAGTGTTTGAACCAATGGATGATGTGATTATCCGCTTTGGCTACGCCGAAGTGTTAGCTCGAGCAGGACTGGGCAGTATTCGCCCGAACGTATCAGTATCGGTATCAGGCGGTGCCCGTTCAGTTAGCGGTGGTAACCCAACATTAGAGCCAACCAAAGCCAAAACCTATGATTTGGGCTTAGAGCTATATTTTGATAACGAATCACTGTTAGGTGTCGCGCTATTCCGAAAAAATATCGACAGTTATGTACAAGGTTTACAGGAAACTAAACTTTTTACTGAAACGGGTTTACCCATTCAAGCCGCGATCGACGCCTGTAACGCAGGTCCAGGCTATGGTGTTGACTGTAACGAAAATATTGAGTGGCAAACCAATACACCATTAAATGGCCCGGGTGGCAACCTATACGGGTTCGAGATTCAGTACCAGATGCCGTTTAGCTTCTTACCCGAGTTCTGGAACCGCTTTGGCTTTATCGGTAATTACACCTATGTTAAAGCACAAATGAACTACATCAATAATACCGGTGTAGTGCTGGCCACTCGTGATTTACAAGGTTTATCAGAAGCTACCCGAAGTGCTACGCTTTACTATGAAGATGACAAGTTCGCAGCGCGATTATCATTAGCGGACCGCTCTAAGTATCTCACCAATGCGATTGGCCGTGACAACAACGATATGGAAGGCACCAATGCGACCCGTAATATCGATGCGTCACTCTCTTATCAGGTAACCGATAACTGGAAAGTCACCTTTGAAGCGCTCAACCTAACAAACGAGGTGGATGATCAGTGGGTTGATTCCAGCGGTAACCGTTTAACTTACTACCATGCAACAGGTCGTCAATACTATCTGGGTGCACAGTATAAGTTCTAACAGTGCATAGCGGCCAAAGTAAGACTTTCGCCGCTTTTTTCGTCAGTTTAGCTTATTGACATTAGCATCCCGTGCCACGGAAGGCCGGATTCTATCGCAGGGATCACCGAATTTAAAACAAGGTTATTATCGTGAACAAGCGTATTTCTCTCACTCTTCCTATCGTTACGCTCAGCAGTTTGCTATTTGCCTGTAGTCCGCAGCAGCCCCCGGAGGCCGCTAGCCATCAAAGTGTCAGCCAGGCTACAGCAACACAGATTGCGACAATTGAAATTGCCAATCCTTCTGAATTTGTTAGAACACAGCAACCTCTGTATCTGAGTTATCATGATTTAGGCTTAACAGCCGAGCAAGCCAAGACGCTGGTTGCCCGTGTAAATAATAACCTAGTACCGTCGCAGCATATTGACCGTAGCGGTGATGGTAACAACGATACGCTGTTTGTTGCCTTAGATTTTGCAGCTGCTGAGCGCATAGCACTATCAATTTTTGACGATGCTACAGCCCTGACACAAAGCAATTGGCCATTACAAACCCAGGCTGAGATCTCACATAAAATCGGCGGTGAGTGGCAAAACGCCCAATATATTGGCGGTACCTTCCAGAACGTGCAAACCTTAACACCTCCGGCACAGTATACCGATCATTCAGAATGGATCCGCTATGAAGGCCCAGGTATTGAATCAGACAAAGTCGGCTATCGCTTTTATCTCGATTGGCGCAATGGCTTTGATATATTTGGCAAAAAAATCAGCAATATGGTTCTGCAACAGGTGGGACTGGATGGCTATAAGTCATACCATGAAATGGCCAACTGGGGCATGGATATCTTAAAAGTGGGTAAATCACTTGGCGCAGGTGGCTACGGTTACTGGGATGGTCAACAAGTACAGCTAGTATCCAAAGTAGGCCAGCATACGGCAACAGTGACCAACAATGGTCCACTTTATTCAGCACTACAAATTAACTATCAAGATTGGCAAATTGCCGATAAAACGCTTACCTTAACGGCGGATCTTTCAATGACTGCTGGAAGCCGCCTAGTGTATACTCGGTTACATATTTCAGATACGCTGGATAATATTGCAGTTGGTTTGGTGAAACTGCCTGACACCAAGGTTATCCAAGGCAATATTGAGATCACCGGTCATGCATGGACGTATTTAGCCACTTGGGGTAACCAGAGTTTATCGGCGCCAGACAGCAAACTGGGTATGGCCGTGCTGTTTAAGCGCGGCACTTTGCTTGAACAAACAAGCGATGAGAATAGCCATGTCGCCGTGCTGCAGCCTGCGGCTAAAACTCTTGAATATTATTTTTTAGCTGCCTGGGATGGCGAAGCAAATGGCATTACAACCGAAGCAGAATTTATTGCCTATTTAGAGCAACAGGTAGAAGCCTTAACCCTAACACCCAGAATGCGTTACAACACCGCCGCAACCCAAGCCGCTTTAGCGCAACCGTTAACAGCAGAGCGCGCCCTTTATTGGGGCGAGCAATTGGCGGCCAGTGAAATGACCCGCCAAACACCCTACTATGCTTACGGTGGCTGGGACTTTGAACGCCGCCGCCCTGCAACCTTTGAGTACACTACCGGCTTATTACTACAAGCTTATGATGATTTGTTGCAGCTAAAACCGAATCCAGAGTGGCAGCAAATGATTAGCGATGTGGTCAATTCTTTTGTCACTGAAGACGGCAATATTCGTACCTACGATATCAACAAATATAATATCGATAGCCTGAACACCGGTAATATGTTGCTGCGTGACTACCTGCGTAACCCGACCGAAAAAGCCCGTAAAGCTCTGGCGCTATTACGTCGTCAGGTGGCAGAACATCCACGTACCTCAGGTGGTGCTTTTTGGCACAAAAAAATCTATCCGCATCAGCTTTGGTTAGATGGCGTTTATATGGGTATGCCCTTCTATGCGTTTTACACCTCTGAATTTGAGAACGGCGCAGATTTAGCTGAAGTAGTAAAAGAATTTACCCTCACCCGAGAACTGCTACGCGATCCGAAAACTGGGCTGTACTTTCATGCTTGGGATGAGTCGAAACAAAAAGGCTGGGCAGATAAAGACACCGGTTTATCACCCCATTTTTGGAGCCGCGGTCAGGGCTGGTTAACCATGGCGCTGGTCGATGTACTCGATTTTATCCCAGTTGAAAATACCGAGCTACGTGCACCTTTGCTACAAATGATTAGCGAGCTGGCCGAGACGTTAACACACTACCAGCACACCAGTGGTACCTGGTATCAGATCCTGGATATGCCTAAGGCTCCGGGTAATTATCTAGAGTCATCAGGCAGTGCCATGTACGCCTACTTTTTTGCAAAAGCATTAAACAAAGGCTACCTGCCTGCAAACTATCAAGACACCGCAATCAAGGCATTTAATGGCTTACTGCAGGAGTTTATTCTGGTTCATCCAGATAATACCATTAGCTTAATTAATACCGTACAAGTTGCCGGCCTGGGCTTTGGCCGGGATGGCAGCTACCAGTATTATATGAGTGAACCGTTATTCCGGAACGATGCCAAGGCCAATGGCCCCTTTATTATGGCTGCGACCGAAATGGCAAAGTTACTTGGCTATCAAGTCCCCTAAGGCTCACATTATTTAACACTCTCTGGGTAGAGAGGTTGATTCTCTCCTGTAGTTCGAGCCGACATTTGTCGGCTCTTTTTTAACACGGCAAGGAGAATGCTTATGTTACGTCTTGTCATACTTTTAATTTTTCTTAGTTTCCCCGCAATGGCTGAACCTATTCGTTTAACGGTGGCTCTGGATGAGTCAGCCGATTTTCGTAGTATTCAAGCGGCAATTAACAGCCTGCCAAACAATGGCCAGCAAGCTATCATTCAGCTTGCACCAGGCCTATATCAGGAAAAACTCTATTTTACCCGTGATAAGGTCGCGCTGATGGGGAGCGGCCGCGAACAAACTATTATCAAAATTGCCGAACTGCGTAGTAACTGGCTAAAACAGCACCCCAACGATTGGGGTAGCGCGGTGGTCAATATCCGGGCCAGTGATATCGCTTTGCTACGCCTCACGGTGCAGAACAGCTATGGTGAACTGACCGGTGATAACGAGCATCAGTTTGCTATTCGTGGCTTTGAAAGCGCCACGCGCATCATTACCGATGATTGCGCTGTTATTGCCGGCGGTGCGGATACTTTAAGTCTTTGGAATAAAACCGATGGCATGTACTATCACCGCAATTGTTATTTTGAAGGCCATACCGATATGGTGTGCCCACGCGGTTGGGCGTTTTTTACCAACAGCACCTTTGTAAACAAAAAAGCCTATGCCACCTTATGGCATGATGGGGAACGGGCAGAATCGCAAAAACTGGTGGTACGTGACTCACACTTTGATGGCGTATCAGGCTTTATGCTGGGACGCCGCCATTATGATGCTCAGTTTTATCTGATTAATAACAGCTACAGCCAGAACATGGCCGACAAGCCGATCTTCCGCCACACCTACCCCAATCAACCCGAGCGCGATCGCGCTAATCTGTGGGGCGATCGGAATTACTTTAGCCACGATAACGAGAATAACGCTATTTACCCCTGGCTTAAGACAAATTTATCACAACATCCACAAAGCATGATTGCAACACAGATCACCGCACGCTGGACTTTTGAGCAGCGCTGGGATCCAGAAGCAGAACTTAAGCAGCTATATTTATTAATGGAGCAAAAATAATGCGCAATACCGCCATCGCGCTAGCCTGTTTAGCCATAACCATTGTCATCACACCAAGAATGGTCACCACAGAGCAAGCTGCTGCCGAATTGCCGAAAGCAAAATTACATCTGGTAGGGGATTCCACCATGTCAGAAAAACCCGAGCTGGCTTATCCAGAACGTGGCTGGGGCCAATTGCTGCCAGAATTCATTCTGCCTCAACTAACCATTATTAATCATGCTATCAATGGCCAGAGCACCCGGCGCTTTATTAGCGAAGGCCGCTGGCAACTCTTGGTTAGCGACGTCAGAGCTGGCGACTATGTGTTAATCCAATTTGGCCTTAACGATCAAAAACACGATGACCCGTTAAGGTTTGCCGCCTCAGAGGGCGATTATCAGGTGTTTTTACGCCGTTTTATTCTGGAGCTAAAAGATCGTCGGGCCATTCCCATGCTAGCTAGCTCTATTTGCCGGCGCAATTTTAGTGCTGAAGGCAGCTTAAAACGTGACTTGGCTGACTACGCTAGCGCCGCGGCTAAGGTGGCCTCAGCAGAGCAGGTGGCCTTTTTTGACTTACAGAAACAAAGCTGTGATTTTATCGAACAACAAGGGCCTGCTGGCAGCCAACCTTATTTTATTCAGATCCCAGCCGATCTGTATGCAAAATTTCCCGAGGGGAAAATTGACAATACGCATCTTAGTATTCAAGGTGCGACTAAGATGGCTCAATTTTTTATTCGCGATTTGCAAGTTAAACAACACCCTTTGGCTTTATATATTCATGCAGAAAGGCTTTAAGCCAATCAAATACCTTCAAACAAACTGAATTAATTGCAATTACTATCAAAAATGTTTTCAAGCCACTGCCATACACGACGCTGTTGAGGGGCAGCGAAGACATGTTCTTGCTCAGGCCAAAGCTCTGTCGTTAATTGTTCGGCAGCGCCATGTGCTTGCCAAAGTTGATGTAAAATTTCATACGCCTGTAGCGTACCTATTGTTGGCATTAATTTATCTTGGCCTCCACTGATAAATAACATCGGCTTGGGCGCTGCGATCCCGGCCATATGCGGGTAATCTAATTGTGCAGATAAACCGGGATGTATCATCCAAAAAGCACTTTGCCCTTTTAACTGATTGTTTCCAGGCGTTATAGTGACGGCATGTGTTGTCATCCAGCTTATTGCAGCAGCTGCATTAATGTTTTCGCTAAGCGCGGCTAACTGCCAAGCTCGAAAGCCCCCCATAGAAAATCCTATTGCAGCAATTTTATTATCATGACTTTCGGGCAGTTGCTGTAAATAGGCCGCTAAACGTAAGTCTTCGTAGGCAGTAAAACCCGCTAAAGAACGTCCTAGTAAGAAAAAGTTAGCCGCAATAGCCTGCTGCGCTTCATAAACAAGTGGACCACGCTCACTCCAGCCCAAGGTATCAGCGGCGAGCACCAGATAACCGCTCTTAGCTAAGCTATCACCAATAAAGTGTCCACCGTAATATTTTTCAGTCCAATCTTTGGCAAGTTGCTGGCGCGGATCGTTTTGAAAAGGACGTATAACCTTTTCTTTTCCAATTGCAAAAAACGCTCCATGATCATGCAGTAACAACACCGCAGGGAAAGGCCCATCTCCTGAAGGCCTCAACAGAAAAGTCGATACACGATTACCCTGTGTTAAAGTTAGCTGCCAGAGCTCTGCTTGATATCCTTCACGTTTTTCTACCGCAATTAATTTTGCATCATAAGCATTATCTTGTGGGGGCCAGAGTAATGCGTCTCTGTATATTTTTCGGGCATCTTCCCGCCATTTCAAAATGTCTTGTTCAGGATTACCCTGCCAAGCAGCACTAAATATTTGTTCGGCTTTTAACACAGGATAAAATAAAGGCAGTTTTTGTTGAAAAACTTGCCCAGTGACAGGCACATTCGACAATAACAACCAACACACAAACAAAACTTTATACATGAAGACTCGTTCTTTTGTAATCCGCGTCTCTTAAGCGTATTACAAATGCGCAGAAACCAATATTTCAAATACGGACAAAAACGCAAAAATCACTACATTATTTTTCGCTAGATGTAACAGTAGCTTCATATTATCTCTTGTGCGACTGCAAACAATAACGGTGAAAATATATGAAATCTCTTTTTTTAATTGGCTTTTTTTGTTTGCTTAGTTGGCAAGAGGTAAGATTGAGCAATGCACCAGAGCAGTCCGTATGGGCAGAGTATTACCTAAAGTCAGCACAAACAATAGAAAATGACCAACAAGTATTAGTACTCGAGTCTCAAGCATTGGACAGACAGAATATTCCCTTACCTACTCCGTCCTCAAAATTTGGATTTGACGTGAATGCTGAGAATGACTGGTATTTTTCATTAGCGGGGCAACACATATTATCCGCGCTACTAACATGGCAAACACCAAGTGGGGGTTGGTCTAAAAGAACAGACATGTCTGTGCCACGACTATCCGGCCAACTTTGGGGGGTCGAGCCCAACTACGTTCCCACTTTCGATAACCATGCTACCACTTCACAGCTTCATATTTTGGCTAAGGCTTATACTCTTCTTAATGATCGCCGCTATGAGCATGCCTTTTATAATGGGCTTTCACTTATTTTACAGTCACAATATCCTAATGGCGGTTGGCCGCAAAATTATCCTCTGCGGGGTAATTATCATGATCATATTACTTTTAATGATGGTGTCATGGTTAATATCATGCACTTATTATTCGCAGTTGCCGAAGCCAAACCGCCATTCAGTTTCATTTCTCCTGAGATTCGTCAACAAGCTGAGTTAGCTCTAGAAAAAGCAATAAAGTTGGTAATTAGATTACAACAATGTGATAGTCAGGGTTATAGTTTGTGGGCAGCACAATATCACCACTTAACACTACAGCCTTCTTGGGCTAGAGCTTACGAAATGCCTGCACTAGCAAGCATGGAAAGTGCTGAGATATTAAGCTTCTTAATGGACCTACCAGAGCCCTCTACTATTTTACAAAATAGGATCCATGCCGCCATGGCCTGGTTTGAGCGTCACCGCCTACAGCAAAAATATTGGCATCCTGAAATTAGAGAATTACAATACCAAGCTGATGCTGGGCCGCTTTGGCCACGTTTTGCTGAAATTGGTAGCAACAAAGCATTGTTCGGCGACCGGGATGGACAGATTTATTTCGATGTACATCAGATTTCTATGGAGCGGCGTCGAGGTTATGCTTGGTATACACAACGACCTGAATTTACTCAAAAAAAATACCAAGAATGGTTAAACAAACATCAATTTAAAATTACTCATCAACAAAGCAACTTCAACTCTTGCATATCCGAAAATAGGTAAATCTTAACAGCAAAACATCTAAAGGACTTAACAGTTATAATTTGGATATATTCGATAAAAAATGACCTCGCAGTAAAGCGAGGTCAACCATTAGATTAAATGGTGTTAAGCACTAACCCACTAAAGCCAGCAGAATACCGGCAGCCACAGCAGAGCCGATAACACCTGCTACGTTCGGTCCCATCGCATGCATTAACAAGAAGTTATGCGGATCAGCTTCTAAACCCAATTTGTTCGATACCCTTGCGGCCATCGGTACCGCAGAAACCCCAGCAGAGCCAATCAACGGGTTGATGCTTTGCTTTGATACCTTATTCATGAACTTTGCCATCAACACACCGGCAGCGGTACCGATAGCAAACGCCACCATACCCAGCATCAGGATGCCCAAGGTTTGGGTCGTTAAGAATTTATCGGCACTTAAGCGTGAACCGACCGCGAGGCCTAAAAAAATGGTAACGATGTTAATTAACTCGTTTTGTGCGGTTTTGCTTAAACGATCAACTACACCACACTCTTTCATTAGGTTACCTAAACAAAACATACCAATTAACGGCGTGGCGGTAGGTAATAACAAAATAGTGAGCACTAACAACAGTAAAGGAAAGACGATCTTTTCGCGCTTAGACACCACACGCAGTTGTGTCATTTGGATCTTCCGCTCTGCTGGTGTAGTTAATGCTCGCATAATAGGAGGCTGGATCAGCGGCACCAGCGCCATATATGAGTATGCGGCTACCGCAATAGCGCCAAGCAAATCAGGCGCTAAGCGCGATGCTAAAAAGATCGCCGTTGGACCATCAGCGCCGCCAATAATGGCAATCGCTGAAGCCTCTTTCATGGTAAAACTTAAACCGGGTACCCAGTTCAGTGCGATAGCCCCAAGTAGCGTAGCAAAAATACCAAACTGTGCGGCGGCCCCTAAAAACAACATCCGCGGATTAGCAATTAAAGCGCTAAAGTCGGTTAAGGCACCCACCCCAAGGAAAATGAGCAACGGGAATAAACCCGAGGTAATACCCATATCATAAAACAGATAGAGTACCCCGCCAGGCTCACCCATACCGGCTAAGGGTACGTTAGTTAAGATTGCGCCAAAGCCAATCGGTACTAACAACAGGGGTTCAAAACCTTTGGCGATAGCCAAAAACAGCAGCAACACCCCAACCAACATCATAATGATTTGGCCAAGGCTAAAGTGCACTAACCCCGTTGAGTCAATCAGTGTTTGAATAGCTTCCATCAGAAATCCTTGTTATCTCAACACTGCATTAATCAAAACTGATTAGCACATCACCGGTCGTGACAGAGTCACCGGCCGCAACATGAATTTTCGAGACAGTACCATTGGCCACCGCCCGCACTTCAGTTTCCATCTTCATCGCTTCCATAATGATCACCACATCACCCCGTTGCACGCTGGCACCCGGCTTGGTCACGATTTTCCAGATATTACCGGCTAAGGGGGCATTTAACGTTGCACTACCGGTAACCGAGGCGCTACCAGGGATATTTTCTGATACCACCGGTTTAACGCTGCTTAATTCACCTGTTGGCGCAACATCAACTTCATACACTTTCCCGTCTACCCGCACGCTATAGCTCGCTGGGCCATTGTTAGTCTGTGGTTGACGCTCTGCCACGGCTGTTTTTGCAGAAGAAGAAGGCATAACCGGTGCAGGCTCAAACGCCGCCGGATTGTTACGATTTTTCAGGAACTTCAAGCCCACTTGTGGGAATAAAGCATAAGTTAATACGTCATCAATAGTATCAGTGGCTAAATCGATGTTTTCGGTTTTCGCGAGTTCGGTGAGTTCTGCGGTAAGCTTCTCTAACTCTGGCGTTAATACATCCGCAGGACGGCAAGTAATGGCTTTGCCACCGGCCAAGACCTTTTCCTGTAATTCCGCATTAACCGGCGCCGGTGTGGCACCGTATTCCCCTTTTAACACACCCGCTGTTTCTTTGGTGATGGTTTTGTAGCGCTCGCCCGTTAAGACGTTTAATACCGCCTGAGTACCCACAATTTGCGATGTCGGTGTGACTAACGGTAAGAAACCCAGATCTTCGCGCACGCGAGGGATTTCTTTTAGTACGTCATCCAGTTTCTCGATGGCGCCTTGTTCTTTTAACTGACTTTCCATATTGGTTAGCATGCCACCTGGCACTTGCGCTAATAAAATTCGGGCGTCAACGCCTTTTAATGAGCCTTCAAACTGGGCATATTTCGCCCGCACATCACGGAAATAAGCTGCGATTTCTGCCATCAGCTCCATATTCAGCCCGGTATCACGTTCTGTGCCTTCAGTGATTGCAACCATTGTTTCCGTTGCAGTGTGACCATAGGTCATACTCATAGAAGAAATGGCGGTATCAAGCATATCAATACCCGCATCAATGGCTTTCTGATACGTAGCGGTGCTTAAACCGGTGGTGGCATGACATTGCATAGCAATGGGTATTTTTACTTCTTCTTTTAAACGGGTAATTAACTCTTCACAAGTATAAGGTTTAAGTAAACCGGCCATGTCTTTAATACAAATGGAGTCACAACCCATATCTTCTAACTGCCGCGCCATATTCAACCACATATCAATGGTATGCACTGGGCTGACGGTATAAGAAATGGTGCCTTGAGCATGCGCGCCCACCTTGATGGCCGCTTGTACTGCGGTTTGCAAATTACGAATATCGTTCATGGCATCAAAGATGCGGAATACATCTACACCGTTGTCGTGGGCGCGTTCAACAAAGCGCGTGACAACATCATCGGCATAATGGCGATAGCCCAGTAAATTTTGACCGCGTAACAACATTTGCTGCTTGGTGTTTGGCATAGCTTTTTTTAATTCGCGAATGCGATGCCAAGGATCTTCACCTAAATAACGTATACAAGAATCGAAGGTGGCCCCACCCCAAGATTCCATTGACCAGTAACCGACTTTATCTAACTTGCTGGCGATTGGCAGCATATCTTCTAAACGTAAGCGGGTAGCCAACAACGATTGGTGTGCATCGCGCAACACCAGCTCGGTTAATAACAAAGGCTTCGTCATGCCAGTATCCTCTTGGTCTGTTTATTGTTTTTGACGGTACTGATGCACTGCAGCACTAATAGCAGCAATGATAGTAGGGGAAACACCGCCGGCAGCCGTTGTGCTGACGTGAGATGATTTTTCGGTTTGTTTAACAGGGAAATAACGCTGGATCGTTTTGCTCATGAGTTGCAGTAACACCACTAGCAAAAATAGAAAAGTAAACACCGAGACCATGCCTATCAGCATCAATCCCGCCGCTTCAAATAGTAAATCAGCAACCATCGTTAAATTCCTCAACGTGTTTACACAGTGGCGCTTGCTTAAAAACCTTAGCAAGCGTTAGACAATAGTTAACAAAGTATGGTCTAAACTATTGTGATAATAAAATAAATTAGCGTGATACTTACTATAGGTCTTGTAGCCGATTGCCCGCTTAGCGTCAAGAGTTAAGACATTTAAATTTCTAGACATCCAAACAGCTAAATATGCCCCCCCCCCACATACGTTATTGCTGCTGCACAGCTAAGGTGATGTCCTGTAATAACTGCTGCCAACCTATACTCAAGGCGTTTACCATGGCTGGATAACCGGCATCGGCCAGCGGTACCTGGTACAAAAAGGCTTGTGTTTGCACTCGTTTCTCGTCGCTAATACTGTAACGGCCACTGACCACAGCCTGACCATCCGCATCGGCATAAAAACGGTCTATATCTAAGCGTAATAGCGCAACTTGTGCGGTCGGCTGTGGCAATAACGCCAACTTTGGCACACTGGTCAATAAATACTCGGCAAGCTGACGTTGCAACTGTTGCTCTAAGGAGTCTGTCCACAGATGCTGTCGCGCGATACTAAACTCGACCTTTGATTGTTGCACCACTAAACCACTGCCATTTAAATAACTCGCCACTCTCACTGGCGCAATGGCTAATGCGGCTATCGCTGCTGACTCGACTGGCTTGGCACTTGGTGCTGCAACCTGATAATAACGTGTACTATTAACAGTGTTGCTGCATGCACTTAAGGTGATTAGCAAGGCCAGTATAACAAGTAAATGTAGTTTCATTGTTGAGCTTTCCTTGGCTGCGGATCGGCATTATCACTGGCATTGATCAGTAAGGCATTACTTTGCTGATTTAACATTTTCAACACCGGTTGTAACTCTCTTAGTACCTGATCCATCATTTGCAAATTCATTCCCGCTCGTTCATAAGCGGTTGACCCTGGGCTTACCCCGGCTAACGCTTGGCGTAAGTCATTTAAGCTTTGCTGTAATTCACTCGGTAACTGCTGTAACTCAGGTTGGCTAACAAACTGCTGTAAGGTCGCTAATAATTGCTCACTGCTGGCTAGCATTTGCTCTGTTGCTGCCAAGGTTTGTTGGCCCTGCGTTAAGAATTCTTCTAATTGCAGATTATTGACTTTATCCAATGCCATCAGCACTTTTTGTTCAATGTTACTAAAACCGCTGCGCGCTGAGGGTAAGCTGGGATAACCCGCTTGGCGACTTAACAACAACTGCTCGTTATACAACGCTTGTTGCCGACTATCGGCTAATAGCTCGCTGTTGATATCCAAATCGACATAAAGTGCTCCCGTTAATAAATTACCGGTTTTTAATACGGCATGTAGGCCACGACTTACCGCCTGGCTAAGTTCATTACCCAATTGCGCTAAGGTGAGGTTTTCATAAAGCCGGCCGGCTTCAATTCTTAACAGAACAGGCACCCCCTGATTCAACGAAACTTCAAACGGTTTTTTCATCGCGAAAAAGAACGGTACACTGGTAACGGTACCCACTCGCACTCCTCTAAACTCAACCGGCGCACCGGCCTTTAAGCCGCGTACCGATTCATCAAAAAAGACCAGATACTCTACAAACTGATAATACATACCGTCTTGAATACTTTGTTTATCCGGAAACAACTGAAACTCGGTACCATTTTCGGCCGCGGCACCAACAGGCCAACCATCTAGCACATCAAAACTGACACCACCGCTCAGTAAAGTAGCGGCAGAGCCCACATCCACTGACAAACCTTCTGCCGATAAGTCGATAGACAAGCCACTACTCAGCCAAAACCGCACATTTTCAGTAACCAACACGTCAAAAGGTTGTTTGATATATAACTGATAATGCGTACTGCGCGTGCTTAGTTCAAATTCGCTGCTTTCCACGGTGCCCACTTCATAGCCTCGGTATAACACCGGATCACCAATGGTTAAGCCGCCCGCATCAGAGGTTTGTAATTTTACACGCACACCAGGTGCATCAGCTGAAGCAACGGGTGGGGTATTTAATAACGGATGGGTGAGCACCACCCGAGTCGCATCACCGGGTTGTAATTCAATATAAGAACCCGACATCAGGGTATTTAAGCCGGTTACACCACCTCGACCAATTTGAGGTTTTACCACCCAAAACTGTGACGCTTCGTTTAACAATGGCGTCACATTCGGTTTCATACGCGCTTTGATCATCACTTGACTAAGATCTTCACTCAATTCAACCGAGACCACCTGACCAACATCGACATTACGATTCTTAATTTGGGTTTTACCGGCAACAATACCTTCCGCGTTTTCTGCCACGAGCAACAACATCGCGCCTTGTTGCTGAAAATGGTTATATAACATCCACAAACCAATGAGGATAGCGACGATAGGCACTACCCAAATCGGTGACCACTGCTTGATCGGACTTACCTCGGCCTTCACTAACTCTGCCTCTGTCACACATCTCTCCTTGTCTCAGCTTGCTGATCCCACAGCAAACGCGGATCAAAACTTATTGCCGCCAACATGGTAATCACCACCACTGCAGCAAATACTAACGCCCCCACTCCGGGATAGACGCTCATCAGCAAACCGAACCGTACCAAAGCTGCCAAAATGGCCACCACTAACACATCGACCATAGACCAGCGACCTACCCAATCCACCAATAAGTAAATTTGCGTGCTCATCTTACCTTGTCTGGCTGTGGGGTACTTTGTCAAATAGCATAACCAGAACATCACGATGATTTTCACTATGGGCACCACCACACTGGCTAACAATATCACAATCGCCACCGGATATTCGCCGTCTTGCCACATTAACAATAAACCACTAATGATGGTTGAGTCGGTAACACTGCCAAAAGAGACCGTACGCATTATGGGTAACAAATTTGCCGGTATATACAAAATACAAGCCGCCAGCAAAAGTGCGAGTGTACGCTGCAAGCTCTCAGGATTGCGGGCATGCACCCTACTATGGCAGCGCGGACAATGCGTATGCTGCTCACGCATAATCGCGGTGCAACACTGGCATAATTTTAGCTGTTGGCTTAAACCACTTTGCCCGACTTTCGCCGCTACTGCCGGTTGCGGGCTCGGCGCAATCTTCGACCAGAGTTGATGGCGGTCGATCACCTGAAAAGTACGTAAATGAAATAAACAAAATAAACAAAAAGCCCAAAAGCTTGGACCCAGTGAAATATCGGCATCGGCAACCAACTTAACAAAGCTGATTAACAACCCCATCAAAAAGATGTCCACCATACTCCATGGCTTCAACATAAACAGCACGCGGGCCACCCAAATACGCGCTGGCAAACGGTAAACCATACCCAACTTTAAATAAATCACTGCCACCATACAAAATGCTGGAACCGCTTGGATAAATAACCAAACTAAGATTGCTAAGCTTTGGTGATACTCATTAAACAATACCGAAGACGCATCAAAAAAATGCATTTCGCTATGGTTACCGGCTAAGCCCATACTGACGAAAGGAAATAAATTCGCCATTAACAACATAAACAGCGCCGAAGCCGCATAAGAGACTGGACGTAAGATGGGCTGTGGCTGTCTTGCATCCAGCTGAGAATGACATCGGCGACAATGCGCTTCTTGTCCGGCTTGCAAACTGGGTAATTGTTGTAATAAATCACAATGCCGGCAGAGCACCAATTCGTCGTTTGGCGCTGAAGCAGCAGAAAGAGATGGTGGAAGCGTTTGACCGTTAGCGATGGACACGAATGAATTTGCCCTCGAGGAACTATGTTGCTGTTATAGCATATTTTCGAAAATCAAACGACTAAATATCATGGTCACGGGTAGCGGCATTATTGCAAAACTATGGCGTTTCGCTTGACACCTTTATCTCTTAATATAAATGACTCAAAGTAACCGCAAATTTCATTTGCATCAGCCTGTAATTATTAACATTTTCGCCGTTGGCGAGATACTTTCTTTTACGTCGCTAAAAGAAAGCATCCAAAGAAAATGCGCCTCCACTTCCGCTCGAAAGCCCGACTGCTCATGCGCTGTCCAAGGCGAAAACGTAACTCGCGCGCCGCTACCGTCGCCGCACTCAAACACCCGTTTTCTTAAAACCTTGGCCAACAATGATCAGTCGGCTCGCTCTAAGGGGAATATAAGCCAGAGCGGTATTCGCTTAGCTATAAATGACCTCTTTTACCCCAAGTAGTTTGGTCTTCATTTCAGTAACTTAGCCTAAGCGGCGAGGCAAGATTTCACCTGCGGTGAGATACTTTCTTTTGCGTCGCCAAAAGAAAGTATCCAAAGAAAATGCGACCCTACATTGCTGCGAAAGCCCGGCTCAACCTGACACGACCAAGGCGACGAGGTAACTCGCTCGGCACTACCGTGCCTCGCTCAAACACCCCTCGTCTTAAAACCTTGGCCGCGCCAAGTTGACCGGCTTGCAATGTAATGGGGTGAACAGCAACAAACGACCCAAGCTTTTGAAGTACTTTTGGGTTGCAGCTTGGCAAGTTAACAGCGAAGAAAACGTTGGCTTAAGGCGTCTTTTTCAGGGATGAAAAAGAGGAGCGTACAGGGATTGTATTTACATTTAATAAGATGATAGTAGTAAACTTTTTCGCCGTTGCCGTTTAGCTTGAGTAATGGGTTAACTGTCGTTATTTTCGTTATACCGAGCATTTATCTTCTCGATGGAGTTAATAACTAGCTGCTCCAGCACAGTTGTATCTAGATCGGAAAGGCGCTTGAAGTATAAACAGGATTTGGTCATACGGTGCTGGCCAAGCTTACAGAGCAGCGAGGCATGGGTTGTATCTTCGCAGCTTAAATAGACAACAAGTTCTCGTCCTCTGATAGCGAAGCCGGTTAAACACATTTCTCCCGTTCTGCCACTCTCGTATTTGTACTTGTATGAGCCATAGCCGACGATGCTTGGACCCCACATCTTCGGTGGCTGCCCTGTAATTTTCTTAAACATCGCCATTAGGGTTTCACAATCTGTCTTTTGGCTGTCGTTAGCACGTGTGGATATGTAGTCTGCAACACTGGCGTGAGTTGCCTTTGTCTTAAGTGCAGCCATTTTTATCGTTCCTCAGAGAATTTTTTGTAGCGCCTTACGCCCAAAATTAACGCGCTGCGGGTTGGTGTTCGACAGCCAGTGGCAGCAAGTGATGCGTATTGTTATCAGCTGAACTCACGTATTTGAATATGATTACCATCTGAGTCTGCTATGTTACATACCTTAAATATTGGATTAGACCATACACCTGCAAATGACTGACCGCCCAGCTGCTCGGCTTTCAATTTAGCGGCATTAAGATCATCGACTGCCATAAACAGCTTAATTGAATTGAAATCTGGTGTAGGCATTGTAGTTAGTGGAACATGGATAACGATATTAAAGCCGTCTTTAACCAGACTAACGAGCTCTGACGTTTCCCGCGTCACGTTCATCGAAAACAACTCAGTATAAAATTTAGCAAGCGAATGAATATTATTAGAATATATTAAAGCGCCATTTTTTGCCGGTCCGTTCATTTCTATTCCTTATTACGCAAATGATGCAATACATTATAACGCTTAAATCAGCCGCCGTTTTGGGTGGCTGCATTCACTGATTAGGCGGTAAATAGCGCTTTGCATTTTTCTCACCTAGCGCCTTCGCAAAACGTTCATACGCCCAAAGTGCACAATACCGCATAGCATAACGCAAATTCTGATCCTGATTATGAGGTTCCTACTCTCTTTTAACGCCATCCCACGGAAACACCTGAAATGCGTCCTTAACTATTCCGGCATCTAACGCAAAAAGGGTATGAGGGATTTTGTTGGTGGATGCGGGTGAGTAGCACTGATTCGCTCGTGCTCTATCATAAACACTGACTTTTTCGGTTGAACCACGACCGTCAACGATAAGAATAGTGCCGGTTGCTTGATGCTTATCGAAGAATGCTTGCCAATCAGGCTTGTCAGAAATTTTCTCCTGAGTGAAAACGTCAGGACTAAAAATTACGAAAGGTAACAAAAAAATAAAAAATTTAATATTCACTATGCATCCAAGTGAGCCTAACGCCTTAATTAGCAAAAACATGTTGGCTAAATTGCAGCGGCGCAAAACCAAGCCAACGTAAATTTGTGCAATTCAAACCGCGAGTTAGAAATACCCTAGGACCAAGCCGGAGGCCAGCCAAATAGCAATATACTTGCAAAAAACAAAGGGACTGAAATAGCCGTTAAAAAGTAACCATATATCATCGGTGAGCGATAAAGGTCACAAAATTTAATACCGGAGCTTGAATTGGATTCTTTATATAGTTTCTGTATTAAATACTTAGTGGTTGGCCAAGCTTTTACAAGATCACCATTGCTCATAATGGTCGGGGTACCAGCGTGCTGCCATTGTTCCGGATGGTGCTTTTTCAACTTGATTAAAAAAGTCCACTGTATAGCACTACCGATAAACAGCATTCCTAAAAAGTAAATTAGTGCTATAGCGGTTGGGTGTGTTATCGATTCCATTTTGTTCTCCTCAGCGCCAAATTCAGCGCAGAAAACTTAGCCGCGCTTTAACATCGCAGCTAGCTATAAAGTTGGCTTGTTATAACTAATCTTGTTGCAACTTACTGACTTCACGCTTTATAAAAAACCACATGAATAATCCCCAAAATAACCCACCAATTGGAAACAACACAAGCGCGAGAAATATACTTTCGTTAAAAGGTATGCTGTCTATAAAATGCATGATCGCTGACCACAGAATGGCTGTTGGCACTCCCCAGCCAAGCACACCGTGTTTTAAAACGTAAGACCATTTACCTTTTCTAACCAAAGCCTTTAGCTTTTCTGATTGGTGTGGGTGCATAAACTTAACCATTTAAAGTTTTAACGTACGTAGCACAAGCCGAAACCCGCGCAGCGTTTGAGGACCAGGCCACGCTTTTTGTTGCTGGAACAAAAATTAAGCAATTTTTTATAAACTTAGACACTGTACCATGTGGGTTTTGGCTCTTTTGAATTCCACCCCCAATCTTGTAATGTTTCAATGACGTGCTCACGGTCATATTTATCATAGTAACTTGGATTGAGCCCCGTTCCTTGAAAACCTTTAAGCTTAGAGGCTTCAAAACAAGCTTCTTCAGAGTCCTTGCGAGATGTAATGAGGGTACCGTTAGGTCCACCAAACTGAGGCAATAAGCCCGTAATTTGATATTCTTGACCATCAGAGCCGATAAATATGTATGGTGATATAAACAGTATCTCAAGGTCTTCAGCTGCATCCAACCAAGATTGTTGTGGACGATTAATAAGTGAACTCAACAACTTCACATTCTCATTGTCTGGTGCGTCAATATCTCTGTAGACCAAAAAGTCTACGAACCCACCTTCGTCAAAAGACACAACCCAACGCTCTGAAAAAGCGTCCACCTCAACATCAATGCATCCCATATGTTCGCGATATTCTATGCGAATTGGATATTTCTCTTCACTCATCAGAGCCAGAAAATCGAAAAGTTTCATCTTACCCCTATTGGCTTTTAACACCTGCCTAAGCGGCAATTACTAATCGGCTAAAATATTGAGCGCAGCGACAATAGCCCATTATTAATTGTCCGAGCTTGTGAGCGAATTGAGGCACTTGTTATGTGCCATTAATCAACTGTAATTCACAGTTGCTATAAATAACTGCAACTAGAGCTTTTTTATTAGCTTCATTATTGTATTGCAACTCAATGAAACCCAAACTACTGTCACTATCTATTTCACGAGATAATTCATGGGAATATCGTAGGTTTACCAATTTATGTTCAAACATAAAACCATCGCTTGAAGCTTGGTGTTGTTTCGCCATGAAAACTCTGTTGATCATATCAACGGCTTCAGACTCAGGGATATTTAAACAATCCCTATTAGATTGCTGGACATAAAATGAAACAGCAAAAATAGATGTAAAGCATAGTAATATCACAAGTAAAATTTTAATCACACGCTTCAATATACGACTCCAAACTAGCTAAGGTACATAACGCAAAGCACACAGGCGACGAGCCGCGCAGCGGGTTGACGTCCCAGCGACCAACGGGAGCGAGTGTTGCGTATTGTTAGGGCTGACTTGCATATTGAACCCAAATACTTTCAGTTGGATGATGTTCTTTAATTGTTTCAATTGCATCCTCCAACTCGCTTCTGATTGCCCCACTGACGGGGTGATTAAATCTGGTAACATTTACGCCTTTTGCAACCAACTCTTTGTGGTTGAGTTCCGTTAATACATTGCTACCTGCCCAAATGGTAACACCAGGCAATTTAACGACTTCATCCAGAGCTCGTGCTTCAAGTATCAGATAAACCATGCTGAAGCCCTAACGCCGCGCTTTGCGGCTGTTTTGGAGCGCAGCGAACAAAACAGTCCGAAACAGCGCTTTGTTATATCCCTTACTCGACGAAAAATATTAATGGAATTGCTGCTACTCCCAAAACCACAATTCCCCTAGCAATATAGCCGAACACTTTCCAGCTCGTATTAAACGCACATTGCCACAGACCTACAAAAACCCATATACACCAGAGCACACTGAATACAGCAACAGTGATTAAAAGAGCTATTGAATCGCTTTCAAGCAAAGGATCTATCGCTGTCGTGATTACGCCTCCAAGCAGAAAATTGTGTAACCAAAACACTTCCCAAAGTTTATTTTTGCCTGTGAAATTATTTAATATGTAACTCATGACTTTCCTTAAAGGTCAGGATATAACGCTGCCAGCAGCGGCCGAAACCCGCGTAGCGGTTGAGGTCCAGGCCACGCAGTGGCCATTGCTGACTGGCCTTGTTAACTGTTGCTGCTAGACTTTCCATCTTTGCTTTAGCTTAGCTGGGATCACTGCTGTGCCAGCTACAGCAAAAGCTAAAATTATCCAATCTAGCGCTGAAAGAAATTGTCCATAAGGGTCTGTAAGCTGGATAAACAACTCTTCGCTAACCTCACCTTCAAGAAACCAAAGCATTGGTGGGACGAAAAGGTAAACCACAAGACAAACAAAACACCACAAATAGCACCACACGACGGCCTTTGCTATCTGCTTGAATGGTGATTTCCAAAGCACAAATACTGAATATAACGCTGGCAAGAGCAGATAGAAAATACCGGTTACTACTCTCAAATAGCTATATTCAGCGTAGACAATATTTGATTCCACGATACCAATCTCGGACAGTTAACAGCTTATTCGACGGAAAATTCCTTATTTAAAAACGGACTTTTCAGCCTTTGTAAAATTCATGCTACTGACACTACATCGATTTTGACCTTTTAACAACGAGTAATAGGTACAGAAACTTTTATTATTCGTGATTAATACTGAAACACCCGCTCAACGAAACGCGATGCTCTTTCGATATGACTTGTCTGTAATAACAACCAATAATATTTAGTAAATGTCTTAGGGAGAAGACCACTTTTGGCACAAACAAGCTATTCAACTAAGCGAATACCACTCTGGCTTTTTATTCCCCTTAGAGCGAGCCGACTGATCATCGTTGGCCAAGGTTTTAAGAAAACGGGTGTTTGAGTGCGGCAGCGAAGCATAGCGCGAGTGATGTTTTCGCCTTGGACAGCGCATGAGCAGTCGGGCTTTCGAGCGGAAGTGGGGTCGCATTTTCTTTGGATACTTTCTTTTGGCGACACAAAAGAAAGTATCTCGCCAACGGCGAAAACGTTTAGCTAATTAACAATATAGGCCTTAAATGACAAACCCGCTCAAGCGTTAACTTAAGCGGGTTGCTTCGTATAGGGTGGACGCAGGAGGATAACAGGCGGCTATCCTGCCGCCTGCCCTACGGGTCGCACTAAAGTGCGCGCCAACTTATTCCCGATAAGTTTGTCGAACCTAACGGAGCTTCTCACCCGCCTGCGTCAGTTTGCATCACGTCAAAATGAAAAAACCCGCTATGGCGTTAGCCGTAGCGGGTTCTTCGTATATGGTGGACGCAGGAGGATTCGAACCTCCGACCGCTCGGTTCGTAGCCGAGTACTCTATCCAGCTGAGCTATGCGTCCAGGGTCAAGCAAGTTGTCTACACAATGATTAAAGTACTGTGTAAGGTACTGCCCAATTTAAGATGGTGGACGCAGGAGGATTCGAACCTCCGACCGCTCGGTTCGTAGCCGAGTACTCTATCCAGCTGAGCTATGCGTC